>NZ_JACHDM010000018.1:0-143395 GCF_014201065.1 Paraburkholderia sp. Cpub6
GAAACCCTGGCAGGCCTGCACTTCGTCGTCTTCGCCATGCTTATGCTCGTTCATGCTGCACCGATTATGAAAAGTGCCTAACACGCTCTAAGCCACAAGGCAATAGCCGACGATAAAAATCCGCGCGAGCTGCGATAGCGGCATTGGCTTTCGCTGCAAAGCTTATTCTCGTGGTGCGCAAAGCAGTATTTAACAGTTGTCTAATTTCGGCATGTGGCGTGCATAAATTAATCTGTACGCACGGCCGCGTCTTAATTCATGAGGGCTCTGATTGGGCCCGCCCATAAAAATTGGAATTGAATTGCCGCGCCAGTTTTGTTGGTCACTGAATCGGGCTGCACCCGGCGTCAGTTGTGGCAGGCGAAAGAGTCGCGGTTCGGACGATTCGCGATCGTCTACCGGGCATCGGTGTGCATCGCTTGTGGCGGAGGGCCGACACGCGGCACGCGCATCGACGGTGGCCCGTGCGACGCGTAGTGGAAGCCTTTTCCGAAGGATCCGCAATTTGACATAAGATAAATTATCAACGTTTGTGATGTAGCGGCAAAGCTGTAATGTCGTACCTAGGCAAGGCTGAATCGTCGCAGTCGCAGCATTTTCCAAATCGGCCCAACGAGATTTACAAAAGCTGTCAGATGAATCCGACTTTAGATTTAATGATCGAGCTCAACCGCCTGAGGATTTTATGTACGCTGGCGCACATTATGCGCGCCCCGTAGGGAATATTTTTCAATACGGTCGTAGAACAAAAAGCGAATGGAAATTTGGGCTATGGACACCCTGACAGACGTGCGTGGGCATACAGAGACTCAGCAGATTCGAATCGACAAAAGCGTCGCTTTGAGGTCTTTTGATGACGTGATTCCGCAGGAGTCGATCGTCGAAATCAACGAGTTCATCGACCAGCTGTTTGGCACGACGGCACCGCGCTCGCAGTCCGGCGCAAAGATTGCGGAGATGCTGCGTCGCGGTCAGGCCTTTCGCGAACTCGAGCAGTCGATCTGCGCGAATGCGCGCGCGATGGCCGCGAAGTTCGGTCAGACAAACTTACCGACTGAGCCGTTCCACGTACTGCGCTGTGCGAGCAAGACTTCGTTGGCCGAGAGCCACTGCCGCCACTACGACTCGCACCTGCTGACGCTGCTGATTCCGCTTCAGCTCGCACCCGACGGAGTTCACAACGGCGACCTCGTGATGTACCGCAAGCCGCGCCTGTCCGTAACGACGCTGACCAATATGATCTGCAAGATGCGCCATGGCTTCCTGCACGGCCTGCCGCTCAGCTGGCGCAGCTGGCATACCTTGCATGATCTGCGTGTCGGCAACTGCAAGCGCATTCCGGTCAAGCCGGGCAGCGTCTATGAATTCAACGGCTTCGCACTTCAGCATGCGAACTTCGACGTACAGAACGGACAGCGGCGCACGCTCCTCATTCACTACTACGACCCAGGCCACTCGCTCGGTCTGAGCGGCGTGCTGCGGCGCGGACGGATCGGCTGAGGTCCGCCCCGCAAGCCTGAAATCGTCCACGTTGGCTTGCCGATTCCGCAATCGCACATCGTAAGTCCTCCTGAATCGAACCAGAGGCCTTGCTTGCGATCGCAATGCACAAATGCACCACGGCCCGCGGCACGCCCGGCGCTGCGCGCGCCTGCCATCGCACTGCCCTAGCGCGCCGACAAAGCAAGCGGATTTCACTTTGCCTTTAATCCGGCATAGACTGAATTTTCCGTTAGATGCTTTCTCCGCACTTGCCGTGGCCATTGCCGTGCACGGCGACGGATGTTTTTGTCGTGCTCCACGAGCCGATGGCAGCCTAACCGGTTCGTGCCTGATCAACACTGAAAAGGGACGACTTATCATGGCCGATACCGGTTACATGGCACGCAAAACCGTTGCTGATATCGTCGCCAGCGCCGACGTCGAAGAAGGCCGTCACCTGTCGAAAACGCTGGGCGCGACGAGTATCACCGCGATGGGCATCGGCGCGATCATCGGCGCAGGCATCTTCGTGCTGACGGGGACCGCCGCCGCGCAGTTCGCGGGGCCGGCCATCACGCTGTCGTTCGTGCTGGGCGGCATCGCGTGCGCGTTCGTCGGCCTGTGCTATTCGGAGCTTGCGGCGATGCTGCCCGTGTGCGGGAGCAGCTACACGTACACGTATGCGACGCTCGGCGAGATCTTCGCGTGGATCATCGGCTGGGACCTGATCCTCGAGTACGCGATGGGCGCCGCGACCGTCGCGGTCGGTTGGTCCGGCTATATCGTGAGCCTGTTGCGCAACGTCGGCATCGACATTCCACCTACCCTCGCCGCCGCCCCCGGCACCATCGTCAAACTGGCCGACGGCTCGACGGTCACCGGCGTCATCAACCTGCCGGCGGTGTTGATCATCGCGATCCTGACCACGTTGCTCGTGTTGGGGACGAAGGAGTCGGCGCGGCTCAACAACGTGATGGTCGCGATCAAGCTGACGGTGGTGGTCGCGTTTATCGCCATCGGCGTGTTTTTCATCAAGCCGGAACACTGGCATCCGTTCATTCCTGCCAATACCGGCCAGTTCGGCAGTTTCGGCATGAGCGGTATTCTGCGCGGCTCGGCCGTGGTGTTCTTCGCGTTCATCGGCTTCGATGCGGTGTCGACCGCCGCGCAGGAAGCGCGACAGCCGCAGCGCGACATGCCGATCGGCATTCTCGGCTCGCTGATCATCTGTACGGTGCTGTACATCCTCGTCGCCGGTGTGCTGACCGGCCTCGTTCCGTACCCCGAGCTGAACGTTCCTGATCCGATCGCCAAGGGCGTCGACGCGATCGGGCTCACGTGGTTCTCGATCCTGATCAAAATCGGCGCGTTGACGGGGCTGACCACCGTGATACTCGTGCTGCTCTATGGACAGAGCCGCATCTTCTTCACGATGTCGCAAGACGGTTTGTTGCCGCACTTTTTCTCGAGGGTCCATCTGCGTCTGCATACACCCTATCTGAGTCAGATCCTGATCGGCACCGTCGTCGCGATCGTCGCGGCGCTGACACCGATCGGCGTGCTCGGCGAGATGGTCAGCATCGGCACCCTGTTCGCGTTCGTCCTCGTGTGCGGCGCGGTGATCTATCTGCGGCGCAGCGACGCGGAGGCGACGCGTCCATTCCGGGCGCCCGCCGTGCCGGTCGTGCCAGTGCTCGGCATCCTGTTCTGCCTGCTGCTGATGGTCGGCTTGCCGCTCGTCACGTGGCTGCGGCTCGTCGTGTGGCTCGTGATCGGCATGACGATTTATCTGTCATACGGCCGCAACCATTCGGTGTTGCGGCATCCGGAGCGCAAACGTACGTGAGTGTGTGGCGACTCGGAATATTTTTTGGGGCGCCTCGATTTCGATGACAATTGCATGCCTTTGAATTGCGGCAATTGCCGGATGACAATTGACATGTAATTGACAATTACCATTCAAGATCTCGTCTGCGAGCGGGAATCCCCCGGTCGTGACCACTGCGTCCGCCGCCTGGTCGTTGCGAGTCCATTCCACTCGCGACCACCAAGAATAAATTGACAAGCCACCCAGACACGGTAGGATCAACAGAAATCTTTTCCCCGCATTAACGCACCCACACACGTTCTGAATAGTTAATTCGACCGCAAACCGTTAAAACCGTCACCGATCTCACGCGCAAAAAAGACTGCCTTGATCAAAGGAGTTTCTCTTGCTTTGCTCCGCACTCCGCCTGCGTAGTCGTGCCGTATCGCTTCTGATCACCGGTTTGCCGCTCCTGCTTGCCGCCTGCAACGACCGGTCGCAGACTCCCACCGCCGCGTCGATGCCGCCGGTTCCCGTGCTGGTCGAAACGGTTTCCACCACCCCTGTCGCCGATGTCGTCGAGTTGCCTGGCCGCATCGAGGCCGTGCGCACCGCCGAGATCCGCGCGCGCGTCGACGGCATCGTCCAGCGCACGCTCTATCAGGAAGGCACGGACCTGCCGGCCAACGCCCCACTCTTCCAGATCGACGCGAGCGACTATCGCGCGCAGTTGCAGCAGGCGCAGGCCGCGCTCACGCGCGCGAGCGCCGTTCGCGACAACGCGGCGTCGGTGGTGGACCGGTTCAAGCCGCTCGTCGGCCGTCATGCGGTCAGCGCGCAGGAATACGACGCCGCGCTCGCGACGATGCAGCAGGCGCAGGCCAATGTCTCCGATGCGCAAGCTGCGGTTTCGCTTGCGCAATTGCGGCTCGATCGCTGCATCGTGCGCACGCCGATCGCCGGACGCGCGGGCCGCGCGCTCGTCACCGAAGGCGCGCTCGTCAGCGCGGGCGCCGCCACGCTGCTCACGCAGGTCAATCAACTGACGCCGATCAACGCAGTGTTCACGCAGTCGAATACCGCGATGCTCGACCTCGAGCAGCAGATCCAGTCGGGCGCGCGCAAGCCGACCAGCATGAAGCACGTCGAGGTGCAACTGATCCTTGCCAACGGCCAGGTCTACAACGAGCGCGGTTTTCTGGACTTCGCCGATCTCGTCGTCGATCCGTCGACCGGTACGCAGACGGTGCGCGCGCGGTTCGCGAATCCGGACCGCACGCTGTTGCCGGGGCAGTTCGTGCGCGGGCGCATCATCGCGGCGGGCAATGTGCGGGGCATCCGTATTCCCGAGCGCGCGGTGCAGCTCGACAACGGCATTGCAAGCGTTGCGTTGGTCGCCGACGACGGCACCGTGGTCCGCCGCAATATCTATCTCGGCGAACAGGGCGAAGGACGCTGGACCGTGCGCGACGGTCTGAAGCCCGGCGAGCGCCTGATCGTCGATGGCTGGCAGAAGGTGCAGCCCGGTCAACGGGTCGACGCGCGGCCCGCCCCCGATGCGTCGCCAGCGGCGCATTCGGCCGCGTCCCCTGCTCCCGCTTCGACCGCGCACTGACGGGCTCGCCGATGAATCGATTCTTCGTCGCCCGGCCGGTCTTCGCGTGGGTCATCGCCCTTTTCATCGTGCTGTTCGGCTCGATCGCGCTCGCGCTGCTACCGGTCGAGCAGTACCCCGACGTCGCTCCGCCGTCGCTCACCATCAGCGCGGTCTACAGCGGCGCGGACGCGAGCACGCTCGAGCGTACCGTCACGTCGATCGTCGAAGACGAGATGAACGGCATCGAGAATTTCCTGTACATGTCGTCCGTGAGCCGCTCGAACGGCACGATGCAGATCACCGTGGTGCTAAAGCCCGGCACCAACCTCGACATCGCGCGCACTCAGGTGCAGGACCGTCTGAGCCGCGTCGAACCGCGCCTGCCGCTCGAAGTCCGTCAGATCGGCTTGAGCGTGACGAAGGCGTCGTCAGGCTTTCTGATGCTGCTTGCACTGCAGGCGACCGACGGCACCACCGACGCCGTCGCGATGGGCAACTTCGCGTCGAACAACATCATCAACGAGCTGCGCCGTATCGACGGCGTCGGCGACGTGCAACTGTTCGGCTCGTCGTACGCGATGCGGATCTGGCTCGATCCGCGCAAGCTCGCGGGCTTTGGGCTGTCGGCCAGCGAGGTGCTGCAGGCGATCCAGGAGCAGAACAGCCAGACCGCAGGCGGCAGCCTCGGCGATCAGCCGATCGCGCCGGGCTCCGAATTCACCGCGCAGATCGTCACGCAAAGCCGCTTCACGACGCCCGAGCAGTTCCGCGAAATCATCGTGCACGCGAATCCGGATGGCTCGACCGTGCGGGTGGGCGACGTCGCGCGCGTCGAGCTCGGCAACGACAGCTACGGCAACCGCCTGACCGTCAACGGCAAGGCGTCGGCCGGGATCGCGATCCAGCTCGCGAGCGGGGCGAACGCGCTCGCAGTCGCCAGCGCGGTGCGCCAGCGCATGGCCGAATTGCAGCCGATCTTCCCGCGCGGCGTCGCGTGGACCGTGCCGTTCGACACCACGCCGTTCATCACGACCTCGGTGCAGGGCGTGATCCGCACGATGGTCGAGGCGCTGGTGCTCGTGACGGTCGTGGTGTTCCTGTTCCTGCAGGACTGGCGCGCGACCGTGATCCCGACGATCGTGGTGCCGATCGCGTTGATCGGCACGTGCGCGGGGCTCTACCTGTTCGGGCTGTCGATCAACATTCTGTCGCTGTTCGGCATGGTGGTCGCGATCGGTATCCTCAACGACGACGCGATCGTCGTCGTCGAAAACGTCGCGCGCATCATGCGCGAGGAAGGGCTCGGCGCGCCGCGCGCAACGGTGAAGGCGATCGGGCAGATATCGGGCGCGGCGATCGCGAGTACGCTGGTGCTCGTCGCGGTGTTCATTCCGATGGCGTTTTTTCCGGGCTCGACGGGCGGCATCTACCGGCAGTTTTCGGTCACGCTCGCGGTGTCGATCCTGCTGTCGACGATGTTGGCGCTGACACTCGGCGCGGCGTTGTGCGCGGCGCTGTTGCGCAGCGAGGCGGCCGCCGAAGAGCGGCCGAAGAACGCGGCTTCGCGTCTGCTGCATCGCGTGTTCGACGGCTTCAATCGTGGGCTCGACGCGGGCACCACACGCTATATCGTGGGCGTCGATGCGATGCTGCGCTCGCCGCTGCGCTGGCTGCTGGTGTTCGTCGCGGCCTGCGCGATCACCGTGTTTTTCTTCACGCGGCTGCCGACCGGCTTTCTGCCGACCGAGGACCAGGGGCATATCTTCATTACGTATACCGGCCCGCCGGGTTCGACCGACCAGCGCACGCAGCACGCGATCGACCAGGTCGAGGCGTTTCTGCGAACCCAGCCGCAAGTGCGCAACGTCGCGTCCGTGACGGGCTTCAGCTTCTTTGGCCAGGGGCAATCGGCGGCTCTGTCGTTCGTCGATCTGAAGCCGTGGGACGAGCGCTCGGGCGAGGCCAATTCGGCGAGCGCGCTGGTGCGTCGCGCGAATGCGGCGTTTCGGCAGATTCCCGAGGCGATCATTTTTGCGCTCGACCCGCCGCCGATTCCGTCGCTCGGCAACGCGACCGGCTTCACGATGAAGATCCAGGATCGCAGCGGCATCGGCGGCGAAGCGCTGCAACAGGCCGCGCGGCGGATGATGATCGAGGCGTCGCAAAGCCCCGTTCTCACGGGCGTGCGCGCCGAGGGCATGCCGGAAGCGCCGCAACTGTATGTCGAGATCGACCGCGTGAAGGCGCGCGCATTAGGCCTGCAAATCGGTCAGGTCAATCAGGCGCTTGCGCTGACGTTCGGCTCGAACTACGTGAACGACTTCGTGTTCGAGGGCAACGTGCTGCGCGTGCTGTTGCAGGCGGACGCCGAGCAACGCATGCGTGCCGAGGACGTGACTTCGCTGCGCTTGCGCAATAATCGCGGCGAGATGGTGCCGTTCTCGGCGTTCACGCGCGTGCGCTGGATTTCCGGACCGCAGCAGCTCGAACGCTATAACGGCTTTCCGTCCGCGACGCTGTCGGGTCAGGCCGCGCCCGGCCGCTCGAGCGGCGCGGCGATCGCCGAGATGGAGCGCATCGCGTCGCACGTGTTGACCGGCAACCTGAGTTACGAATGGACCGGCACCGCGCTCGAGGAAAAACAGGCGAGCGGCCAGATCGGCATGCTGCTCGGGCTGTCGCTCGTGGTCGTGTTCCTGTTGCTCGCGGCGCTGTACGAGAGCTGGGCGATTCCGGTCGCGGTGTTGCTGATCATCCCGTTCGGTGTGATCGGCGCGGTACTGTTGACGATGCTGCGTGGACTGTCCGCGGACGTGTATTTCAACATCGGCCTCGTGACGATCATCGGCCTTGCCGCGAAGAACGCCATTCTGATCGTCGAATTTGCGATCAAGGAGGAATCCGAAGGAAGGGACGCGCTAGCCGCCGCCAAAAGCGGCGCACAGCAGCGTCTGCGCCCGATTCTGATGACGAGCGTCACGTTCGTGTTGGGCATGCTGCCGCTCGTGCTCGCGACCGGCGCGGGCGCGGCGAGCCGCCGCGCGGTCGGCACCGGCGTGATGGGCAGCATGCTGACCGCGACGATGTTCGGCGTCTTCTTTACGCCGCTGTTCTATGTCGCCGCGCGACGCTGGCTGAGCCGCAAGAAACGCAGCATCGATCTCGACGATGACGATCTGCCGACAGGCATGCCGCGCGATTCGGGTGGAGGGCAGCGCGATGCGTAAATGCCTTCATGTGCGCCTGGTGCTGCCCCTCTTCTGCTGCTCGCTCGCCGCCTGCAACTTTGCGCCGAACTATCAGCAGCCCCAATTGCCGATCGCGGATCGTTTCGACACGACGGAGACCGCCAATCCGGCCACCGCGCATCTGGCAAGCGAAGTCGACTGGCAGACCTTCTTCGCCGATCCGCAACTCAAGCTGCTGATCGAGGCGGCGCTCGAGCACAACCGCGATCTCGCCGCGTCGATCGCGCGCATCGAGCAGGCGCGCGCGTTTTATCGCATCCAGAACGCCGCGCGTTTGCCGCAGGTCAATGCGAACGCGGGTGCGACCCGCACCAGGGCGCCACTCGGTTCGATCGATCCCGAGTTCGACAACACGGACATCTCGGTCCAGTTCAACCAGTACAACGTGCAGGCCGCAGTGACGTCGTTCGAACTCGACTTCTGGGGGCGCGTGCGCAACACCAGCGAAGCCGCGCGGCGTCGATATCTGGCCACCGTCGACGCGCAGCACGCGTTCCGTTTGTCGCTGATCGGCAATGTCGCGTCGAACTACTACGCGATCCGCTCGGGCGAGGAAGGCATCGAGCTTGCACAACACACGCTCGACAGTCGGCGCTACGCGCTGGAAGTCGCGAAGATGCGGCTCGACGCGGGCGTCACGTCGATGGTCGATTACGACCAGGCGGCCATTCTGGTCACGCAGGCGCAGACGCAGCTGGCCGAGCTGCAACGGACCACCGCGCAGCAGCGCCATCTGCTCGAGGTGCTGATCGGTGGGCCGCTCAGCGGGTCGCTACCGCCGGCGCCGCCGATCGCCGACGCCGCGCAGTTCCGCGAGCTCGATGCGGGCCTGCCCTCCGCACTGCTGATCGACCGGCCGGACATCCAGCAGGCCGAGCAGCAACTGCGCGCAGCCAATGCCGACATCGGCGCCGCTCGTGCGGACTTTTTTCCACGCATCGCGCTGACGGGTAGCTTCGGATATGTGTCGCCCGAACTCGGCGATCTGTTCGTGCCGGCCAAGCAGGCATGGTCGTTCGGCGCGCTGGTCGGCATGCCGATCTTCGATGCGGGACAGCGCCAGGCGCAACTATCGCAGGCGCGCGCGCGCCGCGACGAACTGGTCGCCGATTATCAGCGCACGGTGCAGAACGCGTTTCGTGAAGTGTCCGACGCATTGGTCGCGCGACAACGCTACAAGGAACAGATCGCGGCGCAGGAACAGGCGGTGCAGGCGCAGCGGCAACTCGCCGAAACGGCGGAGCTGCGCTACGAAAACGGGATCTCGATCTATCTCGAGGTGGTGGATGCGCGACGCAATCAGTTTGCCGCCGAGCAGCAGCTGATCCAGCTTCGGGCGACGGCCTTGCAGAACGGGGTGTCGCTTTACGTCGCATTGGGGGGCGGGCCCGACGAGCCGCGGAACGTCACGCAAAGCACGTCTCACAGTGAGGGGGTCCACCCGTCCAACTGAGGCACGCGCGCCACAGCAGCGCGTCGTGCCCGCCGCCGGCATTGCACCGGCGGGTTCTACTCATCAGCCAAGCGTTACGTCGACCGATGCTTGTTCACCATCGCGCACCACGGTGACAGACACGCTGTCGTCCGCCTGAGCGATCATGCGGCGCAGCTGCTCGACGCCGTGAATCACCTTGCCGTCGACGGCAACGATGATGTCGCCCGCCTGAATGCCGGCTTCGGCGGCCGGACCGATGGACTGCTGCACCACCACGCCGCCCGGCAGTTGCGCTTGCTGCTGTTCGTCCTGAGTCAGCGCACGCACGGCGACGCCGAGACGCGGACGGTTTTGCTGCTGCGGTTGTTCCTGCTGCTCTTCGCGTGGCGCGGCCGACGCCATGTCCGACGCTTGCTGCGCGCCCACCGTCACCGCCAGCTTGCTTTCGCCGCCGTTGCGCCACACGCTGATCGTCGCTTTGCTGCCCGGCGAGAGTTGCGCGACCTGACCGATCAATTCGGTCGTATTACCAATATGCTTGCCGTTCACGCCGACGATCACGTCGCCCTGGCGCAGACCGGCTGCGTGCGCGGGACCATTCGGATCGACCGAGCCGACCAGTGCGCCGCCCGTCGAGTCGAGGCCGAGCGCCTTGGCCTTATCGGCGCTGAGCGGCTGCACGCCCACGCCGATGCGGCCGCGGCTCACGTGACCGGTACTCACGAGCTGGTCCTTCACGTGCATCGCCGCGTCGATCGGGATGGCGAACGACAGTCCCTGGAAGCCGCCGGTGCGCGAGTAGATCATCGAGTTGATGCCGATCACTTCGCCGTTCAGGTTGAACAGCGGACCGCCCGAGTTGCCCGGGTTGACCGGCACGTCGGTCTGGATGAACGGGATCGGGCTATCGTCGGAGAACGAGCGCGATTTCGCGCTGATGATGCCCGAGGTCACCGTGCTGTCGAAGCCGTAGGGCGAGCCGATCGCCACGACCCATTCGCCGACCTTGCTGCTGTCCGGGTTGCCGATCTTCACGGTCGGCAGATTGGTCGCGTCGATCTTGACGACGGCGACGTCGGTGGCCTTGTCCTTGCCGATCACGCGCGCGTGGAATTCGCGGCCGTCGGTGAGCTTCACGGTCACGCTGGTCGCGCCGTCGACGACGTGATTGTTGGTCAGGATGTACCCGTCCTGGCTGATGATGAAGCCCGAGCCGAGCGCTTCGCCGCCGCTCTTGCGTTGACCGTTCTCGTCGACCGACGCGGCTTCTTTCACGCCGATATGCACGACCGCCGGGCCATAGCGCGTCACGATACTGGAGAAGTCCGGTGCCGACGAGCGCGAGCCGACGATATCCGCCGCCGCGTGCAGCGACGACGTCGGGCCCTGCGCGTCGTTCACCGACGCATCGGCATTGCGATGGCTCAGCGCATACGCGCCGCCGATTGCGAGGACGACGCAGATCGCAGCGCTACCGCGCCAATAGTTTTTGGTGGTCATAGTCAGGGAGTCTTGCGGAGGGTTACGTGGTGGATGCGTAATGTAGTGGCCTCCACTTAAAGCAGACTTAAAGATGGTGTTCGATCAGAATGCGCGCGCAGGCCTTGTTTCAGGCGTTTTTTGCGTGTCGTGCGGCTTTTATGAGATAGCAACACGTGCATCTTTCGCGCGATTCGAGAACGAGTGCGGCATCGCTTTATCGTGCCTGACCAGTAATTTCCCCAGGATTGACCCCGCCCAAAGCGGTTCCGATAATAACCATATCGTGGACTTTTTATCCACAATGTGGACATTGCTTTTTTCTGCACACTGCGCGAGGAATTTCCTATGGAAGGGGCCAATCAATCCGACCTGACGCCGTACCAGCTACCGTTCCCGAAGGAAGCGCAAAAGGAAATCGTCGTGCCCTTCGCGATTCCGACCGACGAACGCGTATGGGTCCCGCAGGCAGAAAACGTGTCGTTCCGCCCACTGTGCCTGAATGCGTCGCAGGGATACTGGATGAATCTGCTGCGCGTACGCCGCTCGGGCGTGTTGAGCCGGCATCGTCATCCGCAGGCCGTGCACGGCATGGTGCTCAAGGGCCGCTGGCGTTATCTCGAGCATGACTGGGTCGCGACCGAAGGCAGCTACGTGTACGAGCCGCCGGGCGAAACGCATACGTTGTATGTGCCCGAGGACGTCGAGGAAATGATCACGTACTTCCAGGTCAACGGCGTGATGTTCTATTGCGATCCGTACGGGAACTACACCGGTTACGAAGACGTATTCACGAAGATCGACATGTGCCGCAAGCACTACGCGGCGGTGGGCCTCGGCGAAGACTACGTCGAGCGGTTCGTCCGGTAAAACGCCGCGCAAGCCCCCAACGGAACCAACGGCCAGGACGCCGCAATACCGACAGGCACGGCAACACCATTCCCACACAGCAGGACCCATTGCGCAGGAGACAAACATGCTTCAGAAGTCGCAGCGGCTGAAACGTATCCAGGTGGTCGCCGTCGTCTTCCTGACGGTGGCGGGCATCGTCAATTATCTCGACCGCAGCACGCTGTCGATCGCGAATCATCTGGTCAGCGAGGAATTGCATCTGTCCGCTTCGCAGATGGGGCTGCTGCTGTCCGCGTTCTCGTTGTCGTATGCGTTCGCGCAGTTGCCGGTCGGCGCGCTGCTGGACCGTTTCGGATCGCGCGTGATGCTCGGCCTCGGCATGCTCGTGTGGTCGATCGCCCAGGTCGCGGGCGGCTTCATCCAGACGCTCAATCACTTCCTCACGGCGCGCGTCGTGCTCGGCATCGCCGAGGCGCCGCTGTTTCCGGCCGGCGCGAAAGTCATCAGCGAATGGTTCGCGGTAGGCGAGCGCGGCACGCCGATCGGCACCTTCATCTCGTCATCCACCATTGCGCCGATGATCGCACCGCCGCTGCTCACGGTGCTGATGCTTTCCTTCGGATGGCGAACGATGTTCGTCATGATGGGCGTGGTCGGCGTTGTCGTCGCGCTCGCGTGGTACCTCGTCTATCGCAATCGCAGCGAAATCGCGCTGACCGAAGAAGAAACCGCGCATCTGAACGAAGGCGCGACCGGCCAGGAGAATCCGCAGGGCCTCAGCTGGTCCGAATGGGGCGCGCTGTTCAAGCTGCGCAACACGTGGGGCATGATCTTCGGCTTCATGGGCGTGATCTACATGGTGTGGCTCTATCTGACGTGGCTGCCCGGCTATCTGGAGCGTGAGCGTCATCTGAGCATCGCGCACACCGGCTGGCTCGTCGCGATTCCGTATGTGTTCGGCACGATCGGCATGGCGAGCAGCGGCGTGATCGCCGACTATCTGTTGAAGCGCGGCATGGCGCCGATCCGCAGCCGCAAGTGGCCGCTGTGCGTCGGTCTCGTCGGCGCGGCCGCATTCACCGTGCCGGCCGCCTACACACCGAGCACGACGCTCGCGATCGTCTACGTGTCGCTCGCGATGCTGTTCGTGAACCTGTCGAGCGGCAGCGCATGGGCGCTCGTCAGCGTCGCCGCGCCGCGCCGCGACATCTGGTGGCGTCGCTCGGCAGCATGCAGAACTTCGGCGGCTATCTGGGCGGCTCGTTCGATCGAGACCCAACCCACCTGAGTCGGCTTCTCCCATGACGTTCCAGAACCAGCTCCTCGAAGGCAAGACCGCGCTCGTGACCGGCGGCTTGTCCGGTATCGGCGCGCGGCGATCGCCAACACGCTCGCGCAGCTTGGCGCGCACACGGTGGCGGCTGGTTTGCCGTTGCCCGAAGGCACGCCCGATACGCTCAATCGCGAGATTGCGCGCGTCACGCTGGATGTCCGCTCGGGCAACGCCGTCACGGCCGCGGTGAACGCGTTCGAGCGTCTCGACATCGTGGTCAACTGCGCCGGCGTGATCAGCCGCGTCGAAGAACATCGGCTCGACGTGTTCGAACGCGTGATGGATATCAATCTCAACGGCACGATGCGCGTGTGCGCCGCCGCGCGCGACTCGTTGAAGGCGTCGGCGGGCTGCATCGTCAATACGGCGTCGATGCTGAGTTTTTTCGGCGGCGGTCTCGTGCCCGCTTATAGCGCGAGCAAGGGCGCGGTGGCGCAGCTAACGAAGTCGCTCGCGATCGCCTATGCCGCCGACGGCATTCGCGTCAATGCGGTTGCGCCGGGCTGGATCGCGACGCCGCTCACCCAGGCGTTGCAGGACGACGATGGCCGCTCGCTGGCGATTCTGGAACGTACGCCGCTGCGTCGCTGGGGCACGCCGGAGGAAGTCGCGCAGGTCGCGGTGTTCCTGTGCTCGCCGGCGGCGTCGTTCATGACGGGCGCAATCGTGCCGGTCGACGGCGGATATCTCGTCGCGTGATCGAGTCGGCGCGTGAAGCGGCGCCGCCGTCGTTCGTCGCCATCGATAAAGGCATAATTGCGTACCCCTGCCCTGCCTCTGTGCGATGTCGAGTTCCGCTTCCAAACCCCGTTCCCACGCTGGCGCCGCCGGCCATGACGCTGTCGGGCACGCCGACGACAAAGCCGACTCCAAGGCCATCGCCGGCGCGGCCGCGTTCTCGAAGTTCATCGCGGTGCTGCAACTGATCGCCGATGCGCCAACGCCGCCCAACGTCGCGAAGCTGAGCGCGGCGAGCGGCTATCCACGCCCGACCGTCCATCGCATCGTCGCGGCTTTGCAGGCTGAAGGGCTGATCGTCGCGAGCGGCAGCGGCAACACCTTCGGCCTCGGACCGCGCCTGATCAACCTTGCGAGCCATAGCTGGGAGCGCTCGGACCTGCGGCTCGCGGCCGTCGATGCGCTGATGGCGTTGCGCGACTTCACATCGGAGACGATCCACCTCGCGGTGCCCAGCCAGGGCGAGATGGTCTACATCGAAAAGCTCGAAAGCCCGCACGCGGTGCGCATGGCATCGCGCATCGGCACGCGCGTGTCGCTGACGTCGAGTTCGGTCGGCAAGGCGTATCTGGCGACACTCAGCGTGGCCGAGCGCGAGGCGCTGCTGAAGAACGCGCCGCTCGAGCGTTTCACCGAGCACACGCTGACCGACCTCGACGCCGTGCGCCGCGAGCTCGACGCGACCGCGCAGCGCGGCTACGCGGAAGACCGCGAGGAGAACGAAGTATCGATCTGCTGCTACGGCGCCGCGATTCGCGGGCCTGACGGCCGCGTGGCCGGCTGCGTGAGCATCAGCATGCCGACCTTCCGCCGACGCGACGATGTGCAAGCCACTTACATCGAGCCGTTGCTTGCGGCATGCCGCACGATCGCGGCGCGGCTGGGGCCGGCGAGCAGCAGATAGCGGACGATAGTGCGGCCGCGCCCGTCGATAAACTGCTATTCTTGCTGTCGCGCGGCCGCTCTGGCCGCCCGCCGCGTGCAAGCGGCAGACCCCGACAAGCTCCCGGCGGCGCTCACGCGCCCGCCTTCGCAAAGACAGGAATACGCATGTTCGGTTTTCTGCGCGGCTACTTTTCCAACGACCTGGCAATCGACCTCGGTACGTCGAACACGCTGATCTACATGCGCGGCAAGGGCATCGTTCTCGACGAGCCGTCGGTCGTGTCGATCCGCCAGGAAGGCGGGCCGAACGGCAAGAAGATCATCCTCGCCGTGGGCCGCGAAGCGAAGCAGATGCTCGGCAAGGTACCGGGCAACATCGAGGCGATCCGCCCAATGAAAGACGGCGTGATCGCCGATTTCAACATCACCCAGCAAATGATCAAGCGCTTCATCCAGATGGCGCACGAGTCGCGGCTGTTTGCGCCATCGCCGCGCATCATCATCTGCGTGCCGTGCGGTTCGACCCAGGTCGAGCGCCGCGCGATCAAGGAGGCCGCGCATAGCGCGGGCGCCTCGCAGGTCTATCTGATCGAGGAACCGATGGCCGCGGCGACGGGCGCCGGCCTGCCGGTGTCGGATGCAACCGGTTCGATGGTCGTCGATATCGGCGGCGGCACCACCGAGGTCGGCGTGATCTCGCTCGGCGGCATTGTGTACAAAGGCTCGGTGCGCGTCGGCGGCGACAAGTTCGACGACGCCATCGTCAACTACATCCGCCGCAACTACGGCATGCTGATCGGCGAGCAGACCGCCGAGGCGATCAAGAAGGAAATCGGCTCCGCGTTTCCGGGCTCCGAGGTCATGGAGATGGAAGTCAAAGGCCGCAACATGTCCGAGGGCATTCCGCGCAGCTTCACGGTGTCGAGCAACGAAATCCTCGAAGCGCTGACCGATCCGCTGAATCAGATCGTGTCGTCGGTGAAGATCGCGCTGGAACAGACGCCACCGGAACTCGGCGCGGACATCGCCGAGCGCGGCATCACGCTCGCGGGTGGCGGCGCGCTGCTGCGCGACCTCGACCGTCTGCTCGCCGAGGAAACCGGCCTGCCGGTGTTCGTTGCAGAGGCACCGCTGACCTGCGTGGTACGCGGCTCGGGCATGGCGCTGGAGCGGATCGAGAAGTTCGGCAGCTCGTTTTCCTACGATTGATGCGCGTGCCGAACGCTGAACGATGACGACCCTGCCCGCCTACGAGCCGCCCGTCGACGAAACCGAGCTGCTGTTGAAATGGATTCGCCGCGCGCGCGAATCGCAGATGAGCCATTACGACATGGCGGATCTGCTGTCGGCGCGCGAGCGCCGCATGGGCTGGCTCGTGACCGCGCTGACCGCGTTCGTCGGCACGGCGGTGTTCGCGTCGTTGAGCGCGCCGCCGGTGTCGATCGAGATGCGGATAGTCGTTGGGCTCGTCAGCGTGGCGGCGGCGCTGTCGGCCGCGTTGCAGACGTTCCTGCGCTATGCGGAGCGTGCCGAGAAGCATCGCGCGGCCGGTGCGCGCTATGGCGCGGTGCGTCGGCGGCTCGAAGCGGTGTTTGCCGGCGACCCCGATGCGCGCGAAGCGCACTACCTCACCGGGATCCGTACCGAACTCGACCGTCTCGCCGAAGACTCGCCGAACGTGCCGCCGCGGATCTTCTATCGCACGCAGCGTACGTTGCTGGCGGACAGGCCGCGTCGGCGTGATGCGTGAAACAGGCGGCCGGGCGCGCCTTCGCCTTCGCTTTCGTTTCCGTTTCAGATCACAGATCGTCCGCGCTGATACCCAGCTCGGTCGCCATGCGCCGCACGACGGCCTGCAGACGGCTGACTTCATCGGCGAGACGCTTCTGCTCGGCCTTCAGCGCATCGAATGCCGACAGCGGCACGCTGTCGTCCTCGGCGAGCGCGGACTGCGCGGCTTCGGTGATGCTGACCTCGCCGCACAACAGATGCATCCAGCGATTCTCACGCTCGCCCGCCATGCGCGGCAGCCGGACGACGCGAGGCGGATCGTTCGCGGCCAGCTCGTCGAGAAACGCCTCGACCGACGAAATATCGGCGAAGCCATGCAGGCGCGCGCTGTTCAGGCGCAATTCGGCGGCCGTTTGCGCGCCGCGCAGCAGCAGCGTGGTCAGCAGCGCGATCGACTGCCCCGGCAGCCCGAGCACGCGGTTCATGTTGTGCTCGAAGCGCGGCACGCGGCTGCTGCTGCCCTCGAACACGAGGCTCAGGCGTTTCAGGCCGTCGACGGCGGTCAGCACCTCGGCCTCGGTCGCGCTCATCACTGGCGCGCGGCCGGTCTTCTGATTGCAGCCGAGCGTCAGCGCGTTCAGCGACAACGGATAACTGTCGGGTACCGTGTGCTGTTTTTCGACGAGCACGCCGAGAACACGGCCTTCGAGCGCGGTCAGCGCGCGCAGCGAGGGTCGGGAAGGAGCGTCGGGAGTCGAATTCATGGGATTGCGAGGTCTCGTGGAAGATGCGCGCGCCGTTCGCGGCTGGACGGCGCGTTCTGTCAGGTGGGCACTATGATAAACGTGGCGAGCCCGGCGCGGCGAGCGAATCTGCGCTGCCGGCGAAGCGCGCACGCCGGCAAAACCCGCCACATCTGCTAGTGTGAGTTGATCGACATTCTGTTTCGCGGAGACGCCATGCGGTCCACAAGCTCGAGATCGAGCGAATCCGCCCGCCTGACCGACGCACAGATCGCCGCCGAAGCGGCGCGCCGTCTCGCGTGGGATTCGGCCGTGCCGCCGCGCGCCGTGCGCGTGAAGGTCGCGCGGGGGCGCATCACGCTGTCGGGCGAGCTTCAGCGCGAAGCACAACGCGCCGCGATGCTCGAAGACGTGACGCGTCTGTTCGGCGTCACTTCAGTCGCGGACCGGACCGTCGTCCGCAAGGGCTGACCTCAGTCAGGCGGGTCAGCTCCCGCCCGCTTGCAGCCGCGCCTTCGAGCAACAGTGTTTCGTCGTTGGCCGAATGGGCGAACAGCCCGAACTTCAGCGATGACGACCCGCTGTTCAGCACGAGGATCGTCCGTTCCTGATCGTGGTCGTGCATGGCGCCTCCTCGCTCAGCCTTTCCACGTCCAGTTGCGGATTTCCTCCTTGTCTATCCCTTCCTCGTGCGCATACGCGAGATGCTCGATGATCTGCCCGCGCAGCCACTCCTTCGTATGATCGCCGACGCCGCGCAGCGACGGCACGCGATCGATCGCATCGATCGCCAGCGTGAAGCGGTCGACGCCGTTGACGATCGCGAGTTCGAGCGGGGTATTGATGTTGCCCTTCTCGTTATAGCCATGCACGTGCATGTTTCCGTGATTCTGACGGTTGTACGTGAGCTTGTGCACGAGCGCCGCATACGAGTGGAAGTTGAAGATCACCGGCTTGCTGGTCGTAAACAGCGAATCGAAATCGCGGTCGGACAGTCCATGCGGATGCGCATGCTCGGGCATCAGGCGGAACAGATCGACCACGTTGACGAAGCGGATCTTCAGCGTCGGGCAGCGCTCCTTCAGGATCTGCACGGCGGCGAGCGCTTCCATCGTCGCGATGTCGCCCGCGCACGCGATCACGACGTCGGGCTCGACGCCCTGATCGGTCGACGCCCAGTCCCAGATGCCGATGCCCTTGGTGCAATGCGTGACGGCCGCGTCCATGTCGAGATAGTCCAGATGCGGCTGCTTGTCGGACACGATCACGTTCACGTAGTCGCGCGAGCGCAGGCAGTGATCGGCGACGCTCAGCAGACAGTTCGCGTCGGGCGGCAGATAGATGCGCACGACGTCCGGGCTCTTGTTCGTGACCACGTCGAGAAAACCGGGGTCCTGATGCGTGAAACCGTTGTGATCCTGGCGCCACACGATCGACGTGATCAGCAGATTGAGCGACGGCACCGGCTGCCGCCAGCCGAGCTCGCGCTTGGCTTTTTCGAGCCACTTCGCGTGCTGGTTGAACATCGAGTCGATCACGTGCACGAACGCTTCGTAGGTCGCGAAGAGTCCGTGACGGCCTGTCAGCGCATAGCCTTCCAACCAGCCTTCGAGCGTGTGCTCGCTGAGCATTTCCATCACGCGGCCATCGGGCGACAGTTCGCCGCCGTCGGCGTCGCCCGGTTCGAGCGCGGCGAGCCAGGTCTTGCCCGACGCTTCATAGACCGCGTGCAGCTTGTTGCTCGAAGTTTCGTCGGGACCGAACAGCCGGAAGTTCGACATGTTGTTGCGCATCACGTCGCGCAGGAACGTGCCGAGCACCGCGGTCGGCGACGTATACGCCGCCGCCGGTTTCTTCACGGCCACCGCGTAGTCGCGGAACGGCGGCATGTCGAGCATCTTGCATAACAGTCCGCCGTTCGCGTGCGGATTCGCGCTGATGCGGCGCGCGCCCTCGGGCGCGAGCGCGCGCAGTTCTTCGACGAGCCGGCCGTTCGCATCGAACAGCGTTTCGGGGCCGTAGCTGCGCAGCCAATCTTCGACGATCTGCAGACTCTTGCGATTGCTCACCGCATCGGCCACCGGCACCTGATGCGAGCGCCACGAGCCTTCCACCTTGTGACCGTCGACTTCCTTCGGCCCGGTCCAGCCCTTCGGCGAGCGCAGCACGATCATCGGCCAGCGCGGCCGCGTGGTGTCGTTGTTCTGCCGCGCATGCTGCTGGATCGCGCGAATTTCGCCGATGCATTGTTCGAGCGTCGCGGCCATCTGCTGATGCATCGTGTCGGGATCGTCGCCTTCGACGAAATACGGCTTGTGCCCGTAGCCGACCATCAATGCTTCGAGTTCCTCACGCGGAATGCGCGCGAGCAGCGTCGGGTTGGCGATCTTGTAGCCGTTCAGATGCAGCACCGGCAACACCGCGCCGTCGCGGATCGGGTTCAGGAATTTGTTCGAATGCCACGACGTGGCGAGCGGGCCGGTTTCCGCTTCGCCGTCGCCGATCATCACGGTGACGATCAGCTCGGGGTTGTCGAACGCGGCGCCGTAGCCGTGCGACAAGCTGTAGCCGAGTTCGCCCCCTTCGTGAATCGAGCCCGGCGTTTCGGGCGTGCAATGCGAACCGATGCCGCCCGGGAACGAGAATTGCCGGAAAAAGCGCCGCATACCGGCTTCGTCCTCGCTGCGGTCCGGATAAATTTCCGAGTAGTGGCCTTCCAGGTAGCAGTGCGCGAGGCTCGCGGGGGCGCCGTGACCGGGGCCGGACAGAAAGATCACGTCGAGATCGTGTTTGCGGATCAGCCGGTTCAGATGCACGAGCACGAAGCTCTGGCCGGCGTCGGAGCCCCAGTGGCCGAGCAGCCGGTTCTTGATGTGCTCGGCCTTCAGCGGTTTGCGCAGCAACGGGTTGTCGCGCAGATAGATCATGCCGACCGACAGGTAATTGCATGCGCGCCAGTAGCGATCGAGGTTGCGCAGCGTATTGGGGTCCAGAACTTGCGGTGGGGTGGGATGCGAGGTTGCTTCGGCCATGGCGTCACTCCTCGAAAAGAACTGTCAGGCTGGTTGGCGGATGATGCGGCGCACTCGAAACGAAGCGGGGCGGTGCGAGTCGAATGTCCTAAGCTGCTCAAACGGGGGCGAATGCTTTCTACCACTCGCAGTATGTCGCGCTGAATGTGGCATTCGTGCTGCAACTCCTTGCGCTGTCTGCTTTCTTTTCGTGATTTCCTGTCTCAGGTCAATGGCCGCCATGTCGACATCTCCCAGTGCGCTCAAAGTGCTCGTGGTCCTGGTCCTTACGCTCGTGTTCACATGCCTGGCTGTCGCCATACCGATCGGCATATTCGGGCTGCTGGTCAAGCTGTTCAGCCACGTCTAGCACAGCGGCGCGGCTGCCAGCGTGCGAACGCGAGCGCCACGGAATGTGTATGCTCGCTGAAAGACCGGGCGCGGCATTGGCAACACGCCGCTCATTCATCGCAAGGAGAGTGCCTTGACCGACCACACCGACAACCCGCCCGCATCGCAACCCGATCCCGAATTGCAGGCGCTCGCGCGCGAAGTCTTCGACCTCGCGCGGCGCGGCGATGCGACGATGCTTGCGGCCGTCATCGAGAAAGGCGTGCCGCCGAATTTGCGCAACGAGCGTGGCGACAGCCTGCTGATGCTCGCGAGCTACCACGGCCACGTCGACGCGGTGCGCACGCTGCTCGACCGGGGCGCCGATGCGAACCTGCGCAACGACGCGGGCCAGACGCCGATCGCGGGCGCCGCGTTCAAGGGCTTCGACAAGGTGATCGAAACCTTGCTCGCGCATGGCGCCGACGTCGAAGGCGCATCGCCCGATGGCCGTACCGCGCTGATGATCGCGGCGATGTTCAACCGCACCGCGATCGTCGATCTGCTGCTTGCGCACGGCGCGGACCCGCATGCGCGCGACGCGAACGGCGTCAGCGCGGCCGATGCCGCCGCACGGATGGGCGCGGCCGATACCCAGGCGCGCCTGAAAGCGCTGGGCGCGTGAGCCCGCGATGTCACCCATGAAACGGCGCCCGCACCACGCGCGCGGCGCCGCCTAGTTGCCCTTCGCGCTACGCAACAGCGTTTCCACGTCGATCTCCGCCAACTCGCCGATCCGCCCGACCGTCACGTCCGCGGGCGGATTGCTCGCGATCTCCTTCGCATCGAACGCATAGTGTCCCTGGCGCGGGAACACGGTGGTCAGCTCCGCGCCCCATGCCTTCTTCATCGCGCTCAGAATTCGCAGCTTGTCGTCGACCATCACGTAATGGCGCGCCGGATAGCATTCCATCACCTGGTCGAGCATCAACTCCTTGTGGATGTAGATCAGCACGCGCCCGTCGACTTCGTCCCACAAGCCCGAGCGCGAAATCTTGCGCGGCTGGAACACGACGTCGCCATCCGACAGGATCACCGTCGGCCCGTGCTTGCCGAGATGCCGCAGCGCGTCGAGCGCACCCGGATAGAGCCGGTTCGCAAACGGATACTCGATCAGGAACGACGACATCAACAGCAGGCGCGTGTCGCGTGGATGCTCGGTCCGGTAGCGCTGCAGCGCGCCGAGGTAGTCGGCGTAACCGAGTTCGGTGCGCAGGTTCTCGAAGATTTCCCAATAGCGCGCACTGTTCTCTTCGCCGAACTGGCCCATCATGTGCGCGCGCAGATCCTGCAGCACGTGATCGTTGTCGAGCAGCGTGTTGTCGCAATCGAACAGAAACACGACGTCGTGCGGCGTGGCGGAGCTGACTGGCATCGGGGTTCCTTGTGGCAAGTTCGGCGGGACGGATCGGCGTGATAGCGGACGCGTGGATGGCCTCGGCTACTTCAGCCCGCCGTCCGGCGCGACGGGTTTTTCCGCGTGGCCGCCGAAATCGTGCCGCATCGCCGACAGCACGCGATTCGCGAAATCGGCTTCTCCGCGTGAACTGAAGCGCGCGAACAGCGCCGCGCTGAGCACCGGTGTCGGCACACCTTCGTCGATGGCCGCCGTGACGGTCCAGCGCCCCTCGCCCGAATCCGATACGCGGCCCGCGTAGCCTTTCAGTTCGGTGTCGCTGGCGAGCGAGCCGGCGATCAGGTCGAGCAGCCACGAGCCGATCACACTGCCGCGCCGCCAGACCTCGGCGATATCCGCGAGATTCAGATCGTATTGATACAGCTCGGGACGGCGCAGCGGCGAGGTCTCCGCATCGGCCTCGCGCGCGTGCCGGCCGGCGTCGGCGTGGCGCAGCACGTTCAGACCCTCGGCGTAGGCGGCCATCAGCCCATACTCGATGCCGTTATGAACCATCTTGACGAAATGCCCCGCGCCTTGCGGGCCGCAATGCAGAAAGCCCTGCTCAGCGGTGCTCGCGCCCGCCGCGCGGCCCGGTGTCGCGCTCTGCGTGCCCGCGCCGGGCGCCAACGTCGAGAAGATCGGTTCGAGCCGTTTGACGACCTCAGCCTCGCCGCCGATCATCAGGCAGTAGCCGCGCTCGCGCCCCGCGACGCCGCCGCTCGTGCCGACGTCCACGTAGTGAAGCTGGCGCGCGCCGAGTTGCTGGCCGCGGCGGATGTCGTCGTGGTAGTAGGAGTTGCCGCCGTCGATCACGACGTCGCCCGGCTCGAGCAGCGGCACGAGCTTCTCGAGCGTCGCGTCGACCACGGCGGCGGGCACCATCAGCCACACGGCGCGCGGCTTGTCGAGCTTCGCGACGAGCTCTTCGAGCGAGCTCGCGCCGGCCACGCCTTCCTGCTTCAGCCTGTCGACCGCCGCCGGCTGCACGTCGTAGACGATGCACTGCTGAGCTCCCCTGGTCAGGCGCCGCACCATGTCGGCGCCCATTCGTCCCAATCCAATCATGCCTAGCTGCATGGCTCGCTCCGAAAGATGCTGCGTTGCGCTGCCCGATTTTCCGGTCGTCGTGTTGCGGCGGCGTGGCTGCCCTTAAGCATAGGCGCTGTGTCGCGAGCTACGCCGCATGTATCGAAGCAAGCCGCACTTTTTTGCAGAGGCGCAGCGCGGCTCAAAGTTCCACGCAACTGGAGGCGCGCCGCATCCGCACGAAACCGAACCCGGCGGGCTCACGTGTCATTCGCTACGCTCGGGCACGCGCGTGCCGCGGCGGGCGGCCAGCTTCGCGTATTGCTCGGCCGCGAAGCGCTTGACCGCGCGCCACATCAGCGGATAGCGATAGCCGGGCACCGCGAACAGCACCAGCGCGCACAGCCCCAGCAGTCCGCAGAACAGGAACGTGCCGCGATAGCTGAACGCCTGCACGAGCAGCCCCGACAGCACGCCCGACAGGATCGAGCCGACCCGCGCCGCATTGAAGAACAGCGCGGTCGCGCGCCCGGGCGAATGCGGCATCAGATCCTGCACGTAGGTCATGCCGAGGCACGAGGTCACGGCGACCACGAACGCGTTCAGCATCTGCATCGGGATCAGCACGCTGACGTTGCCGGCCAGCGACATCGCGACGAAGTACACCGCATGCACGGCCGCGCACGCGGCAAGCCAGTTCGGCTTGTGCAGCGACGACGACTTCGCGCCGAGCGCGAGCATCATCGGGATCTCGGTCAGCGCGCCGAGACCGAGCATCACCGACACGTCGAGATGCGTGCCGTTGAGCCCATGCACGATGTACAGCGGCAGTACGATCATCGTCGCGTTCGCGGCGAGGCCGAGCAAGGTCAGCGCGGTCACCGAGCGCAGGATGTCGTTCGCCGACGCGACCGGCAGCGTTTCGTGCGCGTCCTCGCCGGGCTGCCTCAGCGGCGGCACCGTGATCGACGCGGACGGCTCCGACGCGGTGTCCTCGACCGTGTGATCGCCGAGATGGCTCTGCGGCTCCTGCATGCGCCAGACGATGAAGCCGCAGGTCGCGAAGCTGGCGGCCGCGAACAGGAAGAGTCCGGTGAAGCTCGTCGCGGCGAGCACCAGCGCGCCGACCGCCGGCCCGAACACCCATGCGGCGGAGAGGATCGTACGCAGCGTCGCGCTCGCGAACACGCGCTCGGCAGGGTCGGGCACCGGCAGCGCCGCGCGGCTGAACGAGAACACCATCGAAATCGCCGAACCGCCCGCGCCGATGAACACGATGCCGACCACGAGCAGCAGCCGGTAATCGCGCACCACGCACAGACACAGGTAGCCGAGCGCGGCTGCGATGAGCGCCGCCAGCAATAACGGTCGATGCCGCCCGCTCCGGTCGCTCCAGCGCCCCGCCACCGTGCTCGCGAGCACGCCGCTCGCGGCGATCAGCGTCATGAATACGCCGAGCCGGAACGGCGTCATGCCGGCGCGTTCGATGCCGAACAGAGACAGATACGGTGCGGTGAAGGACATCGCCACACCGAGCATCAGGGTGGCGGCGGCGAGCGGCTTGAAGCCAGGAATGCGAAGCAGGTCGAAAAAACGCGCAGTTTTCAACACGGGGGCGGTGGGTCAGGTGGAGCGGGCCTCGATACGCAGCGAAGCGCTCGAAGGCACGTTAGGCGTCGCAGGCAGGGGGCCGGAACGACCGGGGCATTATCGACCCGGAGCGCGGCTTGCGTAAACCCGCTAAGAGCTGTCCCAAATCCGTGAGGCGCGCGCGGATGCATCCGGCGACTCGCGCCGCGCCGTGCCGATGCGTGCCGTTAGCGGCAAGCTGCTGGCACGCTCAACGCTACTTGCCCTCAGTTGCGCGCATTTGCTGCGCCTGCGTCTTGTAGTCGTAGGTCGGATAGAACTCGGTGTGATAGCCGCCCCACGCGGTCGATTCGATCGCGCGGTTCACTTCGCGCAACCGGCTCGCGGGTACGCGCAGCGTCACGACCTGCCCGATGCCCATCATCACGTACCACGACACGACTTCGATGCCTGGCGGCGGGAAGGTCTTGAAGAAGCCCTGCTCGCGCAGTTGATCGTTGATTTTCGGCAGCGGCTTCGATTCGTCGTGGCGCAGGAAGATCGTCAGCAGGAAGGTGTCGTCGGCGGGGGCGGAGGCTGCCGTGGCTGGGGTGGCCGCAATCGTGGCGGGGGGCGCCGCGTCGGCGCCGTGCGCGAGCGGCGCGATGGCCAACATGACCAACGATGCAGCCAGCGCGGCCGCCCGCGCGCCGCGCGTCCAAAGCCGATCAGCGGAAAGACCAGCGACTGCCGATGCAATGAGCATGAAACACCTCCATGACGGATTGAACCAGCTTCGATCACATGCCTGCGCGCAGCAATCCCCGCTCCAGCGCGAACGCATCACACCACGACGTAGCCGCGCTGTTCGAGCGTCCAGCGGTGCCACCGGTTGCCATACGCGCCGCATGCGAACGCGAACACGATCGACAGCACGAAGCCGATCAGATCGGCCGTCTCGCCCCACAGCCCGATGCCGAGCAGGATCACGTTGATGCCTAGCATCACGAACGCGGCGAACCACATTCTCTTCGACAGCGCCCAGATGAAGCCGAGCAGGCACGCGCCCCAGCTGAAGCCGGTCGTGACCGCGATAGCGTCTTTGTGTTGCGGATGTTGCAGATAGATTCGTGTGTTCATGTTTTGCGAGGTTCCGTGCGATGACGCGGCGCGTCGATCGGTCGAGCACGCGCGCACCGCTTTTTAACATGCCGCGGCGACACCGCGCGCATCGGCAGCATACGGCCGCTGCGCTGACGATCCGCGGCATAGCTGCTACCCTTGGCAGATCACGATCAGCAGCGGAGCACGCATGACCTCGCCGACAGCTTATTCCCCGAAAGGACCGACCCGCGCTGAGCTGGACTCGCTGCCCGGCGTCACCGTCGTCGAATTCGGCACCGACTGGTGCGGCTATTGCCAGGGCGCGCAGGCATCGATCCGGCAGGCGCTCGCGCCGCACGCGGGCCTGCGGCATCTGAAGATCGAGGACGGCCCCGGCCGCCCGCTCGGCCGCTCGTTCAAGGTCAAGCTGTGGCCGACGCTCGTGCTGATGCGCGACGGCGCCGAGGTCGCGCGCGTGGTGCGGCCACGCAGCGCCGAGGATATCGACGACGCGTTCGCGTCGCTCTGAGATTCGAGCTCCGTCATGCGCCAGGTCATCCATCATCTGAGTGTCCAGGCCCGCGGCCGCGGCCGCGGCCTCATCGAATTTACCGACGACGCGCGCCGCTTCGTCGACGAGACGGACATCCGTACCGGTCTGCTGACGCTGTTTTGCCGGCACACGTCGGCGTCGCTGCTGATTCAGGAGAATGCCGATCCGTCCGTGCGGCGAGATCTGCAGCGCTACTTCGAGACCCTCGCGCCCGAGGACGACACACGCTACGAGCACGACACCGAAGGTCCCGACGACATGCCCGCGCATCTGCGCACGGCGCTCACCCAGGTGCAGTTGTCCGTGCCCGTCGAGCATGGAAGGATGGTGCTCGGCACATGGCAGGGGCTGTATCTGTTCGAACATCGGCGTCACCCGCAGCCGCGCGATATCGTGTTGCATCTGCTCGGCGAATGAAGCCCGCTTTCGCACCCACTCGTCACGCAAAGGAAACTGTCACCGGCACTTCTCCGCACACCGCATCGAACGGAGCCTACCCAAGGGAGCACACCTCATGGACACCCGTAGCGAGCTGCAAGCCACCGTCAAGGCGATGGTTCAACCGGGCAAGGGTCTTCTCGCCGCCGACGAAAGCGGCCCGACCATCGCCAAACGCTTCAAGACGATCGGCCTCGAATCGACCGAGGAAAATCGTCGCGCGTATCGCAACCTGCTCCTGACGACGCCCGGCCTCGGCGAGTTCGTGAGCGGCGTGATCCTCTACGAAGAAACGCTCGGCCAGAAAGCCGACGACGGCACGCCGTTCCCGCAGGTGGCCGCGGCAAACGGCATCGTGCCCGGCATCAAGGTCGACCTCGGCAAGGTGCCGCTCGCGCTCGCTCCCGGCGACGAGATCACCGAAGGCCTCGACGGTCTCGCCAAACGGTTCGCCGATTACAAGCGGCAAGGCGCGCGCTTCGCGAAGTGGCGCGCGGTCTACAACATCACGGCGAGCCTGCCGAGCCGGCTCGCGATCGAGGCGAACGCCGATTCGCTCGCGCGCTACGCGGCGATCAGCCAGGAAGCCGGCATCGTGCCGATCGTCGAACCCGAGGTGCTGATGGACGGCGAGCACACGATCGAGCGTTGCGCAGAAGTCACCGAGGCCGTATTGCACGAGGTGTTTCATGCGCTGCATCGGCATCGCGTGGTGCTCGAACATATCGTGCTGAAGCCGAGCATGGTGCTGGCCGGCTCCGAGCATCAGCAGCAGTCGAGTACGGCGCATATCGCGGCGGCAACCGTGCGCGTGCTGATGCGTACGGTGCCCTCTTCGGTTCCCGGTCTCGTGTTCCTGTCGGGCGGACAGTCGCCCGAGGAGGCTACCGCCAATCTCAGTGCGATGAACCGGCTCGGCGCGCTGCCGTGGAATCTGAGCTTTTCGTACGGGCGCGCGTTGCAGGAGCCGCCGTTGAATGCGTGGCGCGGACAGCCGGCCAACGTGAAGGAAGCGCAGCAGGCGTTGCTCAAGCGCGCGCGTCTGAACGGCGCGGCCGCGCTCGGCAAGTACGACGCGGCGATGGAAAAGGATTGACCGCTGGCGAGCGATTGCGAATCGCCAGTAATCACGTTTATGTACAAAACGGCGGGAGCCGACACGCCGGGTCACACCCGACGCGCGACTCCAGCCGCCCTTCTGCCTTGATACGCTGCGCTTACTGCCCCTTCGTATCGCTGCTCGCGTCGGCGCCCGGCGTATTCGTCGAGTCGGTCATCGGCTTCTTCGACTTCGAATGCTTCTTCATGTGATGGTGAGTCGAAGGCGTGGCCGTCCCGGTCGCGCCCGCATCGCCGCCCTCGCGTGTCGAGGTCGCGGCGTTGGTGTTCGGGTCGTTGCCGGCCGGCCCCCCGCCGCCTGCGCCACCGCCGGCCCCTTGCGCCATTGCGAGCGACGAAGCCGCGAGCAAGATGGAAACGAGCACTGCGTGTCTGATCTTCATGGCGATTCTCCTCGGTGTCGAGAGTGTCGAAAGGAAGTGGGCGCGCGGTGACCGCACGCGCAAACCTCGCGCTCTTTTCAGCAAGGGCTGTGCCGCAGCACAGCACGCCAGGAAAAGCCCATGGACGCGATAGACGAACGGTGCCGCGGCTTCAGGTGCCGCAAGCCAGCAGCGCATGCAGTTCGTCGATATTGAACGGCTTCGCGAGTATCGCAATGCCGAGCCGACGCGCGCGGTCGAGCTCGTCGGCGTAACCGGTCATGAGCGCGATCTTCTGCGACGGCCACGCGCTGCGGATCTTCTCCGCCAGGTCGATACCGTTGAGCTTGCCCGGCATCTGGATGTCCGACAGCACGAGTTCGAAGCGCTCGCCGGCGTTCAGCACGTCGAACGCCTGGTCGGCGGTCGGCTCGTGATGCACCTCGCAGCCGAAGGTTTCGAGCACCGCGGTCACGCCGGCAGCGACGTCCTCGTTGTCCTCGACGAGCAGCACGGCCCCGGCCGCGGTCGGCAGCGGCTGGCGCGCATCGGCGCCGGCCAGCGCGGCGCCCTCACGATAGCGCGGCAAAAACATCCGCACCGTCGTGCCACTGCCCAGCACGCTGTCGATCTTCGCGGTGCCACCGGCCTGCTCGGACATCGACAGTACCTGGGCGAGCCCGAGGCCGGTGCCCGAGCCGCGTAGCTTGGTCGTGAACAGCGGCTCGAACGCGCGTCGCGCGACCGATTCGGGCATCCCTTCGCCGTCGTCGGAACAGGCGATCAGCACGTACTCGCCGTCCGCCAGCAGCGTATCGCTGCTGACCAGCCGATTGTTCTGGCAGCGGATCACGAAGCGTCCGCCGCGCGGCATCGCATCGCGCGCGTTCATCGCGATGTTCACGATCGCGAACTCGAGATCGGTCGGATCGACGAGCACCTGCCACAGGTTCTCCGGCATGCGCAACGCCAGTTCGACCGTGTCGCCGAGCGCCGCGTTGATCAGCGGCACGGCCGCCGGCAGCCAGCGCGCAAGCTCGACGGGCTCCTGCTTCAGCGGCTGCTTGCGCGCGACGCTCAAGAGACGCCGCGTCAGCGCTTCGGCCGTAGCGGTGGCACGCTCGACCGCATGCACTTCCTTCTCGAGATCGTTGTAATGCTTGAGGCGCGCGAGCTCGGTGTTCGCCGACACCACCATCAGCAGGTTGTTGAAATCGTGCGCGACATTCGCGACCAGATTGCCGAGCGCGCCCATGCGCTGCAGTTGCCGGCTCGACGCCTCGGCCGACAGACGCATCGCGACCTCGCCCTGCCACCGCTCCCACGCGCGCCGCTCCGCCTCGAGCTGACGCAGCGAATACAGTACGAGCCCCCAGATCGCGATGCAGGGCACCGCCGTCAGCGCCGCGATCAACATAAAGTGCGTGCGCCACGCCGCCATGATCGACGACGTCGCGTACGCGCTCATCACATACAACGGATAGTCGCCGACACGGCGAAACGCGAGCAGCCGCTCGACACCGTCGACGGTCGAATTCAGACGCACGTGCCCGAACAGCTCTTTGTCGCGCAACGCGGACATGAACGCGCTGTGCATCGACGGCCGCGCGCCGGCCGGCCACGGCGGATAGCGCACCAGCAGATTGCCGTCCTGCCGGTACAGCGCGAGCGCGAGCGACGGATCGCCGTTGGTCAGCTCGCGATAGAAGCGCGAAAAATATTCGTTGCGCAGCGCCACCGTGACCGCGCCGAGAAACTGACCGTCCGTACCCGTGCGGGCGATCGCGGTCGTGAACACGTCGATCTTCGACAGCGCGCCGAACATCGGCAGCGAGAAATACGGCTGCGGACGCATCGCCTTCGCGGCGAGAAAGTCGTCGCGCAAGCCGATCGTCATCGCCGGCGCCGGATACGCGAGGCTCGACGCAAGTAACTGGCCGTTCACGCCGAGCAGCGAGATCGACGCCACCTGCGGAAAGTCGCCGCCGATGCTCTGCAGACGCTCGTGCAATTCGCGCTCGCGCGCGCGGATCTGCGCGTCGTCGGAATTGCCGAGCAGCTCGATCACGCGCGAGGCCATCTGCCGGTTCAAATCCAGCACCTTGACGGCCTGCTCCTGCGCCACGCGCGCGATGCGGTCGATCATATCGTTCGCATCGGAGATGCGGCGCTGGTAGTCGAAGTAGCCATAGCCCACGAGGCAGGCCAATGGAAACACGATCGACACGGCCAGCAAGATCAGCAGCATGCGCCGCGTCGCCGCGAAGTTGCGTGACGGCATCGGCACATCGACTGCGACACGTTCTGCACGCTGCACGGTCACCTGCTCCATCAAAGTTGCATACGGTCAGGGAAGGCATTGCCTGTGAATTCGCACGCCGCTGTTCGCGCGCTAATTCCCCTGTCTCGAAATTTACCGCAACTCGGCCTATCTTCCCAAGCAGCTTCACGGCATCACTCCGCCGACGCGTCCGGGCACGACGATTGCTGCCTTATCGCTGCTTGAAGGCAAGCGTACTTCCGTCACCGCTCGCGACGCGTTTGCGTGCGCTGCGCGAGCTCTTTCTTGCGCGAGGCCTCACCATGTCCACGACTGCCCGCCGCGTCGCGCGGCTCCCGGAATTGCCAGCGGACCGCGCGGTGCGCGTGATCGTGGACGGCACGCCGATTCTGCTGGTGCGCGATGGCGACACCGTGCGGGCTTACTCGCCTGATTGCCCGCATGCCGGGGGCCCGCTCGAAGAGGGCGCACTGTGCCACGGCCGCATCATCTGCCCATGGCACAAGGGTACGTTCGACGTCGCGACCGGCAACGTGCTCGAGCCGCCCGCGCTGCTGCCGCTCGATCGCTACCCGGTCACGCTCGATGGCGACGACGTGCTCGTGTCGGCGGAAAAAATCGCAGCGCCGGCACCGGCGGCGCACACATCCCCGCCCGATGCCACCGCGCAAGACAAGCACTACGTGGTAATCGGCGCGGGCGCGGCCGGCGCCGCTGCCTGTGCCGCGTTACGCGAGTTCGGCTTCGAGGGCCGCATCACGCTGATCGGCGACGAAGCGCACGCGCCCTATGACCGCACCTCGCTGAGCAAATTCGTCCCCTCGTTTGAAATGACGCCCGCCGACGTGCCGCCGCTGCTGCCGCCCGACTGGCTGCACACGCACGGCATCGAGCGCATCGTCGCGAAGGTCGCGCGGCTCGACGTGCCTGCGCACACGATCCATTTCGAAGCCGGCGCGGGTGGTAGCGAGCAGAGCATCGAGCCGCTGAAATACGACACCGCGCTGCTCGCGACCGGCAGCGTGCCGAAAGTGCCCGACATGCCCGGCTGCGAACTCGGCGGCGTGCATGTGCTTCGACACCTCGACGATGCTGCCGCGTTGATCGACGCGCTCGGCGACGATGCATCGCAAACCCGCGTCGCGATTCTCGGCAGCAGCTTCATCGGCCTCGAAGTCGCGTCCGCGTTGCGCAAGCACGGCGTGCCCGTCACCGTGATTTCGCGCGACAAGGTGCCGTTCGCGAAGCAGTTTGGCGAGCGCGCGGGCCAGATGCTTCGCGCGCTGCACGAAAGCAATGGCGTGAAGTTTCATCTCGACGCCAAGGTCGCCTCGCTCGAGGGCGAGGAAGGCAATGTGCATACGGTGATGCTCGCCGGCGGCGAGGCCATCGCGGCCGATGTCGTGCTGCTGGGCACGGGGGTTGCGCCGGCTACGGGGTTTGTCGAAGGACTGCCATTGCAGAAGGACGGCGGCGTGGTCGTCAATGCCGGCATGAACGCCGCGTGCGGTCTGTATGCGGCCGGCGATATCGCCGTGTTCACGCTGCATGAGAACCAGGAGCCGGTACGTATCGAGCATTGGCGCGTCGCGCAGCAGCATGCGCGCATCGCCGCGCAGAACATGTGCGGTTTGCGCAATCGCTATGCCGACGTGCCGTTCTTCTGGACCTATCACTACGGCAAGAACTTCGAATACCTCGGCCACGCGAGCGAGTGGGATGAGATCGTCGTCGATGGCGACTTCGATCGTCACCAGTTCATCGCGCTGTACGTGCGCGACGGCCACGTCGACGCGGTGTTCGCCTGCGAGCGCGAAGCGCTGACCGCGCGGCTTTCCGACGCGATGCGCGGCGGGCTGTCGCGGGCCGACGCGCTCGCGATCATCGGCGCGCCGGAAGCGGCGGCGTCGTAACGATGCGCACGTGGACCCGCGCGATCCAATGTCTTGACGTTCAACCTGGAGCAAGGAGCCACCATGACGACAAACAAGGAAAAGCATCCGCACTCGGAAAAGAGCGAGCAGCAGATCGACAAGCAGGTCGAAGACAGCTTCCCGGCTAGCGACCCGCCTTCGACGGGCGGCACCACGAAGATCGAGCCGGAGCAGGACAAGTCGAAGGGCGGGCACGACAAGCCCGCCGGTCAATAGGCGGATAACAAGCCGCGATGCCGGGACGCATCAGCAACGATTGCTCGGTAAAACCTCCTATCGGCCATCCTCGAACTGCGCCCATACAGCAGCGGCTCGACCACCTGCCCCACCGCCAGCTCCGCGACCACGAACAGCACCAGCGACCAGATCGCCATCGCCCAGCCGGGACTGACGTGACGAGGCCCTCGATACCGAATGCGGTGGAGGCCGCCTGAATGCGCGAGGTGGCACTCGTGCCGCGCGGCTCGGGTGTGTCGTTCATGTTGCGGAGCGAAGATCGGGCATGGAAAAACGGTCCCTGAGCCGCACGCGGTTCGCCGGCTCGGAGTCTGATTACTCAATACCGTTGAGCAATGCCTATTTCATCGAATCGCCCGACACCGGCCCGCTCTCGACCGGTGGTGCCTCCTTTTCGATCTCACTGCGGGCCTGCTCCCAGTATTGCTCGGGCGTGCCCTTCGGCTCGGCCGCCTGCTCCCACAGATAGTAGGCGCGCGTGCGGATCTGCTCCTCGACGCTCGGTTCCTGTTCCATTTGTTCACTCCAGCTTGGCCGTTTGCGTGCGCGCGCCTGCCGTGGCGAAGATCGCAGACGCGTGCGTATCGTCAACGACAGAAGGAGCAAACCTTGTACCTGTGCTGCGGCCCGCTTTTGCAACGGGGCTGGCGTCGCTCGCCAGCCGGGACTAGCCTGGCGCGGAGTCGCCTTCGTCGGAAGTCAACTGCTCTTCGAGGCGGTCGAACACGCGCTGCGTCGCGCGACTCGGCGCTTCGAGCGCGAACAGCAGCAGCGAGCGGCCGGTCACCTGGTAGGCATCGCCCGCGCTGAATTGCGGCAGCTCGGCACGCACCGGCATGTTGGTGTCGACAAGGCAGGTCCAAAAATCGCCCTCGGGAATGTCGGGCAGCGTGAAGTTGACGACGTCGTGATACGCGTTCAGCACCAGCAGCAAGGTCGCGTCGGACGCGAGACGGCGAATGCCGCTCGCCTGCGCACGGCCGTCGATCACGAGGCCGAAGCAGCGCATCGCCGGATCGGCCCACTGCTCGCCCGTGATGTCGGTGCCGTCCGGCGATAGCCAGCGCGTGTCGGTCACGTCGAGCGTCTCGTTGTATTCGCCAGTCAGAAAACGGCCGCGCCTCAGCACCGGCAAGCGGTGGCGCAACGTGGTCAGATTGCGCACGAACTCGGTCAGCGCGCGGCCGTCGTCGTCGATCGCATCCCAATCTACCCAGCTGATCTCGTTGTCCTGGCAATACGCGTTGTTGTTGCCCTGCTGTGTGCGGCCGAATTCGTCGCCGGCGAGGATCATCGGCGTGCCCTGCGACAGCAGCAGCGTCGCGAGCAGATTGCGCTTCTGGCGCTCGCGTTGCTGGCGGATGTCGGCGTCGTCGGTCGGTCCTTCGACGCCCATGTTCCACGACTTGTTGTCCGAATGGCCGTCGCGGTTGTCCTCGCCGTTTGCCTCGTTGTGCTTGTCGTTGTACGAGACCAGATCGTTCAGCGTGAAGCCGTCGTGCGCGGCGATGAAGTTCACGCTCGCCCACGGCCGCCGGCCGCGATGATTGAACTTGTCGCCCGACGCGGTGACGCGCGTCGCGAGATCGGCGGCGGTGCCCTCGTCACCCTTCCAGTACGCCCGCGCGGTGTCGCGGAAGCGATCGTTCCATTCGGCCCAGCCCGGCGGAAAACCGCCCACCTGATAGCCGCCGGGGCCGCAATCCCACGGCTCGGCGATCAGCCGGATGCTGGAGAGGACCGGGTCCTGGCGGCAGCTGTCGAGAAAGCCGCCGCCCTCGTCGAAGCCGTGATCTTCGCGGCCGAGGATCGTCGCGAGATCGAAGCGGAAGCCGTCCACTTTCATTTCGGTGACCCAGTAGCGCAGGCTGTCGGTCACCATCTGCAGCACACGCGGATGCGACAGGTTCAGCGTATTGCCGGTGCCGGTGTCGTTGATGTAGTAGCGCGGCTCGTCGGGCATCAGCCGGTAGTACGACGCGTTGTCGATGCCCTTGAACGAGACCGTCGGGCCGCGCTCGTTGCCTTCGGCCGTGTGGTTGTACACGACGTCGAGTATCACTTCGAGATCGGCCTGGTGAAACCGGTCGACCATCTCCTTGAATTCGCCGACCGACTCGGTCGATGACGCGAAAAAGCGCGGATCGGCCGCGAAGAAGCCGATCGTGTTGTAACCCCAGTAGTTCGTGAGACCCTTGTCGAGCAGATGGCTGTCGTTGACGAAAGTCTGGATCGGCATCAGCTCGACCGAGGTCACGCCAAGGCTGCGGATATGGTCGAGCACCGGCTGCTGCGCCAGACCCGCGAACGTGCCGCGCAGACGCTCGGGCACCCGCGGATGACGTTTCGTGTAGCCGCGCACGTGCGTCTCGTAGAGAATCACGCGCTCCCACGGCAGCGCGTTGCGCTCCGGATGGCTCCACGAAAAATTCGCGTCGACCACCTTGCACTTCGGCACGAAAGGCGCGCTATCGCGTTCATCGAATGACAGGTCGAGCTCTTCCGAGCCGAGCGTATAGCCGAAAATTTCCGGCGCCCATTTCAGCTCGCCGATGTGCGCCTTCGCATATGGATCGAGCAGCAGCTTGTTCGGATTGAAGCGATGCCCGTTTTCGGGCTCGTAGGGACCATGCACGCGATATCCATAGACGGCACCCGGTTTCAGATTCGGTACGAACACATGCCATACCTCGTCGGTGTATTCGGGCAGCTCGATCCGTTCGAGTTCGTGTTGGCCAGTTTCATCGAACAGACACAGTTCGACTCTGGTTGCGTGCGCGGAGAACAACGCGAAGTTGACGCCACTGCCATTCCATGTCGCGCCGAGCGGAAAAGGCGTGCCTTCGGCAATGCGCGTCGAGTAGCTGGCTGGGGATGACATAGGTGTTCTCAGTGGCTGCAAGGAGGTTGGTATCTCAGGGTCATGCATGTGTTTTTTTCAACTGCCTTTCCACGCGTTCTTTGCTGCTCATGGTTCCAGTGTAGGCATTCGAGGCCCGCGCGCCGGACATTGCACCGCGCGCAAGCAGCGCGCCGGTGCGTGCAGCAACTTATGGGCCTGATCCGCCCCGCTTTCCCTCAGCTAAAGTCGCGGCATGAGATTTGCAGCATACCGGCAAGGCGCACGCATTGCGCGCCGTCGAAACGCCACGACACCAAACCGGGAGAACACAGATGATGCGCAACACGCAGATCACACCGCTGGCCGCTTCCGCATCGCTTCTCGCCGCCATTACGCTGATTTCCGCGTTGGGCACGTGCGGCAGCGCGTTCGCGCAAGGCGCGCCGCAGGCGATCACCGAAAAACGCACGGACGTCGTGCAGCTCGCGAGCGGCTATCGCGCGTCGAAGCTGTCGGGCGCGGACGTGTACAACCGCAACAAGGACAACATCGGCACGCTCGATGATCTGATCGTGTCGCCGGACACCGAGCGCACCACGTATGCGATCCTGTCTGTCGGCGGCTTTCTCGGCATGGGCAAGCATCTGGTCGCCGTGCCGTTCAACGATCTGCAGATCGACAACCGGCGCGTCGTGCTGCCCGAGGCGACGAAGAAATCGCTCGAGGCGTTGCCGGAGTTCAAGTACGCGAATTGAGCGCGGCGTTGCCGCGTCGAATCGATCGACGCGGCAACGGGCCATCCATGCACATGCGTTCAGGTGCGTAGTCAGCCGAGCAGCTTGTCGGGCGTAATGGGCAAATCGCGGATGCGTTTGCCGGTCGCATGCCAGATCGCGTTGCACACTGCCGCGGCCACGCCCACCACGCCGATTTCGCCGACACCTTTGACGCCGAGCGGATTGACGATGTCATCGCGCTCGTCGACGAACAGCACGTCGATCTCGTGAATGTCGGCATTCACCGGCATGTGATATTCGGCGAGGTTGTGATTCATCTGGCGTCCTAGCGCGTGATCGAACTGGCCGTGCTCGTGCAGCGCCATGCTGATGCCCCACACGACGCCGCCCGCGACCTGATTGCCCGCCGTCTTCAAATTGACGATGCGTCCCGCCGCGACCGCGCTGACCACGCGCGTCACCCGCACAATGCCGAGCGCTTCGTCGACGCGCACTTCGGCGAACACCGCCGAATGCGTGCCCATCGAATACGCCTGCTGCTTTTCGTGCGGCTTCACGCTGGCCTGCTCTTCGAGTTCGTCCAGCCCGGCGCGCTGCAACAGCGTCGCGATCGCGATCGAGTCGTCCTCGTGTGGGCCGCACACGAGCCGGTTGCGCTCGCGCCGTACGTGTTCGCGAGTCGCCGACGCGAACCGTGGCCCACCATGTTCGCGCGCCAGTTCAACCAGACGGTTGTGCAGGCGCGTACACGCGGCATCGACTGCGCTGCCCACCGACGACACCGTCCACGATCCGCCCTCGATCGGCGCCTTCGGCAGCCGGGTATCGCCGAGTTCGAAGCTGACGTCGCCAAGCGGCACGCCGAGCGCATCGGCGGCGATCTGCGTCATCGCGGTGTAGGTTCCGGTGCCGATATCGGCGGTCGAGCTCGACACGCTGACGCGGCCATCGGGCGTCAACACCGCGCGTGCGGCCGCTTCGTTCTGCATCGCGTCCCACGCTCCGGTCGCCATGCCCCAGCCGATCAACTCGTTGCCGTCGCGGCGTGCACGCGCCTCGAGCGGCCGCCCCGCCCAGCCGAAGCGGGCCGCGCCATCGCGATAGCAGTCGCGCAGCGCTTTGCTCGAAAACGGCAGATTCCTGTTCGCGTCGCGCTCCGCATAGTTGACAAGCCTCAATTCGAGCGGGTCCATCCGCAATGCCTCGGCCAGTTCGTCCATCGCGACTGCGAGCGCAAAGAGCCCTTGTGTCGCGCCGGGCGCGCGCATGTCGGCCGGTGTCGGCACGTCGAGCTTCGCGACCCTGTAGCCCATCGACACGTTGTCGCATCGATACAGTTGCCCCGCCCAGTTGACCACCACGTCGCAGTAGTCCTCGTAGCGCGAGGTTTCCGACACCGCCTCGTGGATCACCGCCTGCAGGCGGCCATCCGCCGACGCGCCGAGCGCGACGCGCTGCACCGTTTGCGGACGATGCGCGAAGGTGAACATCTGCTGCCGGGTCAGCGTGACGCGCACGGGTTTCTTCAGTTCGCGCGCGGCCATTACCGCGAGCGCCAGATGATATTGCGGCCTCAACCCAGAGCCGAACGCGCCGCCGACGAACGGCGACACCACCTGCACTTCGTCGTCTTTCAAACCGAACACACGCGTCAGATAGCCCTTCGTATTGACGACGCCCTGAGTCTTTTCGTAGACGGTCAAGCGTCCTTGCGCATCGGGCACCACGGTGCATCCGTGCATTTCCATCGGATTGTGATACTCCGGTGGTGTCGTGTAGAACGCGTCCACGCGCGCCTTTGCATCGGCCAAGGCCTTGCGTGGGTCGCCACGCTCGGGCGGAGGCGGATCGAAGCCGCCCTTCTCGGCCGACGGCGGCACGGCGCTCATCAACGCTGCTTCGATATCGGTCTGGTGCGAGCCGGCCTCGCAACGCACCTGCACCAGCGACGCCGCGTAGCGCGCCAGTTCCAGCGATTGCGCGACCACCAGCGCGACCGGCTGCCCGCTGTACCACACGCGCTCGTCCCACAGCGGCCTCAACGGCGTGCCGTCGGGCGCGACCATGTCCTTGAACGCGTCGACGTCCGACGGCAGCGCCGGGCGCTTGCGATGCGTGAGCACGAGCAGCACGCCGGACAGCGCCTCAGCGGCCGAGGTATCGATCGACACGATCTTGCCTGTCGCGATCGTGCCCGACACGACGACGCCATACACGAGCCCTTCGACGCAGAACTCGGCGGCATATTGCGCGGCGCCGGTCACTTTGACGGGCCCGTCCACACGCGAATGCGGCACGCCGGTGGCAGGCTTCGGGCTGCCTGTCGACGGCAAGGGTTCGGCACGGTTCATCGCGCGGCCTCCTCGAACGAACGTTGTATGGCCTCGCCGAAGGCGCGCACGATCACGCGCGCCGCGAGTTCGATCTTGAACGCGTTGTCGCGCTGAGGGCGCGCACCGCGCAGCAACGTCGCCGCAAAGTCGCGCAACGTTCGCGCGTTCAGCGTTGCGCCGCGCAGTGCGGCTTCGGCGGCGGGATCGCGCCACGGCATGTGCGCGACCCCGCCGAGCGCGCAACGCGCGTCGACGATGCGCGACTCGTCATCGAGTTCGACACCGACCGCGGCCGACACCAGCGCGAACGCATACGATGCGCGGTCGCGCACCTTCACGTACGCGTGATGCGCGGCAAACCCTTGCGGCGGCAGTTCGATCGCGGTCACGAGTTCGTCGTCGCGCAGGTTGGTGTCGATCTGCGGCGTATCGCCGGGCAGCCGGTGAAAATCCGCGAACGGCAGCGTGCGTGCGCCGTCGTTGCCGATCAGATGCACGGTGGCGCCGAGCGCCGCCAACGCGACGCACATATCGGACGGATGCACGGCGATGCAGTGCTCGCTCGCACCGAGGATCGCGTGAATGCGGTTCACGCCGTGCAGCGCCGGACAGCCGCTGCCGGGTTCGCGCTTGTTGCACGGCGTGCCAATGTCGTAGAAGTAGTAGCAGCGCGTACGTTGCAGCAGATTGCCGCCGACCGTCGCGACGTTGCGAATCTGCGGCGACGCGCCCGCCAGGATCGCCTTCGCGAGCAGCGGGTAGCGTGTCGCGACGGTATCGTCATACGCGAGCGCGCTATTGGTTACGAGCGCGCCGATCTTCAGGCCGCCTTGCGCCGACGCTTCGATCTGCCTGAGCGGCAAACGGTTGATGTCGACGAGCAAAGCCGGCCGCGCCACGTCTTCGCGCAGCAGGTCGACCAGATTCGTGCCGCCCGCGATGAACGCGACGCCCCTGTCCGAACGATGCCGTTCGAGCGCATCCTGCACCGCATCGGCGCGCGTGTACGAGAAGCGGTTCATGGCCGCGCTCCAGATTTATTCGCGACCGCACTGTCTTGCCTTGCGTCATCGTCACCGAAATGCGCAGCGTCGAGAATCGCCGCGACGATGTTCGGATACGCGCCGCAGCGGCACAGATTGCCGCTCATCTGCTCGCGCACATCGTCCGCGCAGCGCGCATGTCCTTCTTCGAGCATCGCGTGCGCCGAGCAGATTTGTCCGGGCGTACAGTAGCCGCACTGGAACGCGTCGTGATCGATGAACGCCTGCTGCAGCGGATGCAACGTGTCGCCGTTCGCGAGACCTTCGATCGTCGTGATCGCTGCGCCGTCGTACACGACCGCGAGCGCGAGGCAGGTATTGATCCGCTGGCCATTGACGATCGCCGTACAAGCGCCGCATTGACCGTGATCGCAGCCCTTCTTGGTGCCGCTCAGGTGCGCATGCTCGCGCAGCAGATCGAGCAGCGAGGTCCACGCTTCGACGTCGAAGCGCCGCGTCTCGCCGTTGATCTCGAACGTCAATGCATGCGACGCGGGCGCGTCGGCCCGGGCGGTTTCAGCATCGGGGGTAGTCATCGGATTTCCTCCTCACGTCATCGGACTTTCAGCAACGAGTGGGCCTGCGTGCAATAGCGAGAGGAAACTGCTGCGCGCCGGACAGATGGCAGATAGATGGCAGATTGATGACAAACAGATTCGCAGAGCGACGAGTGCGATTTTCTGGCGGCGACCGTGCAGAAATAACAGACCTGTCAGCAAGTTTTCGCTAACAGCGTGATTCAGATGATGGCTCCGCCGCATGCAACGCCGCCGCCGATTCGAGCACGCGCAGCAGACGCTCGGGTGTCAATGGTTTAGCGCAGTGCGCGTCGAAGCCGGCGGCCTTCGCGAGCGCGCGATCGTCGCGCGACGCAGACGCGGTACATGCGACCAGCAGCATGTGCGAAGTCTGCGGATGCGCGCGCAGCCGCCGCGCGAGTTCGAGCCCGTCGAGTCCCGGCATCTTGATGTCGAGCACCACCGCGAACGGCTGCCATTCGCGCGCGGTCTCGCACACGGCAAACGGATCGTCGAGCGCGCGGCATTCGAAGCCGTCGGCCATCAATAGCATTTGCAGCGCATCGGCCGCTTCCCGGTAATCGTCGACTACCAGCACACGACGATGCGCGGCCATCGCATAGCGGATCGGTCGCCATACGAGCACGTCGTCGCTGCTGTCCACGTTGTCGTTGAACACTGTCATTATTTCTCGCCCTTTTACATTGGCCCTGAAGGGCATCCGCGCCACACGTGCAAGATTCGATCCCATTGCTTTTGCCGGACTACGATCAGCTTTTTGTTATTCCCGCTTCGCAGCGGACGATGCCGCGGCCAGCACGCCTCGTCGCGCATTCCATCGTTTCAATCAGCTGGAATGCGGGATTCAGCGTGCCCATTCATCACGGCGTTTGAATGACGGCGCCTACGATGTGCGCGCTGCGCAACATCGATTGACGCTCTGTCTTTGTGCTATCCGCCTCGTTCCGGGGCGTCGCAGGTTATCGGTAATTTCAACGGATTGGGGGGCCACGCAAGGCATGCCGCTTGCGCACTGATGGCGCGAATCGATGACGCGGTCTTAACAAAGAATAAGCGACGATGCCGATAAAAAAATGCTCGACATGTTAGGGGTTTGTGCTCTGCGGGTTATCCCGCACGATTATCGATGAACCCTTTCAGCATCGCGAGCGTGTCTGCGTCGTCGATGTGTTTGTCCGTGCGCCAGCGCAGCATGCGTGGAAAACGCACGGCCACGCCGGACTTGTGACGCGAACTCGCCTGTATCCCTTCGAAGCCGATCTCGAACACGAGCGTTGGCGTCACGCTGCGCACGAGGCCGAATTTATCGACGGTGGTCTTGCGCACGATCGCATCGATCCGACGCATCTCTTCATCTGTGAGCCCTGAATAGGCCTTCGCGAACGGCACCAACGTGCGCACGCCGTCGGCCTCGTCCCACACCGCGAACGTGTAGTCCGTGTAAAGACTCGCGCGACGGCCATGACCGCGCTGCGCGTAAACAAGTACAGCGTCCACCGCATAAGGCTCGATCTTCCATTTCCACCACGTGCCCGGCGCCTTGGTACGACCGACGCCGTACATCGACTCGCGCTCCTTGAGCATCAAACCTTCGACGCCGCGCGCGCGGCTCTCGTCGCGCAACGCCGCGAGCGCGGTCCAGTCCGCTGCAAGGACCAGCGGCGATATGCGCAGCAGACCACGCGCGAGCGTGCCATCGACGGAGCTGGCCAGCGCATCGAGGCGTGCGCGCCGGTCAACGAGCGGGTTCATGCGCTGGTCCTGTCCGTTTGCTTCGAGCAGATCGTATGCGAGCAGCGCGGCGGGCGAATCCGCGAGTATCTTGCGCGTCAGCGTCTTGCGCGCGATGCGCGGTTGCAGCCGCGCGAACGGCAATGGCGCTGCCGCGCCTGGCTCCCACGCGAGAATCTCGCCATCGATCACGTAGCCATCGGGTAATGACTCGCCCAATGCCGCGACTTCGGGAAAACGATCGGTAATCAGATCCTCGCCGCGCGACCACAACCACACGCGGCCGCCGCGTTTGACCAGTTGCGCGCGTATGCCGTCCCACTTCCACTCGATCAGCCATTGCGCGGGATCGCCGAGCGTCGCCGGATCGGTCTGCAAGGGATGCGCGAGAAAGAACGGATACGGCAGGCCGAGGTCGCTATCGTGTTCAGGCGCGTGCGCTTGCGTATCGTCGTCGGTCTGCGGCGCGATCAGACGCAGATAGCGCGCCGCATCGGGCTTCTGTCGCGAATCGGTCCAGCCGACCATTCGTTGCGCGATCCGTTTGTGATCGACGCCGGCCACTTCGGCGAGCGCACGCACCACCAGTTGCCGCGCGACGCCGACACGAAAGCCGCCGCCGATCAGCTTGGTCAGCAGGAAACGACCGCCCCAGTCGAGTTCGTCCCAGTAGCCGAGCAGACGCCTGCGCAACTCGTCGGGCGGCAGGCCGCGCAACGGCAGCATGCGTTGCTCGATCCATTGCGTGAGACCCAGCTCGGAGTTGCGCGACGCGGGCGGCAGGATATGCGCGATGGTCTCGGCCAGATCGCCCACCGCGTGATACGACTCCTCGAACAGCCACTCGGGCAAGCCGGCGCGCTCACGCGCGATTTCGGTCAGCAAACGCGTCGGCACGAGTTGACGCGGCTTGCCGCCCGCGAGGAAATATGACGCCCATGCCGCGTCTTCGGGGTCGGCCACCGAGAAATAACTGGTCAGCGCCGCGAGCTTGTCGTGCGTCGACGTGGTCGCATCGAGCGCGGTGTAGAGAGCCGCGAAGCGTTTCATACGGTGCCCGTCATGATTCGCTCGCCGCCGGCGCTTCGTCGGCGCCGGCCGCGTCGGCTTCGACGGTATCGTCGCCGTATTGCGTTTCGAACGCGCTGGCGTGCAGGCCCTGTTCGTTGAGCCAGCGCACCATCGGTTCGATCGAGCCATGCGTGACGATCACGCGGGAGGCGCCGCTCTCGCGTATCGCCGTTTGCAAACCCGGCCAGTCCGCGTGATCCGACAGCACGAAGCCACGATCGACGCCGCGCCGGCGACGCGCGCCGCGCAGGCGCATCCAGCCCGACGCGAACGCATCGCTGTAGTCGCCGAAGCGCTTGAGCCACGCGCTGTTCTGCGCGGACGGCGGCGCGACGATCAGCGCCTGTTTGAATACGCCCTTGTCTTTCGCGGCAATCTCGCCGACCAGACCGACCGCCGGCAGACGCACGCCCGCGTCGCGATACGCGCGATTGAGCGGCTCGAGCGCGCCGTGGCAGAAGATCGGCCCGATCGCCTCATCGACACTCGCGAGCACGCGTTGCGCCTTGCCGAATGAATAGCAGAACAGCACCGACGCGCGCCCTTCGGCGGCGTTGTGACGCCACCATGAATCGATCGAATCGAACACGCTTTGCGGCGTATCCCAGCGGTAGATCGGCAGACCGAACGTCGATTCGGTGATGAACGTATCGCAGCGCACCGGTTCGAACGCGGCGCAGGTCGGATCGGCTTCGAGCTTGTAGTCGCCCGACGCCACCCACACGCGGCCCGCGTGTTCGATGCGCACCTGCGCCGAGCCGAGCACGTGCCCGGCCGGATGCAGCGACACGCGCGCCGCGCCGATTGTCAACGGCTCGCCATAGTCGAGCGTGTGCAGCGCGATGCCGGGCAGCCGCGACAGCAGCACGCTCGCGCCCGCGCGCGTGGCCAGGTAGCGCTGATGACCGAAACGCGCGTGGTCGGAATGCGCATGTGTGATCACCGCGCGTTCGACCGGCCGCCACGGATCGATGTAAAAATCGCCGGGCGGGCAATACAGTCCCTCCGGCCGCGCGATCACCAGATCGTTGGCTTGCGGTGCGGTGTCGGTCTGACGCGGCGGCTGATCCATCGGCTGTCCTCGGCAAGGGAACGCGAGCTTGCGAACGCGGCCAAGCAAACTATATGCCGCGCCATTGATGGCCCCGTTTCTGCTTACGGTATATAAAGCACACAGGCGTGTCGAGAGCGGCTGCCATCCGGCAGTGCCCGGCGCGCACCGCGAGGCCTCATGCCGATCCTGCTCGACCAGCAAGCGCTGTATATCGCCAGACATCCCTGGCGCTTCCTGCTGCAAACGCTGAAAGCGTTTCGCGCGAACCAGGGGCTGCTGCTCGCGGGCGCGGTCGCGTACTACGCGTTGCTGTCCATCGTGCCGCTGCTGATCCTGATCGTCATCGTGTTGTCGCGCGTGGTGCCGCAGCAACTGGTGCTCGACGCGCTTGCGCATCTGCTGCGCTGGCTCGTGCCCGGACAATCGGCCGCGCTCGTGCGTGAGCTGTCGAACTTCCTGCTGCATCGCGCGGTAATCGGCTGGGTGCTGCTGCTGACGATGATCTTCTTCAGCTCGCTCGCGTTCACCGTGCTCGAAAACGCGATGTCGCTGATCTTCGTGCATCGGGTCGTCGTGAAGCGGCGCCACTTCCTGATCTCGGCGCTGCTGCCGTACTGCTACATTCTGTTTCTCGGCGTGGGGCTGCTGATCGTCACGTTCGTGTCGAGCACGCTCGACACGATCGGCGCCGAAGGACTCAGACTGTTCGGCCTGCACGTGTCGTTGCAGGGCTTCTCGCGAGTGATGCTGTATCTGTTCGGGCTCGCCGGCGAAATCTTCGTGCTGACCTCGGTTTATCTGGTGATGCCGGTGGGACGGCCGTCGCTCAAACACGCGCTGATCGGCGGCGTGGTGGCCGGCGCGTTGTGGGAGATCACGCGGCACGTGCTGGTCTGGTATTTCGCCACGCTGTCGCAGGTCAGCGTCGTCTATGGTTCGCTGACGATGGCGATCGTGATCCTGCTCAGCTTCGAATGGCTCGCCACCTTGCTGCTGTTCGGCGCGCAGGTGATATCGCAATACGAGCGCTTCGGCCACGAACCGCTCGACGCGCCGCAGCCGAGGATCAAGACCGGGTAGCAAGCCATTCGCAAGGAACAACCCTTGCTCGCCGATACCGACGACGGCCGCCCATTTCGCAGGGCGGCATCGACTGGCTATCGAGGAGCAAGGATCATGGCTGAAACCGTCGGCGATTTCATCATCGGGCGGCTGCATGCATGGGGTGTGCGGCGAATCTACGGCTATCCGGGCGACGGCATCAACGGCGTGTTCGGCGCGTTGAACCGCGCGCAGAGCGAAGCGAAGAAACGCCACAAAAGCACGGATCAGCCGGGCCCGATCGAATTCATCCAGGTCCGTCACGAAGAAATGGCCGCGTTCATGGCCTCCGCGCATGCGAAATTCACCGGCGAGTTGGGCGTGTGCATCGCCACCTCGGGGCCGGGCGCATCGCATCTGCTGACGGGGCTGTACGACGCGCGCATGGATCACATGCCGGTGCTGGCGATTACCGGTCAGCAGGCGCGCGCGGCGATCGGCGGACACTATCAGCAGGAGCTCGATCTGCCCGCGATGTTCAAGGACGTGGCCGGCTCGTTCGTCGGCTTTGCGACGCTGCCCGCGCAGGTCCGTCATCTGGTCGATCGCGCGGTGCGCATCGCGCTCGCCGAGCGCGCGGTCACGGCGCTGATACTGCCGAACGATCTGCAGGACATTTCCTACGAGCCGCCGGGGCGCAAGCACGGCACGCTGCATTCGGGCATCGGTTACGCGCGCCCGCGCGTCGTGCCGAGCGACGAGCAATTGCGCCAGGCCGCCGACGTGCTGAACGCGGGCCGCAAGGTCGCTATCCTGGTCGGCGCGGGCGCGCTGCACGCGACCGACGAAGTGATCGCGATCGCCGAGAAGCTCGGCGCCGGCGTCGCCAAGGCGCTGCTCGGCAAGGCCGCGCTGCCCGACGATCTGCCGTGGGTAACCGGTTCGATCGGCCTGCTCGGCACGAAGCCGAGCTACGACATGATGACCCATTGCGATACGTTGCTGATGATCGGCTCGGGCTTCCCCTACTCGGAATTTCTGCCGAAGGAAGGCGACGCGCGCGGCGTGCAGATCGACATCAAGGCCGACATGCTGAGCCTGCGTTATCCGATGGAAGTGAACCTCGTCGGCGATAGCGCCGAGACGCTGCGCGCGCTGCTGCCGCTACTCGAGGAAAAGAAGGATCGGCTGTGGCGCGAGCGCATCGAAGGCTGGGTGTCCGACTGGTGGAAGACGCTGGAAAAACGCGCGCACGAACCCGCGAAAGATGGCCTGAATCCGCAGCTCTCGGTATGGGAGCTGTCGAAGCGCATTCCCTCGAACGCGATCGTCACCAGCGATTCGGGCTCGGTCGCGAACTGGTACGCACGCGATCTGCAAGTGCAGCGCGGCATGATGTGCTCGCTGTCGGGCGGGCTCGCGTCGATGGGCGCGGCCGTGCCCTATGCGATCGCGGCGAAGTTCGCGTACCCCGAGCGGCCCGTGATTGCACTCGTCGGTGACGGCGCGATGCAGATGAACAACATGGCGGAGCTGATCACGGTCGCGAAGTACTGGCAAGGCTGGAGCGATCCGCGCTGGATCTGCATGGTGCTCAACAACGGCGACCTGAATCAGGTCACATGGGAGCAGCGCGTGATGGAAGGCGATCCGAAGTTCGAGGCCTCGCAGAGCATTCCGTCCGTGCCGTATCACCGCTTCGCGGAGCTGATCGGTCTGAAGGGCATCTATGTCGACAATCCCGATCAGATGGCCACCGCCTGGGACGACGCGCTTGCGTCGAATCGTCCGGTCGTGATCGAGGTGAAGGCCGATCCGAACGTGCCGCCGCTGCCGCCGCATGTCACGCTCGCGCAGGCCAAAGCGTTCGCCGAGACGTTGATGAAGGGCGACCCCGATCAGGGCAACGTGGTGGTCGAAACGGCGAAGCAGGTGCTCGGTGCCGTGCTGCCGGGGCATCACGACAAATGACGCGGTAGCGGCTCGACGACGCGTGTGCGCGCCAACGTTCGACGCAGAACGTGGCTGGTAAAATGGCGCGCGCTCCGTGCACGCGCTCATTGGGTCTGCTTCGCCGCAGGCCATCACGTCGGCCGTTATCTCATGCTCACACACGTCCTCGCCGTTTTCGCGGCGGCCCACACTGCGTCATTCGCGCAAGTCGCATCATTCGCGTCGTGCGCGTCATCAGGCATGGACGCTCTTGCCCATGCTTGACGAAACCCGCATCGCGCGCGCACTGACCGCGCGCGGCATCTCTGCCGATGCGCGGCAGCGCGAGGCCATCGGCGCGCTCGCCGGGTTGGTCGGCGCGCAGCAGCGCGCGCGGCAGGCATGGTCCACCGCCGCGTTCGGGCCGCAAGGCGTCTACTGTCACGGACTGCCGGGCCGCGGCAAGAGCCTCGTCGTCGATACGCTGTTCGAGCTTGCGCCATGCCGCAAACGGCGCCTGCATTTCCACGAGTTCCTGCGCGAGATGAACCGCCGGCTCGTGCACGCGCCGCGTGGCGACGACCGGCTCGGCGACGTGTCGCGGCAATGGCTCGACGGTATCGAACTGCTGTGCTTCGACGAATTCCATGTGCACGATATCGCCGACGCGTTTCTGATGGGCCGCTTTCTCGACACCGCGATCAACCTGGGTACGCGTATCGTGCTGACGTCGAACTACGCACCGGACGATCTGTTGCCCGACCCCGAGTTTCACGAGCGCTTTCTGCCGACCATCGCGCAGATCAAACGCGGCTTCACGGTGATCCATTTCGACGGCGTGCGCGATTACCGCTTCGGCGGCGAAGCGGCCGAGGTGCCGCGCTTTTTCGCGCCGCTCGATGCGTCGAACGAGACCGCGTTGCGCGATATCTTCACGAGCCATGAACGCGACGCTGCGATCGAGCCGGTCAGGCTGAGCGCGGCGGGCCGGCCGCTCGAAGCGCGGGCAGCCGGCCGCGCGCTGCTGTGGGCGGACTTCGAGCAGTTGTGCGTCGCAAGCCGCTCGCACCTCGACTACCTCGATCTCGCCGAGCAATGGCAAGGCTTGATCGTCGATCGCCTGCATACTGAAGCGCTGAGGCAGTCGCATACGCTGCAGCGCCTCGTCTGGCTGATCGACATTTTCTACGACCGCAAGCGTGCGCTCTTCATCGCCTCCGATCAGCCGATCGAGACCGCGTTGATCGGTCTCGAAGGCGCGCATGATCTGTCGCGTACGCTGAGCCGGCTTGCCGAGATGCAGTCGCGTGCATATCGCAGCACGCTTGAACGAGGCGGCGAGGACAACGCGCAAGACGGCATCGACGCCAAGGCTTGATGGCCGGGCATCGGACCCGCGCGCATTTCTGCAATTCTTGCAAAGCGACGGTAAAGCGTGCCAACGCCGTTTCGCGTCGACGCACGCGCCACGGCGCCGCGCGATGCATCGCCGGCCACCCGAAACAAGCCTACACTCAACCATGCCATGCCCCGCGGTACTGGAAAACTCGCCGCCAGATCAGTTCGATGGGCGTGGGCGAACCTGTTCGTTCTTCATCGCGCCGCTCTTTCGCGGCAAAGGAGAAGCCATGGAAAAGATCCCAAAAGCCACGGCCTTGTTCATCGCAGGTTTTGGCCCGATTGTGATTGAAGCCCAGGCAAGCCGTGATCTCTACGGTCGGGCCTTCGGTATCCCCTTCAAGGAAGAGAACGGCGGCTATCTCCATACGGAGGGTCTGAACGGCGCAAACTCTTTCGCCTTGTGGCCGCTCTCCCACGCTTCCCAGTCGTGCTTCGGCACGGATTCGTGGCCTCGCGACGTACCCATCCCGCAAGCCTGGATCGAGTTTGATGTCGACGACGTCCAGGCGGCAACGGCGGAACTTGAATCGCAAGGGTATCGGATGCTGGTCAGGAACCGGAATGAGCCGTGGGGCCAGACGGTCAGTCGCTTCATCGGGCCGGAAGGATTGCTGGTCGGAATCACGTTTACGCCGTCGATGCGGGAAGAGAAATAATGGCGGCCGCAGTGGCCGTCTTGCGCGCGGTGACTGATAGCCTCAGATTGGGGACCAGCGCGCGTCAGGTTACCCGGTTAGCGCCGAAAATCGATATTCACCATTGTGAATAATGCGCGTAACTATCAGCCACCGCTTTCCTAAACTTGGCATTAGGCGAGCACGACGGAAACGGTGCGGAAGCATCGTTTCCGTCGAAATCGCAGTCCAACCAAGGAGAAGCGTGTCATGAACAAGTCAACCACCACATTGATCGCGGCCGTCGCCGCACTCACGCTGTCGGGCGGCGTATATGCCCAAAGCAACAACTCGCTGGCGACTCCGACCACACAGTCGCCGGCCGCTGCAACGAGTGGCTACGGCACGCCTGGTGCCACCAACACGGACAGCGGCGCCGGGTCGCCGACCTCGGGCCAGCCGAATAGCGCGAACAGTAGCTCGACGTCCCGCCCCCCCGCTCACGGGGTTAACAACTCGCTTGCGACCCCAACCACAAAGTCGCCAGCCGGCCAATGAGAGCAATCAAGGCTGGCAACCGGGCGCAAATGAGCGCAAAGCGACCAGGCGGTTCAATTTCATCGGGCGTAGCGTGACCGAATAGCCGCGACTGCCAACACAGATCGCGACGGTAGAAAAAAGTTGGTGTGACTGGCCGGTCATAAACGCGCCAGAAGGCCGAGTTCGCCCCAACGGGTCGGCCCTGATTGCCACGACGTCTCGATTGCAAAGCTACTGAACCAACCGGGGCATCATGATCGTCCCATAGTTGGGCCCGATGCCGTCCATTTGGTTGTTTTTGCAGTAGTTGGGATCGTTGCCCATCTGAACGGTGATGACTGCGTTGGAGCCGCTGCCCGTCTCGTTCAGGATGTGCAGGCACCCGAATGCGACTATCGGCGGAGTACTCCCTTGTCCCCCCGTGACGTTACTCACTACAGCTACCGTCACCCAGGCACAACTACCCGCCGAACCCGCCGGGATCTGACTACACGTTGCAACACTGTGGAACGCATTGCTATTTAGGCCCGTTTCAAGATAGATCGGTTCGCCGATAGACATCGGACTCGCGTTTCCGCTCGTCATCAACCCGACTATCTCGCTGGAACCAAGCTGGCTGTTCGCCGATGAGAGGGAAGTCCATTGCCCTGCGTTGCAATTGGCGGCCTGATACGACGCTCTGATCCCGAAGATGTACGGTTGGCCGATCGTTTGCGGGATTGGCGTGCCGTTGTTCGCCGCTTGGGGGTCGGTTGTACTGGTAGCAAGATCGGGTGAATTGGTCGCCGAATTCCAGTAGGTGTCGTAGAGGCATTTCGACATGACAATCGGGAACAGTGCCCCAACTTCAGCGGTTCCAGGACTAGCCACGACCGCAGTCGCTATCGCACTCGTCTTCAGCGACGCGATGTTCAGCACTTGTGCCAGATACACCGGGACGACCCCGTTAGAGTCGGTCCCGTCCTTGTGGACCGTCACCTGGACCGCCGGCACGATGTTTCCGCTTGCTATCGGCACGGTTGCCTGGGATACACCAGCCGCGACATCGGTGACATTCACATAGCCGGTAGTGACATCCGACGGATGCAGTTGCACGGCTCTCCCTTGGACGTTGTTATTCGGTCCGAACGAAACAGCCTCGGTCTGCGAGTCGTTCCAATCAGGATTCGCGGCGTTCGCGTTGTTGCAGCCAGGGTTGTTGGCTTGGGCATATAGGCACTGTGCCCCTGCAAGCGCCGCAGCGTCGGCGGCAGTCTGTGCCTGAGTGCGGGCGAGCATCAGGTTGCCAATGTCGATCGCGAGCGCCGCGAAGCTCAGGAGCATAAGCAGCAGCAGAGCGACCATGATCGCCACCGCACCCTTTTGCTTCTTCATCGATTTTGCGCGGCGCTGAGTACGCATGGTATGGATGTTACGCATGATGTTCTTCTTATTCGTTGTTCATCGTGGCCGTTGAGCTCAAGGTGATCGGCCCAGTCAACGGGTTCATCAGGGGGCCGAGCAGCAACCCCGTGAACGTGTACGAAACCTTGACTGCCAACGCGGTGCCGAACGACCCGCCTGCGTTGGTCACCGAGACCGACGGTGTGGGGTTTTTCGTCGCAAACGAAATCAGGTACGAGGACGTATAGCTGGTCACCACGTTGGTGATGTTTGTCGTCGTGGGCCTGGGACTTGTTAGCACGATGCCCGCCCGCGCGCCCTCCCTGGCGGCGTTGGTGATGACAGCCTGGTCGTACAGCGCCAGGCCGAACTCGACGATCCCAAACACAATCAGCAGCAGGATCGGAAGTACGAGCGCGGTTTCAATGGCCACCACGCCCTCTTGCATTTTTTTCAGGCTCATTATTTGACTCCGTATGCGCTCACGCAACAGTCACCGACAGCACCTTGTTAGCTAAAGCTTGCGCTCTGCTCTGGACGCTGATTAGGTGGACGCGATCCTGAATTTCGCAAAGGCGCGGCTAGCGCCGGGGAATCGAAGTGGGCGTGAACAGTAACGAGCCAGCGCCCATCGAGGTAACACCGATGACGTGGCACGCTTGAAATATGACGGAATCGCGACGGTGCTGTTCGCTTGATTTCTCATGGTGTCCCCCGACGTTGAGTGCCACACTCCGCATGTGATTGTTGAATGCGAGCGGCCTCGAGAAGCCATCTGGTTGTCATTTTGGCTTCGCTTATAGCGCTAAAGCATACGAGGCGTATCGGGGGAATCTGTGCGCTTCCAGACAATTCTTCAGCAATAAAGGCAAAACGTGCTCGGCTCGCAGTCCCTGGACCGGTTCTATGGGATTGGGTGTCATCAATCTCGCCTGATCGCCGGGATGCTGAAGCCCGTGAAGCTCCTGCCAGGCCGTCGCAGTGTCCGACACGACGGCTGCGAACGGGCGGAGCCGCACCCAGCATCCGGCGGAACTGCCCGGTGATGACTGGCTCGAGCAAGGCGACTGGAGGATCGAGGTCGACACGTCGGGTAAAACCGTCACGCCATGACGAGCCTGTGCGATTGCCGACAATCAAGCGCTCGCTGCGCCCCATCAAATGACAATGGACTGGCGGTATCGATCAGATACGCTTGGTCGATCTCAGCCTGGCGCGCGCGTTTTCCCCGCGTGATCATTGGCCTTGTAATACCGATCGCCCCAGAACCAGTAACTCGTTGAACTGGGTTACCAGTTCAAAACACAAGGCAAACAAGAGGGTATAAAAGGGCCCGGGAAATTTGTGCATCCACCCCAGAATCGGCACTGAAAAACGCGTTCTAACGGCGTCCCGAGTCATTATCCAGGTGATGGTCGCTCCAATCGCCGCCCCCGCAAGTATGTCGGTCGGATAGTGCCAGCCGAGATAAACGCGCGGCAGACAAATGAAGATCGCGGTGTATAACAGTGCGAGCATGCCGACGCCGCGCCAAACCAGAAAGATCCCAGTTGCGACCGAAATCCACAGCATTGCGTGGTCACTCGGAAAGGAGCTCCAGGCTGGCAGCACGGCCGCTTCCAGACCACCCGATGGAAAATTCAAGTGCAGCTCAGGATTAAAGAGAGGCCGCATACGGAATGGCAAATAATGCGCAATGAGCCTGAATATTGTGAGCGCAAGAAGGCCGCTCGCGATCGTCGCGACGACCATTTCACGCTCCCATTCGCCACGCTGGCTGGGTTTGAACCATATCCACCACAATACGGGCATGAGCACCAAACCTTTGAATGTGTATAGGTCCGCGATGATTCTTATCGCGTGGTTCAACATGGCGCAACTCAAAGCAATGTGCGTCAGGAAAGTTTGGATTGCTGTATCGAAACGGTCCATTCTGCAATTTCTCCAAATTTTTTTAGTTACAAAGTTTCTGAGCAGCCGGAGCGGGCACGGGGTTGTGTCGCGATCTGAAACCTGAGCTGAGTTGCGTTTATCGCGCAGGCTTCGATTCAAGAAGACTCCGGCGAATGGGAGCGATAGTCATTCCACCAATCGCATCTGCCCGCGGGTTTCGAGTCGTTGCTGCGCAAGAACTTTAGCCTTGCGACGTTATCGCGAACCCTCACGCAGGCACATGGCCCGACGAGTTCGTGCTTCGTCATCCACACACGCACAGCAATCTGGGCTCGTGACCGCGATTGTGTATTCGTCGTCAAGAGAAGCGGTCAACACGGAGCCTTTACCAGGCCGCTCGAAAAAGATCTTGGGCATGGGATCGTTTCCATCTGGTTTCTACGTCGCGCAGCCGAGCGACCAGCGGTGTGTTGTTGATTGAGTCCTTCATGCAGTCAGTTGATCCATTGGCTCGGTGGTTTGCATCGCCGCTTGGAAACGGCCGCCGTCCCAATATCCCCCCTAACTTTCGGACAATCGGTGCGATATCGAACGTTCGCGCTCACCGGTGCCGGTTGTGACTCACCGTCTAGCAGACACTCGTGGATGTCCGATCACTGATCTACGATCGAACCGAACCGCGGCAAATTCAGTGCGACGAGACATAAGCCGTATCAGCGAATACTGCCGGGATCGCGAAGCTCTCGCGCATACGCTTAGCCTCTGCGGCAGGCGTCAAGCCAAACAGACGCCTGAATTCCCTGCTGAACTGGGACGGGCTCGCATAACCCACAGCGTGTCCCGCCGCCTCCGCGGTTAGCTCCTGGCGCACCATTAACAGGCGAGCCTGATGAAGGCGCGTCGACTTCACATATTGCATCGGCGACACCTGCGTAATTGCCTTGAAGTGGCTGTGGAAACTCGGAATGCTCATACCCGCTTCGTCGGCCAGCTGCCTCACGTCGAGGGGCTGCGCATAGCTTGCATGAATCAGGCGGAGTGAGCGGCCTATCTGGCCGAACTGTCCTCGCATCGCCAAAGCCTCGCGCAACGAGCCTCCCTGGGCTCCGGTGAGCACCCGGAAATACAGTTCACGCAGCAGCCCGGCGCCCAACACAGCAGATTCGAGTGGCCGATGCATCGCCTCGAGGAAGCGCAGCACGGACGCTTGCATTGCATCATCCATCGGCGTCGACATCATGCTTTGAGGTGCTGGTGCGCACTCCCCCACGCCTTCGCGGTCGATCCGCTCCGCAAGTTCGGCGGCCAATGCGAAATCGAGGTGCAGATACAGCGCGAGCAGTGGGCGCTCCTCGGTTGCGTCGGTCTCCATGCTGAACGGCACGGGCACGGACACGGCCAGGTAGTGACGCTCGTCGTACAGGTAGAGCCGGTCGCCGAAATAACCTCGCTTGCGGCCCTGGCAGACGATCACGATACCGGGATCGTACAGAACGGGCGTGCGCGATAGCGCCCGGTTCGACCGCAAGATGCGGACGCTCGGCAGTGCCGTCAGGTTGTAGCCCTCGTCGGGCGCCAACGCGCGTAGCAGGACAATCATGCGTTTCTGGCTTCGAGAGGATTGAGCTGGATGCAGGGTCGAAGCGCGTATCGTGTTCATAGTTTTATGCAAGAAAATCAGCGGAATTTGGCTTAATTTGCCTCGCCGGTCAGATTAGTATGCACTCTCCAATCGACATTCGGGAGAAGCTTCAATGGCAACCAGCAAAACTCTACTCATCACCGGCGTCAGCAGCGGCTTTGGCCGCGCGCTCGCACAGGAAGCGCTGGCGGTGGGTCACAAGGTCGTCGGTACGGTGAGAAGTGTCCAGGCAAAGCGTGAATTCGAGTCCGTATCCGCGAATGCCGCTTGGGGACGCGTGCTCGACGTGACCGACTTCGACGCGATCGACGGCGTCGTGGCGGAAATCGAGGCTGGCGTCGGCCCAATCGATGTGCTGGTCAACAATGCCGGCTATGGCCACGAGGGCATCATGGAGGAATCGCCGCTCTCGGATATGCGCCGACAGTTCGATGTGAATGTATTTGGTGCGGTCGCCATGATGAAGGCCGTCCTGCCGTTCATGCGTGAGCGCCGCCGCGGCCACATTCTGAATATCACATCGATGGGCGGCTACATCACGATGCCGGGAATCGCTTATTACTGCGGGAGCAAGTTTGCGTTGGAGGGCATCTCCGAGGCGCTTGGCAAAGAGGTCAAGCCCTTCAGTATTGCCGTGACGGCCGTGGCGCCGGGCTCATTTCGCACGGACTGGGCGGGTCGCTCGATGACGCGGACCCCCCGCTCGATTTCCGATTACGACGATATTTTCAATCCCATCCGCCAGGCCCGCGAGGAAAAAAGCGGCAAGCAATTGGGAGATCCCAGGAAAGCGGCGCGCGCAATGCTGGCCGCCATGGCAGCGGATCATCCGCCCACGCGTCTTTTGCTCGGTAGCGACGCACTCGGGCTCGTTCGAGACAAGTTGTCGGCATTGAACGTGGAAATCGATGCGTGGGAGGCTACCACCGTTTCGACGGACGGCTGATGAGCGCCGAGGCTGAGAAGCTGGCGAGAACCGTATCCCGCGGCGTCGGGTGCGAACGAAGCGATGCTTGCCCGATCTGAAAGTCCGTTGGCAGCGAGGATTTGTTGAGCCAGACGCGAAAGCTCATCGAAGGCGGCTCGATGCTCGAATGGATTAAGGGGCGAAGGAGATGTATGACCAACGTCCCGAGGATCAGCAACATCGCGCCTGCAACGCTGTTGTTAGTGCGCAGCAATACATTGGCGACGTACAGTGTCAACGAGGTCAAGAAGTGGCGCCGTTGGTTCGGACAGTCAGATCGAATTTATAAGTGGAGCGTTCGACGAATACGTTGTCGCGCCAGGCGCCTTTGCCATCCATGGACAGGCGGATGTCCCTGCCGAGCACGGCGTCGGTAAACGACCGACCATCGGCGCCATCGAATCCTCAATGAAAGGCCTGGACCGACAGGCAAAGCTGGGACGGGAAGCGACGCAGACGTCAAAACAGGACTGAAGATGTAGCCGACTCCCGCGATCAGCGCCGGCGTGAAGTTGTAGCGCCCGTTGGTTGATCTCGTAGTTGTCGACGCGCAGGCTGTGGCCGCCGCGATAGTCGAGCCGCGTGTCGGTGACGACCAGGTTCACCGCTGCCGCGCCGAACGGCGAATTTCGTCCGTCACCCCAGCGATGGTCTGTAAACTGTCCCTTCTGCTGCGGACAAGAGGTTGGAGTGGTGAGATCAGGATACGGCGCGATATTCACCGCCTTAATCGCCGCGGCGCTGTTCGGCGCCGCGACACCGTTGGCCAAGGCGCTGCTCGGCTCAGTCAGCCCCTTCATGCTCGCAGGACTGTTTTATCTCGGTAGCGGCCTGGGGCTTGGGGTCGGCATCGCGTGGCGTGCCTTCCGATCGCGCGGGCTTCAGTCCGCCGCGGACCACCGCATCACCAAAGGCGAGTTGCCTTGGCTGATCGGGGCGATAGCGATGGGTGGCGTCGCCGGCCCCGCATTGCTGATGCTGGGCCTGTCCACCACACCAGCGGCAACGAGTTCGTTATTGCTCAACCTTGAGGGTGTGTTGACCGCAGTGATTGCCTGGGTGGTCTTCCAGGAAAATGTCGACATTCAGGTTTTTCTCGGGATGGTGGCGATCGTTGCGGGCGGCGTGCTTCTGTCGTGGCATCCGGGACAGTCAGGCGTGCCGGTGGGTGCGTTACTGATCGTCGGCGCGTGTCTGTGCTGGGCAATCGACAACAACCTGACGCGCAAGGTCTCGGCGAACGACGCGATGGTGATCGCGTGTCTCAAAGGGATGGTGGCCGGTCCCGTGAATCTCGGCATTGCGATCGCGGCGGGCGCTTCGCTTCCGTCAGCAGGAACCATGGCGGCAGCGATGCTGACCGGGCTTGGCGGTTACGGCATCAGCCTCGTGCTGTTCGTCGTTGCACTTCGCCATCTCGGTACGGCGCGTACAGGCGCGTACTTTTCCGTTGCGCCGCTTTTCGGTGTCATGCTTTCGCTGATCATATGGCCCGCGCTACCCAATCTGTCTTTCTGGATTGCCGCCGCCCTGATGGCGCTGGGTATCTGGCTACATGTGCGCGAGCGGCATGAGCATGAGCACAGCCATGAGTTTCTTGAACACACGCACCAGCACCGCCATGACGAGCACCATCAGCACGCGCATGAGTTTCCTTATGCCGGTGAGGAGCCGCACACGCACCCCCACGTGCATCTGCCCATTACACATTCGCACGCGCATTTCCCCGATATCCATCATCGGCATCAGCACTAGCTGTCCTCCGACGTCGTCATTTCCCCAGGGCGGCGCAGCATCTTGTCGACTTCGCCCGCGTGCATCTCCTCGACGTGGATCATCTGACGGGCGAACTCCTCGAGTGCAACCGAGCGGTCCTCGACGAGCGCCAGCAGGTCGCGATACAACTGCAACGCAAGATTCTCGGCTTGCAACGACTCGCGGAGGATCGAAGAGATATCGAAGGTGTGCGAGTCGAGCAGAGGACCGATCGCAAGCGACGGATAGGCACCCAGAGTCGTGATCCATTCGCCGGCCTGCTGTGCGTGCAACAACGATTCATCGGCCTGCGCGCGCAACCACGACCTGATCGGAATGCGTCCGAATCCGAACACAAGGAACGAATAGTGCGTATATCGGACGACGCCGGCCAACTCGGATTCGAGAATCCGGTTCAGCACCGCAACAACGTCTTCCTTATTGATCTCGGCCATTTGAAGTCTCCTTTCATGGCGCGGCGAGGCGTCCGGCCTCGCGACCGGGTAGGCCGGCAAGCGGCCGCAAACCGTGGCCGCACGCCTGATCGAAACGGATAGATTCCGCCGGCCCACCGCTTTTCGCATCAAGCGTTCACGACGTCGTCGAGCGTCGCACGCTCAAGTGCCCTTCCCCTTCTTCACCCGCTCGATCTGCTGCTTCGCCGCCTGATACACGGCTTCCGGCGTGAAACCGAATTTCTTCTTCAGATCCGCGATCGGTGCCGACGCGCCGAACGTATGCATGACGACCTGCGCACCGAGCCGTCCTGTATACCGATCCCAGCCGAGCGACGCAGCCTGCTCGACCGCGACGCGCGCCTCGACGTCCGCGGGCAGCACCGACTCCTGATACGCGCTGTCCTCGCGCTCGAAGATGTCCCACGACGGCATCGACACGACGCGCGCCGCGATACCCTCGCTCTTCAGCTTCTCGTACACGTCGGCGCAGATCGATAGCTCGCTGCCGGTCGCCATCAGGATCACCTCGGGCTTCTTGCCAGCGGGCGCATCGGCGAGGACATACGCGCCGTGCCTGACGCCGCTCGCGGGCGCATAGCGGCTCCGGTCGAGCGTCGGCAGCGGCTGGCGCGACAAGACGATGCACGCCGGCCGATGCGGCTGTGTCAGCGCAACGCGCCAGGCCTCGGCTGCTTCGTTCGCGTCGCCGGGACGCAGCACCGTGAGGCCGGGCACGCCGCGCAGCGACGCGAGCTGCTCGATCGGTTGATGCGTCGGACCGTCTTCGCCGAGCCCGATCGAATCGTGCGTGAACACATAGATAGCCGGCACTTCCATGATCGCGGACAGGCGGATCGGCGGCTTCATGTAGTCGCTGAAGATCAGGAACGTCGAGCCGTACGCGCGCAGATTCGATAGCGCAAGACCGTTGACCACCGCGCCCATCGCATGCTCGCGAATGCCGAAGTGCAGATTGCGGTCAGCATAGTGATCCGCCTGGAAGCTGCCGGCGCCTTCGAACTTCAGGTTGGTTTTCGTCGACGGCGACAGGTCCGCCGCGCCGCCGATCATCCACGGCACACGCGCGGCAATCGCGTTGAGCACCTTGCCCGACGATTCGCGTGTCGCGATGCCCTTCGGGTCCGCGTTGAAGCTCGGGATGTCGCTGTCCCAGCCCTGCGGCAATTCGTGCGCCTCCATCTGCGCGAATTCGCGCGCGAGCTCCGCATACTGCTTTTTGTAGCTGTCGAACTTCGCCTGCCATTGTTCGCGCGCCGCCTTGCCGCGCGCGCCGATGCCCTGCGCGAAGCGCTCGTGCACGCCCTCGGGCACGTAGAAGAACTTGTCCTCGGGCCAGCCGTAGAATTTCTTGGCGAGCGCGACTTCCTCGACGCCGAGCGCTTCGCCATGCGCGGACGCGGTGTCCTGCTTGTTCGGCGCCCCCCAACCGATGATGCTGTGGACCACGATCAGCGTCGGCCGGTCGGTCACGCTCTTCGCTTCGACCAGCGCCTTTTCCAGCGCGGCGGTGTCGTTCGCATCGCCGACGTGCAGCGTGTGCCAGTTGTAGCCGTGAAAGCGGCTTGCCACATCGTCGCTATACGCGAGGTCCGTATGGCCTTCGATCGTCACGCGGTTGCTGTCGTAAATCCAGATCAGGTTCGACAGCTTCAGATGGCCCGCGAGCGAGGCCGCTTCGTGCGAGATGCCTTCCATCATGTCGCCGTCGCCGCAAATCGCGTACACGCGGTAGTCGAACAGCGGCGCGTCCGAGCGATTGAAGTGGCTCTCGTACCAGCGCGCGGCCATCGCCATGCCGACGCTATTGCCGAGCCCTTGCCCAAGCGGTCCCGTGGTGGTCTCGACGCCGGTCGTCATCCGGTACTCGGGGTGGCCCGGCGTATTGCTGTCGATCTGGCGAAAATGCTCGATGTCGTCGAGCGACACGGCCGGCGCGCCGGTCGGCTTGCCGTGTTCGTCGACGGCTTTCACGTTGGCCAGATGCAGCAGCGAATACAGCAGCATCGACGCATGCCCGGCCGACAGCACGAAGCGGTCGCGATTCGGCCACAGCGGCTCGTCAGGGTCGTAACGCAGGTGGTGTTGCCACAGGTGATACGCGACTGGCGCGAGCGCCATCGGCGTGCCGGGGTGGCCGGAATTGGCTTTCTGCACGGCGTCCATCGACAGCGTGCGGATCGTGTTGATGCACAACTGATCGAGGGCGGAATCGTTTTGCATGGGACGCTCCTTGTTCGGCAATTCGGAAGACGGCCGACGCGCGCCGCGGAGCGCGCGGACGGATCGGCGCATCGTGTCGACATGGAATCGCGCGCGTCCGGGCATGTCGATAAGGACGCGAAGCCGCACGTGGAACCGCCCACGTGCCGGCGTCAGCGCCGAAAGCGCGCGGGAAAATCGCGGCAAAGCCCACAGATGATGCGCCTAACCGCGCAACTCTGCACGCCACGCCGCGGCAGGTCGGTTGCTTCGCAAACGACGAAGTTCAGGCCGACTGCAGCCAAAACTCGATGACGGGACCATGCTTGCCGTCGATCGGATCGAGCGGCGGAAACGGCAACGCCAGCATCTCGGTGAGTTCCTGCGGCGTCAGCGCTTCGCGGCGAATGTCCCATTGCTGCCCCAATGGATAGCCCGCCACCACCTGAAAATGCCGTTCGAACGATTGCAGACAATGGCCGGTGCCGGCCGGCAGCAGCAGCACGTCGCCCGCGTGCACCGTCACCACGCGTCCGCCCGGCCCGCCGACGATCACCTCGGCGCTCGCGTCTGTCACGCCGAGCACCTCGTGCGCGGTCGCGTGAAAGTGATGGAAGTCGAAGATGCCGTTGCGCCACTGCGCGGGCCATGCATTGCGCTCGAAGAGGATTTCGAACGCGGCGGGCAGATTGCCGCTGCCGGGCGCCAGCGCGCGCCGGTACAGCACGACCGGCAGCTTGCTGTTGTTCGGCACCCAGTCGTGCGGCTCCAGCATGAACGCTTCGTATTCGGTCTGCGCGGCGTCGAAGCCGTGCCTGGACTCGTTGAACATGGTTGCTCCTGGCTTGTGATGCGGTTGCCGCGAACCTGCGCACGAGCAGCCGGCTAGCCTCCGCCGATGCCCTGCAGCACCTTGCCCGTGCCGCCGCACACCGCGCAGCGAGCGCCCTCGACCTTGCCCGTACCGTGGCAGGCGGCGCACAGGTCTTCGCCAGCGCCCGACGTGTTGGGCGGCGCTTCGTCGCCGGGGTTCATCGATTCGGTTGGATTGTCCGGTTGTATGCGCTTTCTCCGGTTGGGTGTTGACGGATTCGATGCACGGGCTGGCACGCAACGCGCCGCGTCATTTCTCGCCCGGCTGCTTGTGATGCGATTCGCGCCCGCCGCCCCCCGGCGGCTCCGCGTGCTCGCCGCTGCCGAGCGGCACTTCGGCGCCGTGGCGCGGCCGCTCGCTCGACCGTGGCGGATTGGTCGCTTTGTCCACGCCGGTCTGCACGACCGGTTCGATGCCGAGCGGACTCGGCTCGACGTAGTGCGTGCCGCTCGGCTTGTTGCGGGCTTTGACTTCGTCGGACATCGGAGGCGCGGCGCGGCTATCTGGCCGCGCGGACTGCTCGCCGCCTGGCGTCGCGCTCTGCTGCGGGGTGTCGGTCGATTGGGGATCTTGCATCGCGCCCTCCTCGTTTGTTCTGCCGTCGATTCGCGTCGTTACGCGCCATCTCGAACGGGCATCTGGTTCATGCAGCAACATTCGAGCCTTGCCGGAGAAGTCCGCGCGCAGCGCAACAGGCACGGCCATTGCGATCCCGAAGGCGGTAGCACGACACGTTCGCTTTGTAAAAAAGGCGCGCCCCCGAAGGAGAACCTCATGAGCATTACGACAATTCGCGTATCCGATACCGAGGTGCAGGTCGAGCGCACGCTGTACACGTTCGCGCAAAAGAGCGACGCCGATGCGTTCCAGAACTGCCTCGTCGACGGTTCGGTCGACACCTGCTATCGCGATCATCCGCCGCTGTCGGCGCGCCCCACCGTGCCCGACGAACATCCGGACGATCCCGCGCGCGGCAGCACGATTTCGCCGTCGCTCGGCGGTCTGCCCTGATGGCTCTGCGCCTCTCACGGAAGCACTGTCAAACCGGCTGCGCCCGCTCAGCCTTCGGGCGCGGCACGATCGGCCGCGACGAGCTTGCGGCCGTACGCAATCGCGGCGCGGCGTGCTTCGTCGGCGGTCGCATAGGGGCCGATCTGCGGTGCGCCCTCGAACGGGAACAGAATCCGCCTGTCCGCTTTCCTCACAACCTTCAGTCCACCTATGTATCGGCCGTCACCTGTTCCGTGATAGCTGGCGAAAATCTCGAAGTCGTCGTCGGCAACGTCGGCCTTGTGTCGCGCCATATGCGCTCCTCGTCCAGTGCTTTGCGTGGGCGATGTCCAATGTGAGCCGGGCGCGCGCGGTCATCGCGATGCGGCGCGCGTGCCGGGTTCCAGCAATTGGCGTTCCACGCGAACGCCATCCGTCGGCATGCGGCACGAGCATTGCGCGTCTGAACGAAGACTATGGGGAGAGGACTGATGGATTTACCTGATACGAGCCGGCAAGCGCCCAGTGCAGTCGGCACATTCGACCTGAACGCGCCAACCCACGCGCAAATTTCGTTGCAGTCGCTGCCGCTGCCGCTGCCGCTGCATCCGCATGCGCCGATGCCGCCCGAAGTCGACCCCGACATCGCGCCGAACACGCCGCCGCCGAAGATCGACCCCGATCCGATCCCGGACGATCCGGTCGACGTTCCGCACGAACCACCCGAAGGCGATCCACCGGCGGCGCCGCCGCCACAGCATGCATGGCGCCGGCATGCGGCGCTAGCCCGCCGGCGGGCGCATCGTCGCGATCGGAATCAGGAATTCGGACACGCCGGTCAGAATGATCTGCACGCCGATGCATAGCAGCAGGAACGCCGACACGCGCAACGCGACCTTGGTGCCCTCGACGCCGAGATAGCGCGCGAGGATCGTCGCGCGGCTGTAGATCAGATACACGCAGACGGCCACCGCGAACGTGATGGCGACCGACGCGATGCCCGACATCACGAACGCCGACAGCTTGTGCGTGCGATTCGCCGACAGCGCGATCGCGGTCGCGATCGAGCCGGGGCCAGTGGTCAGCGGCACGGTCAGAGGAAAGAACGCGCGCGATTTCGCGGTTTCGGCGTCGACGCGCTTGACTTCCGTCTGCTCGACCGCCGGCGTGTCCGGCGCATTGAGCATTTGCCAGCCGCCCACGGCAAGCGCGAGCCCGCCGCCGATGCGCAGCGCCTCCATTGAGATCCCAAAGAAATGCAGGATCGGCGTGCCGATGAAGAATGCCACCAGCAGCACAACGGCGGCGTTGATCGCGATCTTGCGGGCGAGTAAGGTGCGCTCGTCGAGGGTCAACGACGCGGTCCGGTCCAGAAACACAAACGCGCCGCTGAATGGATTGATGATGCTGATTAAGCCGATAAAGCCAAACATGATGTCCGAGATCAGACTTTCGACCATGTGCGTGTCCGTGTGCCTGCTTGTCTGCGTGTGCTCGCGCGGGTTCGCGCCTGGGCGCGCCGCCGGTCATGAACCCGGCCGGAATCGCGCGGTCCGGAAAATGCTGCAATGCTCGCAGATCATATCGCGGCGCGCCAGTCTGCCTGCAGAAAAGCCGCCCGACACCTTGCGCGCCACGGCGCGTCCCGCTTTGCACTGCAGCAATCCGGGCTGGAAAGATGCAATTGCAGCGGTCGAAACTCCGACATTTATTTTGACCTACTTTACGGGACCGAAGTATCCGGCATACAGTCCTCAGCGAAGCCGGAATATCAACGACACATACCTACTGGTTCGAGGAGTTGTCCACATGCTGCTTCGTGTACTTGCCGCGTTGCCGTTCATCGGCATCCTGGTCGGCATTTCGTTTGTCAATCGCGTCGAGCCGCTCGTGCTCGGCATGCCGTTCGTGCTGGCCTGGATCGTCATGTGGGTGGTGTTGAGCGCGATCATCATGGCGATCATCTACAACCTGGATCCGTCCAACCGACACGTCGCCGCCGATGGCGAGGAGGTTCGCCCATGAGCGCACTCGTCATCATCGCCGCCGTTACGCTATTCGCGCTGTTCCTCGGCGTGCGCGCAAGGCGCGGCCACGACATGAGCCTTGAGCAGTGGAGCGTGGGCGGCCGCAGCTTCGGCACCGCGTTCGTGTTCCTGCTGATGGCCGGCGAAATCTATACGACCTTCACGTTCCTCGGCGGCAGCGGCTTCGCGTACGGCAAGGGGGCGCCGGTCTACTACATCCTCGCGTACGGCACGCTCGCGTACATCCTGTCGTACTGGATGCTGCCGCCGATCTGGCGCTACGCGAAGACGCACCGCCTGGTCTCGCAGCCGCACTTCTTGACGCGCAAATACGAGAGCCCGGCGCTCGGCACGCTGGTCGCGCTGGTCGGCGTGGCCGCGCTGATCCCGTACCTGGTGCTCCAATTGAAGGGCCTCGGCATCATCGTCTCGACCGCGTCGTACGGTGCGATCTCGTCGACGGCGGCGATCTGGATCGGCGCGATCGTCGTGACCTCTTACGTGATCGTGTCGGGCGTGCGCGGCTCCGCCTGGAACTCGGTGGCCAAGGATCTGCTGATTCTCGCGATCGTGCTGTTCCTCGGCATCTATCTGCCGCTGCATTACTACGGCGGCTTCGGCGCGATGTTCCGCACGATCGACGCCGCCCGTCCCGGCTTCCTGACCTTCCCGGCGCGCGGTTCGAGCGTCGTGTGGTTCCAGTCGACGGTGCTGCTGACCGCGCTCGGCTTCTTCATGTGGCCGCACACGTTCGGTTCGATCTTCACGGCGAGGGACGAGCGAATCTTCCGCCGCAATGCCGCGATTCTGCCGCTCTATCAGCTGATCCTGCTGTTCGTGTTCTTCGTCGGCTTCGCGGCGACGCTACGCGTGCCGGGCCTGAAGGGCGCCGACATCGACCTGTCGTTGTTCCGCCTGTCGCTGCAGACGTTCGATCCGTGGTTCGTCGGCGTGATCGGCGCGGCCGGTATCCTGACCGCGCTGGTGCCGGGCTCGATGATCCTGACCTCGGCGTCGACGCTGCTCGCCAACGACGTGTATCGCGGCATGGTGAACCGCAACGCGTCGGATGCGTCGGTCGCGGTGATCGCGCGCTTCCTCGTACCGGTCGTGGCGCTGGTCGCGGTCACCTTCACGCTGAACGGCGGCGAAACCATCGTCGCGCTGCTGCTGATGGGCTACAGCTTCGTCACGCAATTGTTCCCGGCCGTGCTCTGCAGCCTGTTCCCGCACAACCGCGCGACGAGGCAAGGCGCGTTCTGCGGCATCGTCGCGGGTGTCGCGGTGGTCACACTGACCACGACGCTGCACTGGAGCGTGGGTCAACTGATGCCGTTCCTGCCCGATGCGCTGAAGGACGTCAACATCGGCTTCCTTGCGCTCGCGGTCAACGTGATCGTGTTCGTGATCGTCAGCGCGGTGACGCAGCCGAGCGTAGCCGAGCAGGAGAAGCACGCGTCGGCGCATTGAAAGACCTGGCCGCGGGCGTGATTTGAGGCTTGCTGTTTCGAGCGCCCGCATTTGCGTACGCTGGCGCCTGACGCATCTGAAGGGGCTGTTCGTTTCGGCGACAGCCCCTTATTCTTTCTGTTCACGGCTCGACCGCGCTCTCGACGATCCACGGAGCCCCGAATGTCCTACGTTCTCTACTACTCGCCCGGCGCGGCCAGCATGCCCGTGCACTGGATGCTGCTCGAAATGGGCGTGCCGTTCGAAGCGCGCCTCGTCGATATCGACGCGGGCCGGCAGCACGATCCCGAGTATCTGCGTCTGAATCCGGCCGGGCGCGTGCCCACGCTGGTCGTCGATGGCGTGCCGCGGCATGAATCGGCCGCGCTGCTGATGCTGCTCGCCGAGCGCCACGCCGAGGCCGACCTCGCGCCCGCGCCCGGCTCGGCCGCACGCGCGCAATGGCTCGAATGGATGATCTGCCTCGCGAATACGCTGCTGCCCGCGATGCGCGACTGGTTCTACGCCGGCAGCGACGGCGACCCCGCGGGCGCCGAGGCGGTGCGCGCGCTCGCGCAACGCCGCATCGAAGAAGCGTGTGCGCGGCTCGACAGGCATTTCGCCGACGGCCACGCATACCTCGCGGGCGGCAAGCTCAGCACCGCCGATCTGCTCGCGCTCGTGCTGATGCGCTGGACCCGCAACATGCCCCACCCGGCGACGGTGGGCTGGCCGCATCTCGCGAGCTATATCCGCAGGCTGCGCGCACGGCCGGCGTTCATCGAACTCAACGAGCGCGAAAAGCTGACGGAGTGGCGCAACGAAGGCCAGTGACGTTCAGGCGGTTCACAACGTCGCTTCCCTGCCCGTCTGCGCCGCGAACGCGAAGCCGTTCTTGCCGTCGCGCTTGACCTGATACATCGCGGCATCGGCGGCGGCGACCAGACGGCGGTGATCCTCGACGTCGTCGGGATAACTCGCGATGCCCACGCTCGCGCGCACGCCGCCGATTCCCATCTGTGCGTCGGTGTCGACCACGCAGGCCATCAGCCGGCGCGCGATCTCGGCGAGCTCGTCATCGCCCGCAAAGGTGCGCACCAGCACCGCGAACTCGTCGCCGCCGATGCGCGCGACCAGATCGCCTTTGCGCACCGACGCGCGAAACCGGGCGGATACCGCGGCGAGGAATTCATCGCCGGTGCGATGCCCGAACGAATCGTTGACCTGCTTGAAGCCATCGAGGTCGATATACAGCACCGCGAGGCGCTGCTCGACGGCCGCGGTCCGCGCGTGCCTGGCGGCAGAGTCGAGCGCGGCCAGCAGCTTGCGGCGGTTCGACAGGCCCGTCAGCGAATCGTGCAGCGACGCCAGCTCGAACTCGTGCGACTGCCCCGCGAGCTGGCGGTTGCGCTTCGCGTACATGCCGAGCGCCGTGATCAGCATGCAGAACAGCAGCGCGGCGAGCGCGATCAGCGTGCGTGCGACGTGCGCGACGCGCAGCCGCACGTCGGCGCTCGACGCGTCGCGCTGCGCGCGCCAATAGGCCGATACGCTGCCGAGCATCGCCGCGACGGCTTCGGGCGTCGCCTGTGTCGGTGACACCGACGGAATGGGCGGCGCCAGCGACGGACTCGCGTTGACGAGCGCCGCGAGCGCCGCGAAACGCTGCGCGAGTTCGGCGCGCGCCGCGTCATAGGCCGGCACGAACGACGCGTCGTGACTCGCCGGGGTGTCGGCCATACGCTGCCACGCGGCCAACTGTTCGCGCGCGCTGTCGACGCGCCCGGCGGCTTCGAGCACGAGGCCCGCGTACTCCTGCTTCAACTGATCGGAGAACACCGTGCGGATCTGCATCGCTACATACAGCAGGCCGAACAGCAGACACAACAGCGCGGCCACGCCGACGCTCGCGGGCCCCGGCCGGAAGCGCCACACCGGCACGCGCGCGTGTGCGGCGCCGCGCAGCCCCGCTCGCCCCGCTGGCCCGACGACCGCGTGCTCAGGGATGGGAGTAGGGATCTTGTTGCCGTCGGCCGTTGTCATGTTGACGATAGCTCACGCGTCGAAAGAACTGTCCGATCCGCGCAAACAGACCGCCCTTCTGCTGCGACGACGCGCGCCGCTCCTGCTGTGCGAGCCGCGTTTCTTTCGCGTCGTGACCGGCCGCGGGCTTCGCGGTGGAATTGGCGGCATTGGCGACGTGCCGCGTGTAGCCCGGCGGTGGCGTGGGAACAATGGGGGCTGTGGGTGGGTTGGCCGACATATCCGCCGACATATCCGCGGACATATCCGCCGAGGTATCGACCGGCGTATCGGCCAGCGTGGCGGTGAGATTCGGGTCAGGCGTACTCGCGCGGATCTGCCCGGACCACACGGCCGGGTTGGTGTCCTCGAAGCCGCCGTTCGCGCCGGCCGCTTCGAGCGCGACGTCTGGCGCGGCGGGCTGCCTGGCTGACGGCATGGCGAAGGGCGCGGCGGCCTCCTCCGGCGCGTGCGCGACGGCCACCGTCGGCACCCGGGCCGATGCCGATGAGCCGAGCGCCCGGCGCGCGCCCGCAATGGCATCCGCGTACGTCTGCTGATCCTGGTTGAACCAGACGCCGTAGGCGACGGTGCCCATCACACCGAAGGTCAGCGCGCCGGCCGCCGCGAGGCACAGGGCGAGGCGGCCGAAGCGCGGGGGCGGCACGCCCGATTCGTCAGGGCCGTCGGGTTCGAAGGAGGACCGGCCGTCCGTTGTGGAATGACGCAAGTCGATATCGTCGGGATCGGTAGCCATCGCAATACGCTCCGGGTATGCCACTTCTTGCAGACAAACTGGCGCGCTGACGAGCCGGCGCGTAAACCGAACTCGCAGGCTGCCGCTGCACGCAATGCTCAATGAATGTAATCCTGTCGCGAACGGCCGACAACATAGCAGCGTTGCGTTTCCGCCTCGCTTCGGTGGTGCTTCGAACGACGCCGCCAGATGCCGTGTGGGTTGGCAAAAAAGCGTGCAAAGCCGGTAAAAACTCCAACCCGGTAAAGAGCCCGACAGCCAGCCGTGCGCCTGCCGAGGGCCGCTACGCCCGATGCGACGCGGATTCTGCGAAACGCGCCAACGCGGTCGCCGTTTCGCATGCAACAAGCGGGCCTGGCGGCGAACGCGCGCGCGACGCCGAAACCGCCGCTTGAAACCCGCGTTGGACTGCGCGCTGCGCGCCGCGCGCCTCGAGCAGCATTCCGCGAACCTGCTGCCGTGCGAATTCCCGAAGCCGTCCGCGCCGGATGGTAAGGTCACGTGCGCGCATGTCGCGAACGCCGCGCCGTGCCGGGCCCAACGGTGCCCGGCCCAACGTCATCGGTCAGCATAAAAATCATGTCGAACAGGTATCTGCACCAGCCACTCACGCCGTTGCGCCGCGCGCTCGCGCGCTTTTCTCTGTCGGAAACCGCCAAGTACACGAAGCTGACGCTCGGCCTGTGGATCGGTTTCGGCATCCCATACCTGCTCGGCTTTCCCGACGCGGCCGTGCCGCTCGCCGGTTCGACGATGCTGACGCTGGCGCTCGGTAGCTCGATTTCGGCGGCTCGAAGCTACTTCTACAAGCGGGTGTTTTCGAATGTGGTGGCGATGCCGATCGGCACGCTGCTGATCTGGCTGACCGCGCCGCACCTGTGGATGGGTGCGGCGCTGCTGCCGGTCGTGATCTTCGGCATCGTCGCGCTGCGGCCGTCGCTGTTCCAGATGACCAGCATCACGGTGCCGATCACGCTCGTGCTCTATACCGGCGAACATCTTCCGCTGCTCGAACAGCGCCTGATTGGCGTGGTACTCGGCATGTTGCTCGGCTTCGTCATCCAGCAGATCGCGTTTCCGCCCGATCACGGCTACTGGGCGAACACGCTCGTCAACGACGGCAACGAACAGGCCACCGATGTCGTCGCGCAGCTGGCCACGGGCCAGCTCGACAAAGCGCAGATCAAGCCGGCGGCCTCCAGGCTGCGCACGCTGAGCACGAACCTGAAGCAGGCGCACCTGCTGCTGAAGACCGACCTCGAGCAGGCGTGGGTGTCGCCACATCTGAAGCGCAACGCGGCACGGCTGCCGGTGTTCGCGAGCTATCAGGAGACCTTCGATTCGCTGGTCAATTTTCTTGAAACGATGGACACGTTTCACGATCAGTTCGCCGCGCTCGACGCCGCGTGGCGCGAAATGTTTCTCGCGCGGCTCGCGCGGCTCGTCAACGCGCACCGGCAACTGGCCGAGGCGGCGGACCTGCGCGTCGAGCGCCCGCCGCTCGACGCGCCGCCGCTGCATTTGGAGGACCTGCGTCAGCTGACCGAGGACCTGCCCGCGTCGAACGTGTTTACGAGCGTGTACCTCGGGCATCTGACCGGCTATGGGATTCTGCTATGCCGGTTGAGCGAGCTGCATACCGCGTGAGCGGCGTTCCGCACAGTCAGAACTACCAGGACCGCAACGCGATGCACGATGGGCAACTGAGGCAAATTGTTTTGCCGAGTACGAATTTGATTTGGAGCAATGCAACTTCGTACGAGCGATGACCCAAGACCCCCGTGCTTATGCCATGTGCAAACAGACGGCATTTCAAAATTACCAGAGCTGCAGAGGTTTCTGAGATGACAAAGCGCCAGCGTGCCACCGTGATTTTTTATAACGAGGATACGAGGATGCCTGTGAAATCCAGGTATGTACCGTGCCGCGCGAGGAAGTCGAGGGGGCAATAGATCGGCAGATCGCGCGCAGAATGGCAATGACTGTGCCTCTGGGTTCGGACGATTGCCGCGCGCCGATCACGGACGAAACCTTGCGTCAAATCGGAGGCATGGCTGTTCTCAACCAGGCGTCTGTCCATCCCGAATTGCGCGATCGTCTGCAGATTTCGCTGCACCACCCCGTCGACTGGGGACAGGCCAAGCCGCCTACGGAATAACAGTGCTCGCGATCCAGGGTTGAGTTCGGAGCCAAATCCGAACTGCCCTGGCTGAGCAAGGGCTTGGCGGCAATTGGATCATTGCACGGTAATGGTCGCCTTCATGTTCGGATGGATGCCGCAAAAGATCTTGTACACGCCCGGTTTATCGAATTTGAACTGATAGGTGTCGTCCTGATCGAGCGCGGCCGAGCGGAACAGGCCCGCGTCGTTGACCACGGTGTGCGGCTCGCCGTCGAGATTCTTCCATGTGACCGTCGTGCCCGCCTTGATGGTCAGTTCCATCGGCGAGAACATGAAGTTCTTGATGACGATCGTGCCAGGCGTCGACGCGACGGTCTGTTTCTGCACCTGCATCGGCATCGTCGTTTGCGCAAACCCGGGCCCCGCCGACACCGCCAGAATCGCGACACTGGGGAGTAGAATCGCGAGCGCGCGGCCCATCATCCTGGTTAGCATCATTGATCTCCTCGAGCGTAAAAGTAGCGCGTGTCGTCAGGCGAGCGTCGTGTCGTCGAGCGTCGCCTTCAGCGGATGACGCGCGATGCTGACGCTCGTCACGCCGAGCATCTTCGGCAGCTGGTCGCTCGCGACCTTCAGCGGCCCAGGGCCATCGCCCTGGCCGGCGCTCGGCTGCGGATAGGCGGTCGAGCGCGCGGTATGGAAGGTCACGTTGCCCTCGACCTTCGTCACGATCTGATGAATGTGGCCGTTCAACACCGTCACGGAACCGAAGCGCTTCAGATAGCTCATCGCCTGTCCCGCGTCGCCCGTGCCCCAGCCCCACGGCTCGTAGATGGTCCACATCGGCATGTGCGCGAACACCACGACCGGGGTGCTCGACGAGCGGCCTTTCAGATCGTTTTCGAGCCATTCGAGCTGCTCGTCGCCGAGACCGCCGAGGCCGTTCGGCTTGAAATGCATCACGTTGACGAGCCCGACGAAATGCACGCCCTGGTGATCGAAGCTGTAATAGCCGCGGTTATCCGAAGCCTTGCCGAAGCGGCTGAAGTACTCCGTGCCGGGGCCGTCGGTGACGTCATGCTCGCCGGGGACCGTGTGCAGCTCGGTGATCTTCAGTCCCGACATCAGCTGCGCGGCCAGATCGAATTCCGCGGGCTTCGACAGATGCGTGATGTCGCCGGTGTGAATCGCGAGCGGCGGACGCGCCGGCATCGCGTTGACGTAATCGATCGTCTGTTTCAGCGTGCCCGCGACGTCGGGATTCGCCTCCTTGTTGAAGCCGATATGCGTGTCGCTGATCTGCAAGAAAAGCGGCGTGCCAGCCGCTGGCGTCGCGGTGTTCGCGTCGGCCGCGAGCGCGAGTTCGACCGGGGTCAGCACGCCGCCCGACAGCATGAACACGGTGCCGAGGCCACCGAACGCAAGACACTTCAGCGCGCCGCGACGCGCCGGGTCGAATGAATGATGTGACGACATGATGACCTCACGATAAGGATTCGCCGAACCGAATCCGGTTCGTGAGGCATGACTGGCGTGTGGCGGGTTTTATTCCCGTGTCGTGCGGCGTTTGTGGGAGGCGGCGCCTGTATGCGAATAGCAAGCGGCAAGTAATCGCCGTGATGGATTGCGCACTGGATTGCGCATCAAGTCAGCCGCCGACCGCCGCGATGATCCGCGCGCGCATCGCGTCGTCGGGTAGCGGTCCCGATCCCGCGCGCACGTTGTCCGCCATGTATTGCGGCCGCCCGGTGCCCGGAATCACGACCGTCACCGCCGGCTGCGCGAGCACGAATTTCAACAGAATCTGCGCCCAGCTCGTGCAGCCGATTTCGCCGGCCCATGCGGGCAACGGCATTTTCATCACGCGCGCGAGCAAACCGCCGCCGCCGAACGGCTGATTGATCACGACGCCGATGCCGAGATCGGCCGCGAGCGGCAGGATGCGCTGCTCGGCCGCGCGATCGTCGGCGGCGTAGTTGATCTGCACGAAGTCGGGCTTCTCGCTGCGCATCACCGCCGCGACTTCGTCGAACGCGCTCGACGTGTAATGCGTGATGCCGAGATAGCGAATCCGGCCGCGCGCTTTCCAGTCGCGCAAGGTCGAGAGCTGCGTGCGCCAGTCGAGCAGATTGTGGATCTGCATCAGATCGACATGCGGCTGCTGAAAACGCCGCAGCGATTCCTCCATCTGCGCGATGCCGGCCTCGCGTCCCTCGGTCCAGACCTTGGTGGCGACGAACGCCTTGCGATGCGCGTCGAGCTGCGTGAGCAGCGCGCCCGCGACCGCTTCCGACGAACCGTACATCGGCGAAGAATCGATCACCGAGCCGCCCGCTTCGAACAGGATGCGCAGCACCTCGGCGAGTTGGGCGCGCGCGGCGGCATCGTCGCCGACGTCGAAGGTGCGCCACGTGCCGCAGCCGATCACCGGCAGCGCTTCGCCGGTGGACGGGATCGCGCGGCGGCTCATGCGGGGTAAGGCGGCGCCGGATTGCGCGTGCGCCTCAGTTTGCGCGGACGTGACGCGCGACAGCGCAAGCGCTGCCGGCAGCCCGAGCGCCGTGCGCAGAAAACGGCGGCGGTGATCGTGGTTCGACGAATGTGCCATAGCGTGTATGGTGCCCTCGTGCATGAAAGTTCGACCGTCATCGCAACTGCTATAACACACCGCGCCGCGCGAGTTCGATCGACAAGCTCGCCGCGTCGACGAACCGGAAGCCCTGAAAACCGGCCGCGAGCGCGCCGTCCACGCTGGCCTGGCTGTCGTCGATGAATAGCGTGTCCGTTGCGGCCACGCCGAGGCGTTCGACGCGCGCCGAATGAATAAAAAAGGCGGCATGAGCCGCCTTCGCCGTTAGTGATCGACGCTGCCTAGCGCGCTTTCTGCCGCAACGGCCTGAAGAACTTTCGAATCTCGGCCGCGAGCAACGCGGGCTTTTCCATCGCCGCGAAGTGCCCGCCGGCTGGCATTTCGCTCCACTGCGCGACGTTGAAGGTTCGTTCGAGCCAGCTTCGCGGCGGATGATTGATCTCCTTCGGAAACAGCGCGAAGCCGACTGGTGTGTCAATGCGCTCGCCGTCGGAGAAACGCATCGGCTGCAGGCGGTTTTCCCAATACATCTGCATCGCTGGGCCGATGCACTGCGTGAACCAGTACAGCGAGATATTGGTCAGCAGATCGTCTTTCGGGAACACGCTTTCCACCTCGCCGCCGCAATCGCTCCACGCCCGAAACTTCTCGCCGATCCATGCGGCGAGTCCCACCGGCGAATCGTTCAGCGACGCGGCGACCGTCAGCGGTTTGGTGCCGTGCTGATGCGCGTAACCGCCTTCGAGTGCGGCCCAGTCGTTCTTCTCGCGCAGATAGTCCTGCTCGGCCGGCGTCAGCTCCCGCTGCGCCGCGCCGATCGCCGGCTCATAGGAACTCGGCAGGAAGTTCAGATGGATGCCGTCGACCACCCGCGGATGATGCGCGGCCAACGCGATCGACACGCCCGCGCCAAGATCGCCGCCCTGCGCGCCGAAGCGCTCGTAGCCGAGCCCGCGCATCAGTAACACCCACAGGTCCGCGACCTGGAACGCGGACATGCCGGCCTGCGCGGGCGCAGGCGAAAACGCGAAGCCCGGCAGCGACGGCGCGACGACGTCGAAGGCGTCGGCGGGATCGGCGCCGAACGCGACCGGATCACACAACTGATCGAGCAGCGCGTGAAACTCGAAGAAGGAACCGGGCCAGCCGTGCGTGATCACCAGCGGATAAGCCTGAAAGCCGGGCGCGACACTAGCGGCGCGCCGATGCGCGAAGTGCACGGTCTGGCCGTTCACGTCGGCGAGAAATTGCGGCAGCTGGTTCAACCTGCGTTCGGCCGCGCGCCAGTCGAATTGCCCGGCCCAATAGGTCGCGAGTTCGCGCAGCCAGGCCGGGTCGGCGCCCTGCCGCCAGGCGGGCGCGGGCGTCGCGGGCGCCCAGCGGGTGGCGTGGATGCGGCGGCGCAAATCGTCGATGTCCTGATCGGCGATCGCAATCTCAAACGGGTCGATCTGCACGGGGGTCGTCCAGGGTCGTTGGCGGCTCACCGTCATCGTACGCGCGTCCGACGAAAGCTCGATAATGGGCGTCCCTTCCCTACGATTCATTCACCGAGCCACAGGAGATTGACGCGATGTCCGCTTACGAATCCAAGCTGCCGCGAGTGCTGCTGACGAACGACGACGGTATCGACGCGCCCGGCCTCGCCGTGCTCGAAGCCGTGGCCGCAGAGCTCGCGCACGAAGTCTGGGTGGTCGCGCCCGAGCACGACCAGAGCGGTACGTCGCATTCCATCAGCCTGCATTCGCCGCTGCGCGTGAGCCGCCAGGGCGAACGCCGTTTCGGCGTGACCGGCACGCCCGGCGATTGCGTCGTGATGGGCGTGCGTCATCTGATGCGCGAGGCGCCGCCGTCGCTGGTGCTGTCCGGTGTCAATCGCGGCGGCAACCTCGGCATCGAAACGATGTTCTCGGGCACGGTCGGCGCGGCGATGACGGGTCTGCTGCTCGGGCTGCCGTCGTTCGCGCTGAGCCAGGCGTTCAGCGATCGCGAGCGCGTGCGCTGGGACACCGCGCGCACGCTCGCACCCGGCGTGATCCGTCAATTGCTCGCGATCGAGCATGCGGCGCCGACCTGCCTGAACATCAACTTCCCCGACGTAGATGCCGCCGACGCCGGTTCGCTGACGCCGACGCGCCAGGGCGTCGGGCTCGTCAGGGACATCGAGGTGCTGCCGGAGGTCGACCCGCGCGGCATCGCGTATCACTGGCTGCGCTTCGATCGTGGCCCGCGCGAGAACGATGCCGACAGCGAAACGGCAACCGTCGCGGCGGGGCGCGTATCGGTCACGCCGCTTGCTTTCGATCGCACCGACGAAGCCACCTTCGCGCGGCTCGCCGCGTCGTTGATCTAACGGTTGCCGGGGACGCGGCGCGAGGCCCGCTTCAGTGTGCCCCAGGTCCCGATGGCTCGGGTCTGCCGAACGCGGGCATCGTACCGTTCTCACGCGCGCGCACGAGTTCGGCCTCTACTTCGGCGCGGGTTTTGGGGCCGTTGCTGGCGACCGCTTGAGTTGCGGACGGGCTGGTCAGCCCCGTGCGCGGCATCGACCATGGCGACTCGACGCCTTGCGTTGCATATTGCGGCAACGGCCGCGCCTCTGGCACGACGCTGGCCGCTTTCTTCCCAGACCGCTCAGCACTAGAACTTTTCCGGTGGCTGCCGCCCCGCGCATGACTACCCGATGTCGTCGCAACACTTTGCGCTGAGCGAGGTTTCGTCGTGGTACCCGACGCAACGCGGCTATGGTGTGCGTGCCCGGTCTTTGCCGTGGGTGGCGCCTGGGTCCGGTTCGAAGTCACCGCAGGCTGCGGCGGCAAACTCGTCTGCTGCGGCTGCGGCTGCGGCTGCGGGAACTGCTGCTGTTGCTGCGCCTTGTTCGACTCCCGCGCGAACTGCAACGCCGCGATGGCCAGAGCGTCGCCCGCCTGCGCTCCAATCGACGCGGCCGGCTGAGCCCGCAAGGCGGTCACGTCGTCGCGCAGCGCATGGCGCCGCGTTGCCGGCGCGACCGTCGCCGCGCCGGGCCGGCCTTCGCTCTGCCCCGCCGCCGCCGTCGCGCTGACACCCCGTTCGCCGTCGGGGACGAGACTCACGTCCCGACCGGACGACCAGTCGTTGTCCAGCTGCGACACATAGGCCCCAATCGTCACCGCGCCGAAGACGAGGCCCATCAACACGATCATTCTCGGTTCGCTATACAAGGCACGCTCCCCATTCCAACCGATCGACCGACCCAGTAGTCAAAGTGTGGGCGATACGAATGACAGTGTTTTCCTTTTAGGCCCAACAACCGACGAATCGGCGGATCTGGTCGGGGATGTGTCCGAAACCGACGGGTATTCTTCCGTTCAAACGCGCGCTTTAATCGGAGTCCCAAGCGGTTCTTCCGGCGCCGCCTTCGACCCTGTTTTCAGCGACGCAAGCGCAGCTCAGACGAGCGGCCCTTCCTCCGGCTTGCGGCGCATCGCGACGGCGATCGAACTGCCGACGATCAACGCGATACCGAGCATCGATATTCCGCCGATCGTCTCTCCCCACACCAGGTAGCCGAACAGCGCGGCCCACACGATGCTCGTGTAGTTGTACGGCGCGAGCGCGCCGGCATCGGCATCGCGGAACGCCATCGTCATCAGCAACTGGCCCGCCGTCGCAAGCGCGCCGAGCAGCGCCATGATCGCGAGCGCATCGAACGACGGTGTGCGCCACGCGAAGACCAGCGACGCGCCCATGACGACCGTGCCGACCAGCGTGAAGTACAGCACGGTCGTGCCCGAATCGTCGCTGGCTTTGATGCGCTTGATCTGGATGATCGACAGCGCGCCGCACAACGCACTCGCGATCAGCAGCGCAGGCCCGAGCCAGCTCGCATGCGAGCCGTCAGGGCGCACCACGAGCAGCATGCCGGCGAAACCGACCGCCGCGGCCAGCGCGTCGCGCGGCTTGAGCGTTTCGTGCAACAGCAGCGGCGCCAACACGATCACGAGCAAGGTCTCCGAATAGACGATCGCGACCGCCTCGCTGAGCGGCATATACGGCAGCCCCGCAAAGAACAGACCCGATGCGCCGAGCAGCGTCAGCGCGCGCAGGGTCTGCCCGCGCACGTCCAGTTGCCGCAAGCGCGTGGCGAGCGGCTTGCCGCGCAGGCACATCGCGACGGCCGGGAACAGACCGAACAGCATGCGGAAGAACGTGACCTCGTTGGCCGGATAGGCGAGCGCAAGCGATTTCGCGAGGGCGTCGACGAGCGCGAAGCAGAACATCGACACGAGGATCAGCGCGACGCTGCGCAACGGTACGGCGCTCGGGCGGACGGCGGCGACGGGCGGCATGGACGGTTCGGTGAGCGTGGGTGATGGAAAACAGGATTATGCCCGCGCTCAAGCTGCCGGTGCTGCAGGTCGCGTACTACAACGATCCGACCTTCAGCGCGGCGCCGGTGAAGACGTCGATCACGCCGCTCATCGATTTCGATCTGAACACCGAGCGCGGCACCGATTCGCCCGATGCATCGGCCGGCGTCAACGCGACCAACTACGGCGTGCGCTGGACCGGCGCGCTGAAGGCGACACAGGACGGCGAATATACGTTCACGATCAACAGCGACAACGTCGCGCGTCTGTGGATCGACGGCGTGAAGGTGATCGACAAGACGAGCACGACGCCAGGCAGCGCGATCGGGAAGGTCCATCTCGCCGCGAACCAGAGCGCGTCGATCAAGGTCGAGTACGTGCACGGCAGGGGCGCGGCGAGCATGCATCTGCTGTGGTCGAACCCGGCTGCGAAGAGCCCTGCTGTGTTGAAGATCGTGCCGTCGGATTCGCTGGTGACATCGAACTGATAGAGGTGGTTGTGCCGGGCGGCGCGGTGGGATCGAAGCCGCGTCGCCGCGCCGGCCAACCCGAAAAAACAACGCGGCGCACCGGAAAAATCCGTTGCGCCGCGTTCGCTTTATGCAAGGCTTTTAGCAAGCCAAGGTGTTAATCCCTCAAACTAAAAACCCGTTTTAATGCCACTTCAACTCGCATAAATTTCCGGATTATCCGCAAGCGGCAGGAATTTACCGGTCTTGCCATCGAGCGCAAGCATTTCGGCGCTTTCGATATTGAAGATCCAGCCATGCAGCCGCAGCGTCTTGTTCACGAGTCCGACCGCCACCGACGGATGCGTGCGGATGTTGCTGAGCTGCGCGATCACGTTGTCCTTGACCAGCGCCTCGAGACGCTCCGCATCCGAGCCGTAGTGGCGCGACGCGTTGATCGCCTTCGCCGCATCCGCGTGACGCAGCCAGCTCGCGACCGCCGGCATGTGCTCCAGATTCGTGCAGCTCGAGATCGCTGTCATCGCGCCGCAGTTCGAATGGCCGCAGATCACAATGTCGGTCACGCCGAGCACGGCAATCGCATATTCGACGGTCGCCGACACGCCGCCCGGCTCCGGACCATACGACGGCACGATGTTGCCCGCGTTGCGGATCACGAACAGCGACCCCGGTTCGGTCTGCGTCAGCAGTTCCGGCACCACGCGGCTGTCCGAACACGTCACGAAGAGCGTGCTGGGATTCTGCGCGGTCGACAAACGCTTGAAGAGCGCGCTTTGCTGTGGAAAGACCTCGCGTTGAAAGCGGATCAGACCTTCGATGATTTCCTGCACGATATTCTCCAGAGAATCGAAGAGACGGATTTAAAGTTGCCGCGACTATACCGCAGCCTTTCAATCGTCGCGCGAATCACCGTGCTAATCGTCGCACGCTCCTGCGGCGAATTGCCAGCGAAATAATGGGCGTGCTCGCACGCGCCATAAAAAAAGACCCGGCTGCCGGCAGCCGGGTCCAACTCTCTCGCTCACACGCGTTAAGCGGTGTGTGCGTCGATACTGTAGCCCGCGCCGACATCGCGGATATAGTCGCCGCGATGGAAGAGTCCTTTCCACCGCGGCACGAATCGCTTGACCCGATACAAGCAAGCGGGTCGCTCAATCGAAGTCGCGCGTCTCGAGCTCCACGGACCGTCCCCCGTTGCGTTCGAGCACCCGCCGCGTAGCATTTTCAATGCGGGCGCGGTTCGCCTCGAACGCTCCCACCAGATCGTGAGCAGACGGGGCACCGTTGCCGAGGCTGCCATTGCCGAAATGGTCATTGAGCGCGTCGAGCGACACGCTGCACCATACGTCCTTCCCGTCCACATTGGCCTCGTAGGCGACGCGCGCAGCAGCCACCACTTCCCGGCGTCCGGTGAATTCGATCCTCATGATTGTCCTCCGTGTGTCAAAGGGAAATCCGAATACGCAACGGTCGTGCCCAATCCGGCCGGCTCGCCGGCTGCCCGGGCGCGAGCGCGCACTCTCCGCAAGGTGCATACTCCTGACCGGCCGCCACGCGCGGCCGCGCCGATGCGTCGCAGCAAGGCCTCCTCCGGGCCGTCGACGCATTCAACATATCGATACTACGCCCTTCATGTCCCGCAATACTCAATCTTCACGCCCGCTCGTGATCGCCGCCGTGATGGCCTCGATGGCGATGGTCGCGATCGAAGCGACCATCGTGTCGACCGCGATGCCGCAGATCGTCTCGCAACTCGGCGACCTGCATTTATACAGTTGGGTGTTCTCGTCGTTCCTGCTCACGCAGACCGCGATGACCGTGGTGTTCGGCAAGCTCGCCGACCTCTATGGGCGCAAGCCCGTGATCCTCGCGGGCATCGCGATCTTTCTCGTCGGCTCGGTGCTCGCCGGCTTCGCGTGGTCGATGCCGGCGATGATCGTGTTCCGCCTGATCCAGGGGATCGGCGCGGGCGCGATCCAGCCGGTCACGCTGACCGTCGTCGCCGATCTGTACCCGGCGCGCGAACGCGGCAAGGTGCAGGGTTATCTCGCGAGCGTGTGGGCGATTTCGGCGGTCGTGGGTCCGATGGTCGGCGGCTTCATCATTCACAACCTGTCGTGGGCGTGGATCTTCTGGATGAACGTGCCGATCGGGCTCGCGTCGGCGGCGGGCTTCGTCGCGTTCCTGCGCGAATCGGAACGGCACGCGCGGCCGTCCATCGACTTCGCCGGCGCCGCGCTGTTCATGGCCGCGATCGCAGCGCTGATGATGGCGCTGACCTACGCCGGCGACGACGCGTTGGCGCCAGCCTCGTTCGCAGGCGGCGTCTTCGTGCTGTGCGTGCTGCTGTTCGTGCTGCAGGAGCGTCGCGCGGCCGAACCGATGATCTCGTTCGCGCTATGGAGCCGCCGCCCGATCGCCGCATGCAACAGCGCGACGGTGCTGGCCGGCATGATCCTGATGGGCGCGACCACGTTCCTGCCGATGTACGTGCAGGGCGTGCTGCATCGTTCGCCCGTGGTGGCCGGCCTCGCGCTGACGATGATGATGGTCGGCTGGCCCGCCGGTGCGACGTTCGCGGCGAAGTCGTTTCACCGGCTCGGTTTGCGGCGCATCCTGATCTGCGGCAGCGCGTTCGTGCCGCTCGGCGCGGTGCTGCTGCTGTTGCTGTCGCCGGGCGCGTCGCCGCTCGTCGCCGGGTTCGCGTCGCTGATCATGGGCTTTGGCATGGGGACGTCGAGCGTCAGTTCGCTCGTGCTGATCCAGGAGATCGTCAGGATGGACGAACGCGGCAGCGCGACCGCGTCGAACCTGTTTTCGCGCAATCTCGGCAGCACGCTCGGCGCGACGCTATTCGGCGCGGTGCTGAACTTCGGGCTCAGTCATTCGCAGGGCGTCGCGACGGTCACGTCGGATCAGCTGAAGGCGCTGCTGCAGAACCGCGCCGCCGATCTCGGCGACAGCGATCTGGTCCGGCTCGTGCTGCACCAGTCGCTGCATCTGACCTTCGTGTCGATGTTCGTGATCGCGCTATTCGTGGTCGCGCTGCTCGCGCTGGTCCCAACGATCCGATTTGGCGACGACCAGCCGGCACCACTCAAGGCCTTGTCGCCGCTCGAGGACTGAGTCGCGCGGCGTCGCGAACCACTTGCGTTCGCGAGCACCAGAGGATGAAGCCGTCGCGCGTGCGCGGCTCCAGCGCGTTGTTACCCGGATTTATGATCGACAATCCACGCCGCTTCCTGACGCCAGAAAGGCTTTCACGGCGCCGTCAACTGCCCTTCGCATACAGCGTCGAATCGGCGAACCCTTCGGCTGCCAGCACCTGGCCGACCAGAATCAGCGCGGTGCGCTCGATCGCGCTGCCCTGCACCTTCGCGACGATATCGTCGAGCGTGCCAGTGATCTTTTCCTCGTCGGGCCAGCTCGCGCGATAGATCACCGCGATCGGACACGCGCCGCCGTAATGCGGCCGCAACTCATCGACGATGCGCGCGAGATGCCGCACGCCGAGGTGAATCGCCAGCGTCGCGCGATGCCGCGCGAGATCGCCCAACTGCTCGCCTTCGGGCATCGACGTCTTGCTCGCGTAGCGCGTGAGGATCAGCGTCTGCGACACGCCGGGCAGCGTCAACTCGCAGCCGAGCGCCGCCGCGCATGCGGCCGTCGCGGTCACGCCGGGCACGATTTCGTAAGGAATGGCCAGCTCGCGCAAACGGCGGATCTGCTCGCCGATCGCACCGTACAGCGACGGATCGCCCGAATGCACCCGCGCGACATGCTGGCCCTTCGCGTGCGCCGCCGCGAGCAGCGCGACGATCTGGTCGAGATCGAGCTCCGCGGTGTTGATCACCTGTTGCGCGCTATGACCTTCGAGCACCGCGGCCGGCACCAGCGACCCCGCATACAGGATCACCGGACAACTGCGCACGAGACGCTGCCCTTTGACCGTGATCAGTTCCGGGTCGCCCGGACCCGCGCCGATAAAAAACACTGTCATTCAGTACTCCAATTATTTGCGCACTTACCCGAATCCGCATTCGCCTGCGCGGGCAACGCATCGAGAAGATCGGCAACGCTGGCGAACTCGCGATCGACCTCGGGCAACACCGGCCGTCGCAGCATGATCACCGGCAAGCCGCGCTCGCGCGCGACCTCGAGCTTCGCCTCGGTCGCGCCGCCGCCGCTGTTCTTGCTGACGACGACGTCGAACGCCTGCAGCGCGAACAGCGCGCGTTCGCCGTCGAGCGTGAACGGTCCGCGCGCCGCGAGGATGCGCGAGCGCGCCGTGTCCGGATGCGAGTCGAGCACGCGCACGGTCCAGAATTGATGCGGCGCAATCTCGTCGAGATGCGCGAGCGGTTCGCGCCCGAGCGTGAAAAGCGGCCGCCTGAACGGCGCGAGCGTGTCGATCAGTTCGTTCCAGTCATCGACCATGCGCCATTCGTCGCCGGCTTGCGGCTGCCACGCTGGACGCCGCAGCGCCCAGCACGGCAGCTTCGCCACGCGGCACGCGTCTACGGCATTCGCGCTGATCCGCGCCGCGTACGGATGCGTCGCGTCGATCACGAGGCCGATCGCTTCGCTCGCGAGGTAACGCGCCAGACCCGCGCTGCCGCCGAAACCGCCGACGCGCACCGCGCACTTCAAGTCGTCGGGGACCTTGCCGAGTCCCGCGAGACTGTACACATGCGCGGGACCGAGCTGGCGCGCGATCTTCAGCGCGTCGCCGGTGCCGCCGAGCAGCAGGATGCGCGTCATCGCGCGACTCCGACGATGTTGCCCTGCCGGTCGATCGCGAAGATTTCGACGTTGACCTGCGGCGGCACGATATCGCGAGCAACGGCCAACGCGTGCTGACAGACGATATCGCCGAGCGGCACCTGCCGCGCGTGAGCGAGCGCGAGCGCCTGCTGGCTCGTGTTGGCCGCGCGCATCGCCGCTTGCAGCGCGGCGTCGGCGCCATGCGCGGCAGCCCAGCCGGCGAGTTGTTCGAGATCGATGCTGGAGTTGCGGCTATGCAGATCGAGATGGCCGGCCGCGAGCTTGCTGAGCTTGCCGAAGCCGCCGCAAATGCTCAGTCGCTCGACCGGCGCGCGCTTCACATGCTTGAGCACCGCGCCGACAAAATCGCCCATTTCGATCAGCGCGATGTCGGGCAGGCCGTAGTGCGCGCGCATCGCGTCCTCGCTCGCGTTGCCGGTGCAGGCGGCCACATGCGTATAGCCGTTCGCGCGCGCGACGTCGATGCCCTGATGGATCGACGCGATATACGCCGAGCACGAAAACGGCCGCACGATGCCGGTGGTGCCGAGTATCGACAGCCCACCGACAATCCCGAGTCGCGGGTTCATCGTTTTCAGCGCGAGCGCTTCGCCGCCTTCGACGCCGATCGTCACTTCGAAGCCGCCGAGATACGCGTGGCGCGCGGCGAGTTCGACGAGGTGCTGCGTGATCATCTGGCGCGGGACCGGATTGATCGCCGGTTCGCCGACCGGCAGCGTGAGCCCCGCGCGCGTGACCGTGCCGACGCCCGGCCCCGCGCGAAAGATCACACCGGGCCCGGGCACGAGGCGCACGCGCGCGAACACGAGCGCGCCGTGGGTCACGTCGGGATCGTCGCCGGCATCCTTGATCGTGCCGGCTTCGGCGATCCGCTCGCCGTCCAGCGCGACAAGGCGGCAGAACGTGAGCCGCATCGGCACATGCTGGCCCTTCGGCAACACGATCTCCGCGACCTCGCTGAGCTCGCCCGCCAGCAGTAGACGAGCGGCCGCGAGCGACGTCGCGGTCGCGCAACTGCCGGTCGTATAGCCGCTGCGCAGCGGCGCTGGCTGCTCGGGAGTCTCGTCGCGCATCACGAATCGGCCGCTGGTTTGGCGGGTTTGGTCACGTCGAGCAGTGTGATCGGCAACGCCTGGCGCCACGTATCGAAGCCGCCGAGCGGTTGCGCGTGAGCGAGCCCGATGCGCGTCAGCGTACCGCCATGCCGCTCGCGCCATGCGGCGAGCACCGCCTCGCCTTGCAGCGTCACCGCGTTCGCGACGAGCCGGCCGCCGTCGCGCAGTTGTGTCCAACAGGTGTCGAGCACGTCAGGCTCCGTCACCCCACCGCCGATGAACACCGCGTGCGGCGTCGGCAGTCCCCGCAACGCGTCAGGCGCGCGGCCGGCCACGAGTTGCAGCCCGGGCACGCCCAAAGCATCGCGATTCTGTTCGATGAAGCGCTGCCGCGCTTCGTTCGCTTCGATTGCGATCGCGCGACACGTGGGATGCGCGCGCATCCATTCGATTCCGATCGAACCGCTGCCCGCGCCGACGTCCCACAGCAACTCGCCGGGCGCGGGCGCGAGGCGCGCGAGCGTGATGACGCGCACGTCGCGCTTGGTCAACTGGCCGTCGTGGATAAAGGCGTCGTCGGGCAAACCGCAGGTCAGCGGCAGACGCGGCGCATGCGCCGACGCGCGGCACTCGAGCGCGATCAGATTGAGCGCGGCCATCTCGCCGGCCGGCCATTGATCCGCGCGGCCATCGACACGCCGTTCGCGTGCACCGCCCAGATGTTCGAGCACGGTCATGGCAGTCGCGCCGAAACCGCGCGCATCGAGCGAGGCCGCCAGTGCCGCGGGCGTGCGCCCGTCCGCGCTCAGCACGAACAGGCGCGCGCCGTCACGCAGATGCGCATTCAGCGCGGCAAGCGGTCGGCCGACCAGCGAGACGGTCGCGACATCCTGCAACGGCCAGCCGAGCCGCGCGGCCGCGAGCGATAACGACGACGGCGCCGGCAGCACGCGCAGCTCGCCGGCCGGCAACTGCCGCGCGAGCGTCGCGCCGACGCCGAACAGCATCGGGTCGCCGCTCGCGAGCACGCACACCGCGTGCGGACGCTCGGCGAGCAACGGCGCAAGATCGAACGGACGCGGCCACGCGGCACGGCGCGCGGCGAGCCGCGCGGGCAGCATCGCCAGATGGCGCTCGCCGCCGTACACGACCGACGCGCCCAGCAACGCACGCCGCGCGGGCCGCCCCAAACCGGCGAAGCCGTCGTCGCCAATGCCCACTACGGTCAGCCATGCCGGCATGCATCCATCCTCATCAGTTGCGTCGATTCTTTAGCGATTGCACCGGCTCACGCATGCGGCTTTGCACAGGCTCGGAGCGCGGGTTGCGAAAGTCGGCATGATACCGCCGCCATGCGGCCCGCGGGTTCGCGGCGGAGCGCCATGCGGCCGGGATCACCGGCATCGCGCGATGGCCGGCAAACAGGCGCTGCGGCCACAGCGTAAAGATATAATGGCCGCTTTCATTGCCCACGGTCGGCCCGAAGCGCTTTTCGGCCGCACCGTTCACGCCGGCCCTCGTCGGGCAGCATGCAGCGAGGCCGCAGCCATGCCGTCGCGCGACGCTAAACCCGGTGCCCCTTTGAATCGAGCTTCGCCTCCCACTGTTTCGTCCCACGCGGTCACGACACCGCGGCCCTCGGCATGTCCGGGGTTGCTGCGCATCGTCCCCGCGCGCGACGGCGGCATCTGCCGCATCAAACTGCCCGGCGGCGTGCTGAGCGCGGCGCAGGCACGCGCGATCGCCGATGCCAGCACGCGGCACGCGAACGGCGTCGCCGAGCTGACCAATCGCGCGAATCTGCAACTGCGCGGCGTGCGTAACGGACACGAAGCGGCGTTGAGCGCGGCGCTGATCGGCGCGGGGCTTGGACCGGCCGGCGCGCTCAGTTCCGCCGACGACGTCCGCAACGTGATGATCAGCCCCGCCGCCGGCCGCGATCCGCACGCGCTGATCGACACGACGCCGCTGTGCGCAGAACTGCTGACGCTGCTGCAAGGCGATGCGCGTTTCGTAGCGTTGTCGCCGAAATTCGCGCTGCTGCTCGACGGCGGCGAACAGCTTGCGCGGGTCGATCATCCGCATGACGTGTGGCTCGCGGCGTCGGCTGACGAAGAAGGCGTGCGCTTCGTGTTCGGCCTCGCGGGGTGCCCGGCTCCGGCGGGCGAAAACTTGAACCCGCGCGACCATCGCGATTCCAACGGCACGGGCGCGCTCGCGGCGGTGCCGGCGTCGCGCGTGCCCGCGCTCCTCCGTGCCTTGCTGCACACGTTCCTCGACCTCGCCGCAGCCGACGCGACCCGCATGCGCGACCTGCTCGCTACGCATTGCGCCGACGCGCTGCTGCAGCACGCGCAGCGCTACGTCGATTTCCCGCTCGCGCGCGACGCATCGCTGAGCCACTGGCAACGGCACATCGCCGCCGACCCATCGCTGCGGCTCGGCGCGCACGTCCAGCGCGGCGACGGCACGTCGCATGTCGGCGGCCAACCACCGCTCGGCCGGATCGATGCGGCCACGCTGCGCGCCCTGGCTGCGCTCGCGCAAAAACACGGCGACGGCAGGTTGCACGCGACGCCATGGCAAAGCGTGCTGCTGCCCGACATCGCGACGACGGCGGTGCCCGCCGTGCTCGCGAAGCTGATCGAACTCGGTCTCGCGTGCGATCCCGCGCAGGCCATCACGCACGTGATCGCCTGCGCCGGTTCGGCCGGCTGCGCGAAGGGCCTCGCCGACACCAAGACCGACGCGCTGCAACTCGCCGAGCGCTTACCCGCCGGCGTCGACGTGCATCTGACGGGCTGTCCGCGCTCCTGCGCGGCCGCGCATCGCGCGCCCTACACGCTGCTCGCCGCCGCGCCCGGCCTCTACGACCTTTATCGACGCGACGGCCGCCCCGGCTTCGGCCAATGCGTTGCGCCCCAACTGACGATCGACGAGGCCGCCGCGCTGCTCGCGCGCCTCGCCCGGAGTACTCCACATGCTTGATTACATTCGCGACGGTCAGGAGATCTATCGCCAATCGTTCGCGACGATCCGCGCGGAGGCCGACCTCGCGCGCATCCCCGCCGACCTCGAAAAGCTCGCGGTGCGCGTGATCCACGCGTGCGGCATGGTCGACGTGATCGACGACCTCGCGTTCTCCGACGGCGCCGGCAGCGCGGGCCGCCGCGCGCTCGCGCAAGGCGCGCCGATCCTGTGCGATGCGGGCATGGTCGCGCAAGGCATCACGCGCGCGCGGCTGGCCGCGAACAACGAAGTGATCTGCACGCTCACGCACCCGGACGTGCCCGCGCTCGCGCGCGAAATCGGCAACACGCGCTCGGCCGCCGCGCTCGAATTGTGGCGCCCGCATCTGGCGGGCAGCGTCGTCGTGATCGGCAATGCGCCGACCGCGCTGTTTCATCTGCTCGACATGCTCGATGCCGGCGCGCAGAAGCCGGCGCTGATTCTCGGCTTTCCGGTCGGCTTCGTCGGCGCGGCGGAATCGAAAGCGGCACTCGCGCAAAACAGCCGCGGCGTCCCCTATCTGGTCGTGCACGGACGGCGCGGCGGCAGCGCGATGGCCGCCGCCGCGGTCAACGCGCTTGCGACGGAGGTCGAATAAATGGCGAGCCAGCTAACGAGTCGCGGACGGCTGTACGGCATCGGCGTCGGTCCCGGTGACCCGGAATTGCTGACGTTGAAGGCGCTGCGGCTGCTCAAAGCGGCACCGGTGGTCGCGTATTTCGTCGCAAAGGGCAAGAGGGGCAACGCGTTCGGCATCATCGAGGCGTATCTGCACGACGCGCAGCAGCATCTGCCGCTCGTCTATCCGGTCACCACCGAAGCACTCGAACCGCCGCTGTCGTACGAAGCGATCATCGCGGACTTCTATGACACCGCCGCCGAAATCGTCGCGGGCCATCTCGACGCGGGCCGCGACGTCGCGGTGATCTGCGAAGGCGATCCGTTCTTCTATGGCTCGTACATGTATCTGCACGACCGGCTCGCGGCGCGCTACGACAGTGAGGTGGTGCCCGGCGTGTGCTCGATGCTCGGCGGCGCGGCGGTGCTCGGCGCGCCGCTCGTGTATCGCAACCAGAGCTTGTCGGTGCTGTCGGGCGTGCTGCCCGAAGATGAATTGCGCCGCCGTCTGGCCGACGCCGACGCGGCGGTCATCATGAAACTCGGCCGCAATTTCGACAAGGTACGGCGCGTGCTCGACGAACTCGGACTCGCGCAGCGCGCGCTGTACGTCGAACGCGCGACGATGCGAAATCAGCGCATCGTGGCGCTCGCCGAAGTCGATCCGATGGCGTCGCCGTATTTCTCACTGCTGGTCGTGCCGGGGCAAAAATGGCAAGGATGAACGCGCCCGCCATCGTGATTCTCGGCACGGGCGCGCTTGCGACCGCGCGGCGGATTCAGGCGTCGTATGTCGAGCGCGGCGCGCATGCCGCGGCCGGCGTTCCCGCGGACTGCCAGGTCCACGCGCTGCAGGGGCGCGTCGACGCCGACGTCTCGTACAGCGAACTCGGCGCGCATCTGCGCGAGCTGTATGCGCGCGGCACGCCGATCGTCGCGCTGTGCGCGGCCGGCATCGTGATTCGCTGCCTCGCGCCGCTGCTGTCGAACAAAGGCGCAGAGCCGCCGGTGCTCGCGGTCGCCGAGGACGGCAGCGCGGTCGTGCCGCTGCTCGGCGGCCTCGCGGGCGTCAACGTGATGGCGCGCGACATCGCCGCGGCGTTGGCCGTACAGCCCGCGATCACGACGAGCGGCGAACTGCGCTTCGGCACCTGCGTGCTCAATCCGCCCGATGGCTATGCGCTCGCCGACCTGGGTCAGGGCAAGCGCTTCGTGTCGGATCTGCTCGCGGGCGAAAGCACGCGCATCGAAGGCGACGCGCCGTGGCTCGACGACGCGCAACTGCCGCGCTCGGCGTCGGCGCGTCTCGCGATTCGCGTGACGCCGCGCGCGTGGGATGGGCGTGAAGACGAGCTCGTAATTCATCCGCGCAGTGTGGTGGCGGCTGTCGCCAGCGACGATGCCGATGCCGCCGACGCGATCGTCGCACGCGTGCGCGCGGCACTGAACGCGCAGGGTCTCGCGATGCTTTCGCTTGCGGCCTTGCTCGCGCCATCGACGAGCATGGCCGACCCGGCGGTTGCGCAAGCGGCAAGGCTTCTCGAGGTGCCCCTGCGCTTCGCCGATGCCAGCGCCGAACAGGGCGAATCGAGTGCCGTAAGGTTGCTGCATACCGCGCTACGCGTCCCCCACGAAACGCTGCACGACGACACACACCCCAACGTCGCGCTCGCCCTCTCCCCGCTCGCCATCGACCCCGCGACGCTCGGCCGTGCCCGCGGCCGTCTGACCGTGATCGGCCTCGGCCCCGGCCGGGCCGAGCTGATGGTTCCGGCCGCGCGCACCGCGTTGAACGAAGCGACCGACATCCTCGGCTACGACACCTACGTGAAAATGGCCGGCCCGCTGCGCGCCGGTCAGCGCGTGCACGGCACCGACAATCGCGAGGAAATGCAGCGCGCGCGGCACGCGTTCGGGCTCGCGAGCGAAGGCCGCTCGGTCGTGATGGTGTCGTCGGGCGACCCCGGCGTGTTCGCGATGGCGGCCGCCGTGCTCGAAGCGCTCGAAGCTTCCCGCAACGACGCATGGGCGGCCGTCGAACTATCGATCGTGCCGGGCGTGTCGGCCGCGCTCGCGACCGCCGCGCAGGCCGGCGCGCCGCTCGGCCACGACTTCTGCATGCTGTCGCTGTCGGACAACCTGAAGCCGTGGACGATCATCGAAACCCGCCTGCGCCATGCGGCGCAAGCCGATCTCGTGATGGCGTTCTACAACCCGATTTCGCGCGCGCGTCCGTGGCAACTCGACAAGGCACTCGACATCGTGCGGGAGTATCGCGTGCCATCGACCCAGGTGGTGCTGGGTCGCGATATCGGCCGGCCCGGCGGCACGCTGCGCATGCTGACGCTCGGCGAGCTTCGCTCGGCCGATGTGGATATGCGTACGATGGTGATCGTCGGGTCGTCGCTGACGAGAAGATTCGCTTGCGGTCATCACGGCGCGCAGTGGGTGTACACGCCGCGGTGGTACGAGTAAGCGGACCGTACCGGGTGGTACCGGCCCGCCCCGCTCACGCCACCTTCAGATCCTGCACTGCCCGCTGCCTGACGCCCAGGTCGTCCCACAACTCCGGATGGCACGTGAACACCAGAATCTGATGCCGCGTCGCCGCGTCGATCAACGCGCGTTTGAGCGCGTCGCGGCGCGCGGCATCGGTGTGTACCGCGGCATCGTCGAGCATCAGCAGAGTCGGCCGGCCTGAGGCCTGCAAGAGATCCGCATACGCGAGCCGCGTCAGGATGCCGAGCTGTTCGCGCGTGCCGAAGCTGAGCGCATCGAGCAGTTCCGCGCGGCCGTCACGATCGAGCATCGCCGGAATCAGATCGTCGCCGAGCGCGAGGCTCGACTGCGGAAAAAGCCGCTTCAGGTAGTGACCGACCCGCTCGGTCAACGGCGCACGCAGTTGGGCGAGCGCGGCGTCGCGTTCGTCGACCAGCACTTCGTCGAGCAGACTCAGCGCGCTCGCGCGCAGGCGCAATTCGTCCTTGCGACGCGTGGCCTGCTCGACCTGGGCTTCGAGCGCGGCAAGCCGTTCGCCGAGGCCCGATGCGCCCATCGTTTCGAGCTGGCTACGCAGCTCCGCGATCCGCAGTTGACGCTCGTGCTGCTCGTTGCGCGCGAGGTCCGCCGATGCGCGATAACGCTTCGCCTCCGCCACGGGGTCGTCCAGACGCGCCGCATCGAGTTCGCGCTCGCGCTCGCCGCGCTGGTTCTTCAGCGCATCGACCTTGACGCGTTGCTCGACGATATGCGCCTGCCACTGCGCGCGGTTGCGCCGAAACGCTTCGTCGTTCAGCTGCGCTTCTTTACGCTGCAACTGCGCCGTGAGCGAATCGGCCTTCGCAACGCCGCTGGATTGCGCGCCCGCCGCCTGCGCGAGCACCTTGCGCGCGGTCTCCAACGCGTCGCGCGCGATGTCGGCGTTGCGGCGCGCGTCGTCGAGCGGTGCCGCCGCGGACACGTCGGGGAGACTGGCAAGGCGCTCGCTCGACGCCTGCAAGCGCGCCGCTGTCGATGCCAGTGCCGCGCGCAACGCATCGATGCCTTGCGGCGCGTGCACCTCGAGAATCCTCGCCTGGCTCTTCTGTTGCGCGACCAGCGTTTTCCATTGCTCGTGACGCGCCTGCGCATCGCCCACCGACGCGACGCCGAGCGAGCGCAGCAACTGCGCGTGCTTCGCCTCGAGCGACGCCAGCTCCGACAACCGCGCGGACAGATCGGACACGCCCGGAATCACGCGCAATTCGCCGAGCTTCCCGAGACCAATGCGCTTTTCAGCGTCGACATGCAGCACGCCCGTGCCGCTGATCGTCTGATCGCCGACGCTCAATTCGCCATTCAAGCTGTACTCGATGCGCGTCATCGCCGCTTCGGTCCGCGCGCGCAACACGGTCAATTCGCCGTCGAGCGCGACGAGGCGCTTGAACTGCGCTTCGTCGAGTTCGAGCGCCGCCGCCTCGCGCGCGGCCTGCAACACCGCCGCGTTCGCCTTGTCCGCCTCGCCGATCGACGCTTCGAGCCGCTGGCCCTCCGCCCGATAGAAATCGACCTGGCTGCGCAGATCGGCGGCGGTTACCGCCGCGTTCGCGAGTTCGAGCGCGCGGTTCGCCTCGGCCGATGCCTGCTCGAACTGCACCGCACGGCTTTGCGCCTGCGCATGCGCGGTTTGCGCGGCCGCGACCTCGACGCGCACCGCGTCGAGCTGCTCGCGTTCGCGCGCGATGGCCGCCTCCAGTTCGAGCGCGCCCTGCTCCTGCTGCACCGACAACGCGAGTTCGGCCTCGCCGATCTTCAGCGACTGCGCGAGCCCTTCGAGACCGCGTTCGAGTTGTTCGACCGCCACGGCACGTTGCTGCGCGAGCGCGGCCTTCTGCTCGTGAAGCTCCCACGGACGCCTGCGCTCGGCGTCGTCGAATGCCTGCTGTTGGGCGGCGAGGCGCGCGATGTTGTCGTCGAACTGCTGGCGCTGCTGTTGCAGCTCGTCGCGGCTCGCGATCAGCGAGGCGAGCTTCTGCTCCGCCTCGGCGAGCGGCCCGGTCGACTTCTGCGTGCGCGCGGTCAGCAGTTGCCGCAGTTCGCGCTGCACGGCCGCGATCAGCGCGTCCTCGCCGCCCGCTTCGCGGCCGCCCGACAGTTGCGTGAGCGCGTCGCGCAGATACTGCGCCGCGTGCCCGGTCGAATCGCGCATCTCCTGCGTGCCGCCTTGCTGCACCCACAACAGACCCGGCACGCCGGCGTTCTCGGCTTTCATCGGACCGCGCGCCGCGCGCGCGAAGCCGAGCAGCGCGGCGAGCTTGTCTTCGGCTTCGTCCTCGCTATACACGGCATGGCCGATCCTCAGCTCGCAACGCTGACGCGACACGAACTGCTTCGACAAACGGCACGCCACGCCATCGAACTCGAAGCTGACCTCCACCGACGGCTGCCCGCTCGCGAGCCCCCACGGCAACAGGTCTTTCAGATGCGACGCCTTGTAGCGTTCGAGGAACACCGTGCGCACCGCCTCGGCAATCGTGCTTTTGCCGGCCTCGTTCGGGCCGATGAACAGATTGAGACCGGGCTGCAGATCGTCGATCACGATCTGCCCGCCGAACTGCCTGAATTCCTGAATCGCGATACGTTGCAGCTTCATGCGGGGGCTCCTTCACGCGGCGCTTCAGGTTGCTGCCGCTCGCGCGTCTGCGCGGGTGGTGCGGCCTGCGAATCGCGTTGCCGCTGGTCGCGCTGAAACCGCGCCAGCAGCAGCAACGCCTCGGCCGCGCGCCGCGCCTCTTGCGGATCGGCCTGCGCGTCTTCCTGCAGGCCGCGCAGCCGCGCCACCACCTTCGCGAGATAGCCGCTTTGCGCGCCGAGTTCGGCGAGATCGTCGGCGGTCGGCAGCACGTGCAGACTGCCCAGATCGGCACGCAACGCGCGCACACGCGCGCGCGCCTGTTCGACCGCGACATGCAGCGCCTCGGCATCGGCGAGCGCCGCGGTGCCGCCGACCTCGATGCGCAGCACGTCATTCGCGCCGAGTTCGGCGAGGCGGGTTTTCAATGCATCGACATCGGTCGGCACCGAAATCGTCTCGTCCCAGCGATGCCACCGGTATTGCCCGACCCGCACCGCGGCGACCTGCGGCACCGCGCCGGGATCGCTGACGGTAACGTCGAGCACGAAGCCCGGCTCGTTTGCGCGGAAACGGTCCTGCTCGTGCGTGCCCGCGTACCACGTGCGTTCGTCGACGCGCAGATGGCCGTGCCAGTCGCCGAGCGCCAGATAGTCGAGCCGCGCACTGGCGGCGCGCGTCGGCGCGATCGGATTCGACGAGTCGATGCCGTCTTGCAGAATGCCGCCGACGCTGCCATGCGCGAGCCCCACGCGGTGATAGCCGGGCGGAGTATCGGTGGAATCGAAGAACGCGGTGGTGTCGTCGTAGGTGATGCGCTGCGTGAGCGGCGCGCACAGCAGCGCGCACCGGCACGCGTCGAGCAGCACGACGCCGGCTTCGAGCACGAGGCGCACGTTCGGCGGCACGCAATCGAGCCGCTGCGCGCGGGTCCACACGCTTTCGACGAGCGCCGCGTCGTGATTGCCCGGCAGCATGATCCACGCTCCGGAAAACGCTTGCAGCGCGGCGAACAAACGTCGGATCACGGTGTCCGACACCGTCTGCAGATCGAACACGTCGCCCGCGACGAGCACCGCGTCGACGTTGCGCGCGGCTGCTTCTTCGGCGATGCGGCGCACCGTGTCGAAGCGCGCCTGGGCGAGATGCGCGGCCTCGTCCGGTTCGAACTGACCGAATTGCGTGCCGATCTGCCAGTCCGCGGTGTGCAGAAACCTGATCACTGTGCCTCCATTGCGATTGCGTTGCGTCCTCTTGCGTTGATTTCGCCGAGGAGCCCAATCGCGAATGTTACCTTGCCGAAGCGCCGGCGCGTATTGCGCGCGCGTATCCAGGCTGGACGCGCGCGCGGGCCGTACCGCATCATTGCAACCGACCCGGCCGAGCCCGCCGACTTTCCAGCCCCCGCCCGACACGATCAACCGCGCCCGATGGACAAGACCACCGAACTGAAGAAGGCCAAGCGCACGCCTTTACTGCTGCTGCTCGCGGCCGCCTGCGTTTTCGTCGTCGCCGCATTCCTGCCGCGCGGCCTGTGGGTCGACGGCATCAAGGCCGTCGCCGAGGCTGCGATGGTCGGCGCGCTCGCCGACTGGTTCGCGGTCGCGGCGCTGTTTCGCCGCGTGCCGATTCCGCTCGTGTCCGCGCACACCGCGATCATCCCGCGCAACAAGCACAAGATCGCCGACAACCTCGCGCACTTCGTGCAGGACAAGTTTCTCGACGTGCCGTCGCTGGTCGGTCTGATCCGCCGGCATGATCCGGCGCAGACCATCACCGCGTGGCTCAGCGAATCGGCCAACTCCGCGCGCCTCGGCGACTACGTGGTGCGGCTCACCGGCGGCATCCTCGACGTGGCCGACGACGCGCGCATTCAGAACTTCATCAGGGACGGTTTGCGCGACGTGCTCGCGAGGGTCGATCTGTCGCAATCGCTCGGCGCGATTCTCGACACGCTGACGCGCGACGGCCGCCATCAGGAACTGCTCGACACCGCGATCGATCAGGTGATCGCGGTACTGCGCGAGGCGCCGGCGCGCGAATTCATTGCCGCGCGCATCGTCGATTGGGTGAAAAGCGAGTATCCGACGATGGAGAAGTTTCTGCCGTCGGTATGGCTCGGCGACAAGGGGGCGGAGGCGATCGCGAGCGCCGCGAACCGTATGCTCGAACAGATTGCGGAGAACCCCACGCACGAGCTGCGCGACAAGTTCGACCACGCGGTGCAGAAGCTGATCGTGCGGCTGAAGACCGATCCCGTGTTCCTGCAACAAGGCGAAGCACTGAAGCGCTATCTGGTCGAAGGCGAGGCTTTCGGCAGCTACGTGAAGGACATGTGGGGCGAGCTGCGCGCGTGGCTCAAGCGCGATCTGCAAAGCGCCGATTCGGCACTGCATGCGCGTGTCGCCGCGATGGGCGCGTGGGTCGGCCGCGAACTCGCGCGCGATCCAGCGCTGCGGCAATCGCTGAACGATCACCTCGAGGAAGCGGCGCGCGCGATGGCGCCGGATTTCGCGCGGTTCCTCACGCGCCATATCAGCGATACGGTGAAGAACTGGCCCGCGCACGAGATGTCGCACCAGGTCGAGATGAATATCGGCAAGGATCTGCAGTACATCCGCATCAATGGGACGATCGTCGGCGGATTTATCGGCTTGTTGCTGTATGTGAGTTCGCTGTTGCTGGAGATGCTGCGGGTGCATGTCGGCTGACGACTCGAGCGCATTGAGCGACTCAACGCACAGCCACGCGTGAGCCCCCTCCCGCCAAACCACCTACAATTCGGGCATCTGTCTTGCTGACGACCAGTGCTCCGCTCGGTCGTCAACGCGTCCCAACCGGAATTCTGCTTACATGAAAATATCGCTACCGCCGCCGCAAGGGCGGCCCAACCGCGTTTACCCGCCGGGCACGCCGGGCCTGCATGGCCTCGTGTCGCTGATCACCGGCGTGGTGGTCGTGTGCGGGCTGTACTTCGGGCGGGAGGTACTGATTCCGATCACGTTGTCGGTGCTGCTGAGCTTCCTGCTCGCGCCGCTCGTGCAGATGCTGCGGCGTCTGCACATGGGCCAGTTGCCGTCGATCTTCATCGCGGTGCTGTTCGCTCTCGCCTCGCTGCTCGCGGTCGGCGCGCTGATCGGCGCGCAGCTCGTGCAGCTCGCGGACGCGCTGCCACAGTACCAGGAAGCGATCGAGCAGAAGATCGAAACCGTGCAGGAAAAGACCGTGGGCCGCGCCGACGCCCTGATGAGCAGCGCTGCCAGCGCGCTGCAGCGCGTGGCGCCATCGCGCCCCGCACCGCCGCGCCCGACCGGCCGCGCTGCGCGCAACGCGCCGCAGGTGCCGCAACAGGTCGAGGTGCACGAGCCCGCGCCGACGCCGGTGCAACTCGCGCAGCGCGCGCTGACGCCGGCCATCGCGCCGATCGAGACGACCTTCATCGTGCTCGTCGTGACCATCTTCATCCTGTTGCAGCGCGAGGATTTGCGCGACCGTCTGATCAGCCTGTTCGGTTCGCGCGACCTGCACCGCACGACTACCGCGATCAACGACGCCGCCGGGCGCCTGTCACGCTATTTCGTCGCGCAGCTCGGCGTGAATCTGAGCGCGGGCGGCATCATCGCGATCGGGCTCGCGATCATCGGCGTACCGGGGGCGCTGCTGTTCGGCGTGATCGCCGCGCTGCTGCGCTTCGTGCCGTACATCGGCATCTGGATCGCGGCGATCCTCGCATTCTTTCTCGCGGCCGCGATCCAGCCGCAATGGACGATGGCGGTCCTCACGCTGATCCTGTTCATCGTCGTCGACGTGGTCGCCGGGCAGATCGCCGAGCCGCTGCTGTACGGTCATCGCTCGGGCCTGTCGCCGCTCGCGGTGGTGGTCGCGGCGATTTTCTGGAGCTGGCTGTGGGGGCCGATCGGCCTCGTGCTGTCGACGCCGCTCACGCTGTGCGTCGTCACGCTCGGGCGCTACGCGGACCGGCTGAACTTCCTGACCGTGCTGCTCGGCGATCAGCCCGCGCTGACGCCCGCGCAGAACTTCTATCAGCGCCTGCTCGCCGACGATCCGCACGAGGCGATCGTGCAGGCCGAACGGCTGCTGCGCGAGATGTCGCTGATCGACTACTACGACAAGGTCGCGCTCGAAGGCCTGCGGCTCGCGCGCAACGACGCGCAGCGCGGCGTGCTGATGCCCGAGCAGTTGCAGCGGATCAACGACGCGCTCGTCGATATCGTCGAGAACCTCGATATCGCCGAAGGGCTGCGCGATTCGCTGTCGCCTGCCGAACCGGCGGACGCGGGTAACGCGCTGCTTGCCGGGACGCCGGATCTGGCGTCGCCGGGCGTGGGTGCCACGCAGCGATACCGCAGCGATCTGCTCACGCGCTCGCAACAGCCGGGCGGAGCGGGCAAGGCCGCGGTGTTGTGCGTGCCCGGCCGCGGCGCGTTCGACGAAGTGACGACCGCGATCGCCGTGCAACTGCTGAATCGCCAGGGCTTCGCGCCGCTGATGGCGACGCACTCGGGCTATCGCAGCGCACGCGCCGACGAGCCGAGCTTCAAGGACACGTCGATCATCTGCATCGTGTCGCTCGACGCGCCCGAGTCGCCGCTGTACCTGCGCAACATGCTGCGGCGCACGCGCGAATGGCGGCCACGCGCGACGCTGGTGGTCGGCGTCGGCGTCGGCGACGCGCCGGACGGCAGCGTCGAACTCGATGCGGGCGGCGAGCTGCATGCGTCGCCGACGTTCCGCGCGATGATCGAGGCATGTCACGCGGCGACGGCTGGGCAGCCCATGCGGCAGCCGTCGCAGACGGCCAGCGCCGGCTGAGGCTGGGTGGGCTGACGCCCGCGCCGCATTCAGTGAATGCGTGTATGACCGAAGTGGTGAAAATCTGCGTCGTGATCGCCATTTGGCGGTCACTGCGCTCGACGCTGATAACCGCTCTTCAATGCGTCCACCACAAGCTCGACTGCCCGGGATGATTTGCGGCGACCAGGGTAATAGACGTGATGTCCGACGAACGTGGGAAACCAGTCTTCCAGCACCCAATTCAAGCGCCCGGCCCGGACATGCACCTCAGCCAGGTCTTTGGGCACGTACGCGAGCCCAAACCCGCCAAGCGCTGCGTCCATCATCTGGTAGACACTATTGAAGGTGAGCTGCCCTTCGACCCGCACCTGCAGTTCTCGCCGCCCCTTCCGTAGCTCCCACGGGAGCAGTGAATCTCGCGTTGGCAATCGGAGATTGATGCAGTTGTGCAGCGTTAGATCCTGGGCGTCTTCGCCGGTGCGGTCGATTGCCGGTAGCCTGGAGAGCCCGCTCGCCGCGAAGCGTCGGGCCACACGAGAGGCCACCGTCGCGACAAGATCGGTCTCGGCGATGACGAAAGGGGCAACCAGGAATTGCGGCAGGCTCAGGGCCACGCGCCTTTCGAGCCCCAGGTTCGCGAGTTCGCGATCAACCAGACTCGCTCGGTCGCCTTCGCGAGATACCAGCAGATGCGACGCAGCCGCGAAGTCCTCAACGCTGGCACCGTCCGCAAACGCGGGGTGCCCTGGACGAGCTACGCACGAAAAATCTTCCTGTAGCAAGGAGCGCGTGAGGATGCGTGCTGACACTTCGACGGGGAAGCCGATCGCGAGACTTGCCTCGCCGCTGTCGAGCAGTTCCACCGCTTCATCCCGGCCGAACGTACCGCGCACACGCACGTCAACATGAGGCGCCTCGATGCTCAGGCGTGCCAACAGCAGCGGCAGCAGAACGAAAGCGGAATAGTCGTTCATTGCAATCGTGAACACCTGATCGGCTGTCGCCGGATCGAATTCGTCGGGCCGCAACGTCCCCCGTATCAGTCGTAACGCATCGGATATCGGAACGGCAAGATCGCACGCACGCGGAGTCGGCTGCATGCCCGACGGCGCACTCGCTCTAGTCACTCACAGGATTGCCCGCGCTAAACGCGGCCCGAACTTCGCTCACCGTCTGTTCAGGCGCTTGCAGATGCGGAAAATGGCCGAGTTCAGGAAAAATCGAAAGCTTCACACCGTTACGGTTCGCGTACTCAACGCCCATTTCCTTCTTGATATAGAAATCCTGCTCGCCCCACACCACCTTCACGGGGACCTTCAGCTTTGCCATGTTGGCTTCGAAGTAGTCCTGGTCGCGGGTGAAGTACGAGTAGTAGCGGAAGAAGGCGTCCGCCGATGTGACATCACCGCCCCACCCTTTCGCCATATCGTCCTTGAACTCCTCGGACAATGCGTAGCGCTCCTTCGCCGACATGCCGCGGAAGAACGTGTTTGCCAGGATTTCGTCACGGTTCTGGTTCATCGCGGCACGCACGGCGTCAGACGATGGCTTTGACTTCAGGCCCTGCAGGCTTTCGTACATGTACTGCGGGCGGTTGAACGGGGCAAAATCGCCAACAATGATTTCCCTGGCGATATTCGGCTGCTCCAATGCTGCCAGCAGCGCAGGCAAGGCCCCGATATCGGTCGCATAAATCAACAGCTTCGAACTGTCGATGCCAGAAGTGCGGATATAGTCTTCCAGCACATGCGCATAATCCTTCGGCGCGTAGGAAAAGCGCTCGGCGCCTGGACGCGAGGACTGTCCGTAGCCCGGCCAGTCAAACGCATGCACCTCGTAGTCGCTGGACAGGGACTCGGCAATGGGCTTCCACGCATACATCGTCTCCGGGAAGCCGTGCAGGAACAGTACCGTACCCTTTGGATGCGCGGGCCGATAGACCATATGACGCAGCTTGATGTCAGGATTGACCTGCACCTCGCCGACTTCAACCTTCGGCGCCGACGAAGATGACGTGGGCACGATGCTGCATGCTGAAATGGCCGCAGTCACTGCGGAGAAGACTGTCGTCTCCGTTACAGGTTTGAACATGATCGTGGTTCCCGTTTTAGTGCGAAATTGCGCCAGGTAAATTGCACTTCATTGCTGGGGGGAAGGCGAATTCAACAGCTTACTCAACGGCTTCAGTGGGCCAATTGGGAGCAGTGAGAATGTCATCAAGTGCGCTTTCCCTAAAGGAAGGGCCTCAAGCATTTCATGCGCTTGACTTACGTCGGTAACGTTCAGGATGAACGCCACCCCAGCCCGGTCTTGCAGTGAATACCACTGATCAATCTTGCCCTCGAGGTAGCGCTGCGCCGTCTCGCGAGCCTCGCTCGGAAGGAAGTGTTGGACAAGTTGCATGTCCGTGCCCGGCGGAAAGGTGCCAATCGCCAATATCTTCGTGGTTGGCGTGGTTGGCATCTGAGTGGTATGCGCCATGGAAACTCCAGCAGAAGCGACCAGCACGGAGGCTGTTGTCAAATCAGGAAGAAGCCGTTTCATCATTCGGCTCCGAACGGAGGCTGAACCATATTCAGCGCCGCTGCTTCCGGTCCCGTCAGATAGCAATCGCGGAAGCGCTCTTCGACGCACTCCCCCATCAGTTTCGAAAACAGCAGCATCGCATTGAGTGGGCGATGATTGATGACCACGGACTCCGTCTCGCCTTGCCCGTTCATATGCGCGACGACCACCGTCTCGATCGGCACCCCCTGGATCTGCGAGCGATAGGATTCCATATATAAACCGTCGCCAATCGTGCCCTTGTAGCTGTGATGCTGGAATTCGTACAGCGAGACCGCGTGTTTGATCACGGAGAGAATATCGGCTCGTCCTTCGATCGGACGCTTCAGCACGGAGGCTTCGAGCGTCGCGTTTTCAGCGAGGCTCGTTAGCCAGAGCGGCGGAGCGCCAGCGGATGCCATGACGGGGGCTGTGTCGTTGAATTTCATGCTGGGCGCTCCGGTTATGGTTTGCTCGTGCTGCCAGCGCCAGCGGCATCGAGCCATGCTTCGAGCGTGATGCGCGCTTTTTCGAGGCGGCGTCGCGCAAGCCGTCCAACGCCCGCGTCGCGCTCCGACTCGCCCGCCAGCAGCGCATGAATATCGGGCAACATCCAGATCGCGCCGCGCGTCCCCCAGGCGCCATCCGGTATCTCGGTTGGGAAGACCCAGACGCGCGGCGCGACGTCGTCGAACGGCCGGTTCTCCGCGCGCGCCACTGCTTCCGTGACCTGTCTGACGAGCGAGCGACGCGATTCGTCGGTGTATTGCCCCTCAGGTGCAGACGGAATGATCCGGTAGCGGATCGTGTTCGTGCGTTCACCGCCGATGTAGATCGCCGCAGGCCGATGAAGATGGAACACGGTGACACGCTGGGCGAGCGGACTGGCGGGATCGTACCCTTCCGCCTCGATCAGGATGTCGGTCAGTTCCTTGACGAGGCGAGCTTCGGACTCGGGCGCCAAGGCGTCCTCGGGCCACAGTGCATCGATCATTGGCATGGTTCTGCTCCTGCCTTCAGTTCATTGAATGTGGCCATGATCGGGGTTTACTGGTGCGGCCAGAAGTGGCAGCATCGCCATTATTCAGGGAATTTCAGACACGCAAATGGCCATCATCCGCATCTGGGTCTATGACGGAATCCTCGCGTCCGGCGTCGCGGGCCCTGTTGATGTCTTCAGCGCGGCCAATCAGTTCCATACGCGCAAGGCTGGACCGGGCACGACATCCGCGCCCGTGTTCGTATGGCGGGTGGAATCACTCGACGGACATCCCGTCACGGCTGCGTCGGGTCAGACCGTTCACGTCGACGGAAAGATCGACCCGCGCAAACGGGCGGATGCCGTTCTGCTGACGGCACCGTTTTTCTCGAACATCGACGAGTTCATAGGGCGCCGCGAGCAGTTGAACGAGCTGTCTTCCGCGCTGCGGCGCCAACGCAAGGCCGGCGCCGTGCTGGCGGCTTATTGCACGGCCAATTATCTGCTCGCCGAGGCCGGCCTGCTGGATGGCCGCGCCGCAACGACGCACTGGGCGAGAGCGTCGGACTTCGGGCGCCGCTATCCGCGTGTCGAAGTTCGCGCACAGGAACTGCTGATCGAGCAGGACGGCATCATCTCTGGCGGGTCCGTGACGTCGTATCTGAATCTCGCCGTGCGGCTCGTGGAAACATTCGCCGGCGAAAAACTCGCCGCGATGACCGCGAAGGCGCTGCTGATCGACATGAATCGGACTTCGCAGGCTTCCTTTGCAACGCTTCTCGACGAACATGGGCATACCGACACGCTCGTCGCGCGCGCCCAGCAGCAGATGGAGGCTACGTTGCAGCAGGGATTCCGTTTGAGCGATCTGGCAGCGTCGCTTGCTGTCAGCGAACGCACGCTCAATCGCCGTTTTAAGGAAGCGGTCGGGCTGGCACCGTTGACGTATCTGCAAAATCTGCGCATCGAGGTCGCAAAACGCTTGCTGGAAACGCGGCCAATTGGGCTCGAGGCGGTGAGTCAACGTGTCGGTTATGGCGATATCAGCACATTTCGGCAATTGTTCAAGCGCAAGACCGGATTGTCCCCGAGCGAATATCAAATGCGGTTTTCGCGGGGCGTGGCGAAGAACATGGAAGCCGAATCAGCCAGCAAAACCGGCTGAGGCCTCGCCACGTCACGCCACCGTCCTCGTCTCTGCCCTGCCTCTCTCCCCGCATCTTCCCTTTGTATCCCAACGTATTTGCAAATAAGATCGGGATACGCACGCTTACAAATAACCAGCGTTTCGACACGAACGGGATACGTTCATCCTCTCAAATACGCCGATCGCGAGCAAAACGCAGACATGCTGATTCTGGTTTCGTATCGACCTGAAATCACCCCTTTTCAGTTTGCGCCAGCCACTGGTCCAGGCTCACGCGGCCGATTCGCGCCTCGCCGAGCGGTACGAGCGACTGTTCCTCGACGCGGCCGCCGTAATAGCGCGCACCCTGATCCGTCACAACAGGGCGCGGGTCGCTGACAGACTTCAGATAACGTCTGATGATGGCGGCAAACGGTTCACGGTCCGGGCCCGCGATATCGACTGTGCCGTTCAGTGGCGTGGCGAGAGCGACCTGCGCGAGGATCGCTGCGACGTCGTCCGCGGCTATCGGCTGGAACAGTCCGTCCCCAACGCGCACCGTCCCGCCTTCTGCGCCGGAATCAGCAATTGCGCCGATGAATTCCATGAACTGGGTCGCGCGCACGATCGTATAGGGCACGCCCGCCGCTTCAATCGCCTCTTCCTGCGCGACCTTGGCAACGAAATACGCATTTTCCGGCGTGCGGTCGCAGCCGACGATGGAAAGCGCGACGTGATGGCGTACCCCTGCAGCCACTTCGGCTTTGCCGAGGTTGCGCGTCGAGGTGCGGAAAAAGTCGAGCACCGCCTGAGGCTCCCAGGAAGGCGCGTTCGCCACATCCACTACGACGTCCGCGCCCGCTAGCGCGTTGCTCAGACCTTCCCCCGTCACGGCGTTCACACCGGTACGCGGCGACGCAGCAAGTACCTCATGACCCGCCTCGCCGAGCAGCGTGACGAGGCGCGAGCCGATCAGGCCGGAACCACCGATTACGACGATCTTCATGGCACATTCTCCAGATGAGAGTCAGTTGACACGGGCAGGCGACTGGCGGCCGTTGCATCGCGGGAAAGAACTCGCCGCCGTCGCATCGTGTGAGGCTATTGTGAGAAGATCATGAACTATCGAAAAGTGCCAAGAATTGTCGATCGGACCAGGACATCCTGATTCCGGTCTGCTTGCCGGCAAGACTGTGATGACCGTATCGCCTACCGCATTCACCGTCGATATCGATCGGCAGCTCCAGTCGCCGATCTACCTGCAGATCTGCGCGCGCTTCAGAACCGCGATCGCCGCAGGGCATCTGCGTCCAGGCGATCGCGTGCCCGCGCTGCGCAGCCTCGCTACGCAACTGAACACAGCGCGCGGCACGGTTGAACTGGCGTATACGGTCCTCGTCGACGAAGGCTACCTCCAGATGCGCGGTGCGGCTGGCACGTTCGTGTCGCCCTCGCTGCCAGCTTCAGTGACGCGCTCGCGTACGCAAAGCACAAAGAGTTCGAACGGCACGCAGAGCGTTAAAACGGCTACCGCACCTCAGACGCCAGGCGAATCGCACGGCGCTCAACCGGCGCCGCGCCAGCTTGCCATTGCCGCCGCCATGAGCGGCGAGCCCCGGCCGTTGCAACCCGGGCTGCCCGCGCTTGACGCGTTTCCGCTCAAGGTTTGGAATCGTCTCGTTTCGCATCGCGCGCGCAGCGGCGAGCGCGCGATGCTCGCGTACCCGGATCCTGTCGGCTACCGGCCGCTTCGCGAACACATCGCCACGTATCTTGGGCTGTCGCGCGGGGTGACCTGCCTGCCGGACCAGGTGTTCGTGACGGGCGGCTACCGTGCGACGCTCGAGCTCGTGTTGCGCAGTCTCGCCCGCCCGAACGACAGCGTGTGGTACGAAGATCCGGGCTATCTGCTCGCGCGCGGTTTTCTCGCCGAAACCGGCGTGCAGCTCGTCGCAGTGCCGGTGGACGAAGATGGGATCGACGTCGAACACGGCACACGGCTGGATGCGCAGGCGCGCTTCGCGCTGGTCACGCCGTCGCACCAGAGCCCGCTCGGGCACACGTTATCGCTTCCCCGACGCATGGCGTTGCTGGGCTGGGCAGAGCAAGCGTCCAGCTGGATCGTCGAAGACGATTACGACAGCGAGTTCCGCTATCTGGGCCGGCCATTGCCGGCATTGAAGAGCCTCGATCGTCGCGATCACGTGATCTACTGCGGCACATTCAGCAAGGTGATGTTTCCCGGCTTGCGGCTCGCGTATGCGGTGGTGCCGGAGCGGGCCGTCGAGCGCGTCGGGCGGGTGGCGCGCAGCATGAACGCCGGATCGCCAACCGTGTTGCAGGCCGCTTTGGCCGACTTCATCGAGCGGGGGCATTTTGCGCGACATCTGAAGCGCATGCGTGCGTTATACGCCGAGCGGCGCGTGCTGATCGTGCGCGCGTTGGAGCAGGCGTTCGGCGAACGGCTGATCGTCGAACTGCCGCCAGGGGGAATCCAGTTCGCGGCACAGTTCGTCGAGGGCCCTGATGGCCCGGTCGACGACGTCGCGGTTGCGGCGCGCGCCCGCGACGCGGGGCTCGCCGTTCTGCCGCTCTCGGTCTGGTACGCGAATGGTCGCACGCGTAGCACGCCGCGTGGCGTTGTGATGGGCTTCGCGAACATCGCCAATGCAGGTGAGGCGGGCCACCTCGCGCGGAGCTTGCGCGCCTGTCTGGACGGCTAACGAGCGGCGAAGGTCCAGGTCTCTACCACTCCTCACGCTCGCGCGCGGCGCTGTACCCAAAATGAGGACAGCCGCGCGCGAACGCCGACGCATACTGCACCGATAACGCAGGAAAACTGGAGACACGCATGACCCGTCCGTTCAAGCCCTATCCGTTCGCCCCGCGCCGCTATCCAGCCGTGGTGCCGCCGCTCATCGACGGACGCGATCCACAAGCGCGCGCCGTCGCGATCGTCGGCGGCGGTCCGGTCGGCATGACGCTCGCGCTTGCGCTCGCGCGCCAGGGTGTGCGCTCGGTGCTGATCGAGGCGGACGACAGCGTGTGCACCGGCAGCCGCGCGATCTGCATCTCGCGACGCAGCCTCGAAATCTTCAAGCGGCTCGGCGTCGTCGACGGTTTTCTGCAAAAGGGGCTGGCGTGGACCGGCGGGCGCAGTTTCTATCGCGACACCGAGGTGTTCCGCTTCGCGATGCATCAGGACGACGAGCAGTCGCTGCCGCCGATGATCAATATCGCGCAGTATCAGATCGAGCAGTTGCTGCTCGACGAGATCGAACGGCACGCCGATCTGATCGACGTGCGCTGGCAAACGCGTGTGACGGGCCTCGAGCAACGGCCGCAGGGCGGCGCGACCTTGACCTTGCGCAGCGCCGATCCTGCCGATCCGCAAGGCAAAAGCTGGCAGATGGACGCTGCGTGGGTCGTCGCCTGCGACGGCGGACGCAGCACGATCCGCGACCTGCTCGGGCTGAAGCTCACAGGCACGACCTACGAAGGCCGCTACGTGATCCTCGATATCGAACTCGACGGCACGCGCGCGACCGAACGGCTCGCGTACTTCGATCCGCCGTCGAATCCGGGCTCGACGGTGCTCGTGCACAAGCAGCCTGACAACGTGTGGCGCATCGACTATCAGTTACGCGACGACGAAGACCCCGACGCCGCCGTGCTGCCCGAGAACGTGATACCGCGCGTGCAAAACTTGCTCGACTCGATGGGCGAAGCCGGCGCTTGGTCGCCGATCTGGATCACGATCTACAAGGCCAATGCGCTGACGCTCGAACGCTATCGGCATGGCAGCGTGCTATTCGCGGGCGACGCCGCGCATCTGGTGCCGATCTTCGGCGTGCGCGGCGCGAACTCCGGCATTGACGACGCCGACAATCTCGGCTGGAAGCTCGGCTGCGTGATCAATGGGAGCGCGTCGCCAGCGCTGCTCGATAGCTATAGCGACGAACGTGTGTACGCGGCGCGCGAGAACCTGAGCTACGGCATGAAAAGTACCGAATTCATGGCGCCGCCGACCTTCGCGTTCGACTTGCTGCGCACGGCCGTGCTCGGGCTCGCCGAGCGGCATGCGGCGGTGCGGCCGCTGATCAATCCGCGCCAGACGCATGCGATCGCGTATCGGCAATCGCCGCTGAACTTCACAGGCGACGGAGCCGATGCGTTCGATCGCGGCCCCGCGCCGGGTACCGTGCTGCCCGAGGGCAGGCTGCTCAAACAATCGCAAGATGGCGCACGGCTCGGCATTCATCTAACCGATCTGCTCGGACCGTGCTTCACGGCGCTGCGCTTCGACGCAGACCTCGCGAACGATGGTGACGCGTGGCAGCAACTGCAAAGCACGCTAGCCAGCCGGGGCATTCCGTTCAACGTGATCGATATCGTCACGGCCGAAGCGCAATCGGCAAACAGCCCGCGAGCGATCGACCCAACCGGCCGCCTGCACGACATGCTCGACGCACGGCCCGGCACCGTCTATCTGATCCGCCCCGACGGCCACGTGCTCGCGCGCTGGCGCAACGGCAGCGCGGCGGCCGTTCTGCGCGCGCTCGATGCCACGCTGACACAGCAGAACTAACGCGCAAGGACCTTCGACATCATGACCGATTCCGATCTCGACCTCGTCTATACGACGCTGTGCAACACGCTGACCCACGAAGGCGAGGCGCAGGCGTCGCTGTATCTCGCGCGCCTCGCGCTCTTGTGCCTGACCGAACTCGACGACTCGCGGCGCGCGTTGTCGTTGATCGAAGCCGCGAAGCTGCCGGCTGCCGCCACGGCCTGGCGCGGGTAAAAGAAACCGCCTCCCTGGAGGCGGTTCGCTAGCGGCGGTAACGGCAATGCCGCAGCAGTGCGAGGGAATTACAGCCATCACAACAAAACGGGCGCTGGCAGACCGACCTCACTGCCTCGGATACAAGCCCAACGTACTCGCATGCAGCCGCGCGAGTCCGAGCAACGCATCCGTATAGGGCGTCGGCACGCGCGTCAGTTGCCCGAGTTCGCGCACCGCGCCGACCAGCGCATCGAGTTCGACCGCCTTGCCGGCCTGCACGTCCTGCAACATCGACGTCTTCATCGCGCCGAGTTTCAGCGTGACCGCGTGACGGTCGTCGGGCGCCTGGTCGATCGGGATGCCGAAGCGCGCGCCGATTTCCTTCGCCTCCAGCATGATGTGCGTGACGAAACCACGCACGAGTTCGTCACCGAGGATCCGGTCGGTCGTTGCGCCGGTGATCGCGCTGACCGGGTTCATCGTCATGTTGCCCCACAGCTTGAACCAAACGTCGCGCTGGATCTGCGCCGAAGCCGTTGCATGGAAGCCCGCCGCCTGCAACAGCGCGGCGAGCAGCTCGACACGCTCGCTCGGCTTGCCCGACGCCTCGCCGACGATCAGCCCGTTGCCCTGGTGATGCCGGATCACGCCGGGCGCGTCGATCAGGCAACTGGCATGCACGACGCAGCCGACCGTCTGCGCGGCCGGGATCGCGGCGGTGATCGCGCCGTCGGGATCGATCGTCTTCAGGCGCTGGCCGGCGAGTTCGCCGCCCAAACCGTCGCAGAACCACCACGGCACGCCGTTCATCGCCGTCAGCACGATCGTCTCGGGGCCGAGCAGCGGTTTGATATGCGCGGCCACGGTCGCCATCGCCGGGCCCTTCACCGCGATCACGACGAGTTCCTGCACGCCGAGATCGGCCGGCTTGTCGCTCGCCTTCACCTGCTCGGCGAAGATCACGCCGCCTTCGATCAGCCGCAGACCATGCTGGCGCACCGCGTCGAGCGTCGCGCCGCGCGCGACCACGCTGACCCGATGGCCCGCCTGCGCGAGCTTCACTCCCATCCAGCCGCCGATCGAGCCGGCGCCGTAGATCGCTACTTTCATCGCCTGAATCCTTGCCTGTTGCTGTGATTATTGCAGCGTTGATTGTCGCGCTCGTTTATGCGTGGCTTCAATCATTGCCGGAAACTCGCATCGATCCGGTCGACCCGCCGCACCAGCGCATCGAACACGTCCTGTCCGGCGCCGTGGCGCGGATCGAACTGCAGCGCGTCGCGCGAGCAGCGAATCGCGACCTCCTCCGGCACCGGCCGAGCGCGGCCCATCGAGAACGTCGCCACCTGGACTTCGCACGCGCGATTCAGCGTCCACAGAATCGCGAAGGTCTGCGGCAATGTTCGGCCCCACGATAGCAGACCGTGGTTGCGCAGGATTACCGCCTGCCTGTCGCCGATATGCGCGAGCAGCCGCGGCCCCTCTTCCGCATGAATCGTGATGCCTTCAAAGTCGTGATACGCGATCCGGTCGTGCAACTGCGCGCTATAGAAGTTGGTCTGCTGCAGGCCCTCTTCGAGGCAGGCGACCGCGACGCCCGCCGTCGTATGCGTATGCATCACACAGTGCGCGTCGGGCAAGCCCTCGTGAATCGCCGCATGCACCACGAAGCCAGCCGGATTCACCGGATACGGCGAGCCGTCGAGCACGCGCCCCTGCGCGTCGATCTTCACCAGATTGCTCGCGGTCACTTCGCTGTAGTGCAGCCCGAACGGATTGATCAGGAACTGGCGCTCCGGGCCGCCGACGCTTTCGGGCACGCGCAGCGTGATGTGGTTGTAGATCATCTCGGTCCAACCGAGCAGATCGAAAATCCGGTAGCACGCGGCAAGTTGCACGCGCGCCTGCCATTCGTCCGGATGCATCGCGGCCGATCTGGGCGGGCTCGCCGGTTGCGCTGCGAAGGTCGTGGCCATCGTCGGTGTCTCCAAGATTGTCGTTGTGACGGCGCGCCCGTGCGCGCCGCCCATCATATTCACGCGTGCCGCAACAGCGGCCCGAGCGCCGAACCGCTTCAGGCGCCCGACACCACCGCCGCGATCGACGACGCGACATAGTCCGCGTTGCGCGCGTTCAGCCCGGCGACGCACATGCGGCCCGAGCGCAGCACGTACACCGCGTATTCGTTGCGCAGACGCTCGACCTGGCTTTCGGACAGGCCCGTATACGTGAACATGCCGCGCTGCGCGACATAGCGCGCGCGCATCACTTCATCGACGCGTCCGTCGAGCCCGGCGTGGATCACCTTGCGCATCGCCAGAATGCGCTCGCGCATCGCGCCGAGCTCGGCTTCCCACGACGCGCGCAGCGTCGCATCGGCGAGCACGTTGGCGACGAGGCGCGCGCCGTGCGTCGGCGGATTGCTGTAGTTCGCGCGCACCGCCGACATCAGCTGGCCCGCCACGCGCGCCGCTTCGTCGGCGCTCTTGCAGACCACGCTCAACGCGCCGACGCGCTCGCCGTAAAGCGAGAAATTCTTCGAGAACGAGTTCGCGACGATCAGCGGCACGTTCGCGTCGGCGAGCAGGCGCACCGGCGCGGCGTCTTCTTCGAGGCCCGCGCCGAAACCCTGGTAGGCCATGTCGACGAATGCGATCAGCTTGCGGCGCTGCAAAACCGGCACCAGTTCCGCCCATTGCGACGGGCTCAGATCGACGCCCGTCGGGTTATGGCAGCACGCGTGCAGCAGCACGATGCTCTTTTCCGGCAGCGTGTCGATTGCGGCGAGCATTTCGGCAAAGCGCAGGCCGCCCGTTTGCGCGTCGTAGTACGGATAGGTGTTGACCGTGAGGCCCGCGCCTTCGAACACCACGCGATGGTTTTCCCAGCTCGGATCGCTGATCCACATTTGCGAGCCGGGGAAATAGCGCTTCAGGAAATCGGCGCCGACCTTCAGCGCGCCCGAGCCGCCGAGCGTTTGCAGCGTCGCGATCCGGCCTTCGGCGCGCGCCGCGCTGTGGGCGCCGAACACGAGCGCCTGCGCGGTGTCGCGATAGAGCGGCAGACCCGCCATCGGCAGATACGAGCGCGGGCCGATCGCGTCGAGCAGCGCGGTTTCGGCGCGGCGCACCGCGTCGATCACCGGCAGCTTGCCGGCGTCGTCGAAATAGATGCCGATGCTGAGGTTGACCTTGTTCGGCCGGGGGTCCAGCTGAAAGTCTTCGTTCAGGCTCAGAATCGGGTCGCCCGGATAGGCGGGAATATGGTCGAACATGACGGGTCCTTGAAGACGGCCTCTGCAGGCCTGTTGTAGCGGTCGTCCGCGCGCCGCGGGACGACATGGCAAACCTTGAGTCTAAGCGGGTTTGCCGGGCCAAGTCGACCCGCACGAGTGTCGGTCGTCGACGCGCCGCGCACAATCAATCGATTTTTCACGATTCGTAAGTTTTTCTTTAGAATCGATCGTATGCCGCTTACCCGCGTCACGATCCGTCAATTCGAAGCGTTCCTCGCCATCGCCGATCTGCACAGCATCGGCGCGGCGGCGCAGCGGCTCGGGCTGACCTCGTCGGCGGTCAGCCAGCTGCTTGCCGAACTCGAAACGGAGCTCGGCTTCCGGCTGTTCGATCGCACCACGCGGCGCGTCGCGCTGTCCAGCGCGGGGCAGGACTTTCTGGCGTCGGCCGAATCGGTGCTGCGCCACGTGCGCGCAGCCGCCCAATCCGCCGACGATATCCGCAACCGCGCGGCCGGCATCGTGCGGGTCGGCGCGCCGCTCGTCATCGCGTCGACGGCGCTGCCCGCGGCGATCGCCGAATACGCGCGCGACAAACCGAAGGTGGTCGTGCGCGTCTGCGATACCGTGGTCGAGCAACTGGTGGAGCGCGTCGAGAGCGGCGACATCGATCTCGCGATCGGCCCGGATCGGCAAAGCGGGCCGCGCGTGCGCTCCGAGCCCGCGTTCGCGAGTCCGTGGGTCATGTGGTGCTCGGCCGCGCATCCGCTCGCCGCGCGCCGCCGCGTGCGGTGGCAGCATCTGCGCGACGTGCCGATCGTCGCGACCGGCCGCGACCACGAGCGCGCGGTCGACCAGATGCTCGCCAATCTGCCGGTCGAGGCGCGCATCATTCCCGTCGATGTCGTCGACAACGTGACCACCGCGTTCGGCCTCGCCGCGCAAGGGCTGGCGGTCACGCTCGCGCCAGCCTATGTCGCACCGCTCGCGCGGACCTTCGGGCTCTTGATGAAGCGCATCGTCGATCCTGAAACGATTCGCGAGGTGTGCGTGTATCGGTCGACCGAGCGTGCGCTGTCGCCATCGGCCGACGGCTTCGCGGATTTCGTGATGCCGTGGTTGAAGCGTTGGGATCGGGAGACGCAGGCCGAGACGCGGGGTAAGCGGAGTTGAAGCGGACTCGACGCGCGATGCGACGCGCGCTTCGGCGCGAGTTTCGACAGACGTGCAGCTAGGGCTGCATACACAGCGCGAACAGTTGTCGCTGATTTGAAATCCCGAGCCGCGCGTAGGCGCGCTTCTGGTACGTGACGACGCTCGCCGGCTTCACGCCCATCTGCCCGGCGATCTCGGCCGCGCTCGCGCCATCGAGCGTGCCACGCAACACGTCGAGCTCGCGCGGCGTCAGCGTCGGACATGCGCGCCGCACGCGCGCGAGCATCGCCGCACCGGTGCCCTGCTGATGTTGCCCGTTCAGCGCGTATTGGCCCTTCGCCGCATGCGCGAACAGCGGCGCGACGCTTTCGATCCGCTCCAGTTCGCCCGGCGCGAACACGCCGTACGCGCGGTCGCGATACAGGTTGATCGACAGCCACACGCTATCCGCCGGCTGCACGAGCAACGACAGCCGGTCCGATACGTTCGGCTGCGCGTAGCAGGCCGCGCGATACGCTTCGTTTTCGATTTCGTCGCCGCGCTGCTGATGCAGCACCAGCGCATCGCGCAAAGCGGTGCGCCGGCTGTGGTTCGATTGACCGATGATCGCGCGATTGCCGTCGAGCGCATAGAAATGCGCGGCGTAGCGTTCGGCGACGTCGCGCAGAAAATGGCCGCCCCGATGGTCGGCCGCCGACACCGTACGGGGCCGCGCGTCGAACTCATACGCGAAGATCGTGCACTGCGAGACGGGCAGCGACAACGTTTCGCCAACCGTCAGCAGAATGCTCGCGGCGAGCGCGTCGGCATCCGGGTGGGAGATCGCCATGACGAGGTCGGTGGCGCGCGCGGTGCTGATCTGACCGCTGCGCTGCGGTGATGCGAGGCGCCAGGAACGCATGATGGGAATTCGTGCTTGCGCTGCGTGAATTGGGTTGCGGCAAGCGTAGCACAGCGGGCACGCGGTGGCCCACCGGCGTGATCGCCGGCCTGGCGATGCTCTATCGCCGGGTAAACGACCCCCGCTGCAACGCCACCGTCCTCGGCAATTCGATCGTAAAGGTCGTGCCGGACTCGTCCGTGGATACGACGCTGACGCCGCCGCCATGCATGCGCGCGATCTCCTGCACGATATGCAGACCGAGCCCGAGCCCTTCGCGCGAGCGCGCGCCGTTGCCGTTCGACACGAACGCCTTGAACAGATGCGGAAACAGCTCCGCCGGAATCGTGCCGCGATTGGACACCTTCAGGCGCACGCAATCCTCGGCGTCGCCATCGACCTCCACGCCGATATCGCCCTCCGGCGCGCCATGATGGAGCGCGTTGCTGACGAGATTCGACACCGCCTGCCACACGAGATCGGTATCCCACGCGCCGGCCGTATTGCCGGTGCAGGTGAACACGATCTGCTTGCCGCTCTTCTGCGATGCGAATTCGTCGATGACCGAGCGGCACAGCGTCGCGAGTTCGATCGAGCGCGGCTGCAACGGCAGACGTCCGCCTTGCAGGCGCGCGAGGTTCAGCAGCTGATCGACCATCCGCGCCATGCGCAGGGAGCTGTTCTTCACGCGCGCGGCGACGGTTGCGGCCTGCTCGTCGGCGGCCGTGCGCATCAGGTATTCCGCCGACGCCAGCACCGCGCCGAGCGGCGTGCGCAGATCGTGGCTGAGCACCGCCATCAGCATCTCGTTCGCTTCGAGCATCTGGCGCGTCGTCACCAGTTGCGCGGCGAGCTCGCGCTTCTGCTGCTCCAGCTGCACGAACACGTCGACCTTCGACTGCAGGATGCGCGGATCGAACGGCTTGTACAGGAAGTCGACCGCGCCCGCCTCATAGCCACGGAACGTGCGCGACGCGTCCTGCGCGGTCGCGCTCAGGAAGATGATCGGCACGTGCGACGTGCGCGGGCTGCCGCGCATCAGCGCGGCCAGCTCGAAGCCGTTCATGCCGGGCATATTGACGTCGAGAATCGCCAGCGCGACTTCGTGCTTGAGCAGCAGATCGAGCGCGGCGGTGCCGCAGTCGGCGACCAGCACCGCGACGTCGGGCCGCGCGAGCAAGGCTTCCAGCGCGGTGATGTTGTGGACGATGTCGTCGACGATCAGGATGTTCACAGGTGAGTTCGTCATGGCACCGGTTCAGAGGGAAGTCGGCAGCGCGGCAAGGCGCTTCGCCAAGGTTTCGGGATTGTAGATCGCGTCGGCCGCGCCGCGCTCGATCGCGGCGCGCGGCATCTCCGGTGCACCGGCGCTGCCGGGGTCCTGCACCCACGCGGCGCCGCCGAGCGCGCGCACGCATTCGAGCCCCTGCGCGCCGTCGTCGTTGGCGCCGGAAAGCAGGATCGCAAGCAGCCGCTCGCCGTACACCGCGGCGGCCGATTCGAACAGCACGTCGATCGACGGCCGCGAGAAGCGCACCGCCGCAGCGGTCGACAGCGCGACCGTGCGGTCCACTTCGACGAGCATGTGATAACCGGGCGGCGCGACGTACACGCGGCCCGGCAGAATCAGCTCCCCCGCATCGGGTTCGAGCACCGGCAGCGCGCAGCGATGCGCGATCGCCGGCACCAGATAGCTCGGCGAATCGGGCGGCAGATGCGCGACGATCATCACGGCTGCCGCGAAGCGTGCGGGCAGCGCGGCGAGCAGCACCTTGAGCACCTCGATGCCGCCCGCCGACCCGCCAATCACGACCAGTTGATAGCCGCGCCGCTCGTGTGTCCGCGCGGCGGTGCCGGCGTCGGCGGCCTGGGTGGGCGGGGGTTCACTGGTCGAGCGTGGCATCGCGACCTCGCTAACGCTTGTGATAAATGCGTTCGGCCGCGCGAAACTCGTCGAACGCCGGGTAGTGATGTGAAAACCGCAGGGTTTCCTTGCTGCCCAGGCCGAGAAAGCCGCGCCGCACCAGTGCGTTCTCGAACAGCCCCAACGCGCGATCCTGCAAGCCGCGATCGAAATAGATCAGCACGTTGCGGCATGACACCAGATGCGCTTCGAGAAACACTTCGTCGGTGGACAGGCTGTGATCGGCGAACACCACGCGCTCTTTGAGCGAGCCGGCAAAGCGCGCGCCGCCATACGCTGCATGATAGTAGTCCGACAGCGAACGCGTGCCGCCCGCCGCCAGATAGTTCTGCGTGAAGCCCTGGATGCGTTCGAGCGCGTAGATGCCCGCCTCCGCGCGCGCGAGCGCGTCGGGGTTGATGTCGGTCGCGTAGAACAGCGTGCGCTCGGTGAGACCCTCCTCGTCGAACAGGATCTTCAGCGACCACAGCTCCTCGCCGGTGCTGCATCCGGCGACCCACACCTTGATCGACGGGTAGGTGCGCAAACGCGGCAGCACGTGCTCGCGCAGCGCGAGGAAATACGACGGATCGCGAAACATGTCGCTGACCTGCACGGTCAGGTAGCGCAACAGCCGCGAAAACTCGTAGCCGTCGCGCATGATGCGGTCCTGCAATTGCGACAGCGTCTCCACGTTGAATTCATCGAGCGCCTGCGTGAGGCGGCGGCGCAGCGACGACATCGCGTAGTGGCGAAAGTCGTGCTGATACTTCAGATAGATCGCCTCGAGCAGCAGCCGCAGCTCGATGTCGAAATCGCTGATGCGGTGCGGTGCCTCAGATGCGGACGGTTTCATCGCGTTTCTCGCTTCCGTGCTTACGCTCGCGCCGTCAGCGCTGCCGCAGCCACACGCGGCACAGCGCAACGAGCTTGTCGACGTCGATCGGTTTCGACACGTAGTCGTCGGCGCCCGCTTCGAGGCAGCGCGTGCGATCGTTCGCCATCGCCTTCGCGGTCAGCGCGATGATCGGCAGATGCGTGAAGCGCGGATTGCGGCGAACCTCGCCCATCGCGGTCAGACCGTCCATCTCGGGCATCATGATGTCCATCAGCACCAGATGCACTTCCGGCCCGTTCTCCAGTTCGTCGAGCGCCTCGCGGCCGTTGCGCGCGATCAGCAGTTTCGCGCCGAGCGGCTCCAGCACGTGCGACAGCGCGAAGATGTTGCGCACGTCGTCTTCGGCGAGCAGGATCGTGCGGCCCTCGAACGCATTGTCGCGTTGCCGCACGGTGCGCAGCATGCGCTGCTGCTCCGGCGCGAGCGACGACTCGACGCTATGCAGAAACAGCGTGACTTCATCGAGCAGACGCTCCGGCGATTTCGCGCCCTTGATGATGATCGACGTCGAGCAGCACCGCAGCCGGCCGCATGTCGCGCACCAGCGCGAGGCCGCTCGCTGCATCGCTCGCGTGCACGAAGTCGAAGTCGAGTTCGTGCACGAGATCGCGCAGAATCGCGGCGAACGGCGGATCGTCTTCGACCGCGACGATCAGACGGCCCGCGCGGGTGCGATGGTCGCGATCGTCGGCTATCGACCCGCCGCGTTTCAGCTACGCTCAGCACCGTTCAGCGGCTCACGCGGCAGCGCATCAGCGCAACCGGCTCGGCCCGCTCAGGCCGGCACCGATTCCGCCTGCGCCGCGCGCGACCACACGCGATGCTGTCCGGCGGCCTTGATGAACGCCTTCAACACGTCGGCGGACTGCGAGTCCTCGCCGGTCGCGACGCCGTCCGGCTGCGCGGGCAACTGGGCGGCCGTGAGCAGGTCGCGCCCCGCGCCGAGCGCCGCGATCGCCTTCAGATGCTTGAACGCTTCGAGCACGAAGTGCCGCGCATCGCCCGATTGCGACAGTGCCTTCGCCCCCTTCTCGCCGCCGACGACGATCACCGCGTCGAACATCACCGATGGCAGCCCGGCGATCGTCGCGTCGGGCGCGAGGCCATCGATCCCGGCGAGCGTCGGCGCGATCAGCATCGGCGTTGCGCCTTCACCCGTGAGCGCCTGCTGCAACTGTTTGATCGCCGCGCCATCGGAGCCGGGTGCGGCGAGCAGCGCGATCTTGCGGGTCTTGATGCCGGGCTTCACGCGATTGAGCAGACTCAACGCCGGCGACGTCTTCGGCCCGACGAGTTTCGCCGTGCCCTTTTTCGGCGCCGGCAAGCCGAGTCCTTCGGCGACCTTCGCGGCGAGATCGGCGTCGAAGTTCGCGAGAATCTCGTTGACCTGACGCGCGCGAATCTCGGGCTTCGTCACCTTGCCGAGCTCGAACTGATAGGCCGCCGCGATATGGTCTTTTTCCGGCTGCGACATGCTGTTGTAGAACAACGCGGCCTGCGAGAAATGATCGGCGAACGAGTCGCTGCGCACGCGAATCTTCGTGCCCTCGACGCGTGCCTGATGGCTGTCGAAGCCGCCATCTTCAGCGGCCGGATCGGTTTCCTTCGGCCAGCCGTCGTTCAGCGAGTTCGGCTCGTACGACGCCTGGCCGACATGGATCGCCTGCCGATGCATCGCATCGCGCTGATTGTTGACGGATGGACAGACCGGCCGGTTGATCGGAATCTCGTGAAAGTTCGGGCCACCGAGGCGGCTGATCTGAGTGTCCGTGTACGAGAACAAACGCCCCTGCAGCAACGGATCGTTGGTGAAATCGATGCCCGGCACGATATGCCCCGGATGGAACGCGGCCTGTTCGGTCTCGGCGAAGAAGTTGTCCGGATTGCGATTGAGCGTCATCTTGCCGATGATTTTCACCGGCACCAGCTCTTCCGGAATCAGCTTGGTCGGATCGAGCAGGTCGAAATCGAACTTGTGCTCGTCGGCTTCCTCGACGATCTGCACCCCCAGTTCGTACTCTGGATAATCGCCGCGCTCGATCGCTTCCCATAGGTCGCGGCGGTGAAAGTCCGGGTCCTTGCCCGCGAGCTTCTGCGCTTCGTCCCACAGCAGCGAATACGAGCCGAGCACGGGACGCCAGTGGAACTTGACGAAACGAGCTTTGCCCTGCGCACTGACGAAGCGGAACGTGTGAACGCCGAAGCCTTCCATCGTCCGTAGGCTGCGCGGAATCGCGCGGTCCGACATCGTCCACAACACCATGTGCGCCGATTCGGGCACGAGCGAGACGAAGTCCCAGAACGTGTCGTGCGCGGACCCGCCGGTCGGCATTTCGTTCGGTGCTTCCGGTTTCACCGCGTGCACGAAGTCAGGAAACTTGATCGCGTCCTGGATAAAGAACACCGGCATGTTGTTGCCGACCAGATCGAAATTGCCTTCCTGCGTGTAGAACTTTGTCGCGAAGCCGCGCACGTCGCGCACGGTGTCGGCAGAGCCGCGCGGACCTTGCACGGTCGAGAAACGCACATAGACCGGCGTTTCGGCGGCCGGGTCCTGCAAAAACGCGGCCTTGGTGTACTCGCGCATCGATTCGTAGACCTTGAAGACACCATGCGCGGCCGAGCCACGCGCGTGCACGATCCGTTCGGGAATGCGCTCGTGGTCGAAGTGCGTGATCTTTTCACGCATGATGAAATCTTCGAGCAGCGATGGACCGCGCGGTCCCGCACGCAACGTGTTCTGGTTGTCGGCGATCTTGACGCCCTGATTGGTCCTCAGGGCCTCGCCTTGCGGCTTCACGCGATTGCGTTCGAGATCGTTCGATTTCGCGTCGTTCGGCTGCGCTGCCCCGTTTGCCTGGGCCGCGGCCTTCTGGGTATTCGATTTACCTGCCATGGGGATCGACTCCTTGTGTTCGAGCGCGCGGCGACGGAGGCGTCGCGGCGCGCGATCACAGAGTCAGCAAGGGCTATACCCACCAAGTCACGGCGCAATGGCTGCGCGCCGGCGGTGCGTCAGAACCGGTAGTTGATCGACACGTCGGCGACGCCGGTCGCGCGGCTGCGCGTGATCGGACTATTGCCCGCGCTGCCGACGAGCTGCTCGAACGCGCCGTCGGCGGTCGCGAACCAGTGCTTGCTGAACAGCCAGATCGCGCTGACGCCGAAACCCACCGACTTGAAGCCCGCGCTCGCGTGATACTGCGGATACTGCGAGTGCGCGGCCTGCTCCTGATTGACGCCGAACCAGCTGTTCATGTAATGGGAGTCCGCGAGCACCACGTTCGGGCCGGCGAACCAGAAGAACTGCCTGGTGCTGCCGGGCATCGGCATATAGGCGCCAAGATCGCCGATCCAGCCGTTCGATCCGCCGAAATAGCGGCGGATATCGGCGCGCAGAACGAGCGGAAAATCCTTCGACACGACGTACTCGCCCGAAAGCTTCAGACCGGGCGCCGGGTTGATGTTGCCGAGCCCGTTGAGTTCCTGCGGATCGTCCTGGCCGCGTCGCCCGAGGTCGTAGACCGCGGCGAGACTCATGCGCCAGTTCTCGCCCTGCGCGAAATTCACGCCAAAACCTTCGCCGCTCGACAGAAAGAACAGATCCTTGTAGCGCACGTCGATGCTCGGGCCGGTCACCAGGTGATAGCGGTCCGATCCTTCGAAGCGCGGCTGGAACGATGTGGCCACGCCGAAACGCAGTTGCCAGTCGGGAATGTTCGGCTGCCACATCTTCTGCAGCGGAATGCCCACCGAATATTGCCATTCGCCGAGCGGCGACGGCGTCTGCGCGAAGACCACACCCGGCACGCAGGCCATCGCGCCCAAGGTCGCGGCGACGAGCGAGCTCGCCGCGATGCCGGTTTGTTTATGGCGAGGCATGGCGCCCCGCTTCTTTCTACGGCTGTTGACCACCGGAAGCCTCCAATCTCGCTCGTCGCGATGAGGTTAGGTTTTCGCCCGGGGTCCAGCGCGGACCCAAAAACGCGGACGACCGCCGCGCTGTTACTTACGGCGTGTAATTTTTCCAATCGATGAAGCGGGCAGCGCGATGCGCACGAGGCGCGGCGAGCCCGCATGACCCCCGCGCTCGTGTGGCCACTGCGCATAGTCCTTGCACGCCGCGGTGACGTGGACAATGGCCAACGGAACATTGCTGCGCAAGATATGCGCCAACTCTGTGGAAGATTGATGACGAGCGCGGCCCAAGGCGTAACCCGAAGACGGTCCGGCGCTGCGGCGGCGCCGCTGGCGCCGCCGTTCCGAGGGTTATTGCCCGGCTTCGACGAGTACCGGCTTGGCGCGGTACAGGTTGGGGAACAGGCGTTTCAGGTTGGCGATTTTCGGCATGTCATTGAACACGATGTAGGCCGAATCGGGATGCAAGGTCAGATAGTTCTGGTGATACAACTCGGCCGGATAGAAGCCCTTGTACGGCTCCGTCTTCGTGACGATCGGCGCGGGGAACACGTGCGACTTGTCGAGCTGCGCAATGTAGCTTTGCGCGACGTGCCGTTGCGCGTCGTTCAGCGGAAAGATCGCGGAGCGGTATTGCGTGCCGCTGTCGGGCCCCTGACGATTCAGCTCGGTCGGGTCCTGAACCACCGAGAAATACACCTGCAGCAACTGGCCGTAGGTGACCTTGCCAGGATCGAACGTGACCTGCACCGATTCGGCGTGCCCCGTCTCGCCGCCGCTGACGGTCTCGTACTGCGCGGTGTCGCGTGAGCCGCCCGAGTAGCCGGACACCGCCCGCGTGACACCGCGCACATGCTGGAACACCCCCTGGACGCCCCAGAAGCAGCCACCCGCAAACACCGCGGTTTCCTCGTGCGCGGTGCTGGCCGGGATCGGTTCGTCGAGCGCGGGCGGCGCGATCACGACGGCGCTCTCCGCCGCGAACGCGACGCGCTGCGCGAGCGGCAACGCGAGCGCGGCCGCGCCTAGCAGCAACGACAACACGGCCGCGCGTGTGCGTTTCGAGGTGCCGCCGAACGATGTAAGGAATTGCGGTCTGTTGCGAGTCATGATGGTCGCTCCGGAAAAGTGCCGGCGCCCGCCCGCTTTGGCACGGTGCTGCCACGGCCGCATGCGGGTGCGCCGAAGCTTGGTCGCGCGGGCGCGGCGTTTATGACAGCATGCGCGCTTTCGCGGCCGGCGGCGCGGCCGCGCGGCTCACAGCGGAAATTTCGTGGTCGACAGGATTTCCTTCAGCACCATGAATGAGCGGATCTGCCGTACGCCCGGCAGATACAGCAACTGCTCGGCGTGCAGTCGATTGAAGCTGTCGCTGTCGCGCGTGCGGATCACCATGAAATAGTCGAACTCGCCGGTCACCACGTGGCACTCCATGCAGCCGGCCACTTTCTGCGCGGCCTTCTCGAACTCGGCGAACGACTCGGGCGTCGAGCGATCCAGTACCACGCCGATGATCACGAGCATGCCCGCGCCGGCCGCCTTTGGATCGAGCAGCGCGACCACGCCGCGAATCAGCCCCGATTCCTTCAGGCGTTCGACGCGCCGCAAACACGCCGGCGCGCTCAGCTTCACTTTCGCGGCGAGCGCCACGTTCGAAATCGACGCGTCGGTTTGCAACTGCCGCAGGATCGCGCGATCGATGCGATCGAGCGGGTGGTGAATCGCGCCGATGCCCGAAGGTGGCGCCCCAGCACGAACTTTCGTTGCGCTCATGACCGTATGTACGAAGTTTTGTTAGGAAGTGGACATTACTTGATTTCGAAAAATACGTCTGAGCGAATTTTTTCGCAAGCTCATTTCTAGCGGTTTTTCCTAACATGAACTCACGGAAATCACCCCACCACGGAGCCGCGATGAACCTGCAACGATTCCCCCGCTACCCGCTCACCTTCGGACCGACGCCAATTCAACCGCTCAAGCGTCTGAGCGAGCATCTCGGCGGCAAGGTCGAGCTGTATGCCAAGCGCGAGGACTGCAATAGCGGCCTCGCGTTCGGCGGCAATAAGACCCGCAAGCTCGAGTATCTGATCCCGGACGCGCTCGCGCAGGGCTGCGACACGCTCGTGTCGATCGGCGGCATCCAGTCCAACCAGACGCGCCAGGTCGCGGCGGTTGCCGCGCATCTCGGCCTGAAGTGCGTGCTCGTGCAGGAGAATTGGGTCAACTACTCAGATGCGGTGTATGACCGCGTCGGCAACATCCAGATGTCGCGCATGATGGGCGCCGACGTGCGGCTCGTGGCGGACGGCTTCGACATCGGCTTTCGCAAGAGCTGGGAAGACGCGCTCGACAGCGTGCGCGCGGCCGGCGGCAAGCCGTACGCGATTCCGGCCGGCTGCTCGGACCATCCGCTCGGCGGCCTCGGCTTCGTCGGCTTTGCCGAAGAGGTGCGTCAGCAGGAAGCCGAACTGGGCTTCAAGTTCGACTACATCGTCGTGTGCTCGGTGACGGGCAGCACGCAGGCTGGCATGGTCGTCGGTTTCGCCGCCGACGGCCGCGCCGATCGGGTGATCGGCATCGACGCATCGGCGAAACCGGCGCAGACACGCGAGCAGATCACGCGCATCGCGAAGCGGACCGCCGAGAGCGTCGAGCTGGGCCGCGACATCATCGCGAAGGACATCGTGCTCGACGAGCGCTACGGCGGCCCGGAATACGGTCTGCCGAATGACGGCACGCTCGAGGCGATCCGTCTGTGCGCGCGGCTCGAAGGCATGCTGACCGATCCGGTGTACGAGGGAAAGTCGATGCACGGCATGATCGACAAGGTGCGTAACGGCGAATTTCCGGCCGGCTCGCGCGTACTTTATGCGCACCTGGGCGGCGTGCCGGCGTTGAGCGCGTACAGCTTTATCTTCCGCAACGGTTGATAGGGTTTAGGGGATTAGCCGACGGGCGTCCGCGGTTCGGTCGCGAGCTTCTTCCTCAGATGCCTGCGCAGAAACTCGACGAATGCCCGGATCGTGACCGAGCTTTGCCGATGCTGCGGATACACGGCATAGACGCCCGTCGTCGACGGCAGGAACGCTTCGAGCACGGGCACGAGTTGTCCGCTTGCGAGCGCATCGGCGACGATGAAATCCGGCAGCCGAACGATTCCAAGTCCCGCGACGGCCGCATCGCGAATCAGATCGCCGTTATTGGCGCGTAACGGCCCGCGCACCTCGACGCTCTTCAGCACGCCCTCGACGCTGAAGTCCCAGCTCACCGCGCCGCCGTGGCCGTACAGCAGACATTCGTGGTTCGCGAGATCGCCAGGCACGGCCGGGCTGCCACGCCGGCGCAGATAACCGGGGCTGCAGCACGCGACCATCTTCACATCGATCAGCTTTTGCGCGATCAGCGACGAATCCGCCAGCGTGCCGATACGGATCGCCATGTCGAAGCCTTCGCCGACCACATCGACGGCGCGGTCGCTCAGTTCCATGTCGAAGCGCACGTCGCGATGCTCGCGCAGAAACGCCGCGACGAGCGGCGACAGATGCATCATGCCGAACGACATCGGCGCGCTCACGCGTAGCAGCCCGCGCGGCCCGGCGCGGCGCAGCGACATGGCCTGCTCGGCGTCCTCGACCTCGCCGAGGATGCGCTTCGCGCGCTCGTAGAACTCCTGACCCAGATCGGTCACCGCCAGCTTGCGCGTGTTGCGGATCAGCAGTTGCACACCGAGCGCTTCCTCGAGCGCCATCACACGGCGGCTCACGAACTGTTTCGACAGCGACAGCCGGTTGGCCGCGGCGGTGAAATTGTGGGCGTCGACGGTCGCGACGAAGATGCGCATGTCATCGAGTTGCATCGTATTGTCCACTCCAATGCGACAGTGTTTCCGGTTTTATCATGATTATAGCCATCCGGATTGACCTACACTGTCGTTCATGGATCGCAGCCAAACATCTGGCCCGGATCGCACGACAAAACTCAAGGAGAAAACAGCATGCTCGAAATCAGACACGCCAACCAACGTGGCCGCGCGGAACACGGCTGGCTCAGCTCGCGTCATACGTTTTCGTTCGCGCACTATCACGATCCGAAGCAGAACGGCTTCTCCGACCTGCTCGTGATCAACGACGACCGTGTGGCGCCGGCGCAGGGCTTCGGCAAGCATCCGCATCGCGACATGGAGATCTTTTCGTACGTGCTCGAAGGCGCGCTCGAACACAAGGACACGATGGGCACGGGCTCGGTGATCGTGCCGGGCGACATCCAGTTGATGAGCGCGGGCACCGGTGTGGCGCACAGCGAATACAACCATTCGAAGAGCGAGCCGGTGCACTTCCTGCAGATCTGGATCGCGCCGGCCCAGCAAGGCACGAAGCCGCGCTATCAGCAACAGCACTTCGGCGCGGCCGACAAGCGCGGTGTACTGCGGCTCGTGCTGTCGCCGGACGGTGCGAACGGTTCGCTGCAGTTGCAACAGGATGCGCGCGTGTATGCTGGTCTGTTCAACGGCGAGGAAACTGCGCGGCTCGAACTCGCGAAGGACCGCTATGCATATGTTCAGGTGGCGCGCGGCAGCGTTACGGTGAATGGCGTCGAGCTTGGCGAGGGTGACGGCGCGCGGGTGCGGGGTGAAGAAGCGCTGACGTTCACGCAGGGCCGCGATGCGGAAGTGCTCGTGTTCGACTTGCGTAATATCGAAACCTCGGCGTTGTGGGCATAAGCGCTCCGCTTGCGCCGCTATTGACTCAAACCTGAACGCGGCTCGCTGGACGACGATTTCCAGCGAGCTTCATCCTCTACCCTATCGGGAAAAATCATGCGCTACACACTGTTTGAAAACCAGAAAGACGTCGTCGTGCTCGTCGCTCGAATCCTGCTGATGGTGCTGTTCGTGATGTTCGGCTGGTCGAAGCTGACCGGCTTTGCCGGCACCGTCGCTTATATGACGTCGACCGGCGCGCCCGTGCCGGCGTTGTCGGCTGTTATCGCGGTGGTGATGGAGCTTGTGGTGGGCGTCGCGCTGTTAGTGGGATTTTTCACGCGACCGCTGGCGCTGCTGCTTGCGGTGTATACGCTCGGCACCGCAATCATCGGCCATCACTACTGGAATATGACGGGCGCGATGCAGTACGACAATATGATTCATTTCTACAAGAACATCGGCATCATCGGCGGGTTGCTGCTGTTGTGCGTGACCGGCCCCGGCAAGTATTCGTTCGACCGACGGTGATACCGATTCCCGTGCTTTAACGAAAAAGGCCCGCACGAATGCGGGCCTTGTTGCATGCGCAAACTGAAACGGCGGCCCGCGGGCCGCGGTTTGCCTCTCTGAGCTACCGAATCAAACCGCTGCTTCGGCTTCCGCTTCCGCTTCGCTGACCGCCGCGACTTCTTCGCTGTTGCGGATCAGGTGATCGAATGCGGACAGCGATGCCTTCGCACCCTCGCCAACCGCGATCACGATCTGCTTGAACGGCACCGTGGTCACGTCGCCGGCGGCGAACACGCCCGGCACCGACGTCGCGCCGCGCGCATCGACGACGATCTCGCCATGCTTCGACAGCTCGACCGTGCCCTTCAGCCATTCGGTGTTCGGCACGAGACCGATCTGCACGAACACGCCTTCGAGTTCGACCGTCTTCACTTCGCCCGAAGCGAGGTCCTTGTAGACCAGACCGTTGACCTTCTTGCCGTCGCCGGTGATTTCCGTGGTCTGCGCCTGCGTGACGACCGTCACGTTCGGCAGGCTGCGCAGCTTGCGTTGCAGCACTTCGTCGGCACGCAGCGTCGCACCGAATTCGAGCAGCGTCACTTCGCGCACGAGACCCGCGAGGTCGATCGCGGCCTCGACGCCTGAGTTGCCGCCGCCGATCACCGCGACGCGCTTGCCCTTGAACAGCGGGCCATCGCAGTGCGGACAGTATGCGACGCCATGATTGCGATACTCGCGCTCGCCCGGCACGTTGATTTCGCGCCAGCGCGCACCGGTCGCCAGGATGATCGTCTTCGCCTTCAGCACCGCGCCACTGGCCAGACGTACTTCGATGATGCGCCCCGGAATCAGCGCTTCGGCGCGCTGCACGTCCATGATGTCGACGTCATAGGCCTTCACGTGCTGTTCGAGCGCGGTCGCGAACTTCGGTCCTTCGGTTTCGGTCACGGAGACGAAGTTCTCGATCGCCAGCGTGTCGAGCACCTGGCCACCGAAACGCTCGGCCACGACACCGGTCGCAATGCCCTTGCGCGCCGAGTAGATCGCCGCCGCCGCGCCCGCCGGGCCGCCGCCGACGATCAGCGTGTCGAACACCGGCTTGTTCTCCAGTTGCTTCGCGGCGCGCGCACCGGCGTTGGTGTCGAGCTTCGCGAGGATTTCCTTCACGCCGCTGCGGCCCTGGCCGAAGGTTTCGCCGTTCAGGAACATCGTCGGTACCGCCATGATCTGGCGCGCGTCGACTTCGTTCTGGAACAGCGCGCCGTCGATCGCGACGTGACGGATGCGCGGATTGATCAACGCCATCACGTTCAGCGCCTGTACGACTTCCGGGCAGTTCTGGCACGACAGCGAGAAATACGTTTCGAATTGATAGTCGCCGTCGAGGCTGCGGATCTGTTCGATCACCGCATCGTCGAGTTTGACCGGGTGGCCGCCGACCTGCAGCAGTGCGAGGACGAGCGACGTGAATTCATGCCCCATCGGAATGCCGGCGAAACGGATGCCGGTTTCCTTGCCCGCTTCGCCAATCGAGAACGACGGCTTGCGTTCGTCGTCGCCGCGACGCTCGATCACCGTGACGCGCTCCGACAAGGTCGCGATGTCGTTCAGCAGGGCCAGCAGCTCCTGGGACTTCGCGCTGTCATCGATCGACGCGACGAGCTCGATAGGCCTGCTAACCTTTTCGAGGTACGACTTCAGTTGAGTCTTGAGATTGACGTCAAGCATGGCGTTGCGATTCCGTGACGAGGGGTGTGGGTGTCCCGGCGCCGCACGCATCCGGATAGGACGTGGTGGGCCCGGGGGCGCGCGAAGCGCCGTATCAGGCGATTCGCGCGGTGAAGCGCCGGGAAGATCCCGGCAGATGCAGACTGCGGGTGCAGCGTGAGCTGCGCGGACCTTAGATCTTGCCGATCAGGTCGAGCGACGGGGTCAGCGTTTGCGCGCCCGGCGTCCACTTGGCGGGGCACACTTCGCCCGGGTGCTTGGCGATGTACTGAGCAGCCTGAACCTTGCGCAGCAGTTCGCCAGCGTCACGGCCGATGCCGTTGTCGTGAATTTCGCACAGCTTGATCTCGCCTTCCGGGTTGATCACGAACGTGCCACGCAGCGCGAGGCCTTCTTCTTCGATCAGCACGTCGAAGTTGCGCGAGATAGCGAGCGTCGGGTCAGCCAGCATCGGGTACTTGATCTTGCGGATCGTATCCGACGTGTCGTGCCAGGCCTTGTGCGTGAAGTGCGTATCGGTCGACACGCTGTAGATTTCCACGCCCAGCTTCTTGAAATCTTCATAACGATCGGCCAGGTCACCGAGTTCGGTCGGGCACACAAACGTGAAGTCGGCCGGGTAGAACACGAAAACCGACCACTTGCCCTTCAGGCTTTCTTCAGTGACGGTCTGGAAATCGCCGTTGTGAAAAGCCTGTGCTTTGAACGGTTTGACTTGACTGTTGATGATCGGCATTTGCTGAATCCTCTCTTTGAGGGGGTTGGAAAGTGGAGCCAGTATGTCAGACTGCGCTTAATAGGTAAAGTGGATTGTGTTAATGAGTTCAATAGTCTGACCCTATTCATTTCGTCGGTTGAGACTATCGGAACGATTTGCCGGGCGTTTCAGCCCTTCAGAAGCCGCCACAGCGTGGTTCTGCCGATGCCGAGCGCGCGGCTCGCGGCGGCGCGATTGCCGCCGGATTGTTCGAGGGCGCGCAGCGCGGCCTCGCGGCTGGGGGTGGCGCGGGGCGCCGTACTGCCAGGCGCAGGGCCCGGAGGCGCCTGTGTGATCTGCTCGACCTCGACCGCTCTGATCCGGAAGAACTCGGGAAACACGGCCTGCCAGTCTGGCAAGGCCTCGGCAGTCAAGTTCCCGGACATCTCGTTGGTCGGGTCACCGATATAAATCGCCGCGCGGGCCAGGAGATTTTCCAGTTCACGGACGTTACCGGGCCACGCGTAATCCGCAAAAAGCGGGGCGAGAAACACCAGCACCCGCTCGAGCCCCGCCGCCGACAAGCCGTACTGCAGCGCGCTGCGCTCCAGCAGATGCCGCGCCAGCGGCGCGATGTCGGCACGGCGTTCGCGCAGCGGCGGCAATTTTATCTGAAGCAGATTTAATCTGAAATACAGGTCCGCGCGAAACGCGCCCTCCTCGACGAGCGCGTGCAGATCGCGGTGCGTCGCGGCGATCACCCTCACGTCGACCGGCGTCGCGCGGCCCGCGCCGAGCTTCATCACCTCGCGCTCCTGCAGCACGCGCAATAGCCGGCTTTGCAGCGCGGCCGGCATTTCGCCGATCTCATCGAGAAAAATAGTGCCGGTATGCGCGATTTCAAACAACCCCGGCTTGCCGCCGCGCCGCGCCCCCGTGAACGCCCCTTCCTCGTGCCCGAACAGTTCGCTTTCGATGAGCCCCTCGGGCACCGCCGCGCAGTTGAACGCGACGAACGGATTGCCGCGCCGCCGGCTCGCGTTGTGGATGCCCTGTGCGACCAGTTCCTTGCCGGTGCCGCTTTCACCGCTCAGGAGCACGGTCGCGTCGTGCGCGGCGCCGGCGCGCGCGAGCCGGCGCACGCGCTCGAGCGCCGCCGAAGCGCCGATCAGATCGTCGAGCCGGTGCCGCGCAACCAGATGCCTCGGCCGCTGGCTGGTGCGCAGGGAACGGTCGATCCGCTGCGCAACGAGCGCGTCCTGCGCCGTGACGACGAAACCGGCGCGCGCGCCCTGCTCGACGATCGGCACACAGCCGACGATCAGTGCGCGGCCGCCGATCTGTTCGATGCGTTCGTCGACCGGCTGGTCGGCGGCGCGCGTCTCGCGCAGCAGCGGCGCGAGCGCGCGCGCGACTCGTGCGGGGGTGTCCTCGTCGTCGTTTGGGACCGCCTGCGCGGCGCCTAGACCGAGCAGTTCGAGCATTGCCGGGTTGACGGCTTCGAGCTGGGCGGCTTCGTCGAACGCGGCGACGCCGTCGCGCAGATGCGCGACGATCGTGTTCAGGCGCACCCGCTTCGATTCCTTCTGGCGGCTCACCCGCGCCAGTTCGACCGAGCGCTCGAACGCTTCCTCGACCGCGGCAAGCGAATACAGGAACACGCTTTCCATGCCGGCCTGCTGCGCCAGATCGCAGGCCATGCCAGCGCCGACCACCACGCGGCAGCCCTGCGCGGCGAGTTCGTCGACTGCGAGCCGCACTTCGTCGATCGACCGATACGCGCGCTGCCGCAGATCGACGTTCAAGAGCGGGCTCAGGTCGGCCAACTCCTGCGCGATTGCTTCGTGCAGCACGAGCCCGATGCGCGCCTGCGGCCATGTGGCGGTCGCGCGCGTGATCGCGCTCAACACGTCGAAGCCATTCACCTTGACCATTACCACCGGCACGCTGAGGTTCTCGCGCAGGTACGCACCGTTCGAGCCGGCGGACAGTACGACGTCGACCGAACCTGCGTCCACGTAAGCCTGCAACGCGGCGACAGCCGCGCCGTAGCCCTCCCGCACCGTGAAGAACTTCGCCCGCCCCGCGTAGCGCGGCGCCACCGTCTCGCAAAGCGACTGCAGTCGGCTGATACTGACGAGTGCGACACCGGGCCGCCCGGCATCGACGGCGGGGCTCGGATTCGCGACAAATGGGGTGAACGTGGACACGCGGCCCTCCTTGATCGAAACGTTCCTCGAAACGTTTCATGAAACGTTCCACCGATTGTGCCATGAACGTCCAGGCAGGAGTTCATATCGCGCAAACCCTTGTTCCAGCGCCACGACCGGCGAACTGCCGTTCAATGGCACGCTTCCTGCAGAATGTCGGCCGCGTTCCCTTACCGATTTCCCTTCTGGAGACCTGCATCATGACCACCACTTCCGCCACCCGCCGCGCCGCCTTCCGCGCCAAGGTCAATCAGCGTCAGGGCCTGCTCGTGCCCGGCGCGTTCAACGCGATGAGCGCGCGCGTGATCGAGGACGCCGGTTTCGAAGCGGTCTACATCACCGGCGCGGGTGTCACCAACATGTCGCTCGGTCTACCCGACCTGGGCTTCATCGGCCTTGCCGAAGTCGCAGAGCACACCGCGCGCATCCGCGACGCGGTCGCGCTGCCGCTGATCGTCGATGCCGACACCGGCTTCGGCAACGCGCTGAACGTTCGCCAGACCGTGCGCGTGCTCGAGCGCAGCGGCGCCGACGTGATCCAGTTCGAAGATCAGGTGATGCCCAAAAAATGCGGCCACTTCTCGGGCAAGGAAGTCGTCGCGGCGAGCGAGATGGTCGGCAAGATCCGCGCGGCTGTCGACGCGCGCGAAGACGCGAACCTGCAGATCATGGCGCGTACCGACGCGGCCGCGGTCCACGGCATCGAGGACGCGATCGAGCGCGGTCATCGCTTCATCGAGGCGGGCGCCGACATCCTGTTCATCGAGGCGACCGAATCGCTCGCCGACATCGAGCGTCTGCCGGGGCTGTTCAATGTGCCGCAGTTGATCAACATCGTGATCGGCGGCAAGACGCCGGTGCAGTCGCGCGACGCGCTCGCGAAGCTCGGCTACGGCATCGTGCTGTACGCGAATGCGGCACTGCAGGGCGCGGTGCTCGGCATGCAGCGCGCGCTCGGCACGTTGCAAAGCAACGGCCGCCTCGACGAGGACGCGACGATCGTCGCGCCGTTCAGCGAGCGCCAGCGGCTCGTCAACAAGCCGCTGTATGACCGGCTGGACAAGGAGTACGCGGGGAAGGACTGACGCTCGGGCGGCGGCGCGGCGGTGCGACGCGCTGCATGCCTGCGCGATATGGAACCCTTTATTGCGTTAGGATTCAGGGCTGGCAAACAGGCAAGCTGATGTTCGCGTCAGCCCGCCGCGACCGTTCGCGGCGCCGGCCTCGTCCGCGGGGCCGCTCTCCCGGCTGCCGGCAGAAGCACAAAAACGCAAACGAAAGGTCGTCGCAAGCACCATGAAGTCAAACTCTTCACGCGCCCCGCGCGGGCTCGTCAATTGTCTTTCAGCGCGCACGCGCGCAGCACGGAAGCTCGCCCGATGAGCTGCAGCGGCACCCGCACCGCGCACGTCGGCTGGCTGCCGTACATCGTCGCGGCTACCTTCTTCATGGAGTACCTCGACACCACGGTGATCGCCACCGCGCTGCCGCAGATGGCGCGTTCGTTCGGCGTCGGCCCGAACAGCCTGAGTCTCGGCATGACCGCCTACATGCTCGCGCTCGCGATCTTCATCCCGGTGAGCGGCTGGGTCGCCGACCGCTGCGGCGCGCGCACCGTGTTCGTCAGCGCGATCGGCGTGTTCACGGTCGCGTCGGTGCTGTGCGGACTGTCGCAGAACGTGCCCGAGTTCACGGCCGCGCGGCTGCTGCAAGGCATCGGCGGCGCGATGATGGTGCCGGTCGGCCGTCTCATCGTGGTCCGCAGCACCGAGAAAGCTCGCATGATGCAGGCGATCTCGACGATCACATGGCCGGCCATCGCGGCGCCGGTGGTCGGCCCGCCGATCGGCGGCTTCATCACGACCTACGCGTCGTGGCGCTGGATCTTCCTGCTGAACGTGCCGTTCGGCCTCGCGGCGATTGCCGTCGCGCTCGCCATCGTGCCGAACCTGCGCGGCACTGAACGCAAGCCGCTCGACGTCGTCGGCCTGCTGCTGAGCGGCGTCGCGCTGACTGCGATTCTGTACGGCGCGGAACTCGCGAGCCAGCCGGCCACCAATCCGTGGCTCGCGGTCTCGATCGTGGCGGGCGGCCTGCTGGTCGGCGCGCTCGCGTTCCAGCATGCGAAGCGTCATCCGTATCCGCTCGTCGACGTATCGACGCTGAAGGTGCCGACGTTTTCCGTGACGGTCATCACCGGCTCGTTCACGCGCATTGGCATTGGCGCGGTGCCCTATCTGATGCCGCTGCTGTTCCAGGTCGGTTTCGGGCTGTCGGCGTTCCGCTCGGGGCTGCTGCTGCTCGCGAGCGCGCTCGGCAATCTCGGCATGAAGGCGCTGACCACGCGCATCCTGCAGCGCTTTGGCTTCCGGATGGTGTCGATCGTCGATGTGGCGGTGGCCGGCATTTTCATCATCGCGTGCGGACTGCTGACGCCGGACGTGCCGCTCGTGTTCGTGCTGATGGTCGTGTTCGTGTACGGCGTCGCGCGCTCGATGCAGTTCTCCACGCTCGCGACGCTCGCCTATGCCGACATCCCGCAGCCGCAGATGAGCGCGGCGAGTACGCTGTGGAGCGCGGCCGCGCAGATGACGATCGGTCTCGGCATCGCATTCGGCGCGGTGTCGCTGCGCGTCGCGGCGCTGTTCAACGGCGAGACGACCGGTCACCTGTTCACGCTCGACGATTTCCGCCTCGCGTTCCTGTTCGCGGGCGTGCTGACGCTGCTGTCCGTGCTTGGATATATGGGGCTCGCCCGCAATGCTGGGCAGAGTATCGGTGGGGGTACGCGCGGCGGCGAAACTCCGGCGAAGAGCTAGGGTCTGTTTACATATGGAACGCACGTGCGAATGCCCGCTATCGGCCGTCCCCCAAGGGGACTTCCTTCGGGGCGCAGGGCAAGGAGTAAGGAGCGCTGCGTGGCCGCGCCACGTGAGCGACGCACGACGCCGCCATGCGGCCGATAGCGGGCATTCCCCTGGAATGAAATTCAGAACTGGGGTTGCCGCGAGAAGGGCCGCTCGCTGCGTCATGCTCCTTGCGAATACGTCGAGTATTCGCGGCGTCGCAATCCTTGCGAGCGGCCCTTCTCGCGGCAACGCACGTGCGTTCCATATGTAAACAGACCCTAGGGGACGCGCAAGCGCTGCGCGATCAAAAGGAGACGTGCCGTGCAAGCAGGCGAACTGACGATTTCCAGCCGCATCGACGATCTCGACCTCGACCTCGTCTATACATTCCTGTCGCAGGAAACGCCGTGGGCGCGAGGCATGCCACGCGCGACCTTCGAGCGCGCCGTCGCCGGGTCGCTGTGCTTCGGCGGCTTTGTCGACGGCAAGCAGATGGCGTTCGCGCGCCTCGTCACCGACGAGGCGACCTTCGCCTACCTATGCGACGTGTTCGTGCTGCCCGCGTATCGCAGCCAGGGCTATGCGTCGGCGTTGATGAAACATATCTTTGCGAGCCCTTCGCTCGTCACGCTGCGCAGAATCATGTTGGTCACGACCGACGCGCATCACGTCTATGCTCCGCATGGGTTCACGTCGCTCGAGAAGCCCGAACGGTATATGGAGCTGCATCGACCGGATGTTTACAAAGCGGCCGAATAGGCCCCGCCTCGGCACGCCTCCCACTGATGTGACCCAGCCTCAGCCGTACGCGCGCTCGCGCATCCACTTCGTCATGATCCACTTATCGCCGGCAAGCACCGGCGCGCCGCCGTGCAGGGTCGACGGATCGAGCTGGCGCTGGCCGTTCATGTAGCGGAAATACACCGCGCCGCCCGCGCGCGCCTAGTCGCGCTTCAACTGCCCGCGATAGTGCAGCAGCCCTCGGCGCGCCTGCTGCCGGAGCATCCGCTGCACGAACGGCGACCAGCCGAACAGCGTGCCGCGCACGCCCATCGCCTGGCGCATCCACAGCCACAGATCGAAGCGGTCGCGATGCTCGACGATGAGCCCATCGCGGAACACGAAACGCGCCTCGATCCGGTTCACGACGTCGCGCCCCGTCTGGACGAAACGGTAGCGCGCCACCCACTGCGCGCGGCCGGTATGGTCGTCCGCCTCGATGTCGCTGAAGGTCAGCGTGAAGTCTTGCGCATGCTTGACGAGCATGCGCCACATGTCGCGCGCTTCGTCGCCGACCAGCTCGCCGAAAGCGGGGTCGCTGAAGACGACGTCGTCGGCATAACAGGCGACCATAGTCTCGGCGTCGCGTTGCTGGAAGGCGGTGTAGAAACGTTCGATCAGCTCGGTGTTGGGATGGCTCATTGATGTCGTATGGTGTATTGCAGGAGCGCGTCATGCACGCGCAGCGTCGCGCCGCGCTCCGGAAAAAAACAGCCCGCGCGCGGTAGGCGGCGGGGATGGCGCACACGATATCGGAAAACGGCGTGAAAGGGAGGCCGTCGTGAGCGCCGCCCGTAGCGCAGGCGCCAGCGACGCGGTGGCCTGCGCGGCGTCGCCCGCCATCACGCGCCAGCGCCGAGCGCGGCGCGCACGGCCGGCGTCAGGCGGCGTGGCCACGTCGAACGCCGCGCGCGCGGCCAGCACCGCGCCGAGCACGCCGACCGACGTGACGATCGCCGTAAAACGCGTGGTCGTGCTGATACCCGAGGCCATCCCGGTCCGCTCCGGCGGCACGCACGCCATGATCGCCTTCTACGTGCGTCCGCCGATGCCGCTCGCAACCGGCATTCAGGCCACGACCGTGCATCGCGACCGCTTCGTGCTCGCGCTGCCAGCCGATTCGCCACTCGCGGACTCGGCCAGCGTGCGGCCCTCGCAACTGCGCGACCAGTGTTTCGTGCTGCCCGAACAGGAGTCAGGCACCTTCGAAGTCGCGCGGCGCGGGCGCTTCTCACCTCGGCTCGGGCCGCGTCCGGGTACGCTCGCGGCCGGGCTCGCCTGCGTGTCGCTCGGCGGTTATGTGTCGGCCGTGCCGCATCCGCTCGCCGATTGCATCGCGCTGTCTGGCGTCGTCTACCGTGACATCGCCGGTCGGGCGATTGCGTCCGAAATCGCGCTCGCGTTTCGTCGGCACGAGCGAGCGCCCGCCGTCAAGGCGTTCCTGTGCTTCGCGCGCGATGGTAAAGATTCACGCTGACGGAGCGTCGCTACGTTGATCGGGGTCGGCGTCCTGTCGGATATTGCGGTAGGTCTGCCCTTCATGGCAGCACTGGGCGCTGATGACCCACCCGCTCATGACCATGCCGATGCGTCAGAAAGCTGGATCAACCTTCGTCCGCATATGCGCGGCCTCGAATCTCGGCCAGCGACGTATCGACCAGCAAGCGGCCCGCATCGAACACCGTCTCGAGCGCTTCGTCCCACTCGCCCTCCACCGTGCTCCCGTCCCACGCGATCGGCAACGTGACCGTCCGGTACTCGCCGGTGCGGCGATGGCGCAGCAAGGTGAGCCGGCCTTTCATCGAGCGCTTGGCGTGATCCGTGACTGGATCCTTCGACACATCGTGCCACGTGTCGCCTAGCCGGATCGCCGAGCACTTCATCGCGAAGCGCTGCGTATCGCGGTTGATCTGCTGCAACAGCGCACCGCCCATGCCGAACACGATGTTGTCGGTGGCGAAGCCGGCCTCGTCCATCGCGGCGAGGATCGCGACGATCGAATCCGGGTTCACGCCGTCACCCTGAATCACGCGCACATGGTCGAGCACGCGCCGCCCCTTGCTGTTGGTCTGCGACCCGAACGAAGCCTCCAGCGAGCGCAGCGTGTGCAGGACGATCGTGCACGGATCGCCGGAGTCCGGGCGAATCACGAGCATGCCGCCGGAATCGAGCACGGCCTGCTTCAGCTCGCCGCCCCATGCGTTCAGCGCGGCGAACAGGTCGTAAGAGTCGGACACCACCGAAACGATCGCGCCCGGCTTGCCGAAGCGGGCGATCATGTTGCGATACGCGTCGACTTCGCGCTCGCGGCCCCACGACGTGATCGTGCTGTGCTCGGCCGCCGGCACCGAGAACGCGGCCATGCGGTCGCGGTAGTAGTGATTCGCCGCAACCACGCCGAGCACCGTATCCGAGCCCATGAAGCTGACGAGATGTGCCGCGCCGCCGATCGCCGCCGACTCCGCGCTCGACACGCCGCGCGCGCCGAAATCATGCAGCTTGAACGGTAGCTGCGAGAGATCGTCGCTGCTTTTCAGCAGATACGCGCGGATCGTCTGGCGCAGATGCCAGCTTTGCGTCGCGACCGTGATCGGATACCACACGCGCATCAGCATCGTCTCCAGATACGACGTGAGCCAGAACACCTGCGGATCGTCGCATTCGACGGTGACGAGCACGTTGTGCGTGGGCACGACCGAGCCTTCGGGCGCCGCGCGAATCCGCACCGGCAGATGGCCGCCGTATCGCTGCACGACGTAGCGCCAGCCCGCCTCGTTGAACGGCTCGCCGTGCGCGCTGAAGAAGCTCCGCGCCTGGTCGATCATCGCGCCGGTAACCGGCCGGCACAGGTACTCCTTCAGCAGCATCTGCAAGCCGAAGAACAGCGTGCGGCCGTAACGTCCGCCGCGCGATTCGATGTACGAGAACATCGCCGTCGCGTCGGGCGGATATTGCAGATAGTGCGATGCCTTGTACGAATCCGTATTCAGAATCGGATTGGAGAGGATCGACGCGAGGTCGCTGAAACCCTGCGCGTTTTGCATGGACGGTGCTGCGCTCACGTGATTTTCTCGCTGGAGTGACCGGACGGCGCGAGCCTGCCCGACGCTTTCGAAACTCTAAGGCCGCGGCTCTACGCCTACAGACTATGCCGGGGATGACCCTGGATCTCACCTTACTACGGTATGCGCGATAGCGCTCGTCGTCGGACTGTAGCTTCTCTTCGCGCAGGATGAGTCTGGCCTGCAGCGCCAACTGCAGCCGCAGACAATCAGGTTCCGGATCTCGAGGTTCACCAGCAGAAGACCGGGCTCGAGCAGCGAGTAGACGTCGTCCTAGACCCCCGGCTTCAATTGCGGCGGCAGGTTCGGCCACGTCGCGAGCAATCTGCCGAGCATGCGCCTGCGGCGCTCCGCACCCGCGGGCCACAGCATGTTCGCGAGCAGCACGATACCTTGCGCGAGCCCGCTGTCGCGCGCGCACGCGACGAGCGGCACGCCGCGGCTGAGCGCATCGTTGACGTGCTGATCGTCGCGCGGCAGTTGATGCGCGACCCTCGCGCCGAGCGTGCGTTCGAGCATCGGCAGATTGATCTGCGCGTCCTTGTCGTACTGGTTGACGACGACCCGCACCTTGCTGGACGGATGCCCCAGTTCGCGAAAGATATCGAGCATGCGGCGCGCGCCATGCAGGTACAGCGGGTTCTGCCGCACCACCATGCAGATCGCGTCGCTATGCGCGAGCGCGCGGATCGTCGACGGATTCAGGCTCGGGCCGACGTCGATCAGCACCGCGTCGTAGCGCTCGCGCACCAGCGTCAGAATCCGGTCCAGCTGACCGGGCAGCAGTTCGGCGGCCTTCAACGGATCGCCGGCGCCGGCGAGCAGATCCAGGTTCGGGCACACGTGCATCGCGCACGCGTCGAACAGCGCCGGGTCGAGTTGCTCGTTGCGCGAGCACAGATCGACGAGCGTCATGGGCGGGGGGCGATTCGCCATCAGCAGGCTCGCGTCGGCGAATTGCTGGCTCAGGTCGATCAGCAGCACGCGCCGCTCACGCCGCGCGGCGAGCGCGCACGCGAGGTTGACCGCGATCAGCGTGGTGCCGCTACCGCCCTTGCTCGACGCCAGGGTGACCACGCGCGCGTGGCGCCGCTCGGGCTCGCGGCGCCGCGCTTCGATCTGCGCAAGCGCATCGACGACGGCCTGACGATCGAGCGGCCACGACAGCACCTGCCGCACGCCGACGCGCAGCGCCGCGCCGATCAGCGCGGTGGACGGCGCCGGCGTCACCAGCATGCAATGGAGCGTCGGCGCGCAGGCGAGCGTTTCCTCGATGCCGTCTAGTCCGCCCACGCTCAGATTGGCGTCGTCGACGATCAGCAGGTCGGCGCCGCGGACCACGCGCGCGTGCATCGGCAGTTGCCGGGCCGGGCCGAACGCGGTGCGCAGCCGGTAACGCACGCCGCTCTCTTCGAGCCGCACGACGATTCGCTGCGCGTTTTCGATGCTCGCGGCAATCAGGAAGATGTCGATCATGGCAGCTCTGCGGCGCTTGGCGCGTCATGCGCGGGCTTTTATTCCAGTCGTCTGTTCACGATTGACGACGCAGGCTTCGGCGCGAGTTCCTTACCGCGACGCTCCTCCGTGAAAACCATGAGCCGGCAAACGGTGCTATCGAATTCCTGCGCGGTCGCTGCGAGCCGACGAGCGGCAAGCGTCAGACGTCGGTTTCATCGTCGTCGCGCCGCTGCGCCGCGCTGCGTTCAGCGCGCACCGGCATGGCGTACAGCGCGTCGCGCAGCAGGTCGCGGCGGATCTCGGCTTGCGCTCGGCGCTCGAGCGCCTCGGCGACGACGAGCGTCAGCAGATCGACCGACGAGCCCGCCGCCTGCGCGAAAAAGCGCGCGCGCGATGCCGCGACATACCGCCGGTAAGCACTTCTGGTTCCTCCCGAAGCGGCCGGCCTGCGAATCAGTTGTGGTTTCATGTCAGCCCCCGATGTCGAGCAGATTTGCGCCAGGTCACGCCGTCTGGTCTCAGCGCCCCGGCCGTTGGGCCAGGTCGCCGTGCCCGTGCCAACCCACGGACACGGCCCCTGGTTCACCTCGTACATTCGTCTCTCTGTGGAGACTAGCGTCTCTCCCCGCTTCATCGCGCCGGCCGGTCCTGATCCGGCGCTGCCCCTTCCCTTTGCGGCGCGTCGCTCGCGAACGTTGCCAGCGCGTTGCCTGTCGTTATCGCCACCCTTTTCGCGTCATGAGGACAAAAAGTCGAAAAGGAAAAACGGCGAAGTCGTTGCCCTTTTTTCGTCCGGTTTTGAATGGCCGCCAAACCGGTCCGCCACTCACCCGTTTGCTAACGTATTTAGAAGGCCCCGCCGCGCTCCCGCAAACACCTAATGGCTTCCCCGACCATGTCTGCGAGTGACTTTTTTACCGCCGGTCTTTTTTAATCCGGTTTTCCCGTACCGTCGACCTGGCAGCAAAACATTTTTCTGTGCAGACCTTATTGCAATGGTTATGCCAACACGCGTTCGAATCGGTAAGGCGCCCGTCACGGCTTCACGCTGCCGAGAAATCGGTTTGCTTTTGACGCAGTGCGGGCCTGCCCGATTTTTGGCGTGGCGCGCATTGATTCGTTTCTGACACGCCAAATCGCCGCGCGCTGGCCGCAAAGCGCGCCTCCCGCTCCGTCTCGCCAGCCTGCTGACTGGCCGCGGGGCCAGCCACACGCGGCTTCGCCGCTCCTTCCGGCTGGCAAAGCGCCCCACCCGGCGCGGCAAAACGCATTCGACTCGCGCTGTCCAATCTGTCGCAACTGTGAAACATGACTGCTCGCGCCCCGTCCGTTTTAGTCACGCCTTAATACCAGCGCAATTGCTACGCAATGTGCGATTGCGCGCATAACCGGCCTTGACCGCTTATTCATTAGTGATCCGTGTTAATCCGAAAATCCAACACGCATTCTTCATCCCTGTTTCTTTGTCTGGCGCTTTCAGGCGCTTTCGCTTATCGTTAGGCCATGCGCCAATCAGAGCGCTTGTATCAGGTCAACGAGGCAAGCCACGGTTCAAGTGGTTTTCACGGTTCGGGGAAAAAATCGCCGGGCAGTTTCAGCAATGAACGACAAGGTCGCCGCCATTGCATGAATCGGTCCGCCATGCAGCGCGTTCCGGTTCGCGCCGCGCTTGAAGCGTGTCCCTTGTTCGTGATTGCTGCTGTCGTGAATGCGTCGCAGCCGGAGTGCAGCAACTGGCCGCCTGAATCTCACAACGTCGCACGGCAGTCCTGAGGATCGAACGGGGGGAACCATGACTACGACTTGCACACCGGCCGATATGGAACGCACGGTTCTGTACGTGGCGAACGCGCCCGACCAGATACTCGTCGAGTTTCTGGCCGCGTCGGGATGGCAAGCCGTGCACGCAAAAAGCACGGCCGTGGCGGAACGCATGATCGAACGCGGCAACATCAAGGTCGGTCTCGTTCAGTTGCCCGAAGACTGCACGTCACAGCAGCTGTCCGCGCTCGCGCTGTGCATGCGCCGCGTCGAAACCAACTGGGTCGCGCAGATCGTGCCGGGCCAGGCCGACAACGAGCTGGTCAGCCGTTTCATCCTCGATTACTGCTTCGACTTCGTCACGCAGCCGTGGCTCAACGAGCGGCTCGTGTTCGCGCTCGGCCACGCGCATGGGCTGTCGAGCCTGCGTCAGCCGCGCGTCGCGCCGGAGCCGTCGCTCGGCCGCCACGGCATGGTCGGGCAATGCGAGCCGATGCAGCAGCTCTACCGGCGCATCGACAAATGCGGCGTGACCGATGCGCCGGTGTTCATCGCGGGCGAATCGGGCACCGGCAAGGAGCTGACCGCTCGTGCTATTCACGACCGCTCGCCGCGCGCGGGCCGCACGTTCGTCGCGATCAATTGCGCGGCGATTCCGCCGAGCCTGTTGCAGGCCGAACTGTTCGGCCACGAGCGCGGCGCTTTTACCGGCGCGGTGCAACGCAAGCTCGGCCGGATCGAGAGCGCGCATGAAGGCACGCTGTTTCTCGACGAAATCGGCGACATGCCGCACGAATGCCAGGCGGTGCTGCTGCGCTTCCTGCAGGAAGGCACGATCGAGCGGCTTGGCGGCAACGGTCCGATCAGCGTCGACGTGCGCGTGATCTCGGCCACCCACGTCGATCTGGAGCGCGCCGTCGAAGACGGGCGTTTCCGTTCCGACCTCTATCACCGGCTGTGCGTGCTGCGCCTCGTCGAGCCGCCATTGCGCGAGCGCGGCGGCGACATCAAGCTACTCGCCAATTACGCGCTCAGCATGTACAAGCAGGACGGCGCGCGCAAGCTGCGCGGCCTGTCGAGCGACGCGATCGTCGCGATGTCGAACTATCCGTGGCCCGGCAACGTGCGCGAGCTGATCAACTGCGTGCGCCGCGCGGTCGTGATGAGCGAGGGCCGCTTCATCACCGCGAGCGACCTCGGCCTGCCCGAAGCTGACAATGGCCCGGCGGTCACGCTGGCGGAAATCCGCAGCAAGGCCGAAAAGGATGCGATCGAGAACGCGCTGCTGCGGCACGGCTACAAGCTGTCCGATGCGGCGGCCGAACTCGGCATTTCGCGCGCGACGCTGTACCGGCTGATGCACGCGAACCGGCTGCATCAGGAGCCGGCCGGACGCGGCGCGAGCAGCGGCCCCCATGCCGATGACGAAGCAGAGCGCCAGACCTCTTCAGTGGCATAAGCGCGGATTTAAGCGTTTTTTGAAGTGAACGCTTAGCAGCGCACGGTCACGGCGATTGAGCATTCCCGACTTTCCGCGCTCTGCCCGCACGTAGCGTGGTCGTCGAGAACATCCTCGCGCCGCCGCCAGCATTGCCATCCGGCAAGCGGCCTCCTACCTCCTGCGCCGCCCCGCCCACGGGGCTTTCCGGGCAAGCTTTCTGCTGCCTTCGACAGGCCTGCCGGCCATCATCGGCTATCCTGTCGGGTCAACGCCCCGCCCGACGGGCGCCGCTCTCGCGGCGCTTTCGCCCGTCCGGCGGGCCTCCGCCGCAGGAACTTCAGCGCCCCGCCCCGTGTCGGTCCCGGGTCACCCCGCTGAAACAGCCCATGTTCCGGCACAATCGTCCGCACTGGCTTCATCCCGCTTTACACCCTATGCAAAAATTTCTGCGTGTCTGTTTTTTCATTTTTCTGCTCGCAGGCGCGGCGCCCGTCTTCGCCGCCGCGCCTGAGCCTGCCCATCCCACGCCCGCGACACCCGCTTCCGCCGCCGTCACGCTGACACCTCAGCAGGCCCGCGACGCGCTCGCTGTCCTGAACGACCCCAAACGCCGCGCGCAAGTCGCCGATACGCTGCATGCGATCGCCGCGGCCGGCGCGTTGAGCGCGCCGCCCGCATCCGCGCCGGCGGCGGCGTCGGCGCCCGCCGCCGCAAGCGGCGCAGCCGCGCTCGTGCCGGACGCGTTCAAATCCAATGGCCTCGCCTCGCAACTCGCGCGCGAGGGCGCGCATTACGCCGGCTATCTCGCGACCTCGCTGCGCGGCTCGATCGCCGCGCTGCTCGACGTCGCGTCGGTGCGCGCATGGTGGAACTGGCAGTTCGCCAATCCGCACGCGCGCGCGGTGCTGTTCGAGGTGCTGTGGTCGCTGCTGGCCGCGCTGATCCCCGCTCTGGTGCTCGAATGGCTGGTGCGGCGGCTGCTGCGGCGCGTCTATCGGGCGATCGCCGCGCGCCGCGAAGCCGCGCTGCAGGATGACAACGACAACTCACCGCCGCCCGCGCATGCCGCCGGCGCCGCGCCGGCCGGTCATCCGCCGCCCAGCACGCCGCCGCTGCCCCCGATGTCATCGGTGCCGTCAGTGCTCGAAGCGCAGGCGCAAGCCGTCGCGACTGGCCCGGCCGCGCCGTACGCGACGCCATCCGCCAAAGGCCGCGCCATCGAAGCCGAGGGCAAGCGCAACGCGACGCACCACTGGACGTTGCTGCAACGTCTGCCGCGCGCGTTGCTGATCACGCTGGTGCGGCTCCTGCCGATCGCGGTGTTCCTCGGCGCGGCGAGCGCGCTGATGTCGATCTTCACCGGCAACGGCACGCCGCAGGATCGCGCGCTCGATTCGCTGATCGACGTCTATGTGGTGTGCCGCTGCGTCGTGATCGTCGGCGGTTTCTTCCTGCAGCCGAGCGCACCGCGTCTGCGGCTGCTGCGCATGGGCGATGCGTGGGCCGCGTTCGTGCTCGGCTGGATCGTGCGAATCGTCAGCGTGGTCGGCGCCGGCGTCGCGCTAGCCGAAGTCGCGCAGGCGCTTGGCATGAACGACGCCGCGCATCTCGCGCTGCTGAAAGTGGTCGCACTCGCCGGTCACGTGATGATCTCGATCCTCGTGCTGCGCTGCGCGAAACCGGTCGCCAACCGGATCCGCAATCGCTTCGCCGCTCACGAGTCGTTAGAGATGTTCGGGAACGCGTTCGCGGACGCGTGGGCCGTGGTGACCGTGGTCATCGTGATGGGCCTGTGGTTCGTCTGGGCCTTCGACGTACGGAACGGCTATCACGCGCTCGTGAATATCGGCGGCATGACGCTCGCGATACTGATCGGCGCACGGCTCGTGTCGATCGTGATCTTCGGCGCGCTCGCGCGCATCTTTCATGTGCAGGACGAAGCGTCACACTCGCTCGTGCATCAGCACGCCTACCGATACTATCCGGCGCTGCGGCGCGTGATCGGCTGGATCATCGGCAGCGTCACCGCGCTGGTGCTGTTGCAGGCGTGGGGCGTCGGTGTCATCGATCTGTTCCGCAGCGGCACGATCGGCCACCGGCTCGCCTCGGCGCTCGCGACGATCGCCGTCGCCGCGATCATCGCGCTGGTGGTGTGGGAGGTCGTCAACGTGTCGGCCGAACGTCGCCTCGATAACTGGACGAGCAACGGCGATCTGGTGCGCGCCGCGCGTCTGCGCACCTTGATGCCGATGCTGCGCACCGCGCTGTTCTGCGTGATCGCGCTCGTCGTCGTGCTGACCGGCCTGAGCCAACTCGGCGTGAACATCGGCCCGCTGCTCGCGGGCGCGAGCATCTTCGGCGTCGCGCTCGGCTTCGGCTCGCAGAAGCTCGTGCAGGACTTCATCACCGGCATCTTTCTGCTGATGGAAAACGCGATGCAGGTCGGCGACTGGGTCACGCTCGCGGGCGTGTCGGGCACCGTCGAATATCTGTCGATTCGCACCGTGCGGCTGCGCGGCGGCGACGGCTCGCTGTTTACGGTGCCGTTCAGCTCGGTGTCGACCGTGAACAACACGAATCGCGGCATCGGCAACGCGGCGGTGCGCGTGAATATCGTGTTCGGCCAGGACGTCGAGCGCGCGATCGACACGCTGAAGGAAATCGGCGCATCGCTGCGCACAGACGACAACTTCAAGGACGGCATCCTGGCGGACTTCTCGTTCTGGGGCGTCGATGCGGTCGACGGTTCGGCGATCACGCTGGCCGGCCAGATGCAATGCCGCGATACGTCGCGCTGGGGCGTGCAACGCGAATTCAACCGACGCATCCTCGAACGCTTCAGCGAACTCGGCATCGAGATCGCGAATCCGCAGCGTCATCTGCTCACGTGGGACCCGGCGAGCAAGGCCAGGTTCGACACGGCCCTGCCGCGCGAACGCCATGGCGACCGGCCGGACGGCGACGCCGCGGGGGACGGCCACGCTCCGCACAAGGGCGACGCGCCGCTCGACGACCAGATCCCGGTTGATCCGAGCCCGGCCGGCGGCCCTGGTACGCCCGGCAATCCGGGCTCGACCTCGCCGCACGCGTGACGCGTCGCGCGTCGCGCGCGTAAAGGTTCGCTAGGGAAACGCTGATTAATGGAGCTCGGCGGTCATCGCTCACGTAGCCGAAGACGTTATAGAAGGCAGCTCACAGAACGGACTCACGAGGATGAAGAGGCAGATCGGCTTCGCGGAAGCGGAAATTGCAGGCAAGAAGCGCGTGACGAGGCGCCAACGCTTCCTGGCGGAGATGGAGCAGATTGTGCCGTGGCAGCGTTTGCTGTCTGCAATCGAACCGCATTACCCGAAGGGCACGCGAGGCCGTCCGCCGATTGGCTTGGAGCGAATGCTGCGGATCTATTTCCTGCAACAGTGGTACGGGCTGTCGGACCAAGGGCTGGAAGACGCGCTGTATGACAGCATTGCGCTGCGCGCCTTCGCCGGCATCGATCTGGCAGTCGAGAACGTTCCGGATGCGACCACGCTGCTGAAATTCCGGCGCCTGTTGATCGAGCACGAACTGACACGGAAGCTGTTCGACGAGATCGGTATCTCGCTGTGTGAGCGTGGACTGATGATGAAGGAAGGCACGCTGGTTGATGCGACGATCATCGAAGCGCCACCGTCGACCAAGAACGCCGGGAAGAGCCGTGACCCGGAGATGCATCAAACGAAGAAGGGAAACGAATGGCACTTTGGGATGAAAGCCCACGTTGGCGTGGACGCCGATTCGGG
>NZ_JACHDM010000019.1:0-143323 GCF_014201065.1 Paraburkholderia sp. Cpub6
TCAACCCGATCGCGATGGAAGAAGGTCTGCGCTTCGCAATTCGCGAAGGTGGCCGTACGGTCGGCGCTGGTGTCGTCGCCAAGATCATCGAGTAAAATCGACGATTGCTGTAGCAGTCTGTAGCGCCCGGGCTCGGGCACTCGCTCTGCGCGAGCGTCCGAGCCTACGTTCTTTTTCTAATCGGCGGTGCAATATCGCCTCGCTCTTTTCAAGGAATTTGTCATGCAGAACCAGAAAATCCGCATTCGCCTGAAGGCTTTCGACTATCGCCTGATCGACCAATCGGCAGCTGAAATCGTCGATACGGCAAAGCGGACTGGCGCGATTGTTCGTGGTCCCGTACCCCTGCCGACCCGCATTCAACGCTTCGACATCCTGCGTTCGCCGCACGTCAACAAGACGTCGCGTGACCAGCTCGAAATCCGCACCCACCAGCGTCTGATGGACATCGTTGACCCGACGGACAAGACCGTCGACGCGCTCATGAAGCTGGATCTCCCGGCTGGCGTGGACGTTGAAATCAAGCTGCAGTAAGGCTTCCAGCCCTTGCGCGGCCACCCGGGCAACGCTAAGTCATTGATTGCTTGCGGAAAACGAAAAGGCTCGCTATACTATTGAGCTTTTCGCGCATTTGCGTAAAAAAGTCGGCGTCCTGCAGCATGGTTTCATGCCCGAAGCGGTGCCGGCATTTTGTAAATTAGCCCCGACCAATCGCAGTCGGGAATGGAGAAAACGATGAGCCTTGGACTCGTAGGTCGCAAGGTTGGCATGACCCGTATCTTCACGGCTGAAGGGGATTCAATTCCCGTCACCGTGCTGGACGTGTCCGACAACCGCGTGACGCAGATCAAGACTGTTGAAACCGACGGCTACACGGCCGTGCAGGTTGCCTTCGGTACGCGCCGTGCATCCCGCGTGACGAAGCCGTTGGCAGGTCATCTCGCCAAAGCCGGTGTTCAAGCCGGTGAAATCCTCAAAGAATTCCAGATCGATGCCGCTAAGGCTGCCGAACTGTCGAGCGGCGCCGTGGTTGGTCCCGAGTTGTTCGAAGTGGGCCAGAAGGTCGACGTGCAAGGCGTGTCGATCGGTAAAGGCTACGCCGGTACCATCAAGCGTTATAACTTCTCGTCTGGCCGTGCATCCCACGGTAACTCGCGCTCGCACAATGTGCCGGGCTCGATCGGTATGGCGCAGGATCCGGGTCGTGTTTTCCCGGGTAAGCGCATGACCGGTCACATGGGTGATGAGAAGGTAACGGTGCAAAACCTCGAAATCGCTCGTATCGACGCTGACCGCAAGCTGCTGCTGGTCAAGGGCGCCGTTCCGGGTGCGAAGGGTGGCAAGGTATTCGTTACGCCGGCCGTGAAGACGCGCGCCGTGAAAGGAGCGAAATAATGGAACTTAAGCTCCTGAATGCCAATGGTCAGGAAAGTGCAGGCGTTAGCGCGTCGGACGTCGTGTTCGGCCGCGACTACAACGAAGCCCTGATTCACCAGGTGGTGGTTGCGTACCAGGCGAATGCCCGTAGTGGCAACCGCGCGCAGAAGGATCGTGAGCAGGTCAAACACACGACCAAGAAGCCGTGGCGCCAGAAGGGTACGGGCCGCGCCCGTGCCGGTATGTCGTCGAGCCCGCTGTGGCGCGGCGGTGGCCGTATTTTCCCGAATTCGCCGGAAGAAAACTTTTCGCACAAGGTCAACAAGAAGATGCATCGTGCAGGTCTCTGCTCGATCTTCTCGCAGTTGGCCCGCGAAGGCCGCATCTCGGTGGTCGACGAGTTGACGCTCGAAGCGCCGAAGACGAAGCTGCTGGCCGAAAAATTCAAGGCGATGGGTCTCGATTCCGTGCTGGTGATTACCGACACGGTTGACGAAAACCTGTACCTCGCGTCGCGCAACCTCGCCCACGTGGCGGTTGTGGAGCCGCGTTACGCCGACCCACTGTCGCTGATCTACTTCAAGAAGATCCTGATCACGAAGGCTGCGGTCGCCCAGATCGAGGAGTTGCTGTCATGAGCGAGATTCGCAAGAACGATCATCGTTTGATGCAGGTCCTGCTCGCGCCGGTGGTCTCCGAAAAGGCGACGCTGGTGGCCGACAAGAACGAACAGGTTGTGTTCGAAGTCGCGCCGGATGCCACGAAGCAGGAAGTGAAAGCTGCAGTCGAGCTGCTGTTCAAGGTGGAAGTCGATTCCGTCAACGTGCTGGTCGCGAAGGGCAAAGCCAAGCGCTTTGGTCGCTTCATGGGCAAGCGCAAGGACGTGAAGAAGGCGTACGTCTGCCTGAAGCCCGGCCAGGAAATCAACTTTGAAGCGGAGGCCAAGTAATCATGGCAATCGTGAAAGTTAAGCCGACTTCGCCGGGTCGCCGCGCGATGGTCAAGGTGGTCAACAAGGAACTGCACAAGGGCAAGCCGTTCGCAGCGCTGCTCGACACGCAGTCGTCGACCGCCGGCCGTAACAACAACGGTCACATCACCACGCGTCACAAGGGTGGTGGTCACAAGCATCACTATCGTGTCGTCGACTTCCGTCGCACGAAGGATGGTATTCCCGCAAAGGTCGAGCGTCTCGAGTACGACCCGAACCGTAGCGCGAACATCGCGCTGGTTCTGTACGCAGACGGCGAGCGCCGCTACATCATCGCTCCGAAGGGTATTACCGTCGGTCAACAGCTGATGTCGGGTTCGGAGGCGCCGATCCGCGCAGGTAACACGCTGCCGATCCGCAACATCCCGGTCGGTACGACGATTCACTGCATCGAAATGTTGCCGGGCAAGGGCGCGCAAATGGCACGTTCGGCGGGTACGTCGGCGATGCTGCTGGCGCGCGAAGGCATCTACGCGCAGGTTCGTCTGCGTTCGGGCGAAATCCGCCGCGTTCACGTTGAATGCCGCGCAACGATCGGTGAAGTAGGCAACGAAGAGCATAGCCTCCGTCAAATCGGTAAGGCTGGTGCGAACCGCTGGCGCGGTATCCGCCCGACGGTGCGTGGCGTTGCAATGAACCCGGTCGACCACCCGCACGGTGGTGGCGAGGGCAAGACTGCGGCAGGCCGCGATCCGGTGAGCCCGTGGGGCACGCCGACGAAGGGCTATCGCACCCGCAGCAACAAGCGCACGACGAGCATGATCGTCCAGCGCCGTCACAAGCGTTAAGGAGTAGGCAATGGCACGTTCTATTAAGAAAGGTCCGTTCTGCGACGCCCATTTGCTGAAGAAGGTTGAGGCGGCTGCAGCATCGCGTGACAAGAAACCGATCAAGACCTGGTCGCGTCGCTCGACGATCCTGCCGGACTTCATCGGCCTGACGATCGCCGTTCACAACGGCCGTCAACACGTTCCGGTGTATGTCACGGAAAACATGGTCGGCCACAAGCTTGGCGAGTTCGCACTGACCCGTACGTTCAAGGGACACGCGGCCGACAAGAAGGCCAAGAAATAAGGGGCAATCAAGATGGAAGTGAAAGCAATTCATCGCGGTGCCCGCATCTCGGCGCAGAAAACGCGCCTTGTGGCTGACCAGATCCGCGGTTTGCCGGTCGACAAGGCGCTGAACGTTCTGACGTTCTCGCCGAAGAAGGCTGCGGGGATCGTGAAAAAGGTCGTGCTGTCGGCGATCGCGAATGCGGAGCACAACGAAGGCGCCGATATCGACGAGCTCAAGATCAAGAGCATCTACGTCGACAAGGCAGCATCGCTGAAGCGTTTCACCGCGCGCGCTAAAGGCCGCGGTAACCGCATCGAGAAGCAATCCTGTCACATCACTGTGACGGTCGGGAATTAAGGGGCCATACGATGGGACAGAAAATTCATCCGACTGGCTTCCGTTTGGCCGTCAGCCGCAATTGGGCTTCGCGTTGGTACGCGAACAACAACAATTTCGCGGCGATGTTGCAGGAAGACATCGGTGTTCGGGAATACCTGAAGAAGAAGCTGAAGAACGCGTCCGTCGGCCGCGTTGTGATCGAGCGTCCTGCAAAGAACGCGCGTATCACGATTTTCAGCTCGCGTCCGGGTGTCGTGATCGGCAAGAAGGGTGAAGACATTGAACTGCTGAAGTCCGAGCTGCAAAAGCGCATGGGCGTTCCGGTTCACGTCAACATCGAAGAAATCCGCAAGCCGGAAACGGACGCGCAACTGATCGCTGATTCGATCACGCAACAGCTCGAGCGCCGGATCATGTTCCGCCGCGCGATGAAGCGTGCGATGCAGAACGCAATGCGTCTGGGTGCTCAAGGCATCAAGATCATGAGCGCTGGCCGTCTGAACGGTATCGAAATCGCCCGTACGGAATGGTATCGCGAAGGTCGCGTGCCGCTTCATACGCTGCGTGCGGATATCGACTACGCAACGTCGGAAGCAAAGACGACGTACGGCATCATCGGCGTGAAGGTGTGGGTCTACAAGGGCGACACGCTCGGCCGCAACGACGCACCGGTGGTCGAAGAAGTCGCCGAAGAAAAGCGTCCGCGCCGCAACGCACGTCCGGGTGGCGATCGCCGTCCGCGTCGTGATGGTGAAGGTGGTGGCCCGGCAGGTGCACGCCGTGGCGCTCCCCGACGTGCTGGCGGCGACGGGAAGACTGGAGAATAACGATGCTGCAACCGAAACGCAGAAAGTATCGCAAAGAGCAGAAAGGTCGTAACACCGGCGTTGCTACCCGCGGCAACGCGGTGTCGTTCGGTGAGTTCGGCCTGAAGGCTGTCGGTCGTGGCCGTCTGACCGCGCGCCAGATTGAGGCGGCGCGTCGTGCAATGACGCGTCACATCAAGCGCGGTGGCCGCATCTGGATCCGGATCTTCCCGGACAAGCCGATCTCGACCAAGCCGGCGGAAGTGCGTATGGGTAACGGTAAGGGTAACCCGGAGTACTACGTCGCTGAGATTCAACCGGGCAAGATGCTGTACGAAATGGACGGCGTAACCGAAGAACTGGCGCGCGAAGCGTTCCGTCTGGCTGCAGCGAAGCTGCCGCTGAAGACGACGTTTATCGTGCGTCAGCTCGGCGCCTAAGGAGCAAATGATGAAGGCTTCCGAACTTCACCAGAAAGATCAGGCCGCGCTCAACAAGGAGCTGTCGGACCTGTTGAAGGCGCAATTCGGCCTGCGCATGCAACTCGCGACACAGCAGCTCACGAACACGAGCCAGCTGAAGAAGGTCCGTCGCGACATCGCGCGTGTGCGGACCGTCCTGACTGAGAAGGCGAACCAGAAATGAACGATAGCGTAAAAACCTCGCTCAAGCGGACGCTGGTCGGCAAGGTCGTCAGCAACAAGATGGACAAGACGGTTACCGTGCTGGTCGAGCACCGCGTGAAGCACCCGATCTACGGCAAGTACGTCGTGCGGTCGAAGAAGTACCACGCGCATGACGACGCGAACACGTACAACGAGGGCGACCTCGTTGAAATCCAGGAAACTCGTCCGATTTCGAAGACGAAGGCTTGGGTTGTGGCTCGCCTGGTCGAGGCTGCTCGCGTCATCTAATGTCGCAAAACTGTAGAAGTAGTTGAAATCGCAGTAAGTTTCGCTTGCAAGACCGAGATTATTTGATATAATTTCGGTCTTCCCTCTTTATGGGAGCCCCGTCGCGGGCGAAGTTGGTGGGGGAAGCGGTTCGGGCGCCAGCCTAGACCGAAGGATTCACCGGATTGCGATGGCGGGTTTCGTTTGCCGTCGCTGCTGTTCTAACCCAAGCAGCCGATCGGCTGACGGGACCAAGACTGACCGGGAAGCGCCATGGTGGTGTGACCGGATTAAGTTGGGAAAGATAAACCATGATCCAGACCGAAACTCGGCTTGAAGTGGCCGACAACACGGGTGCACGTGAAGTCATGTGCATCAAGGTGCTCGGCGGCTCGAAGCGTCGTTATGCCAGCATTGGCGACATCATCAAGGTGACTGTCAAAGAGGCAACGCCGCGCGGGCGCGTGAAGAAAGGCGAAATCTACAACGCCGTGGTGGTTCGCACCGCCAAGGGCGTGCGCCGTCAGGACGGCTCGCTGATCAAGTTCGACGGCAACGCGGCTGTGTTGCTTAACACCAAGCTCGAACCGATCGGGACCCGTATTTTTGGGCCTGTCACGCGCGAGTTGCGTAGCGAACGATTCATGAAGATCGTTTCGCTGGCGCCCGAAGTGCTGTAAGGAGTCGCGATGAACAAGATTCGCAAGAGTGACGAAGTTATCGTCATCACCGGCAAAGATAAGGGCAAGCGTGGCGTGGTGCTGGCCGTTCACGGCGAGACCGTGACTGTCGAGGGCATCAACCTCGTCAAGAAGCACGTCAAGCCGAACCCGATGAAGGGTACGACGGGCGGCGTGGAAGCCAAGACGATGCCGCTGCAAATTTCGAACGTCGCATTGGTGGACGCGAATGGCAAGCCATCGCGTGTAGGCATCAAGGTCGAAGGGGGCAAGAAGGTCCGTTTCCTGAAGACGACCGGTGCCGTACTGAGCGCCTGACGCTGCGGAGTAAAAAATGGCTCGTTTGCAAGAGTTTTACAAAGAGAAGGTTGTACCCGGCCTCATCGAGAAGTTCGGTTACAAGTCCGTGATGGAAGTGCCGCGCATCACCAAGATCACCCTGAACATGGGCCTTGGCGAAGCCGTCGCTGACAAGAAGATCATCGAAAACGCCGTTGGCGATCTGACGAAGATCGCGGGCCAGAAGCCGGTGATCACGAAGGCACGCAAGGCAATCGCTGGCTTCAAGATCCGTCAGGGCTATCCGATCGGTGCAATGGTCACGCTGCGTGGCCAGGCAATGTACGAATTCCTGGACCGTTTCGTGACGGTTGCGCTCCCCCGTGTGCGCGACTTCCGTGGCGTGTCGGGCAAGGCGTTCGATGGTCGCGGCAACTACAACGTCGGTGTGAAAGAGCAGATCATTTTCCCCGAAATCGACTACGACAAGATCGACGCACTGCGTGGGCTGAACATCAGCATCACGACGACTGCGAAGACTGACGACGAAGCAAAGGCTCTGCTCGCCAGCTTCAAGTTCCCGTTCAGAAACTGAGGTTACCGTGGCTAAACTGGCACTGATCGAACGTGAAAAGAAGCGTGCTCGCCTCGCCGCCAAGTACGCTCCCAAGCGTGCAGCATTGAAGGCAATCATTGGCGATACGAGCAAGTCGGAAGAAGAGCATTACGCAGCACGCCTGGAACTGCAGCAACTGCCGCGAAACTCTAACCCGACCCGTAAGCGCAACCGTTGCGCAATTACCGGTCGTCCGCGCGGCACGTTCCGTAAATTCGGGCTGGCGCGTAACAAGATTCGCGAAATCGCGTTCCGCGGCGAGATCCCTGGCCTGACCAAGGCGAGCTGGTAATAGGAGAAACATAAATGAGCATGAGTGATCCTATCGCCGATATGCTGACTCGCATCCGCAATGCGCAGATGGTCGAGAAGGTTTCGGTGACTATGCCCTCGTCGAAAGTCAAGGTTGCGATTGCGCAGGTCCTGAAGGACGAAGGTTATATCGACGATTTCGCAGTGAAGTCCGAAGGTGCGAAGTCGGAATTGAACATCGTGTTGAAGTATTACGCTGGCCGTCCGGTCATCGAGCGCATTGAACGCGTCTCGAAGCCTGGTCTGCGTGTGTACCGCGGCCGTAACGACATCCCCGTGGTCATGAATGGCCTGGGCGTGGCAATCGTGTCGACGCCGAAGGGCGTGATGACGGACCGCAAGGCACGTGCAACGGGCGTTGGCGGCGAAGTCATCTGCTATGTCGCTTAAGGCCGAAAGGAGAGAAACATGTCTCGAGTAGGTAAGAGCCCAATCGCGCTGCAAGGCGCGGAAGTGGCCCTGAGCGCCGACAGCATTACTGTCAAGGGTCCGCTGGGTACGATTTCGCAGGCTGCCAACAGCCTCGTGAAGGTAGTGAACGACAGCGGCACGCTGAAGTTCGAGCCGGTCGATGAAAGCCGCGAGGCGAATGCGATGTCGGGCACGATGCGCGCGCTGGTTGCGAACATGGTGCACGGCGTGACTAAGGGTTTCGAGCGCAAGCTGACGCTGGTTGGCGTCGGTTACCGCGCACAAGCGCAAGGCGACAAGCTGAACCTGTCGCTGGGTTTCTCGCACCCGGTGGTGCACCAGATGCCGGCCGGCGTCAAGGCAGAAACCCCGTCGCAAACCGAAATCGTGATCAAGGGGATCAACAAGCAACAAGTCGGTCAAGTCGCTGCAGAAGTGCGCGGCTACCGTCCGCCGGAGCCCTACAAGGGCAAGGGCGTGCGTTACGCCGATGAGGTTGTGATCCTCAAAGAAACGAAGAAGAAGTAAGGGTGCGCAATCATGGATAAGACTCAATCTCGCCTGCGCCGCGCTCGTCAGACGCGTATCAAGATCGCTGAGCTGCAGGTCGCGCGTCTCGCCGTGCATCGCACGAACACGCACATCTATGCGCAAGTGTTCTCGCCGTGCGGTACCAAGGTGCTCGCTAGCGCGTCGACGCTCGAAGCCGAAGTGCGTGCGCAATTGGCCGATCAATCGGGAAAGGGCGGCAACGTTGCTGCTGCCACCCTGATCGGCAAGCGCATTGCAGAAAAGGCTAAGGCTGCCGGCATCGAATCCGTCGCGTTCGACCGTTCGGGTTTCCGTTACCACGGCCGCGTGAAAGCGCTGGCTGACGCGGCGCGCGAAGCCGGACTCAAGTTCTAAGGGAAGAATTCGTCATGGCAAAGATGCAAGCTAAAGTTCAGGCTGACGAACGCGACGACGGCCTTCGTGAAAAAATGATCGCGGTTAACCGCGTGACCAAGGTCGTGAAGGGTGGCCGTATTCTCGGCTTCGCTGCGCTGACGGTGGTTGGCGACGGTGATGGCCGCGTCGGTATGGGCAAGGGCAAGGCGAAGGAAGTGCCGGTCGCTGTCCAGAAGGCGATGGAACAGGCTCGCCGCAACATGTTCAAGGTGCCGTTGAAGAACGGTACCTTGCAACACGAAGTGCACGGTAAGCACGGCGCATCGACGGTCCTCCTCGCTCCGGCGAAGGACGGTACCGGCGTGATCGCGGGCGGCCCGATGCGCGCCGTGTTCGACGTGATGGGCGTGCAGAACGTTGTGGCCAAGAGCCACGGCTCGACGAACCCGTACAACCTCGTTCGTGCGACGCTCGATGGTCTGCGCAAGCAGTCCACGCCGGCCGACATCGCTGCGAAGCGTGGCAAGTCCGTCGAAGAAATTCTGGGCTAAAGGTGGACACCATGTCTGATAAAACTGTCAAGGTCCAGCTCGTCAAGAGCCTGATCGGCACCCGTGAATCGCACCGTGCAACAGTGCGTGGCTTGGGCCTGCGCCGACTCAACTCGGTTAGCGAGTTGCAGGATACGCCGGCTGTGCGCGGCATGATCAACAAGGTTTCGTACCTCGTTAAGGTCATCAGCTAAGCGGCTGACCAGGACTCAAGGAGTTGATAATGGAATTGAATAACCTGAAGCCGGCCGAAGGCGCGAAGCACGCAAAGCGCCGCGTTGGTCGCGGCATCGGCTCCGGCCTCGGCAAGACCGCTGGCCGTGGTCACAAGGGTCAGAAGTCGCGTTCGGGCGGCTTTCACAAGGTTGGCTTTGAAGGCGGTCAAATGCCGCTGCAACGTCGCCTGCCGAAGCGTGGCTTCACCTCGCTGACGAAGGAATTCGTCGGTGAAGTACGTCTCTCGGATCTGGAGAAGCTGCCGGTCGACGAAATCGATCTGCTGGCTCTCAAGCAAGCCGGCCTCGTCGGCGAGCTGATCCGTAGCGCCAAGATCATTGCAACGGGCGAGCTCAAGCGCAAGGTCGTTGTGAAGGGTCTGGGTGCGACGAAGAGCGCACGTGCTGCTATCGAGGCAGCCGGTGGCTCTTTTGCCGAGTAACGCGCAAGTTAATTGCCGTCACTAGCACTTGCATCGGAGAAGGTACTTGGCTAACAGCCCGAGTCTCGCAAAACCCGGTCGCAGCGCGGCGAAGTTTGGCGATCTGCGCCGGCGAGCAGTGTTCCTGCTGCTGGCGCTAGTCGTCTACCGTATCGGCGCGCATATTCCGGTGCCGGGTATCGACCCGGACCAACTGGCGAAACTGTTCCAAAGCCAGTCGGGCGGCATCCTTGGCATGTTTAACATGTTCTCGGGTGGCGCACTTTCGCGGTTCACGATTTTCGCGCTGGGGATCATGCCGTACATTTCGGCGTCGATCATCATGCAGTTGCTGGCGATTGTTTCGCCGCAGCTCGAAGCGCTGAAAAAGGAAGGGCAGGCAGGTCAGCGAAAGATTACGCAGTACACGCGGATCTTCACGGTTGTGCTGGCGACGTTCCAGGCGTTCGGTATTGCCGTCGCTCTGGAAAATCAGCCGGGCCTCGTGATCGATCCGGGGATGGTTTTCCGCTTGACGACGGTCGTGACGCTGGTGACCGGCACGATGTTCCTGATGTGGCTAGGTGAGCAGATCACGGAGCGCGGGCTTGGCAACGGGATCTCGATCATCATATTCGGCGGTATTGCGGCGGGTTTCCCGAACGCAATCGGTGGTCTCTTTGAACTGGTGCGAACCGGCTCGATGAGCATCATCTCGGCGATTATCGTCGTCGCGCTGATTGCTGCTGTGACCTATCTGGTGGTGTTCATCGAACGCGGCCAGCGCAAGATACTTGTGAATTATGCGAAGCGGCAGGTGGGCAACAAGATTTACGGCGGCCAGTCTTCGCATTTGCCGCTGAAGCTGAATATGTCGGGCGTGATTCCGCCGATCTTCGCATCGTCGATCATTCTCTTCCCGGCAACTATCCTGAACTGGTTCAGTTCGGGTTCGCGTACCAGCTGGTTCGCAGACACGTTGCACAACGTTGCCGAAGCCCTGAAGCCCGGTCAACCGGTGTACGTGTTGCTGTACGCGTTGGCGATCGTCTTCTTCTGCTTCTTCTACACTGCACTGGTGTTCAACAGCAGGGAAACGGCCGACAACCTGAAAAAGAGCGGCGCTTTCGTCCCAGGTATCCGCCCGGGCGATCAGACGGCGCGATATATCGACCGCATCCTCACGCGTTTGACGCTTGCCGGTGCGATCTACATCGTGTTCGTTTGCCTGCTGCCTGAATTTCTGGTGCTGCGCTGGAACGTGCCGTTTTATTTTGGTGGAACGTCGCTGCTGATCATTGTCGTCGTCACAATGGATTTCATGGCGCAGGTGCAGTCGTACGTTATGTCGCAACAGTATGAATCGCTGCTGAAGAAAGCTAATTTCAAAGGCGGCGGCGTCCCGATGCGTTGAAAGGACTTATGGCCAAAGACGATGTTATCCAGATGCAGGGCGAAGTAATCGAGAACCTGCCTAACGCTACCTTCAGGGTGAAGCTGGAAAACGGCCATGTCGTGTTGGGACACATATCCGGCAAAATGCGGATGCACTACATCCGGATCTTGCCGGGCGACAAGGTGACGGTTGAATTGACGCCTTACGATCTGTCGCGTGCGCGGATCGTGTTCCGGGCGAAGTGATTTGAAAAAAGGGTAATATCATGAAAGTGATGGCATCGGTTAAGCGCATTTGCCGCAATTGCAAGATCATCAAGCGCAAAGGCGTTGTGCGCGTGATTTGCAGTTCTGATCCGCGCCACAAACAGCGTCAAGGCTGAACGCCGCGCTTTTGCTTGCGCTTTTTGTTTGAGGAAAAACAATGGCTCGTATCGCAGGGGTTAACATCCCGAATCACCAGCATACTGAAATCGGCCTGACGGCTATTTACGGTATCGGTCGCACGCGCTCGCGCGACATTTGCGTCGCTGCTGGTGTGGCATTTTCGAAGAAGGTCAAAGACCTGACTGACGCAGACCTCGAAAAGCTGCGTGAAGAAGTCGGCAAGTTCATCGTTGAAGGCGATCTGCGCCGTGAAACGACGATGAACATCAAGCGCCTGATGGATCTCGGCTGCTATCGTGGCGTGCGGCATCGTAAGGGTCTGCCCCTGCGCGGCCAGCGTACGCGTACGAATGCCCGTACGCGCAAGGGTCCGCGTCGTGCAGCGCAATCGCTGAAGAAGTAAGCGGAACTGACAGTTACAGGAAAACGTAATGGCTAAGGCTTCGAACAACTCCGCGGCGCAACGCGTTCGCAAGAAGGTCAAGAAGAACGTCGCCGAGGGCGTGGTTCACGTTCACGCGTCGTTCAACAACACCATCATCACGATCACCGACCGTCAAGGCAACGCGCTTGCCTGGGCAACGTCGGGCGGTCAGGGCTTCAAGGGTTCGCGTAAGTCGACTCCGTTTGCAGCTCAGGTCGCAGCTGAATCAGCTGGCCGCGTGGCGATGGAATACGGCGTGAAGAACCTCGAAGTGCGGATCAAGGGCCCCGGTCCTGGCCGGGAATCGGCGGTGCGCGCGCTGCATGGTCTTGGCATCAAGATCACCGCGATCTCCGACGTGACGCCGGTCCCGCACAACGGCTGCCGTCCGCCGAAGCGTCGTCGTATCTAAGACGCTGGTATTTCGAGCGCCTGTTGCCGCCTTGCGCGGTGGCGGGCTGCGCGCGTTATTGAATTGACTAAGCCCACCGTTCGACTCAAAGGGTTCGGACTAGCGCGAGTGGAAGCATTCGCGTGACAAATCACAGAAGGAATCAACGTGGCACGTTATATCGGCCCCAAGGCCAAGCTGTCCCGCCGTGAAGGCACTGACCTCTTCCTGAAGAGCGCGCGCCGTTCGCTTGCTGACAAGTGCAAGCTTGACAGCAAGCCCGGCCAGCACGGCCGTACCTCGGGCGCACGTACGTCCGACTATGGCACTCAGCTGCGCGAGAAGCAAAAAGTAAAGCGTATCTACGGTGTCCTCGAGCGCCAGTTCCGTCGCTACTTCGCTGAAGCAGACCGCCTGAAGGGCAATACGGGTGAGAACCTGCTGCAACTGCTCGAATCGCGTCTGGACAACGTCGTGTATCGCATGGGCTTTGGCTCGACGCGCGCTGAAGCACGTCAGCTCGTTGGCCACAAGGCAATCACGGTGAACGGCGTCGTGACGAACATCCCGTCGATGCAAGTGAAGGCTGGGGACGTCGTCGCCGTGCGCGAACAGAAGCGCAAGCAGGCTCGCATCATTGAGGCGCTGTCGCTCGCTGAGCAAGGCGGCATGCCGAGCTGGGTCGCGGTCGACGCGAAGAAGTTCGAAGGTACCTTCAAGCAGAAGCCGGAACGCAGCGACATCGCTGGCGACATCAACGAAAGCCTGATCGTCGAATTGTATTCGCGGTAATCGGATTGACGGCCGGGGCGCCCTGATTGCGTTGCGCAAGGGGGCGTCTCGGCTGTTTATTTTCAGGTTGTTACCGGTCAGCCTTATCGGTGTAACGAGCCGAGGGTATTGAAAAGGAAAACCTATGCAAACCAGTTTGTTGAAGCCCAAGATTATTGCAGTTGAATCGCTTGGCGAAAGCCACGCGAAAGTGGTCATGGAGCCGTTTGAACGCGGTTATGGCCACACCTTGGGCAACGCGCTTCGGCGCGTGCTGTTGTCGTCGATGGTGGGCTATGCCCCGACCGAGGTGACGATTGCAGGCGTCGTGCACGAGTATTCGACCCTCGACGGTGTGCAAGAGGATGTGGTCAACCTGTTATTGAACCTGAAGGGCGTCGTCTTCAAGCTGCATAATCGTGACGAAGTGACGGTTACGCTGCGGAAGGAAGGCGAAGGCGTGGTCACGGCCGGCGATATCGAACTCGCACACGATTGCGAAGTCATCAATCCCGATCACGTGATTGCGCATCTGTCGAAGGGCGGCAAGCTCGACGTGCAGATCAAGGTCGAAAAGGGCCGCGGCTATGTGCCGGGCAATGTGCGTCGTTACGGTGAAGAGTCGGCCAAGATCATCGGCCGGATCGTGCTGGACGCCTCGTTTTCGCCGGTTCGTCGCGTGAGCTACGCGGTCGAAAGCGCTCGCGTCGAACAGCGCACCGACCTCGACAAGCTCGTGATGAACATCGAGACCAACGGTGTGATTTCGCCGGAAGAAGCGATCCGACAATCGGCGCGCATTCTGGTCGATCAGTTGTCGGTGTTCGCGGCGCTGGAAGGTACCGAAGCAGCGGCGGAAGCGCCGTCGCGCGCACCGCAGATCGATCCGATCCTGCTGCGTCCGGTCGACGATCTCGAACTGACGGTTCGTTCCGCGAACTGCCTGAAGGCCGAGAACATCTACTACATCGGCGACCTGATCCAGCGTACCGAGAACGAACTGCTCAAGACTCCGAATCTGGGTCGCAAGTCGCTGAACGAGATCAAGGAAGTTCTGGCATCGCGTGGGCTAACGCTCGGCATGAAACTCGAAAACTGGCCGCCGGCTGGTCTCGACAAGTAAGCGGACAACTCGGTCGGGTGTGACCCGCGAATTGCACCGCTGTACTGTACTGGCAAAGGCGCGGATTTTCCTTTAAAATCCGCGTCTTGTCTTTTGTCACTACCGGCCCGTGCGCTCACTGTTTGTAGTCGATGCTGCAGAACGAGTGCGATAGAAGAGCTGGACCAAAACTTTGAACTGAAGGAATTAACATGCGTCACCGTCATGGTCTGCGGAAACTGAACCGCACGAGCAGCCACCGTTTGGCAATGCTCCGTAACATGTCCAACTCGCTGATCGAGCACGAAGTCATCAAGACCACGCTGCCGAAGGCCAAGGAACTTCGTAAAGTCGTCGAGCCGCTGATCACGCTCGGCAAGAAGCCGTCGCTCGCAAACCGTCGTCTGGCGTTCAACCGCCTGCGCGATCGTGACTCGGTCACGAAGCTGTTCGACGTGCTCGGCCCGCGCTACGCAAACCGTCCGGGCGGCTACCTGCGCGTGCTGAAGTTCGGCTTCCGCATTGGTGACAATGCGCCGATGGCACTGGTCGAACTGCTCGACCGTCCGGAAGTTGAAGAAACGGAAGTGCAAGAAGCTGAGTAAGCTTTCTGCTTCGACAAAAAGCCAGGCGCATCGCCTGGCTTTTTTGTTTTCTGCGGCGGATTTTTCATTGATAGCGAAAGCCGCTTCGCAGTGACCAAATGTCGCGGCCGCACCGCGTGGCGCCCTGCAGGGCGACAGGGCCAGGTGATACGATATCGGGATCGAAATCCTGCGCCGCCGGAGCTTGGTGTGAGTGTGAATGTGACCTTGGTGCTGACAACGGTGCCGGATGCGGCCGGCGCTCAAAAGCTCGCAGCCGACGCGCTCGCCGCTCGCCTTTGCGCGTGCGTCACCCAGCTAGGCAGCGTGCAGTCGAGCTATCACTGGCAGGGCGCGATCGAAACCGCGCAGGAAATCCAGCTGCTGTTCAAGACCAGCGCCGCTCGCGCGCTCGAACTGGAGCAATACATTCAGGCTCACCATCCCTACGGCACGCCGGAAATCCTCTCGTGGCAAGCGACGGCCTCCGCCGCCTACGGCCAGTGGATCACTGCTGAAACCCAACGCCCTGTTCATGTTTAACGGTCTCGACCGGCGCGCGCGCGCTGCGCTGCGCACCGCATTCTTTCTGCTCGGCTGCGTGTTCCTCGCGCAAGTCGCCACGCTCGCGCGCGCCGCGGACGACTTCCTCGACCCGTCCGTCGCGTTCCGGTTCAGCGCGACCGGGGCTCCCGGCCAAGTCGTCGTCACCTACAAGATTGCGGACGGCTACTACATGTACCGCGAGCGCTTCGCGTTCGCGACCCGCAACGGCACGGCGACGCTTGGCGAGCCTGAACTGCCAGGCGGTCATGTGAAGTTCGATCAGACATTCAACAAGAATGTCGAGACGTATCGCAACGAGCTGACGATTCGTATTCCGGTCAAGCAGGCTGCCGGACCGTTCGATCTTGCGGTGACGTCGCAGGGCTGCGCCGACGCGGGCATCTGCTACCCCCCGATGGAGCGCGTGTACCACGTGAGCAGCGAGGCGCTGCAGCTGGCTGGCAGCGGGGCGGCGACCCCAACCGCGCAACAATCCGCCGCCACTGACGACGAACCTTGGTACGAACGCGCCACCAGCGCCGATTACGCGCAGTCGCTGCTGCAGCGTGGCGGTTTTTTTGCGATCGTCGGGCTTTATTTCGTTGCCGGCGCCATTCTGAGCTTGCTGCCGTGCTCGTATCCGATGATTCCGATTCTGTCGGCGATCATCATCGGTGAGGGAGCGCGCGTCACGCGCAGGCGTGGCTTCGCGCTGTCGCTCGCGTATGTAGTCGGGATGGCGCTCGTGTACACGGTGCTGGGTGTCGTGGCGGCACTCGTCGGGCAGAGTCTCGGCGCATGGCTGCAGAACCCGTGGGTGCTCGGCGCGTTCGGCGGCCTTCTGACGATTTTCGCGCTGCTGCTGATCGCCGGTGTGGATCTCGAACTGCCGCCGCGCTGGCGCGATCGCATGTCGAGCGCGTCAGCGGGACGCTCGGGTGGCAAATTTACCGCGGTCGCCGTGATGGGCGCGCTGTCGGCGCTGGTGGTCGGCGCCTGCATGACCGCGCCGCTTTTTGCGGTGCTCGCGTTCATCGCGCATACCGGCAACGCCGTGCTCGGTGGCGCGGCACTGTTCTCGATGGGCATCGGGCTCGGGCTGCCGCTACTGATCATTGGCCTCGGCGCGGGTACACTGCTGCCGCGCGCGGGCAAGTGGATGGACAGCGTAAAAGTGTTCTTTGGCGTCGTTCTGCTGGCCGCGGCGCTGTGGATTGTTTGGCCGGTGCTCGGCGGGGCGGCGTCGATGCTATTGAGCGCCCTCTGGCTGCTGATCGCCGCGGTTGCGCTCGGCCTGTTTTCCAAGTCGGTTGCGGGCGCCTCGATATGGCACCGGCTTGGGCGGGCGGGCGGCGTCGTGATGGCGGTTTGGGCAGCCGCGCTTCTAGTTGGCCTCGCGGCGGGATCGTTGGATCCGCTGCGACCGCTGGCGGTGCTCGCGGCTCGCGTCGGCAATCAGGCGAGCATCGCGAAGGATGGCTCCAGCGCGGCCGCGCCGGCGCCGCAAAGGGATTTGACGTTCGCGCCGGTACGTTCATCGGATCAGCTCGACCAGGCCGTCAAAACGGCGGCGCAGCCAGCCATGCTCGATTTTTACGCGGACTGGTGCGTGAGCTGCAAGGAGATGGAGAAATTCACCTTCAGCGACCCGCGCGTTCAGGCGAAGCTGAAGCAGATGAATCTGCTGCGCGCCGACGTCACTGCGAACAATACCGACGACCAGGCGCTGCTCAAGCGCTTCAATCTGTTCGGGCCGCCGGGGATTATTTTTTTCGATCAGGGTGGCAAGGAAGTGTTGCGGGTGGTCGGCTACGAATCGGCGGATAAATTCCTGCGCACACTGGATCGGGCGAGTGCGTCGGGGGTGTAATCGAAGGCCGCGGGGCGTTGCAAGACCGCCGCTTCGCAAACGGCAGCACAAAAAAACGGAGGCGAAACCCTAAAGTTCGCCTCCGTTTTTTTCTCGACGGCCGCGCGCTAAACCGCGCCTGGCTTACTTCTGCGAACGCAGGATCTTCGCGGCATCCAGCGCGAAATACGTCAGCACGCCGTCCGCGCCTGCACGCTTGAACGCTAGCAGCGATTCCGTCATCACCTTGTCGTGATCGAGCCAGCCATTCTGCGCGGCGGCCTTCAACATGGCGTATTCGCCGCTTACCTGGTACACGTAGGTGGGGAACTGGAACTCGTCCTTCACGCGACGCACGATGTCCAGATACGGCATGCCCGGCTTGACCATCACCATGTCCGCGCCTTCGTTGATGTCGGCCTGCACTTCGCGCAGCGCCTCGTTCGAATTTGCCGGGTCCATCTGGTAGGTCATCTTGTTGCTCTTGCCCAGGTTCGTCGCGGAACCGACGGCATCGCGGAACGGGCCGTAGAACGCCGAAGCGTACTTCGCCGCGTACGCCATGATGCGCGTGTGGATGTGGTCCTCGCTCTCGAGCATTTCGCGGATCGCACCAATGCGTCCGTCCATCATGTCCGACGGCGCGACGATGTCGACGCCGGCTTCCGCCTGCGCACGAGCCTGCTCGACGAGGATCTCGACGGTTTCGTCGTTGATCACGTAGCCGGCTTCGTCGAGCACGCCGTCCTGACCATGGCTCGTATACGGATCGAGCGCCACGTCGGTGAGCACGCCGAGCTCCGGAAAATTCTTCTTCAACTCACGCACCGCGCGCGGGATCAGGCCCGCCGGGTTGGCCGCTTCACGGCCTTCGGGTGTTTTCAGCGAGGGCTCGATCGCGGGAAACAGAGACAACACCGGCACGCCCAGTTCGACGCACTGCCCGGCGACGCCCATCAGCAGATCGACCGACACACGCTCGACGCCCGGCATCGACGGCACGGCTTGCCGCACGTTGGTTCCCTCGACGATGAACACGGGGTAAATCAGATCGTTGGTCGTGAGGATGTTTTCGCGCATCATGCGACGCGAGAAGTCGTCACGGCGCATGCGGCGCGGACGGTAGTGCGGGTAGAAGCTCATATCGAATCGAAGATCGTGGATAGGTGGAGTGGACAAATAGCACCTGGCTCCGCTCCCGGAAACTTTTCGAGACAATGGTATATCATACCGATCGAGCAAGGCGCCTAGCGCTGACCTCCCCGCTTCTCCTCCCTGAGCGGGTGCCTGTCGTTTTTCGATTAGGCTGTTTGACCCGCCGTTCAAGCGGCGGGTTTTTTTATGCGCGGCCGTAAACGCGCTCTGACGCGGGTTTTACAGGCATATCACGCGTGCTGCGGGATTCCTGCATTGATATGCGTTCAGCCCGCGGCCGGCGTTTCGCCTGTTTCGCCCGCTGCCTCCGGGATCAGCCAGCTCTCGATCAGCTCATGCGCTTCATCGAGCCCCGTTCGCTTGAGCGCCGAAAACAGTTGCGCGGTGAGTTCGCCGCGATAGCCCGCAGCCCGATATTCGGCCAGTCCCTTCTGCGCGGTGCGCAACGCGTTCGTGCTTTCCTGACGCGTCAATTTGTCGCATTTGGTGAGCAGCGTGTGGATCGGCTTGCCGGTCGGCGCGAACCACTCGATCATGCGCCGATCGAGATCCGTCAGAGGGCGGCGCGAATCCATCATGAGGATCATGCCGCGCAGTTGCGAGCGTGATTGCAGATACGTGGACAGCAGCGCTTCCCAGTGCGCCTTCGCCGCACCCGGCACTTCCGCATAACCGTAGCCCGGCAGGTCGACCAGATAGGCGGTCGGCTCATCCGCCTTGCCAACCGAAAAATAATTGATGTGCTGCGTGCGGCCAGGCGTCTTACTTGCGAATGCAAGTCGCTTCTGATTGCAGAGCACGTTGATCGCGGTCGATTTGCCCGCGTTCGAGCGTCCCGCGAAAGCGATCTCGGGCTGCGCGGTGGCCGGCAGGTCGCGCAGATGATTGACGGTGGTATAGAAGCGGGATTCGTGGAGCAGGAAGGGCATGGTGGAAGCCAGATTGGAGAAGCTGCGGAGCCCGCAGCGGGAACGGGGTCAAGCCCGACTGGCGTCTAAGCGATTAGCGAGTTATTGTACAATACGATGGTTTACTGAAAACCTTAGGAGGCCGCCCCACGTGCCTTGGCGGCTCCTGGCGGTCACTCGGTCGCCGTCGTCGTACTTTGCAGAACATCTAAAATCCCACAAGACGAGACAGGGTGTGCGAATGAATCGACTGTGCAAGACTCTGATGGTGCTTCATGTAACGGCAGGTCTTTCAGGTTTGGCAATTCAGGCACGAGCAGCAGATCCGGCAAAGCCGGACATCAATCGGGGGCAGGCAATCGCGGTACAGGTATGCGCGTCATGTCACGGCGCAGACGGCAACAGTGCCGGCGGCGCATACCCGAAACTGGCGGGCCAGCATCCTGAGTACCTCGTCAAGCAGCTCAGAGATTTCAAGGCGCAGCCGGGCGCCAAACAGGCCGCGCGCAACAATGCGATCATGGCGGGCATGGCCGCCGCGCTTTCCGATCAGGACATGATCAACGTCGCGGCTTACTTCTCGACGCAGACGCCCAAGCCAGGCTATGCGCACAACAAGAAGACCGTCGCGGTGGGGCAGCAGATCTATCGCGGTGGGATTGCCGACCGCGGGGTGCCGGCCTGCGCGGCCTGTCACGGGCCCACGGGGCAGGGTATTCCGATCCAGTATCCACGCCTGTCGGGGCAGTGGGCCGAGTACTCGGTGACGCAATTGACCGCGTTCACGCAAGGTCCGGGCGCTCGTAATAACAACGACGCGATGCATGCGATAGCATCGCGTCTGTCGGACAACGAAATCAAAGCGGTCGCCGACTACATCGCGGGCCTGCATTAAGCGCTTCGTCCGCGCAAATCCAACCGGCCCGGCGAGGTCGGTGAAAAACAAGAAAAGGGTGAGGGTGTCGTCGCTACGACAGCCCTTCACCCTTTTTTGCTGTTCAGTCGGAGTTTGAATGAGCGTCACCACGTCGGGTCTGCAATCGAAGTCGGGCAATCGCGTCATCCGCAGCGCCATCGAGCTCCTGAGCTCGATGCGTTTCGCCATTGCGCTGCTCGTCATTCTGTCGATCGCCAGCATCATCGGTACCGTCCTCACGCAGGACGATCCGTATCCCAACTACGTCAACCAGTTCGGTCCGTTCTGGGCGGACATCTTCCGCGCGCTGAGCCTCTACACGGTGTACAGCTCGTGGTGGTTCATGCTGATTCTCGGCTTCCTGATGGTGTCTGTGTCGCTCTGCGTGATCCGAAATGCGCCGAAGATAGTCGCCGACGCGAAGAGCTGGAAGGACAAGGTTCGAGAAGGCAGCCTGCGCGCGTTCCATCACAAGGGTGAGTTCGCGGTGCACGGCACGCGCGCGCAGTCGGCAGCGGTGCTCGCAAGGTTGTCGGCGAAGCTCGGCTACAAGTTCGTCACGCGCGAGTCGGACGGCGCGACGTTGATCGCCGCGAAGCGTGGCGCGCTGACGAAGTTCGGCTACATCTTCGCGCACCTCGCGATCGTCGTGATCTGCCTGGGCGGCCTGCTCGACAGCAATCTGCCGATCAAGCTGCAAATGTGGCTGTTCGACAAGTCGCCGATCAACTCGAACACGGTGATCAACGAGATTTCGCCCGAGCATCGGCTGTCGCAATCGAACCCGACGTTCCGCGGCTACGCGTGGGTACCCGAAGGGCAGCACGTGTCGACCGCGATCCTGAATCAGCCCAATGGTTCGCTGATCCAGGACCTGCCGTTTTCGATCGAGCTCAACAAGTTCATCGTCGATTACTACTCGACCGGCATGCCGAAGCTGTTCGCGAGCGACATCGTCGTGATCGATCACAAGACCGGCGCGCGCGTGCCGGCGCGCGTCGAGGTCAACAAGCCGTTCGAATACGACGGCGTGTCGATTTATCAATCGAGCTTCCAGGACGGCGGCTCGCAGATGCAGATGACTGCTTTCCCGATGTCCGGCCCGAGTGCAAAGCCCGCGCCGTTTGGCGGCACGATCGGCGGCAGCGCGCCGTTGAGCTCGGCCACGCCGCTGGCCGATGGCCAGACCGTCGAATTCACTGACTTCCGCGCGATCAACGTCGAAAACATCTCGAACGGCAACGGGCAGAACGATGCGCGCGGGGTTGTCGCGCAGCACTCGCTGAAGGAAGCGTTCGACGAGCGCCTCGGCTCCGGCGCGAAGACGTCGAAGCCGCTCGATCTGCACAACGTCGGCCCGTCGGTGCAGTACAAGATTCGCGGCAAGGATGGCCAGGCGCGTGAATACAACAACTACATGCTGCCCGTCGACGTGAACGGCGAGAAAATGTTCCTCGCCGGCATGCGCTTGAATCCCGACGACCCGTTCCGCTACCTGCGCATTCCCGCCGATAGCGGCGGCACGCTCAAGGAATGGATGAATCTGCGCGCCACGCTGGAAGACCCGAACCAACGGGCCATCGCCGCTCATCAATTCGCGCAGCGTTCGGTGCCGGTTTCAAATGCAGAGTTGCAGCAACATCTGGAGGAAAGCGCCTTGCGGGTACTGACCCTTTTTGCGGGCGCCGACAGCAGCATGAAAATGCCGAATGGCGAAACGCGCGGCGGCTTCCAGGCGGTCGCTGGGTTTATCGACCGCTCGGTACCGAAGGGCGAGCAGGAAAAGGCCGCGGGCCTGCTGCTTCGCATGCTCGAAGGCGTGACGTGGGACTTGTGGCAACTGTCGCGCCAGCGGCTCGGCGAGCCCGCCGCGCCGGCCGATACGGACACGAGCCGCTTCATCCAGAGTTCGCTTAATGCGATTTCCGACAGCTTTCTGTATGGATCGCCGGTCTATTTGCAGCTTGACTCATTCAAGCAGGTGCAAGCTTCGGTATTTCAGTTGACGCGCGCGCCGGGCAAAAAAGTCGTGTATCTTGGCAGCCTGCTTCTCGTATTGGGCATCTTCTCGATGTTCTACGTTCGCGAACGGCGTCTGTGGTTCTGGCTCAAGGACACGGACCACGGCACGAGCGTCGTAATGGCGATGTCGAGCGCGCGTAAGACGCTAGACTTCGAGAAAGAGTTCGTCCAGACGCGGGCCGCCGTGAGCGCCGCATTGGGCGCGAAACTCATCGAAGCAGCCGATGCCAGCCCGGCCGGTCAGGCCGCCGCTGCGTCGGCAAGCTCACAGGATTCGACCCGGTAAGATCATGGACTTGACTCAGGTTTCCTCCTCCTCTTCTTCTGCTTCACGCGCCGACAAGGCGTTTGCGAGCAGCACGCCCGAACTCCCGAACTTCGACGAACGGCCGTTCCTGAAACGCCTGGGTATCGTCGACTGGCTGTTCGCGCTCGCGCTTGTCGGGGGCGCCGGGTTCGCGCTGTCGCGCTATTACCCGTTCATGAACTACTACGACAAACTGGTGCTGATGTGCTCGGTGCCGGTTTTCGTCGTGCTCGGCTGGCGCTGGAAGCCGGTGCGTCCGCTGATGGTGGGAATCGCCGCGCTGTCGCTGCTCGCAATCCAGATCTACCACGGCGATCTGAGCCGCGCCGACAACGCTTTCTTCCTCAAGTATTTCCTGTCGAGCCAGTCCGCGATCCTGTGGATGAGCGCGCTCTTCGTATTCGCGACCGGGTTCTACTGGATCGCGCTGCTGTCGCGCTCGCCGACCGGCGCCGCGATCGGCTCGAAGATGACGTGGGCGGCGGTGCTGATGGGCTTCGTCGGCATGATGGTGCGCTGGTACGAGTCGTATCTGATCGGCGCGGACGTCGGCCATATTCCGATTTCGAACCTCTATGAAGTGTTCGTGCTGTTCAGCCTGATCACCGCGCTGTTCTATCTGTACTACGAGCAGCACTACAACACGCGCGCGCTCGGCGCGTTCGTGTTGCTCGTGATCAGCGCAGCCGTCGGCTTCCTGATGTGGTACTCGGTCGCGCGCGACGCGCAGCAGATCCAGCCGCTCGTGCCAGCGCTGCAAAGCTGGTGGATGAAGATTCACGTGCCGGCGAACTTCATCGGCTATGGCAGCTTCGCGCTGTCGGCGATGGTCGGTGTCGCATATCTGGCGAAGGAGCGCGGCGTGCTCGCGGATCGTCTGCCGGCGCTCGACGTGCTCGACGACGTGATGTACAAGTCGATCGCGGTCGGCTTCGCGTTCTTCACGATCGCGACGATTCTCGGCGCGCTGTGGGCCGCCCAAGCCTGGGGCGGCTACTGGAGCTGGGACCCGAAGGAGACGTGGGCGCTGATCGTGTGGCTGAACTACGCGGCCTGGCTGCACATGCGTATGATGAAGGGCCTGCGCGGCGCGCTCGCCGCGTGGTGGGCGCTGACCGGGCTGCTGGTCACGAGCTTCGCGTTCCTCGGCGTGAACATGTTCCTGTCGGGCTTGCATAGCTACGGCAAGCTGTAAGATCCGCCGCGCTGAACCGACTAAGAACCGCCGCGTGCTTTAGCACCGGCGGTTTTTTTATGGCCGATGGAATATTCGTTGCGCCCCGGTGTTCGCCAGTCGAGCACCTGGAGTAACTACCCGTGGATGACAGACGCCCCCAAAGGGGCGATCATCAATAAGGCTCCGCAACGCGCGCGACGCGGCGGGCCGGCAAGGAGTAGCACGATGTGGATCAAGCGAAGTGACAGAATTCAACTGACCGGCGATGACATCGCGCGCAGCGAAATCGCGCCGCGGCATGTGTTCGAAAACCGGCGACGCATCCTGCAGGCGGCGGGCGCGATGGCGCTTGGCAGCCTGATCGGTGTGAGCGGCGAGGCGCTCGCGACCTACTCGTCGCCCGATCCGAAGGCGCAGAAGCTCGCGGCGAAAACCAACACCAGGTTCGTCGCGCTCGACAAGATCACGCCGTACAAGGACATCACCACCTACAACAATTTCTACGAGTTCGGCACCGATAAATCCGACCCCTCGCAGCGCGCGGGCACGTTGCGGCCGCATCCGTGGAAGGTGAGCGTCGAGGGCGAGATCAAGAATCCGAAGGTGTACGACATCGACGATCTGCTGAAGCTCGCGCCGCTCGAGGAGCGTGTGTACCGGCATCGCTGCGTCGAAGGTTGGTCGATCGTGGTGCCGTGGATCGGCGTCTCGCTGTCGGAGCTGATCAAACGCGTCGAACCGACCGGCAATGCAAAGTACGTGCAGTTCATCACGCTCGCCGATCCGTCGCAGATGCCAGGGTTGTCGACACCCATACTCGATTGGCCGTACTCCGAAGGCCTGCGGATGGACGAGGCGATGCATCCGCTGACGCTACTGACGATGGGCCTCTACGGCCAGGTGCTGCCGAATCAGAACGGCGCGCCGGTACGCGTCGTGGTGCCGTGGAAGTACGGCTTCAAGAGCGCGAAGTCGCTCGTGAAAATCCGCTTCGTCGAGAAGCAGCCGCCGACGAGCTGGAACACGTACGCGTCGAACGAATATGGGTTTTATTCGAACGTGAACCCGAATGTCGATCATCCGCGCTGGAGTCAAGCCACTGAACGGCGCATCGGCGAAGACGGCTTTTTCACGCCGAAACGCAAGACGCCGATGTTCAACGGTTACGGCGATCAGGTCGCGTCGCTCTATCAGGGCATGGACCTGAAGAAGAACTTCTAGGGCGAGCGCGATGGTTTCCGATACGCAAACTGTCACCCGCACCGAGCCTGCGACGCGGCGGACGTCGTCGGCGTCGGCGGTGAAGCCGCGTTCCACCGGCGGCGCGCGCTGGGTCGTGCCCACCAAAGTCGCAGTCTTCATCGCGGCGCTCTATCCTCTCGCGCGCCTCGTGCTGTTCGGCCTGACCGACCGGCTCGGCGCGAATCCGATTGAATTCATCACACGCTCGACCGGCCTGTGGACGCTCGTGTTCCTGTGCATCACGCTTGCGGTGACGCCGCTACGCCGTCTGACCGGCGTCGCCGCGTTCGTGCGTTTCCGCCGCATGCTCGGGCTCTACACGTTCTTCTACGCGACGCTGCATTTCACCACGTACCTGTGGTTCGACAAGTGGTTCGATGTTGCGGAGATTGTGAAGGACATCGGCAAGCGGCCGTTCATCACGGTGGGCTTCACCGCATTCGTGCTGCTGATCGCGCTTGCGGTCACGTCGCCGCGCGCGATGGTGCGCAAGCTCGGACGTCGCTGGCAGACGCTGCATCGCGCGATCTATGCGATCGGCGTGCTCGCGATCCTGCATTTCTGGTGGATGAAGGCGGGCAAGCACGACCTGCTGCTGCCGAAGATCTACGGCGCGGTGATGATCGCGTTGCTGGGATGGCGGCTGGTGGTGTGGATACGTGAGCGGAGGATGGGAACGCGCCGACGATGATGGCGAGTTTATTGGCGTCACGCTGTTTCAAATGAAAATGGCGATGCCACCGAGGCATCGCCATTTTCGTTGCTGCGCTCGACCTTCGCGCTCTGCCGCAGGTACTGACGTTTACGCCGGCAGTATCGTTTCATCCGCAAACAGCTGCTTGACCTCTTCGCGCGCGCGAACCACATGCGCCTGTGTACCATCCACCATCACCTCGGCGGCGCGCGCACGGGTGTTGTAGTTCGAGCTCATCACGAAGCCGTACGCGCCGGCCGAGCGGATCGCGAGCAGATCGCCGGGTTCGACCGCAAGCAGCCGCTCGCGGCCGAGCCAGTCGCCGCTTTCGCAGACCGGGCCGACCACGTCGTACACATGCGCGGGGACGTCGCGCTTCACGACCGGCTCGATGGCATGATAGGCGTCGTACATCGCGGGGCGCGCGAGATCGGTCATCGCCGCGTCGACGATCGCGAAGTTCTTGTCCTCGCCCGGCTTCAGAAACTCCAGACGTGTGAGGAGCACGCCCGCATTGCCGACCAGCGAGCGGCCCGGCTCGAAATAGACTTCGCGGTGACCGTGGCCGCGCGCTTCGATGCGATCGAGCACCGTGCGCACGAACTCACCGATTTCCGGCGGCGTTTCGTCGTCGTAGGTGATGCCCAGACCGCCGCCGACGTCGATATGGCGAATCGACACGCCGTCCTGCTCGATCTGCTCGACAAGTTCCAGCACCTTGTCGATCGCGTCGAGATAGGGCGCGACTTCGGTGATCTGCGAGCCAATATGGCAGTCGATGCCGATCACCTCGAGATTCGACATCGCCGCGGCCGCCTGGTAGGTGGCACGCGCATCTTCGAACGCGACGCCGAACTTGTTGGTCTTGAGTCCGGTGGAAATGTACGGATGCGTTTTCGCATCGACATCGGGATTCACGCGCAGCGACACCGGCGCTTTCTTGCCCATCTCGCCCGCCACCGCGTTGAGGCGGTCGAGTTCGGGAATCGATTCGACGTTGAAGCATTTGACGCCCGCCGCGAGCGCGTCGCGCATTTCGCTTGCCTGCTTGCCAACGCCCGAAAACACGGTGTTTTCCGCTTTGCCGCCAGCCGCGAGCACGCGCGCGAGCTCGCCGCCCGACACGATGTCGAAGCCCGCGCCGAGGCGCGCGAACACGTTCAGCACCGCGAGATTGCTGTTGGCCTTGACGGCCACGTGCACGCTCGCGCGACGCCCCGCGCAGGCGCCCGCATAGGCGTTCCAGGCAGCGGTGAGCGCGGCGCGTGAATAGACGTAGAGCGGCGTGCCGAACTGCTCGGCGAGGGAAACGGCGGACACGCCTTCGGCGTGCAATACGCCGTCGACGTGGTCAAATGCGGATCGAGTCATGCGAAAGTCTTATTGAACGGAAGGGACGGCAGAGGCGGGCAGCGGCACTGCGGGAGCCGATGCCGCCGAAGCGGGCGGCGCCGCGAGCTGGTCTTCGGGGGCGAGCGTGAGCGGCGTGCCCGAGGTGTCCGGGATCGAACCCGTGTCGGCCGCGCTGCCGCTAGCCGGTTGGCTTCGATCGGTCGATGGCGTTTGCGTGCGGTGAGCCGGCGGGGCAGGCATCGGCGGTACGGTCGGCAGATAGAGTGCACCGCGTTGGCCGCAGCCGGTAAGCGCACAACCTGCGAGAATGACTAAAACCGCTACAATCGCGCGGCCGGGCGCTGCCGCGCGCATCCGAGTTACGACTCGCATGACTGTCCCTGAATGAATAATCGATGGAGTTTAGCATGTCCGATAGTGATTACCTGACCCGTGCGGAAGCCGTGCTGGCCGCCATCGAGAGCGCGCTCGACGACATCGACGCCGACATCGAGCTCGAGCGCAGCGGCAACGTTTTGACGCTCGAATTCGAGAACCGCACGAAGATCATCGTCAACCTTCAGCCGCCGATGAGCGAGATCTGGATCGCGGCGAAGGCCGGCGGTTTCCACTTCCGTTTCGTCGACGGTGAATGGCGCGACACGCGCAGCGGCGCGGAGTTTTTCGCGGCGCTGTCGCAGTATGCGACGCAGCAGGCTGGCGAGCCGGTGCGGATCGCCGCGCTATGAGCGCGGTGTAATAAGCGCGAGACGCTCTCAAAACAAAACCGCCGCGTAACGAACGCGGCGGTTTTTTCTTTTCTAGCGGGACATCGACGCAGCCTCAGTGCCCGCGGAACAGATTCATGATGTCCTGCTTTTCCTGTTCGCCGACCTGTTCCGGCGCGGCGGCTGCCGCGCTCGCCTCCGCATCGAGCGTCGCCTGACTGACGCCGACCGTCGCGATGAAACCGTGGCCCGGCGTGAACTCGTCGAAATAAAGCTCCGAGCCGATTTCGCTGACGTCGTCGGGGCGTGGCATCTTGTACTCGGGCACCCCCTTCAGCGCGCGTCCCATGTACTCGATCCACACCGGCAGCGCGAGCCCGCCGCCGGTTTCCTTGTCGCCGAGGCTGCGCGGATTGTCGTAGCCGATCCACGCGATCGCGGTGAGGGTGTGCTGATAGCCGGCGAACCACGCGTCGCGGGAATCGTTGGTCGTGCCGGTCTTGCCGGCGAGATCGGTGCGCTTGAGCACGTTGCTCTTCGCCCCGGTGCCGTGCTGCGCGACGCTTTGCAGCAGGCTGTTCATCACGTAGGCGTTGCGCGGTTGGATCGCGAACGGCGCGCTTTGCCCGGCCACGAGCGGCTGCGCATGCGCGACGACGACGCCGCGCTGATCGGTGACCTCCGCGATCAGATACGGATTGATCCGGTAGCCGCCGTTGGCGAACACCGAGAATGCGCCGGCCATTTGCAGCGGCGTCACGAGACCCGCGCCGAGCGCCATCGGCAGATAGGCGGGATGGCGGTCCGCGTCGAAGCCAAACCGCGTGATGTATTGCTGCGCGTACTTCGGGCCGATCTGGTTCAGGATGCGGATCGACACGAGGTTCTTCGATTTCTGCAGCGCGGTGCGCATCGTCATCGGACCGTCGAAGCCGCCGCCGTAGTTTTTCGGCTCCCACGCCTGGCCGCCGGTTTCGGCGGCGCTGAAGAAGAGCGGCGCGTCGTTGATGATCGTGGCGGGCCCGAGGCCCTTTTCGAGCGACGCCGAATAGATGAACGGCTTGAAGCTGGAGCCCGGCTGACGCCACGCCTGCGTCACGTGATTGAACTTGTTCTTGTTGAAGTCGAAGCCGCCGACCAGCGAGCGGATCGCACCGTCCTGCGGCACCAGCGAGATGAACGCGCCTTCCACCTGGGGCAATTGCGTGATCGACCAGTCGCCCTCGTCGTTCTTCACGAGCCGCACGATCGCGCCGGGCCGGATGCGCTGATTCGGCTGCGCGCGCGGGCCGAGCGCGAACTGCGCATAGCGCAGGCCGTCGCCCTGAATGGTCGCGACATTGCCGTCGATGAACGCCGCCTGCACCTGCTTCGGGCTCGCCTCTGTGACGACGGCCGCGATGATTTCGCCATTGTCGGGATGTTCGAGCAGCGCGTCGTCGATGGCCTGCTCGCGCTCGTCGGCGTCGGCCGGCAGATCGATGAACGCCTCCGGGCCGCGATAGCCGTGACGGCGCTCGTAGTCCATCAAGCCTTTGCGCACCGCGTGGTAGGCGACGTCCTGATCGGCCGAGTCGATCGTGGTCACGACGTTCAGGCCGCGCGTGTAGGCTTCCTCGCGATACTGCGCGTACATCATCTGCCGCACCATTTCCGCGACGTATTCCGCGTGTACGCTGTACTCCTTGCCCATGCCCTTCACGACGAGCCGCTGCCGGCTCGCCTCGTCGTACTGTTCCTGAGTGATGTAGTGCAATTCGTACATGCGCTGCAGGATGTACTCCTGGCGCACCTTCGCACGCTTCGGATTGACGACCGGGTTATACGCGGAGGGCGCCTTCGGCAGACCGGCGAGCATCGCCGATTCGGCGAGCGTCAGGTCCTTCAGATCCTTGCCGAAGTACACGCGCGCGGCACTCGCGAAACCGTACGCGCGCTGACCGAGATAGATCTGATTCATGTACACCTCGAGAATCTGATCCTTGCTCAGCTTCGACTCGATCTTGTACGCGAGCAGCATCTCGTAGATCTTGCGCGTGTACGTCTTCTCGCTGGACAGAAAGAAGTTGCGCGCGACCTGCATCGTGATCGTGCTCGCGCCTTGCGTCGCATGACCGTTGGTCAGCGCGACGAAGCCGGCTCGCGCGATGCCGGTGAGGTCGACGCCACCGTGCTCATAGAAGCGCGCGTCCTCGATCGCGAGGATCGCTTTCTTCAGGCTGTCGGGCACGTCCTGGATGTGCACGATGTCGCGCCGCTCCGCGCCGAATTCGCCGATCAGCACGTGATCGGCCGTATAGATTCGCAGCGGCACTTTGGGCTGATAGTCAGTCAATGCATCGAGTGACGGCAGGTTTGGCGTCGCGACGACGAGCGCATAGCCGAGCACCAGCGCCACGCATACGATGCCCGCCACGATCAACCCGACAAAGCCAAGGATCAGCTTCAGCCATAACGGACGTTTGCGCTGTTTCGGCGCGGGCGGTGGGGACGCAGGAGACGTGGCTTGCATAGGAGTACCGGAAAAACAGTCCCGCGATTATAGCCGCCAGGGTTTTTCTGCTTTCGACAAGCTTACGAATAACGCGCAATCGGCACACGCCAGGCGGCGCGGGAATGACTTCGCCGTAGTCCCAACTGTAGTCGCTTTGATGTCGCTCGGGGCGGCTTCGCATCCGCGTTAGCCATTCGGCTGAATGTCGTTAGGACGTGCGTCTGCCGACAATGATCCCTCGTTACTCGCGTTCGAATGGTTCGTCGCGTGAGTCAGAGGGAGGGCGGTATGGCCTATAAAAATTCGTGGCTTCAGGCGGTGCGGGAGGGCCGGCAGCGTTTCGCCGCCGGCATCGATGTCGGTTCGCAAAACGTGCGTCTCGTCGTGGTGAGTCAACGCGCCCGGGGCGCGCTGCATCTCGAACATATGAGCACGGTGCCGTTCGCGGCCGGCACCATGGCGGGCGCCGAGATCGTCGATCGGCAGGCCGTCGCGCGGGCGTTGCGCGATGCGTTCGCCGGTTTGCCGCGCGTATGCGCGACGCACGCGCTGCGCTGCGCGATGGCCGTGCCTTCGTCGGCCACGCTGACGACGACAGTGCCGCTCGCGCGGCTCGCCGCTCAGAGCGACTGCGAGGCGGAGGACGGCGGCGTTGCGCTCGCCGGACTTGCGCCCGCGGTGATGGGAGAGGCGGAGCGCATCGCCGGCCTCGAGCGTCATGCGCTCGCGGTCGACTGGTACGTCGACGAGACGCCGTCGCCGGTGCGCTCGGTGAAGATCGCCGCGACCGCGCGTCAGCATCTCGAAGCGCGGATCGAATGCGCCGCGACCGCAGGGATTTCGCTGTCCGCGATCGATGGCGAACCGCACGCGGCATTGCGCGCGCTGCGCCACGCGGCCAGTCGCGAGCTCGACCCGAACGAGCCGTACGCGGCGGTGTGGGTCGGTACGGACGGCGTGTACGGCTGGAGCGTCGTCGATGGCGCGAGCATCGGCGAGATGCGCTACCCGGCGCCCGAGCATGCCGATCTCGCCGACGCCTTGCGCGATCTCACGCACGGGCCGGAGTTCGACTGCGCGCTGATTGGCGGCGAAATCGATCTGCTCGACGGCGTCGGCTTTTCACTCGCCGATATTGGCGACGTGCTCGGCTGCTCGGCGCTGCCGTTCGAATGCGCGCTGCTCGGCAGCCACGCGCGGCCGCTCGACGACGCCTTGCTGCACGAGCCGGCTGGCGCGGTCGCGTTTGGGCTCGCGTTGCGCGGGGTGCTGGAATGAAGGCCGTTCTGTCGTTTTCGTCTGGCGTCGCCGCGAGTGCCGATCAGCGCGCCGCTGTACCGTGGCTGGGCGGCTTCAATCTGCTGCCGTATCGCCAACGCAACGCGCGACTCGCGCGGCGCCGCTGTATGCGCGACTGGGCTGTGGCCGCTTGTGTCGGTGCCGCGGGTGTGTTGCTCGTCGCCGGTTGGCAGAGCTTCGCCGCAGCGCGGCTCGATGCGCGGCGCGCGGCGGCCGGGCAGGCGCTGACTCCGCTCGCCGTGCCGCTCGCGGAGCATGCGAAGCTGTCGCGGGCCGAACAGGATGAGCGCGAAGCCGCAGCGCGCGCCGCGAGTCTCGCGAGGCCGCTCGCACAACTGCGCGATCTGCTCGACGCGCTGAGCTTCGAACCTGGCGATCACGTCGTGTTGCGGCAGTTGCGCCAGCGCGAGTACGAGACTGAATTGCTGGCGACTTCGAGTGGCCATATCGCGTCGGCTGAGTGGCTCAAGCGGCTCGGCGCGATCCACGGCGTGCAGGGCGCGGAGATGCGCGATCTGCATCGGCCGACGGGGAAGGGCGGCGCGTCGACGGAACAGGCGATAGGCGGACCCGTGGAGTTCGATGCGCGCCTGCGCTGGGGCGATCCGCCGCACAAAGCGACGCGCGCCCTGAAGGCCGCACCAACGGGAGGTGCGCGATGAGCACGACCTTTTTCGAGGCGGGTGGTGCGGCGCATGGATCCGCGGGTTTTTCGCGCTGGCTCAAGCGGGCGCGTATGCCGCTCGAGGCGTGGAACCGGCGCCGTCGCTGGCTTGTCGCGGCGACGCTTGCCGCGCTCGTGTTCGGTGTCGGCGCGTACGGCTGGAGCGCGGCTGATCTCGCCGGACTGGAAGCGAGCCGCGCGGCGCTCGCGCTCAGCACGCAGCGTCTCGCGGACGCGCGGCACACGCTCGCACAGCTGCCGTCGCTGCGCCGTGCAGCCGCGGCGATGCCGGCCACGGCGTCGAGCGCCGTGTCGTGGAACTCCGCCGACGACGTGCGCATCGTCTCCGAGCTGGCCACGCAAAGCGGCGTCGCGCTGCTTGCGGTGGAACCGGGCGCGGCGAGCGGCGAGGGCGTCGAGCGGATGCGCGTGCTGCAGCTCACCGCGCGCACCGACTTCGTTCACCTGATGGCGTTTTTCCACGGGCTCGCGCAACTGCCGGTGCTGATCGTTCCCGTCGACGTGACCGTCAAGCAGGACAGCAAAGGGCTCGCGGTGGCCGCGACGCTGCAGGTGTACGCCGCGCTGCGACCGGTGCCCGACACCCCGGCTGCGAGCGCCGAGGCGAGCCCTGACGCCGACGAGGCTGCCGACGATGACGACGAAGGCCTCGTGTTCTTCGATCCGTTTGCGAAGTCGCAGATCTCCGCGAGCGGCGAGCTGGGTGATGCTTCTGAGTTGCGCCTTGTCGGTTTGCTGCGCGATCGTACCCGCGGGCTCGCGCTGCTCGACACGCCAGACGGCACGACGACGGTCGCGGCCGGGCAACGACTGGGCGTCGAGCGGGTCACACAGCTCGACGCGCTCGGCATTACGCTCGCGAACGGCGGCGCGACGCGCACGCTGACGCTGACGGAGGCGTCATGATGCGCACGCTCAAGCGATGGAGCGTCGCGACGCTGGGTGTCGGACGCGAGGTCCGCGTCGTCTGCGGACGGTGTTTCGGGCTCTACGTCGCCGCGACGCTGGGTGCCGGCGTCGCACAGGCAGCGACGCCACTGCTGCTGCCGCCGTTGCCGACTTACGCGGCGCTCGACGACCCGGCCGTATCGGCCAACACCACCTACGAGACGGCGCCGCTGCCGAGCGGCGGCATCGGCCAGGCGGCGAATCCGTTCGGCGACGTTTCCACGCCAGGCGCGGCCCAGGAGCCGGACACGCTCCAGCCGGCCGCCCGTTCCGCGATAGCGCCCGACGCCTCCCCGGACGACGTCGCCAACGGCCCGATGCCGCCGCCTTCGCCAGGACAACCCGCCACCCCGGGTCGCGCCGACAGTGCCGGCACGCCTGGTCTCGAAGGCCCGCCGGTCCCGCTGCCGCCGCGGCCGCGCCTCGCCGACGCATCGGCGAGTGCGGACTCGGGCCTTCCCGCGGGCAACGAGCCGATCTCGCTGAACTTTCAGCGTGCGCAACTTGGCGCGGTCCTGAAAGCGTTCGCCGAGTTCTCCGGCCTGAACATCGTCGCCAGCGACAAAGTGCGCGGCGCCGTGTCGATACGTCTCGACAAGGTGCCGTGGCGCACCGCGTTCGACACCTTGCTCGACGTCAACAATCTGGCGATGGAGCGCCACGGCAACGTAATCTGGGTCGCGCCTGCCGCCGAACTCGCCGCGCGCGAACGTCAGCGCTTCGAAGCCCACGCGCGCGCCGCGGACCTCGAGCCGCTCGCGAGCCGCACCTTCGAGCTGCACTACGCGCACGCCGAGGACGTGCGTCGCCTGCTGACCGGTTCCGGCACCCAGCGCGTGCTGTCCAAACGTGGCGCCGTCACCGCGGATCCGCGCACCAACCTGCTGTTCGTCACCGATCTCGCGGGGCGGCTCGAGCAGATCGCGGCGCTGATCGCTTCCGTCGACCGGCCGACTCGCCAGGTGCTGATCGAGGCTCAGATCGTCGAAGGCGACCAGGGCTTTTCGCGCAATCTCGGGGTGCGGCTGTCGCTCGCCGGCACCAGCGCGGACGGTACGTCGAGAGGGCTGACGGGTGGATCGGACGGCTCCGTGTACGATCTGTCGGCCCGACCGATCTCCGGATTCGATGCCGCGACCGCCGGCCTCACGCTGTTCGCGGCTCACGCGACCCGGCTGCTGAATATCGAACTCTCGGCGCTCGAGTCCGAAGGGCATGGGAAAATCGTGTCGAGCCCACGGGTCGTCACCGCGGACCGGATGAAGGCGATCGTCGAGCAGGGCACCGAGCTGCCGTATCAGGCGAAGGTCGGGCAGGGCGTATCGGGCGTGCAGTTTCGCCGGGCGACGCTCAAACTGGAGGTCGAGCCGCAGATCATGCCGGATGGCCGCGTGGTGCTCGATCTCGACGTCGCGAAGGACAGCGTCGGCGAGCAGACCGACGCCGGGCCCGCGATCAACACCAAGCACGTGCAAACGCGCGTCGAGGTCGAGGATGGTGGTACGGTGTCGATCGGCGGAATTTACGAGACCGACGACCGTGACGACGTCGAGCGGGTGCCCCTCCTCGGCAAAATACCGGTTCTGGGCGCATTGTTCCGCCATCGGACTCATCGCGACACGCGTAGCGAACTGGCGGTTTTCATCACGCCGCGCGTGGTGCGGGAAAATTAGGGCATATAGGGCACGCATGCACCGCCGTCCGCCGGCGGCGCGCAGGCTCGACAAGGCAGCCGCTTTGCCAGTAAGCTGCGGCACGAACTACACCGGATTAGCCAGAGGACACCGTTGCAAGCGCGGGACGCACACGCCAATGTTTTTTTCGTAGGGCTCATGGGGGCAGGAAAAACCACTGTGGGTCGGGCGGTTGCGCGCCGTCTCGAGCGCCCGTTCTTCGATTCCGACCATGAAATCGAGGCGCGCACGGGCGCGCGCATTCCCGTGATCTTCGAGCTCGAGGGCGAAGCGGGCTTTCGCGATCGCGAAGCGAGCGTGATCTCCGAGCTGACCGGGCGCGACAATATCGTGCTCGCGACCGGCGGCGGTGCAGTCCTGCGGCCGGAAAACCGCGAAGCGTTGAAAAGCCGTGGCCTCGTGATCTATCTGCGCGCCAATCCGCATGACCTGTGGCTGCGCACGCGGCGCGACAAGAATCGCCCGCTGCTGCAAACGGAAGACCCCAAGGCGCGCCTCGAAGCGCTCTATGAAGTGCGCGACCCGCTGTACCGCGAATGCGCGCACTTCGTGATCGAAACCGGCCGGCCCTCGGTCAACGGACTCGTCAACATGGTTCTGATGCAGCTCGAGATGGCCGGCGTCGCCAAACATCCTGCGTCATAATGGACCGTATGATTACCGTCAACGTCGAACTGGGCGAGCGCGCCTACCCCATCCATATCGGTGCCGGCCTGATCGGCCAGACCGCGCTGTTCGCGCCGCATATCGCCGGCAACTCGGTCACGATCGTCACCAATAGCACCGTCGATCCGCTCTACGGCGACAAGCTGCGCGCAGCGCTTGCGCCGCTGAACAAGCAGGTGTCCACGGTGGTTTTGCCGGACGGCGAAGCACACAAGAATCTGCAGACGCTGAACCTGATCTTCGACGCGCTGCTCGGCTCGCGCGCCGACCGCAAGACCACGCTGATCGCGCTCGGTGGCGGTGTGATCGGCGACATGACCGGGTTTGCCGCCGCCTGCTACATGCGTGGCGTGCCGTTCATCCAGGTGCCGACCACGTTGCTGTCGCAGGTGGATTCGTCGGTCGGCGGCAAGACCGGCATCAATCATCCGCTGGGCAAGAATATGATCGGCGCGTTCTACCAGCCTCGGGCGGTGATCGCCGACATCGGCGCATTGCGTACGTTGCCCGAACGCGAACTCGCGGCGGGCATCGCCGAGGTCATCAAGACCGGCGCAATCGCCGACGCCGGATTCTTCAGCTGGATCGAGGCCAATATCGAGGCTTTGAACCGCTGTGAACCGGAGGCGTTGACCGAGGCAGTCAAACGCTCGTGCGAGATCAAGGCGTCGGTGGTGGCGCAGGACGAGCGCGAAGGTGGTCTGCGCGCGATCCTCAACTTCGGTCACACGTTCGGCCACGCGATCGAAGCCGGACTCGGCTATGGCGAGTGGCTGCACGGCGAGGCGGTCGGCTGCGGAATGGTGATGGCGGCGGATCTGTCGGTGAGGCTCGGCCATCTCGATGAAGCGTCTCGCAAGCGGCTCGTCGACGTCGTGCTTGCCGCGCATCTGCCCACTCGTGCTCCCGCGCTCGGCGCGGATCGTTACATCGAGCTGATGCAGATCGACAAGAAGGCGGAAGCCGGCGCGATCAAGTTCATTCTGCTGAAGCGTTTCGGTGAGACACTGATCACCCGCGCGCCCGACGCCGACGTGCATGCGACGCTGGCCGCCGCCGTCTAGATTCAACACGGCCCTTCAGCCACGCTTCACGCACCCGCGTCACGAGGCGCCGCCCATGTTTCGGAGGACCCGGTGACTGACAGGCGCAGCGACGATATCCAGCATGACACGACGAGCGCGCGCGCAGGCGCCGGGAACGGCGTCATCGCCGCCACGGTCAGCACCGCGGATGCCGCTGCCGCGGTTGCCACACCCGCCGTCCCCGCGCCGACCCAGCAGGCGCTCGAAGCGCATCTCGCGCCGTACGCGGCGCATTCGAGCCAGTCGCGTGGGCGTCGCTATGCGGAAACCGCGCCGAGCGCGCGTACCGAGTTTCAGCGCGACCGCGACCGCATCGTCCACTCGACCGCATTCCGGCGGCTCGAATACAAGACTCAGGTATTCGTCAACCACGAGGGCGACCTGTTTCGCACGCGCCTCACCCATAGCCTCGAAGTTGCGCAGATCGCGCGCTCGGTTGCGCGCAACCTGCGCGTCAATGAAGATCTCGTCGAAGCGATTTCGCTGGCACACGATCTCGGCCATACGCCGTTCGGCCATGCCGGCCAGGATGCGTTGAACGAATGCATGCGCGAGCATGGCGGCTTCGAGCACAACCTGCAGAGCCTCACGGTCGTCGACGAACTTGAAGAGCACTACGGAGCGTTCAATGGGTTGAACCTGTGCTTCGAGACGCGCGAGGGCATTCTCAAGCATTGCTCGCGCGACAACGCGCGCCGGCTCGGGACATTGGGCGAGCGCTTTCTCGAAGGGCGGCAACCGTCGCTCGAAGCGCAGATCGCCAACGTCGCCGACGAAATCGCGTACAACAATCACGACGTCGACGACGGGCTGCGCTCCGGTCTGCTGTCGCTCGAGCAGCTCGCCGAAGTGGAACTCTGGCAGACGCACTGCGAGGCGGCGCGCGGCGACTATCCGCAGATCGAGGGGCGTCGGCTGATTCACGAGACGGTGCGGCGCGTGATCAATACGCTGATCGTCGATCTGATCGAAACGACGCGGGCCAATCTCGCGCGCTACGCGCCGGCGTCACTCGACGACGTGCGCGCGGCGCCCCCGCTCGTCGCGCACAGTGATGCGATCGCCGCGCAGGCCGCGGCGCTCAAGCGCTTCCTGTTCAGAAACATGTACCGTCACTATCGCGTGATGCGCATGGCCAACAAGGCACGCCGCGTCGTGGTCGGCCTGTTCGACGCGTTCACCGACGACCCGCGGCTGCTGCCGCCGGACTATCAGTCGGCCGATGCGACGCGTCAGCCGCGTTTGATCGCGCATTACATCGCGGGGATGACCGATCGTTACGCGCTGAAGGAGTATCGGCGGCTGTTCGTGATCGACGATAACTAGCCGCTGGCGGCTCGGCGCGGCAAGGGGGTAACGTTCAGCGTTGCCGCATCGAAGCGGCCGTCGCGCCCCCTTGCCAGCACCGTCAAACCGCGCAAGGCTTCATCGCGAACGGGACGCGAACAGCGCCCCCGCCACCAGCGCAAGCCCGCCGACGATCGCAATCGTCTGCCACGGATTTTCATGCACGTAGTGATCGGCGTCCGAGATCGCGACGCCCGCCCGATCGCGCATCGCGTCGCGCGTGTCGTTCAGCCGCTCGCGCGCGGCGTCCAACTGTTTGCGCAGCCTGCCGCGCAGGGCCACGGCGTCGGCCTGCGTGCCGTCGGCCAAGGTCGATTCGAGTTCCGACAGCAGGGTGCGCAACTCGACCGCGATGTCTTCGGCCGCGTGGCGGCTGTGGCGAGCGATGCGCCGCGCGCGGCGACTCGCGCTGGTCCAGGATTCGCCGAGGGCGTCTCGCGTATTTGGAAGTGCTGTCATGGTCGCTCCGTCGATGAGTTGAAAGGCCCCGCGCATCGTCGCGCGGACACGCTATGCGCAGACGCAGTATCACGTCGTCGCGTAGGAAACGCCATCTAAACGCAACTTCGATGCCAAGCGCTGCATCGCCGGCACCGCTGCACGCGTGCGGCTCGCGACAGGATGGGGCGTGCCCGTATCGTCGCCGGATTTTGCACATGGACGCGCCGAATTCGCGTCAAATTTACAAACGCTGATGCCGGATGACGCTGCCATCCCGATGCAACGGAGACGCCAAATGCAAACGCCGTGATCGGTTCGATGACGGCGTTCCCCAGGTCGCGAAAATTCGACTACCCTAATTCAAGCTACCCGCTCTAGCGAAGCGTTAGAAACGGTAACCGACGTTGACGTAAGTGACGATCGGGTTCAGCTTGATCTTGGTTTGCGATTGCACGGTCAGCGTGCCGACCGGCGTGGCCGATGCCGAAGTGAGCTTTGCGGTCGTGCTGAGCGGCAGGTACGAGATCGACACGCCGGCGAACCAATGCTGATTGAAGGCGTACGTGAAGCCCGCATTAAACACAGGTACCCACGAACTATCCGTCGACACACTGGTCGGACCATGCAGAACGTTGGCTTCGAATGCGCTGTTGGAAATGTGTGCGTCGGTGAACCAGATGCGGCTCACACCGAGACCGAGATACGGGCGGAACGAAGCAGTCGGCGCGTTGAAGTAGTACTTGAACAGCAGCGTCGGGCTCCACTGTTTGGCCTGCCCGAGCTTGCCGAACTGCGCGAAGCTGCCCGTGCCGTACAGGTCGAAAGTAGGGGGGATGCCAATGACGAATTCGGTTGCGATATGGTCGGTGACGAAGTAGCCGGCGGTGAAACCGATGGTATCGGCCGAACTCAGCGAGGCGCCGGTGTTGGCTTCGGTGATGTTGGTTGGGCTACCGCCAATGCTGGTCACGGTCAGTGGGTCACTGCTCGATTGGGGCGCCAGATGGAACCAGCCCGTCGAGAAGAAAATGGTGCCGGCCGATTGTGCGTGCGCTGCCGTGCTCATGCAGGCTAGCACTGCCATCCCCGTTACGGCCTGTTTTAATTTCATATGTGCTCCTCCAAAAAAGGCCCGCTCATTATGACTACAACGTTTGAAACAAACCATACGCGGCGGTTAGAGTTTTCTCCCTAAGCACCGCGTGGTTTCTGGCTTGGCCGCATGGCGCCGAACCTTGCGCCCATGCGGCTCTTCGGACCTTCGGGTATATACCAACGCGACTATTGGATACTCCAGCATGGCACGGCTTGCACGTCTTTATGTCCCCGACCAGCCGCAGCACGTCATCCTCCGCGGGCTCGACCAGCAGCCCGCCTTCGTCGACGACCAGGACTACGAGCTTTTCATCGACTGTCTGAAGGCGGCCTCCCGGGACCATCACCTTTCCATCCACGCTTACGCCTTGATGCCGGGCGCCGTGCAACTGCTCGTCACGCCCACCGAGGAGTCGAGCCTGCCCAAGGCGATGCAGGCCGTCGGGCGGCGCTACGTCGCGCACTTCAACCGGCGCTATGCGCGTCGCGGCACCTTGTGGGAAGGCCGTTACCGGGCCACCGTGATCGAGGGTGAGCGCTACTTCCTGCTTGCGAGCCGGGTCGTGGAAATGTGTCCGGTGCGCTTGCAGCTGGTCAACGCGGCCGAGGATTATCGCTGGTCGAGCTACCGTCATCACATCGGCCTCACCCTCGACAGTCTGATCACGGATCACCCCCTCTACTGGTCGCTCGGCAATACGCCGTTCGAGCGACAGCGTGCTTATCGCGAACTGTGCGAGCAGCCGCTCGATGAGCGCGAGGCAAGCCAGCTCCAGCAAGCCACGTTGAAGGGCTGGGTGCTCGGCAGCGACACGTACCGCGAATGGGCGGCGCGCGCCGCCAACCGACGTGTGTCACCCCTACCGCGTGGCCGGCCACGCAAGGTGCGCGAGACGCCGCATACGCAGTGAGGCGGCGGCAGGGCGATGCCCCGGCGGCGCCGATAGAGCCGCTTTAAATCCGATTAAAGTGTTTTGCATCAAGGGACTGCATGAAGACGGCACGTCGGATGCCGTTTTCTTTTGCCCCAAATTGATATGGCACCAATAAAAAATAACCGCACTGCACCAATTTGATAATCGGGGACCGATCAATAGGTTTTATTTGCTATTTCCTTGATTCGTCGCGTATATTCCGATTTCCGACGCTTTTCGTCCCGCGCAGTCTTGCTGCGAGAAGAGCGCCGTCGTGGTCACGAAGCGCACTGCGGCAAAAGCACAATGGTTTAACGGCCTGTCCGGCCTCCTCACAGACGGTGTCCCCATGAACGATCACCAGCAACCGATTCACCCGGTTCCCGCCGCCCAAGGTCTGTACGACCCGCAAAACGAGCATGATGCCTGCGGCGTCGGCTTCGTCGCCCATATCAAGGGCCACAAGAGTCACGAAATCATCCAGCAGGGCCTGAAGATTCTCGAGAACCTCGATCACCGGGGCGCCGTCGGCGCCGACCCGCTGATGGGCGACGGCGCGGGCATCCTGATCCAGATTCCGGACGGCTTCTATCGCGAAGAGATGGCCCGGCAGGGCGTGACGCTGCCGCCGGCTGGCGAATACGGCGTCGGCATGATTTTCCTGCCGAAGGAGCACGCGTCGCGCATCGCCTGCGAACAGGAGCTCGAGCGCACGGTGAAGGCCGAGGGTCAGGTCGTGCTCGGCTGGCGCGACGTGCCGGTCGACCACGCCATGCCGATCTCGCCGACCGTGAAGGCGAGCGAGCCGCTGATCCGCCAGATCTTTATCGGCCGCGGCAAGGACATCATGGTGACCGACGCGCTCGAGCGGAAGCTGTACATCATCCGCAAGACCGCGAGCCATCGCATCCAGGCGCTGAAGCTCAAGCACGGCAAGGAATACTTCGTGCCGTCGATGTCGGCGCGCACGGTCGTCTACAAGGGTCTGCTGCTGGCGGGCCAGGTCGGTGTGTACTACCGCGACCTGCAGGACGACCGCACCATCTCGGCGCTCGCACTCGTGCACCAGCGCTTCTCGACCAATACGTTCCCGGCGTGGGAACTGGCTCACCCGTACCGCATGATCGCCCACAACGGCGAAATCAACACGGTGAAGGGCAACGTCAACTGGCTGAACGCGCGTACCGGCGCGATCGCCTCGCACGTACTCGGCGACGATCTGCCGAAGCTGTGGCCGCTGATCTATCCGGGCCAATCGGATACGGCATCGTTCGACAACTGTCTCGAACTGCTGGTGATGGCCGGCTACCCGCTCGTCCACGCGATGATGATGATGATTCCGGAAGCCTGGGAACAGCACACGCTGATGGACGAAAATCGCCGCGCGTTCTACGAATACCACGCCGCCATGATGGAGCCGTGGGACGGCCCCGCCGCCATCGCGTTCACCGACGGCCGCCAGATCGGCGCGACGCTCGACCGTAACGGTCTGCGCCCGGCGCGCTACATCGTCACCGACGACGACCTCGTCATCATGGCGTCGGAAGCCGGCACGTTGCCTATTTCCGAGTCGAAAATCGTCAAGAAGTGGCGTCTGCAGCCGGGCAAGATGTTCCTGATCGACATGGAGCACGGCCGCATCATCGACGACAAGGAACTGAAGGACAACCTCGCGAACGCCAAGCCGTACAAGAGCTGGATCGACGCCGTGCGCATCAAGCTCGACGAGATCGAGGCGAAGGCCGAAGACGTCGTGACGGAACGCCGCGAAGCTGCTGCGCTGCTGGATCGCCAGCAGGCGTTCGGCTACACCCAGGAAGACCTGAAGTTCCTGATGGCGCCGATGGCGCAAGCGGGCGAGGAAGCCGTCGGCTCGATGGGCAACGATTCGCCGCTCGCGGTCATGTCCAACAAGAACAAGACGCTCTATCACTACTTCAAGCAGCTGTTCGCGCAGGTCACGAACCCGCCGATCGACCCGATCCGTGAAAACATGGTGATGTCGCTCGTGTCGTTCATCGGCCCGAAGCCGAACCTGCTCGACACTAACAACATCAACCCGCCGATGCGTCTCGAAGTGTCGCAGCCGGTGCTCGACTTCAAGGACATCGCGAAGATCCGCGCGATCGATCAGTACACCGGCGGCAAGTTCAGCTCGTACGAACTGAACATCTGCTATCCGGTCGCCTGGGGCAAGGAAGGCATCGAGGCACGCCTTGCGTCGCTGTGCGCGGAAGCCGTCGATGCGGTCAAGTCCGGCTACAACATGCTGATCGTGTCGGACCGCAAGACCGACCGCGACAACGTCGCGATTCCGGCGCTGCTCGCTACGGCCGCGATCCACACGCACCTCGTGCAGCAGGGTCTGCGCACGAGCACGGGTCTCGTCGTCGAAACCGGTTCGGCGCGTGAAACGCACCACTTCGCGCTGCTCGCGGGCTATGGCGCGGAAGCCGTGCACCCGTACCTCGCGATGGAAACGCTGAGCCAGCTCGCGGCCGGCCTGAAGGGCGACCTGTCGGCGGAGAAGGCGGTCTACAACTTCACGAAGGCAGTCGGCAAGGGCCTGCAGAAGGTCATGTCGAAGATGGGTATTTCGACCTACATGTCGTACACCGGCGCGCAGATTTTCGAAGCGGTCGGTCTTGCCGCGGATCTGGTGTCGAAGTACTTCCACGGCACGTCGTCGAAAGTCGGCGGCATTGGTCTGTTCGACGTCGCGGAAGAAGCGATCCGTTTGCATCGCGAAGCATTCGGCGACAACCCGGTCCTCGCGAACATGCTCGACGCGGGCGGCGAGTACGCGTACCGCGTGCGCGGCGAAGAACACATGTGGACGCCGGATGCGATCGCCAAGCTGCAGCACTCGGCGCGCAGCAACTCGTACCAGACGTACAAGGAATACGCGCATCTGATCAACGATCAGACCAAGCGCCACATGACCTTCCGCGGCCTGTTCGAGTTCAAGTTCGATCCGACCAAGGCGATCCCGCTCGACGAAGTCGAGCCGGCGAAGGAAATCGTCAAGCGTTTCGCGACCGGCGCAATGTCGATGGGCTCGATCAGCACCGAAGCGCACGCCACGCTCGCCGTCGCGATGAACCGCATCGGCGGCAAGTCGAACACCGGTGAAGGCGGTGAAGACGCGAACCGTTATCGCAACGAACTGCGCGGCATTCCGATCAGGAACGGCGACACGATGAAGTCCGTGATCGGCGACGAAGTGGTCGTCGACATTCCGTTGAAGGAAGGCGATTCGCTGCGCTCGCGCATCAAGCAGGTCGCGTCGGGCCGCTTCGGCGTGACGGCGGAGTACCTCGCGTCGGCCGACCAGATCCAGATCAAGATGGCGCAGGGCGCGAAGCCGGGCGAAGGCGGTCAGCTGCCGGGTCACAAGGTGTCGGAATACATCGGCAAGCTGCGGTACTCGGTGCCGGGCGTCGGCCTGATTTCGCCGCCGCCGCACCACGACATCTACTCGATCGAAGATCTGGCGCAGCTGATTCACGATCTGAAGAACGTGAACGCGTCGTCGAGCATCTCGGTGAAGCTCGTGTCGGAGTCGGGCGTCGGTACGGTTGCCGCGGGTGTCGCGAAGGCGAAGGCCGACCACGTCGTGATCGCCGGTCATGACGGCGGCACGGGTGCATCGCCGCTGTCGTCGATCAAGCATGCGGGCACGCCGTGGGAACTGGGTCTCGCCGAAACGCAGCAGACGCTGGTGCTGAACCAGCTGCGCGGCCGTATCCGCGTGCAGGCCGATGGTCAGATGAAGACCGGCCGCGACGTCGTGATCGGCGCGCTGCTCGGCGCTGACGAGTTCGGCTTCGCGACGGCGCCGCTCGTCGTCGAAGGCTGCATCATGATGCGCAAGTGCCATCTGAACACGTGCCCGGTCGGCGTCGCGACGCAAGATCCGGTGCTGCGCGCGAAGTTCCAGGGCCAGCCGGAACACGTCGTGAACTTCTTCTTCTTCATTGCGGAAGAGGCGCGCGAAATCATGGCGCAACTCGGTATCCGCAAGTTCGACGACCTGATCGGTCGCGCGGAACTGCTCGACACGAAGAAGGGTATCGAGCACTGGAAGGCGAAGGGCCTCGACTTCTCGCGTGTGTTCTACCAGCCGCAAGTGCCGGCTGAAGTCGCGCGCAAGCACGTCGACGTGCAGGATCACGGCCTCGACCGCGCGCTCGACCACACGCTGATCGAGAAGGCGAAGGCAGCGATCGAGAAAGGCGAGCACGTGTCGTTCATCCAGCCGGTGCGCAACGTGAACCGCACGGTCGGCGCGATGCTGTCGGGCACGATCGCGAAGAAGTACGGCCACGAAGGACTCGCGGACGACGCGATCCACATCCAGTTGAAGGGCACCGCGGGTCAGAGCTTCGGCGCGTTCCTCGCGAAGGGCATCACGCTGGATCTGGTCGGCGACGGCAACGACTACGTGGGCAAGGGCCTGTCGGGCGGCCGCATCATCATCCGTCCGACCAACGATTTCCGCGGCAAGTCGGAAGAGAACATCATCTGCGGCAACACGGTGATGTACGGCGCGATCGAAGGCGAAGCCTTCTTCCGCGGTGTGGCCGGCGAGCGATTCTGCGTGCGTAACTCGGGCGCGACGGCGGTCGTCGAAGGCACGGGCGACCACGGTTGCGAATACATGACGGGCGGCACGGTGGTCGTGCTCGGCGAGACGGGCCGTAACTTCGCGGCCGGCATGTCGGGCGGTATCGCGTACGTGTTCGATCCGGACGGCATGTTCGCGAGCAAGTGCAACAAGTCGATGGTCGCGCTCGAACCGGTGCTGCAACAGGCCGAACAGGAGCGCACGGTCGATCAGGGCGTGTGGCATCGTGGCACGACCGACGAAGCGCTGCTCAAGGGGCTCATCGAGCGTCACTTCCAGTTCACGGGCTCTCCGCGCGCGAAGGCGCTGCTCGAAAACTGGGACGCGGCACGCCGTCAGTTCGTGAAGGTGTTCCCGACCGAATACAAGCGCGCGCTCGGCGAACTCGCCGCGAAGAAGGCGAACAGCGAAGTGCTCGCCGCCTGAGCTGCCTTCACGGAAGTCAACTTTAGACGTACCCGCCGCGTTCCGACCAATCGACGCGTGGCGGGTCCAGATTACCCCTAGATACAGATAGAGAAGAGAACCACATGGGCAAGGCAACCGGTTTTCTCGAGTTCGAACGTCGCCACGAGACGTACGAGGCTCCGCTCACGCGTGTGAAGCACTACAAGGAATTCGTCGCGGCACTGACCGACGACGAAGCGAAGATTCAAGGCGCGCGTTGCATGGACTGCGGCATTCCGTTCTGCAACAGCGGCTGCCCGGTCAACAACATCATCCCGGACTTCAACGACCTGGTGTTCCGTCAGGACTGGAAGAACGCGATCGAAGTGCTGCATTCGACCAACAACTTCCCCGAGTTCACGGGCCGCATCTGCCCGGCACCGTGCGAAGCTGCGTGCACGCTCGGCATCAACGACGACCCGGTCGGCATCAAGTCGATCGAGCACGCGATCATCGACAAAGCCTGGACCGAAGGCTGGGTCGCGCCGCAAACGCCGAAGCACAAGACCGGCAAGAAGGTCGCCGTGGTCGGCTCGGGCCCCGCGGGTCTCGCGGCCGCGCAGCAGCTCGCGCGCGCCGGTCATGACGTGACCGTGTTCGAGAAGAACGACCGGATCGGCGGTCTGCTGCGTTATGGCATCCCCGACTTCAAACTGGAGAAGTGGCAGATCGACCGCCGCATGCGCCAGATGGAAGGCGAAGGCGTGACGTTCCGCACCAACGTGTTCATCGGCAAGCCGGACTCGCTGCCGGCGCACATCGGCAACACGGCGAAGGAAACCATCACGCCGGCCGAACTGAACGAACAGTTCGACGCGGTCGTGATCGCCGGTGGTTCCGAAACGCCGCGCGATCTGCCGGTGCCGGGCCGCGAGCTCGAAGGCGTGTACTACGCGATGGAATTCCTGCCGCAGCAGAACAAGGTCAACGCGGGCGACAAAGTGCCGAACCAGCTCGTCGCGAAGGGCAAGCACGTCGTCGTGATCGGCGGCGGCGATACCGGTTCCGACTGTGTGGGCACGTCGAACCGTCATGGCGCGAAGAGCGTCACGCAGTTCGAACTGCTGCCGCAGCCGCCGGAAGAAGAGAACAAGCCGCTCGTATGGCCGTACTGGCCGATCAAGCTGCGCACGTCGTCGTCGCATGAGGAAGGCTGCGAGCGCGACTGGGCGGTCGCGACCAAGCGTCTCGAAGGCAAGAACGGCAAGGTCGAGAAGCTGATCGCCGCGCGCGTCGAATGGAAGGACGGCAAGATGGTCGAAGTGCCGAACTCCGAATTCGAAATGAAGGCCGACCTCGTGCTGCTCGCGATGGGCTTCACGCAGCCGGTGTCGCCGGTGCTCGAAGCGTTCGGCGTCGACAAGGATGCGCGCGGCAACGTGCGCGCCACGACCGAGGGCGACAAGGCGTACTACACGTCGGTGAACAAGGTGTTCACGGCAGGCGACATGCGCCGTGGCCAGTCGCTCGTGGTGTGGGCGATTCGCGAAGGCCGTCAGTGCGCACGTTCGGTCGATGCGTTCCTGATGGGGCATTCGGAACTGCCGCGTTAAGCGTCTTCAGCCGGTGTGCGTGCCTGGAGTTCCATGCCGCGCGCGCCGGCCACGATTTGCAGGAAGACGTGGAGACGACAAGACGCCCCATGAAGGGCACCTGTAGCGGGAAAGCAATGCAGTAAAAAAGAAACCGGGCTCGCCTGAAAGGGGGAGCCCGGTTTTCTTTTGCCTCGTCGCGGTGCGTTATGTCCGCCTCATTGGCGATAGCGCGCGAGCGTCAGACCGTCGAGATCGATCTCCGGTTTGCGCTGCGCGATCAGATCCGCGACCACGCGCGCCGAGCCCATCGACATCGCCCAGCCCGTCGAGCCGTGCCCGAGGTTCAGCCATAAGTTGTCGATGTTGCACGGGCCGAGCAGCGGCGCGCCATCGGGCGTCATCGGCCGGCGGCCGACCCAGAAGTGCGCGGAAGTCGGATTGGCCGCGTGCGGAAACCAGTCGCGCAGCACCGTGAGCAGCGTTTGCAGCGCCTGCTCGCGCAACGTCGTCTGGCGATTGCCGAGCTCCGCCGTACCCGCGATGCGCAGGTTGTTGCCGAAGCGCGTGATCGCCGTCTTCAGCGATTCGTCCATCAGTGCCGCCCGTGGCGCTTTTTCCTCGTCGGTCACAGGCAGCGTGGCCGAATAGCCCTTCACCGGATAGAGCGGCACCTTCACGCCGAGCGGCGCGAGCAACGCCGCGCTATCGACGCCGAGCGCGACGACCACTGCGTCGGCCGGCAGCGTCTGCGCGCCCCGCTCGCTTTGAATATGCACGCCGCGCACCGTCGCTCCCTCGACATCGAGCGACGTGACGCGCGTGTCGAAGCGAAAGCTCACGCCATTGCGTTCACAGATCGCGCGCAGTTCGCGGGTGAAGCGCGCGCAGTCGCCGGCTTCGTCGTCGGGTAGATAGAGGCCCGAGAACGGCGCCTGACGCGCCCAGTGCAGACCCGGCTCGATCTCCGCGCACTGCGCGGCGCTGACTTCCCGATGCACGATGCCCGCATCGCGCAGCACCGCGAGCGCCGGCTGCGCGAGTTCGACGTCGTACTCGCTGCGAAACAGTTGCAGATAGCCCTGGCTGCGGCCGTAATCGAACGGATGACGGCCGCGAAATTCGTGCAGGCAAGCGCGGCTGTAGTACGCGATGCGCTGCATACGCTGCTTGTTCACGCGAAAGCGGTCGAGGTCGCACTCGCGCAGCCAGCGCGCGATCCAGCGCCATTGGGCCGGATCGAGCGTCGGCCGGAAGATCAGCGGCGAGGCCGGCTTGAACAGGTACTTGAGGATTTTCGCCGGCATGCCGGGCGCGGCCCATGGCGTCACGTAGCCCGGCGCGATCACGCCGGCGTTGCCGAAACTCGTGGACAGGGCGACGTCGGGTTCGCGCTCGATCACCGTCACGTCGCAGCCTTGCTGGCACAGATAAAAAGCAGTGGCGACGCCGATGACGCCGCCGCCGAGTACGATCGTTTTCATGATTGGGAACTGCGGTGTCAGACGATCTCAAGCGGCGGAGCCGGCCGCCCCTAGCACCTTGCCCTTCGTTTCCGGCAGGCACAACGCGGCGACGATCACGAGCAGATACCCCGAGCCCGCGACGATGCCCATCGCCTTCACGAGCGTCATCGTCTGCGCGAAGGTGCCGACGAGTATCGGAAAGAACGAGCCGAGCCCGCGCCCGAGGTTGTAGCAGAAGCCTTGCCCCGAGCCGCGGATTTCGTTCGGATACAGCTCCGACAGATACGCGCCGATGCCCGCGAAAATCCCCTGCACGACGATGCCGAGCGGGAAGCCGAGCGCGAGCATCATCGCGTCGGTGATCGGCAGCATCGTGTAGACCATGCCGAGCACGAACGAGCCGACCGCGAACAGCACGAACGACGCGCGCCGGCCGATCCTGTCGCACAGAATCGCGCCGACGATATAGCCGGCGAACGAACCGACGATCAGCACGATCAGATAGCCGCTCGTATTGAACACCGACAGATGGCGCTCCGTCTTCAGATAGGTGGGCAGCCACGTCGTGATCGCGTAGTAGCCGCCGAGCATGCCGGTGCACAGCGCGCTGCCGAGCACAGTCGTCTTCAGATGCGCGGCTGAGAAGATCTGCATGAAGTGCGACGTGTTGATGCCGCTTTCGCGCGCGCGACGCGTCGCGACAAAGATGTCGGGGTCGCTGACGTTGCGGCGGATATAGATGATCCATGCGGCGGGCAGCAGGCCAACCCAGAAGCACGCGCGCCACGCGTACTGTTCCGGCAGCAGCGCGAAAGCCGCCCAGTAGACGATCGCCGCGGCCGCCCAGCCGAACGACCAGCTGCTCTGCACGGTGCCGACCGCCTTGGCGCGATGCTGTGGCGAGCGGATCGTCTCGGCCATCATGATCGTCACGACCGACCACTCACCGCCGAAGCCGATGCCCTGCAGCGTACGCGTGGCGAGCAACTGCCAGAACGACTGCGTGAAGCCAGACAGGAACGTGAAGATCGCGAAGGTGACGATCGTCCATTGCAATACACGGATGCGGCCGTGGCGATCGGCAAGAATGCCGGCGAGCCAGCCGCCGATCGCCGACGAAATCAGCGAGCCGGTGGCGATCATGCCTGCTTCGCTTTTGCTCATGCCCCACGTCGCGATCAGCGTCGGAATGAGGAACGAGTAGATCATGAAGTCGAATGCGTCGATCGCGTATCCGCCGAAACCGGCGAATAGCGTGCGACGCTCGCGCGGGGTCAGCTCGGTGAACCATTGGAGAGAAGACATGTTTTGTTGTGGTCTCCAGGTTTCTTGTGCCTGCGGGGGCCGGATGGGAGGGTGTCCGTATTCTACGGGGATGCGGCGTCGTGAGGCCAGTTGGAGTCAAAAAGGGCGTGCGCGAGGTGACGGCCGATAAGGCACCGCAAGGGAACGGAAATCAGTGGGCCAACCGTCCCTCTTTTTTCTTACTAACCCCTACGATGTAACGCAAAACTTCCTGGTCAACGTTAAACTGCGTCTGCAGCCCCGGCTGCCCCGCGCAATCCTCCTATACACCTGTCGCCCCGATGTCCGTTACCGCGAAAAACCGTTCGCCTTTCCGCGCCCTTGCGAGCACGACCGTGCTCGTGGAGCGCGGCATGCCCGGCGAAGCGTCGGCGGCGCGGCGGCGCTTTCTGAGGGGCTCGGCCGGTGCGATGCTGGCCGCGGGTTTCGGCAGCACGCTGCTGTCCGCCTGCGGCGGTAGTCTCGAAGCCGATCAGCCGGCTACGCCGCGGCTCGTGTCGGTCAGCAACTTCCGCGATGTCGGCGGCGCGGGTGCCGGCTATCTGACCGTCGACGGCAAACAGATGCGGCGCGGCGTGTTCTATCGCGCGAACGCGCTGACGCTGAGCGGCACCGACACGGCGACGCTCGACAAGCTCGGTATCGCGTCGGTCTGCGACCTGCGCACGCCCGCCGAAATCGCACGCACCGCCGACGTGCTGCCGAGCGGCGCGACATCCTCGACGCTGAACGTGCTCGGCACGAACGACTTCGTCGCGCCCCCGGTCGATTCTCCCGTCGACGCCGTCGCGTTCATGCAGGCACAGGCGCGCGCGTATGTGACGGGCGGCCCGCAGCGAGCCGCCTATGGCGCGCTGCTCGGCGCGCTCGCCGACGGCACGGGCGCGCAGCTATTCCACTCGAACGCGGGCAAGGATCGCGCGGGCTGGGTCGCGGCGCTGCTGCTCAGCATCGCCAACGTTCCGCTCGACGTGATCATGCAGGACTACCTGCTCAGCAACGTCTATCTCGCGCCATCGATCGCCGCGCAAACCACCACGCTGCGCGCGCAGGAAGGCGCGGCCATCGCGACGGCGAGAGCGCCGTTGCTCGACGTCGACGAGAACTATCTGCAGGCGGGCTTCGACCAGGTGCAGGCGAGCTACGGCACGATGGCGAGCTACCTGACGCAAGGCCTCGGTCTTTCCACGCCGACGGTCGACGCGCTGCGCAATCGGCTCGTGCATTGACGCGCTTCGCTGGCGCGCTTTGGTGGCCTTCCTACAGCGCAAAAAAAAGTCCGCCGCAGAGGTGCGGGCGGACCGGGAAGGGCTGCATCGAGGTTGCCGGGGGTGACTATAAGGCCGCACCCCGCGCGACAGTCGATGTGGTAAGGGCAGGTAAGTGTCTGGTCCGCGCCGCGTTTGCCTGCGAGCATCCTTACGACAGCGCCGGGTCCACCGGCAATTCGATCCGCACTTCGAGCCCCCCCTGCGCGTGATTGCGCACGAGGCAGCGTCCACCGCGATCGTGCGCGAGCCGCGCGACGATCGCGAGACCGAGCCCGCAATGGCCTTCGCCGCCGCGCGCGGCGTCGAGCCGCACGAACGGCTTCATCGCCGCGGCAATGCGGTCGTCGGGAATGCCGGCGCCGTGGTCGCGCACGCTGATCGTCCAATGACGGTCGTTGCACGCGGTCGAGATTTCCACCGGCGGCATGCCGTGTTCGAGCGCGTTGTCGACGAGGTTCGTCACGAGCCGGTCGAGCAGCGTGCACGGCAGCGTGAACGAGGGGCCGGCGCGCAGATCGAGCGCGAACAGCGGTGTTTCGGCGGGGTCCGCCGCTTCGGCGGTTTCAGCGGCCTCCGCGTAATCGCCCGAGGAAAACTGCTCGCGCAAGAACTCGTCGACTTCGACGGGCGGTCCGGCGTCCGCCGATTGGCCCGCGAATTCGAGGAACTGCTGGACGATGTTGGTCAGGGAATCGACGTCGCGAATCAGGCCCGCGCGCTCGTTTTCGTCGACCAGCACGCTTGCGCGCAGCTTCAGGCGCGTGAGCGGCGCCTTCAGATCGTGCGCGACGCCGGCGAGCATCACCGCCTGGTCGTCGCCGGCTTCGTTCAGGCGCCGCATCATGTCGTTGAATGAGCCGATCAGGTCACGCAGCTCGCGCGGGCCCTGCACCGGCACGGGTTGGGGCCGGCCGCCCGAGCCGAACGCCCGCGACGCATCGGCCACGCGCGACAACGGCCGTTGCATCTGCCACACCGCGAACAACGACAGGATCAGCCCGGCGACCAGCATCGACACCGATTCGATCAGAAAGCGCGGCGGCGGCGGCAGGTCGACCGGCACGACGACCCAGTTCGACTTGCCCGGGACCAGCACCCACAGTTGCGGCGGACGCAGATCGTCGACGGCGATCTGCGTGCCGGCCGGCAGGTTCTCACGCAGGTGCCGGCTCAGTTCGACCACCATATGCTCGTGCGGCTCGCGCAGATGCACGCTGGTCGGCATGTTCCAGGTGGGCACCAGATGCACGCGCATCGCCGGCGCGAGCGCGGCGCCCTTGATCGGCTCGCCGTTGATCGCCTGCAGCACGAGCAGAATGCCGCGCGCGAAGCCGTCGATTTCGTGGCGCGGCGGCTGCATCGTCACCAGCACGAACCAGCTCGCCTGAATCGCGAACAGCACCGCCGCCGACAGCAATGCCATTCTGCCGAACAGCGTGTTCAGCGGATTTCTCATGCGCTCGGGGCGGCCCCGTCCTCGAAGGGTGTGCCGTTGGCGTCGGGCACGAACACGTAGCCCCTGCCGCGCACCGTTTGCACGTAGCACGGGTTCGACGGGTCGTCTTCGATCACGCGGCGCAGGCGCCAGATTGGTACGTCGAGGCTACGGTCGCGGAACGCGAGGTTGTCGCGATGCACGAGATCGTGAATCAGCACGCGCGACAGCACCTTGTACGGATTGTTGACGAAGATCTTCAGCAGCGCGAATTCGCTGTCGCGCAGCGGCAGCTTGGCGTCGTCGCGGGTCAGCGAGCGCGTGGCGAAGTCCAGTTCGAATGGACCGAAGCGATAGCGCTTGCGTGCTTCGGGCGCGCTCGTGGTGGACGGCCCGCGCCGGCGCAACACGGTCTGGATCCGTACGAGGAGTTCGCGCGGATCGAACGGCTTGGTCAGATAGTCGTCCGCGCCGAGCGACAGGCCGACGATGCGGTCGGCCACCGTGCCGCGCGCGGTCACGAAGATCACCGGGATGTCGTCGCCGGCGGCGCGCAACGCAGTGAGCGCGCGCAGGCCGTCGGTGTTCGGCATCATGATGTCGAGCACGACGACCGACGGCCGCTCACGCTCGAGACGACGCTGCAAATGGGTGCCGTCATGCAGCACGGACGCATCGAAGCCGTTCGACTGCAGAAACTTGCAAAGCAGATCGCGTACGACCGGATCGTCGTCGACGATAAGGACCTGTGGATTCATGGCGAAATTCTAGACTGGCCCGCCCGACGCGCGACCGGGCATTTCCTTACCAACGCTTACTGTGCGCCGCTCGGTGCTGGCGGGCTCGCGCCGGGGCGGATCAGCGAAAGTGCAGCGCTTACTTTAGCACTGCCTGATCCGGCTCTGCGCGACGACAGGCACGCGATGACAACAGTTGGCAAGCACTCGAAAGCTCTCGCAAGCCCACGGAACGGATCGTAACAACCGCGCGAAAGCGTGCTTTGCTTCGCCCATCGTCGGCACCCGCGCGGCGCGATGATTCGTTCCGCAGCAAGTCGCGCCGCACGCCGAACGAGGCCCGTTGCCTCGGACGACGGCGCGCGGCGTTCAACCGACACCGGTGCGCGATGCGCGCCTTCGCGAGGTCCATCATGACGATCCACAATACGCTCAGTTCCACGCCTTTCTCCTCGCTGGCGAATAAGCCGGCCACGGAGAAGTCCGCCAGTTCAAGCTCCACGGGCGCAGCGGCGAAATCGCAGCAGAGCGCCGGGCTCGGGCAGCCTGCACTGCCGGCGCCGGGGACGGGGCTCATCGGCCATCTGGTCAACACGACTGCGTGAATCGGCGAGGTCCGCGTGCCGTTATCCAGAACTACTGAGCAGCGGCGGCGCGCCGTGGCGTGGCTCGTTGCCGGCTCGCTGCTGTTGCCGCTCGGCGGCTGCGGCGCCGCTGCGCTGCCGTGCCGGGTCACGGCGGCGACCCTGAAAGTGCTGCCGGTCGTCGGCCATGCGGCGGCGACGCCTTTCGACATGTGCGCTTCCGCGATCGATTGAATCATGACGCTCACCCGGATGGTTGGTGCACTGATATTGCTCGGCGGCGTGCTGTCGTGCGCCGCGCATGCACAGCTCGTCGCGCGCAGTGCGAAGGCGGCCAGCGCGGCATCGAATAGCGTCGTCACCGACACGCGGCGGCGCTCGCCAAACGCGCCGTTTTCGTTTCGCGGCGTCGCGCTCGGCATCACGATCGACGAATTCCGCGCGGGCTCGACCGTGCGCGCGACGCCGGTCGGCAGCGTGCCGATCTGCGAGACGGACGTGCAGGCCGGAGCGCTCGGCATGCGGCTGAAGTCGCACGATAGCCTGAGCGTCGCGTGCCGCTGGGCGCATCGCGATGATGAACGCTGGGCGGTGTCGCAGGCCGTGGTCGATGGTGCGCCGGCGCTCGAACACGTGATGCGCTTCGCGCGCATCGACGGGCAGGGCGCGCTGCGTCTCTACGAGATGTCGTTCGTGATCGACGAGCTAACCGCGGAGGATCTGCGCGACGCGCTCGAGGATCGTTACGGGCCGCCGCGTCTCGCGACGCGCAACGCGGCGGCGCCGGGCGCGATGCCGATGTACGTATGGGAGAACGCGGTGAGTTCGATCACGCTGTGCTTTCTGCCCGGCAGCCGCAACGGCACGCTCACGTATCTGCTGAAGGGCTCGGATGCGTGGATGAAAGCGGTCGTGCGGCAGTGGCAGGCGAGTGGCGCCGACGCGGGCTGACGATTGCCAGGCAACCCTGATTACCGGTGCGATCCCAACGCCGAAACCGGGCGGTGTCCGGATAGGCCGCCTCACTTCGACTCCTTTCATCCTTTCCGCCACGGAGCCAGCATGACCGCGCTACGTCTCACCCTCGTGCTCGGCGCCGCGAGCTGTCTCGCGGCCTGTTCGAGCGCGCAGACCAGGTCGATCGTCGAAACGCCGATGGCGCCGCCGCTCGCGTCCGCACCGTTGAACGTCAACACGCAAGGCGCGATCTATCAGGCCGGCGCGCCGCTGCTGCTGTATGAGACGCCGCGCGCGCAGCACGTCGGCGACGTGCTGACGATCCGGCTGTCGGAATCGTATAGCGGCAACAACAGCGCAAGCGCGTCGGCGAACCGCACGAGCAGCATCACCGCGACTGCCGCGGATCAATCGACGAATGCCGCCGCGCGACTCGCCAAACTGTTCAACATCGGCTCTGCCAGCACCGACTACAAAGGGCAGGGCAATCTGAGCGACATCAGCGACATGACGGGCACGCTAGCCGTCACCGTGATCGGCACGGTGTCGGGCGGCAATCTCGTCGTGTCAGGCGAGAAGGTGATCGCGATGAGCGGGACCCGCGACCGTCTTCGACTCTCGGGCATCGTCAATCCCAAGGACATCGAAGCAGGCAATTACGTCGCGTCGAGCAAGGTCGCGAATGCGCGCATCGAGCAGGCGGGCCTCGGCATGGTCAACGATGCGACGACGATGGGCTGGCTGCAGAGGATGTTTCTGAGTGTGCTGACGTTTTGACCGTCAGCCGGGTCAGCGCGGTGCGCGCGACACCGCGCTGCGCGTTACGTGCGACGCGTGGGCCGCATCAACCGGCTTCGATCATCAGGCGCCGCTAACCGAGCGGCGGCGCAAGCCCGCGTTCGGCCGCGCCGATCTCGCCGTCCGGCACGAACACGTAGCCGCGTCCCCACACCGTCTGCACGTAGCGCGGTTCCGACGGGTCCACTTCGATCAATCGACGCAAGCGCCAGATCGAAACGTCGAGACTGCGGTTGCGATGCGCTTCGCTATTGCCGTGCAGTTTTTCGAGCAGCTGCGCACGCGTGAGCACGGTCATCGCATGCGTGACGAACACCTTCAGCATCGCGAATTCGCTCGAACGCAGCGTGATGCGTTCGCCGTCGCGACGCAGTTCGCGCGCGGGGAAGTTCACTTCGAAGCGGCCGAAATGATAGGGCGCGCGCTGTTCGGGCGCGCCCGGCGCGATCGAGCCGCGACGCCGCAGCACGGTGCGAATCCGCGCGACGAGCTCGCTCGGTTCGAAAGGCTTGCCGAGATAGTCGTCGGCGCCGAGTTCGAGGCCGATCACGCGATCGATCGGATCGGCGCGCGCGGTCAGGAGGATCACGGGAATGTCGTCGCCGGCGACACGCAAGGCGCGCAGCGCGCTGATGCCGTCGAGCTCCGGCATCATGATGTCGAGCACGACGAGCGCGGGACGCTCCTGCTGCAATCTGCGCTGCAACGCCAAGCCATTTTCCAGCGTGGCGACCTTGAAGCCGCGGCCGTGCAGATATTCGCTGACGAGCTCGCGTACGACGGGATCGTCATCGACGATCAGGATGGTCTGGTTCATTCAGGTCATCTTAGTGATGCGCACGGGCCGCGCAAAGCGCATACCGCTTTCCAATCCTTTCCCGTGTAAGGCGCTGCAAGCGAAAGCAAAGCCGCGAGCACTCAGCGGGGCGACGGGAAGGCCTGCGAGGTTTGCAGGGTCTGCTGTTGCTGCGCTTGACGCGGGAAATCGGTCCGATCGACCACCATCCGCTCGATCAGTCCGCCGAGCTTGACCGAGGCCGACGAAAAACGGTCGGTGTTCAGGCCGCCGGTCTGATAGCGCGCGGTGACCAGAATGCGGCCACTCTGGATCAGCGTCAGATCGATGATCGACAGGTACTGGATCGATTCGTCGCTGAACGAGCGGCGGCCATAGTCGATCGCGGCGTTGTAGACGAGCCGCGCTTCGCAGCCGGCCGGCGAGGTGCCCGGATTGTAGACGTCCGAACGAATACCGCGCCGCTCGAGCGCGAGCTGCAGCGCCGGCACGAAATCGCCGACCGACACCGTCGGGTTCACTTCGATGCAGAGGTGCTGCAAATCCGCGGGCCGCCCGTTGACGAAGGTCGGCGACGAGTAGTTCGACGCGATCGCGTAGCCGGCCTGGATGACGGAGCCGGTGGCGTCGGCGGCCTGGATCAGCGTCCAGGCGCAGCCGTCGAGCGCGAGCGTCAGCGTCGCGGCGAAGGCGGCGAGGGCGCAACGACGCCGGCATATCAGCGAGGCGACCAGACACAGGCGCGAATGCCTGGTTGCCGCTGGCACGCGCACGGTCGGCGACGAGGTCATGAGGCAGCACCCGATCCCGGTCACGAAATGCGATGGAGCATCAAAAGCAGCGACGGCCGCGCGCTCAGCGCGTCACGCGCAGTCGCAGTTCGTTCTGACCTTGCACGCTCGCGGTGACGTTCACGCGACGGGCGTCGGTGGTCACGACGAAATGCTGGCGCACGGGTGTGTTGACGTCGTGCACGACGCGCGGAAAGCAGGCGGCGATGTCGGCGCCGAGTTCTTCGAGCGGATCGTTGATGACGCCGTCGGCTTGCCAGTGCGCGCGCCAGTGGCAGTCGTACGCGTGCGGGCTGGCGCGGCAATCGTCCGTATTGGAGACGCCCGGCAGTTGCGCGGCGGTCTCGTTTGGCAGTCGCCGGAAATCGCTCGCATCGACGATGTGAGTGAGCGCCGCGCAGATATCGGCGGGTTGGTTCGGCCCGGTCGTTTGCGCGGCATCGACGGCGTTCGTGAGCAGCAGCGCCGCGCCGCAGGCGAGCGCGATGCGCGGGAGCAAAGACGGGAGCAAAGGTGAAACACGGCGAGCGAATGACATGGGCGAGGAGTCCGAAGAGCGGTTGCGATGAAAGACGTGACTGACATCAACGAAGGCCGACGCATGGCGCGGCCCGTACGACTATCGTCGCTGCTCGCAGGCATTTTCAAAGCGCGGAACAGCTTGCGCGCTCCGCAAATGCTTTCGAACTCTTCTCGTGTCTTTCCGGATGTTGCGCCCGGAGGTGCCGGCGCGCAGGCGAGGCTTAACCGAGCGTCAAGCCGCCATCGATGTGAATCACCTGGCCGGTGATGTGGCGTGCCGCGTCGGACAGCAGGAATGCGATCAGCGCGGCGACGTCGTCCGGTTCGGCAACATGACCGAGCGGCGTGGCTTCGGCGGCGTGCGCCCACACGGCCGCGTTGTCGGCGCTTGGGCCGCGATCTTTGCGCGTGTAGCCCGGCGCCACGCAATTGACGGTCACGCCGAGCGGCGCGAGCTCCGCGGCCGCCGTTTTCGCAAGCGCTTCGAGTGCCGCTTTCGCGGCCGCCGTCGCGGCGAATGGCGCATCCGCGCGATAGCGATGCGCGACGAACGAACTCAAGGCGACCACGCGACCGCGCTTCGATGTTTCGAGCGCGGGCATCGCGCGCCGCACGAGCGCGGCGAAGGCGGCTGGCATCGCGGCGAAGGCGGCGCCGAAGGTGTCGGGATCGAGCGCGGCCAGCGTTTGGCGCTGCGCATGGCCGGCGTTCGCGACCAGTTGATCGAGCGCGCCGAAGCTCGCGAGCGTCTGATGGATCACGTGCTCCGCCGCGCCGCGCTCGGCGAGGTCGCCGAACACGGTCGCGCAGCGTGCGCCGCTTGCCGTGCAGTCGGCGGCAACCTGTACGAGCCGTCGACGGGAGGCGTCGTCTGCGCCGCGCGCGTGCAGCATCAACGACGTAGGCGGCGCCGCGAGGCGCCGTGCGAGCGCCGCGCCGATGCCGGAACCGGCGCCGGTGATCAGCACGACGCGAGCGGCGGTGCCGTGCGCTTCGCTGACGTGAGCGCCGCTCGCGTCGCTCACGCCGCTACCGCTTCGACAGAACGCTCGACGTCGAGCGTTTCGTCATGGAACGCTGCGAGCGATTCGCGATGCGCGACGCTGACGATCGCAGCCTTCGGCAACCGCTCGGTGAACAGCCGATAGAGCCGCGACTCGTTTTCCGCGTCGAGCGCGCTGGTCGCTTCGTCGAGGAACAGGTAGTCCGGCTTGTGCAGCAGCACGCGCGCGGCGGCGAAGCGCTGCTGCTCACCCGGCGACAGCACGCGAGTCCAGTGCGCCGTTTCCTGCAGACGGTCCGCGTATTCCGACAGATGGCAGGTGATGAGCGCGTCGCGGCATTCGTCGTCGTCATAGGTGTCCGCCGCCGACGGATACGCGAGCGCCGCCTTCAGCGTGCCGATCGGCATGTAGCTGACCTGCGGGATGAACATCATGCGCGCGTTGACCGGTGCGTCGATCGAGCCGTCGCCGAACGGCCACAGGCCCGCGAGCGCGCGCATCAGCGTGCTCTTGCCGGCGCCCGACGGACCGCGCACGAGCCAGCGCGAGCCCGGCCGGATCGCGATATCGCGGATGCGCGACAGTGGGTTGCCATTGGGCAGCGCGAGCTGGAGGCTGTCGGTGGTAAGCGTGTTGCTGTCGACGAAATGCAGATTGATGCCGCCATGTTCCGTGGCCGGCGACACCGATTCCTTCAGACGCGGCGAATGCACGACGCGCTTGAATTCGCGCAACCGGTTCACGGTCGCGCGCCATTCGACGAGGCTCGTATAACTGTTGATGAACCACGAGAACGAATCGCTGACGGTGCCGAACGCGCTCGAAATCTGCATCAGCACGCCGAACGTGAACGCGCCCGCGAAGTAGCGCGGCGAGGCGACGACGATCGGGAAAATGATCGCGATCTGGCCGTAGAAGCTCAGCACGAAGGTCAGGCGCTTCGTGTACTTCATCACCTGCCACCAGTTGTCGCGGATGCGGCCGAACAGCGTGCGCGCGTTCGTCTTCTCGGTTTCCATGCCGTTGTAGAACGCGATCTGCTCGGCGTTCTCACGCAGCCGGATCAAGCCGAAACGGAAGTCGGCCTCGACTTTCTGCGCCTGATAGTTGATCGACACGAGCGGATGGCCGACCTTCTGCGTGATGAGCGAGCCGACCACCGCATACAGCGCGGCGGCCCACACCATGTAGCCGGGGATCTGCAGCGGCATGCCGCCGAGCGAGATGCTCAACGCGCCCGCGAGCGACCACAGGATCGTGATGAACGACACGAGCGTGACGACGGTCGACAGCAGATCGAGCGTTAGCGACAGCGTGGTGGTCGCGAACGACTGCAGGTCGTCGCTGATCCGCTGGTCGGGGTTGTCGGCGAGGCGGTCGCGCTCGATGCGGTAGAACGCGCTGTCGTTGAGCCACTCGTTCAGGTAGCGGGTGGTCAGCCACTGGCGCCAGCGGAAGCCGAGCATCTGGCGCAGATAGCGTCCATACACCGCGAGGATGATGAAACCGAACGCGAGTCCGGTAAAGACCATCAGCAGGTGCGGGAAGTCGTGGACGTTCTTCGCCTGCAGCGCGTTGTAGAAGTCCCTGCTCCAGCTATTCAGGCGCACGTTGATCCAGACGACGAGCAGGTTCATCACGATGATCGTGACGAGCAGCCCCCACGCGATGCCTCGTTCCTCGGAAACCCAGTAGGGCTTGATCAGGGTCCACGCGGAGACCTTTTCGTCGGGCGGCAGCGCGGGGCTGGCGGAAGTATGTGGTGTCATGAGCGTCCTGATGAAGTGCTGACCCGAAGTGCCATTCCGGCGTACGGGGCCAATCTGGTTGACCCATGTCGGGCGATCCCGCGAACTGCAGGCCCCTTTGCGAGGGCGTGGCTGCCGCGGGTCTGCGATACCTGACCGGGCATCGCGCCATCACGCTCGATGAACGCGAGTCCGGACTGGCGCCCGATTCTGGCGTGACGCCCTTAAGCGAAAATTAATTTTCGGGGCCGGCATCCGCTGGGGTGCCGCCGCCACGCATGCGGCCACGAGCGCCGCGCGCGCCGCGTTTTTGCGGCACCGGTCACGGCATTGTGCCAGAGCGCCGGGCCGCTTCGCACCGGCATCTCGATAGACGGTGCCAGATCAAAATTGGGGTGGCGACCGCGGAGCGCTGGTTTGCGGGCGCCGCGCCTTTTATGGTCTAATGAGCTGCGACGAAACAGGGGTGCTTCGCCCACAGGCGGCATGACTTTCATGCCGGGGCGGCGAGGCTGAGAGAGACCCTTTGCACCCGATCCGGGTAATACCGGCGCGGGAAGTTTCCGGAAGCAACCGTCTTCCATTCCCCGCCGGGCGGCGAGCGCAGCTCACATGTGCACGTCGCGACCGGCCGGCTTCACCCGCCGGTTTCGTCCTGGGTACGTGCGTTTTTGGCCGTACGGAAAGGACTCGATGACCGCCTATTCTTCAGACATGCATTTTTCCCTTCGTCACGCCGCCTCGGGCGAGCCGTGCCGTTCTGGTTTTGCCCACCGCAGTCGAACGGAGCGCGCGCGATGAACCGTCCCGCCCGACCCGATTTCGCCGTGCTCGGCGGCGGCCTGTGCGGCCGCCTGGTCGCGTGGCGCCTCGCTGGCGACGGGCATCGCGTGGCGCTCTACGAGCGCGGCGATGCCACCGGTTCGCAGGCTGCCGCGTGGGTCGCCGCCGCGATGCTCGCACCGCTGGCAGAGGCGGCGAGCGCCGAGCTGCTGATCACGCGGCTTGGCGCGAGTTCGCTCGAAAGCTGGCCGCGCGTGCTTGCCGAACTGCCGGAGCCGGTGTTTTTCCAGCGCAACGGCACGCTCGTCGTCTGGCATCACGCGGATCGCACCGAGGCGCCGCTATTCGAGCGGCGCGTGCGTGCGAACGCGCCGGCCGAGTTGCTCGACGGCGGCTTCGTCGCGTTGGCGGGCGCGCAGCTCGGCGCCGCCGAACCCGCGTTGGCCGGCCGCTTCAGTCAAGGCTGGCTGCTGCCGCGAGAAGGCCAGCTCGACAACCGCCAGGTGCTGTCCGCGCTTGCGGCCGGGCTTGCCGAGCGCGGCGTCGACACGCACTGGAACACGCCGATCGACGACGCGTCGCTGCCCGAGGCCGGCGTCACCATCGATTGCCGCGGGCTCGGCGCGAAGCCGGTGCTGCCGACGCTGCGCGGCATCCGCGGCGAAGTTGCGCGCGTGCATGCGCCTCACCTGCAGCTGACGCGCCCGGTGCGGCTACTGCATCCGCGTTACCCGCTGTATATCGCGCCGAAGCAGAACGGCCTCTACGTGATCGGCGCGACCGAGGTGGAGGGCGAGGACATGTCGCCCGTCAGCGTGCGTTCGGCGCTCGAGTTGCTGAGCGCGGCGTTTTCGGTGCACCCGGGCTTCGGCGAGGCGCGCATTCTCGAGCTGAATTCGCAGTGCCGGCCGACCTTGCCCGATCATCGTCCCGCGCTGCTGTGGGACGGCGCGCGCACGCTGCGCGTGAATGGCCTGTACCGGCACGGCTACATGATCGCGCCCGAAGTCGCCGACGAAGCCGTGCGCTTCGCGAGCGCGCTGCTCGACGGCCGCGTCGGTGATGCCGACGCATTCGCCGGCTGGCGGCGCGACTCACGCTGGAGCGAGCTGTTCCAGCAGCATTTCGCGCGCGAGCCGGCCCGAGCGTAGCGGCCAACGTGCCGCGCGCGATGCCGCTTGCGCCATCGATTGAACCGTATTCGAACACCATGGACATTCATATCAATCAGAAGCCGTTGTCGCTGCCCGAGGGCGCGACTGTCGCCGATGCGCTCGCCGCCTTTGGCGCGCGTCCGCCGTTCGCGGTCGCGCTCAACGGCGATTTCGTCGCGCGTGCGCAGCATGCGGCGCGCGCGTTGCAAACGGGCGACCGGCTCGACGTCGTGCAGCCGGTCGCGGGCGGCTGAGCGCGACCGCGCCAGCCTGTCGCTTACCGAACGCAACAACCGTCGCCGAAAACCCATTGCCGCAACGCGGTCGGTTCTAGCCGCGAGGGCAAACCAGGATGATGCAAATGACTTCTCACGAGACCGCCGACGCGCTGACGCTATACGGTCAAACTTTTGCAAGCCGCGTGCTGCTCGGCACATCGCGCTATCCGTCGCTGCAATCGCTGTCCGATTCGATCGACGCCGCGCGCCCCGGCATGGTGACGGTCGCGCTGCGCCGTCAGATGAACGAGGGCCACGCCGAAGCCGGCTTCTTCGATCTGCTCAAGCGCCATGGCGTGCCGCTCTTGCCGAACACGGCGGGTTGCCTGAGCGTCGGTGAAGCGGTGACGACCGCGCACATGGCGCGCGAAATCTTCGAGACCGAGTGGATCAAGCTCGAACTGATCGGCGACGACTACACACTGCAGCCCGACCCGGTCGGCCTGATCGAAGCCGCCGCGCGGCTCGTCAAGGATGGCTTCAAGGTGCTGCCGTACTGCACCGAAGATCTGGTGATCGGCCGCCGTCTGCTCGACGCCGGCTGCGAGGCGCTGATGCCGTGGGGCGCGCCGATCGGCACCGGCAAGGGCGTGATCAATCCATACGGGCTGCGCGTGTTGCGCGAGCGGCTGCCGGACGTGCCGCTGATCGTCGACGCCGGGCTCGGCGTGCCGTCGCATGCGGCCCAGGTGATGGAGTGGGGCTTCGACGGCGTGCTGCTGAACACGGCCGTGTCGCAGGCGACGCACCCCGACGCGATGGCGCGCGCGTTCGCGCTGGGCGTCGAGGCGGGTCGGCAAGCGTATCTCGCGGGCCCGATGGCCGAGCGCGAGAGCGCGCACGCGAGCACGCCGGTGGTCGGCATGCCGTTCTGGCATCAGGATGGAGGTGCCGCATGACTCAGTCGTTGACGCTGAAGGACCGCGATCTGTTCTGGCCGACGGCCGACGAACTCATCGAAGCCGCCGAGCGCATCCGCGCACGTCTCGGCGACTGGCCGCCGACGCACGCGCCGTGGCGCATCTGCCTGATCGCACCCGACGAACCGAACGGTGGCGACCTGATCGTAACCGCCGACGCACAGCAGCACGGCGAGCAAATCGCGCGCTGGCTGACGCGGGGTGCGGGCGTGATCGTCGCCGCGGAAAACCACGCGACGCTGCATCTGGGCGGCGAGAAGTATGGGCTCGAAGGCCATCTGGCGGAAGACTGGATTCCCGCGCTTGCCGCGTTCCTCGACTGCGGTTTCGATCCGCACGACGCGCTGGTGCTCGCGCTCGCGTGGCGCGATGGCGACGAGACCCGCGCCGACGATGGTTTCCCGGCCGACCTCGCTCGCTTTCCGCGCCTTACCGACCTGCCGGCGGCACCCGCCAAGGCGTTCCCGCGCTGCCCGGCAAGGCTCGGCCTGTATCCGGTGCTGCCGACCGCGGACTGGGTCGAACGGGTGGTCGGCTTCGGCGTGAAGACGGTGCAGTTGCGCCGCAAGTCGGCCGAACCCGCCGACGAGCTGAAGCGCGAAATCGCGCGCTGCGTGGCGGCCGGCCGCGCGCACGACGCGCAGGTGTTCATCAACGATCACTGGCTGGCGGCGCTCGAGGCGGGCGCATACGGCGTGCACCTCGGCCAGGAAGACGTGCATACCGCGGATCTGTCCGCGCTGGCTGACGCGGGCATCCGCCTGGGCCTGTCCACTCATGGCTTCTACGAGATGCTGAAGGCGCTGCATTTCCGGCCGAGCTACATTGCATTGGGCGCCGTGTTCCCGACCACGACCAAGGTCATGCCGACCGCGCCGCAGGGCTTGCGCCGCCTCGCACGCTATGTGCGGCTGCTCGACGGCGTGGTGCCGCTCGTCGCGATCGGCGGGATCGATCTGCAGGTGCTGCCGGCCGTGCTCGCGACCGGTGTCGGCTGCGCGGCCGTGGTGCGCGCGGTGACGGAAGCGGCCGACCCGGCCGCCGCCGTTTCTGCACTGCAACACACGTTTACGCAATAATCGTCAGGCATAGTCAAGGAACGGGGCACCTCACGGCAGCTTTTGCACGATGGCCCTATAATTCGGCCTTCCCTGTAAAAGGATCGTCAGTTTGGTGCCTTCCTATCCCGAGACCTTACTTGAGCTGCGCGACGTCGACTTCGGTTACGGCGACCGGCTCGTCCTGTCGAATCTGAATCTGCGCTTTCGTCGCGGTCAGGTCGTCGCGGTCATGGGCGGCTCGGGTTGCGGCAAGACCACGGTGCTGCGGCTGATCGGCGGCCTCGTGCGCGCCCAGCGCGGCCAGGTGCTGTTCCATGGCGAGGACATCGGCGAGCAGACGCGCGAAGGCCTTTACGCGCTGCGCCGCAAGATGGGCATGCTGTTCCAGTTCGGCGCGCTGTTCACCGACATGTCGGTGTTCGAAAACGTCGCCTTCTCGCTACGCGAGCACACCGATCTCCCTGAAGAACTGCTGCGCGACCTCGTGCTGATGAAGCTCAACGCGGTCGGCCTGCGCGGCGCGCGCGACCTGCTGCCGTCCGAGATTTCCGGCGGCATGGCGCGGCGCGTGGCGCTCGCGCGCGCAATCGCGCTCGACCCCGAACTGATGATGTACGACGAGCCGTTCGCCGGTCTCGACCCGATCTCGCTCGGCATCACCGCGAACCTGATCCGCACGCTGAACCGGGCGCTCGGCGCCACGTCGATTCTGGTCACGCATGACGTGCCGGAATCATTCGCGATCGCCGACTACGTGTACTTCCTGTCCAACGGCGGTGTGCTTGCCGAGGGCACGCCCGACGAACTGCGCGCGTCGACCGATCCGACCGTGCGGCAGTTCATCGACGGCGCGCCGGACGGCCCGTTCAGATTCCACTATCCGTCGCAGACGCCGCTCGAGGCGGACTTCGGAATGGGCGGAGGCCAGTCATGATCAGTACGATCGGTCGCTCGGTCATCACCGGGCTCGGCACCGCCGGCTACGCGACGCGCTTCTTCCTGCGGCTCGTGCTCGAATTTTTCCCGCTGCTGCGCCGCCCGCGTCTTGTCACGAAGCAGATCCACTTCGTCGGTAATTATTCGCTCGTGATCATCGCGGTGTCGGGGCTGTTCGTCGGCTTCGTGCTCGGGCTGCAGGGCTATTACACGCTGAACCGTTATGGCTCCGAGCAGGCGCTCGGGTTGCTGGTCGCGCTGTCGCTCGTGCGCGAGCTCGGGCCGGTCGTGACCGCGCTGCTGTTCGCCGGGCGCGCGGGCACGTCGCTGACCGCCGAAATCGGCCTGATGAAGGCGGGCGAGCAGCTCACCGCGATGGAAATGATGGCCGTCGATCCGGTCAAGGTCGTGATCGCGCCGCGCCTGTGGGCCGGCATCGTGTCGATGCCGATCCTCGCCGCGATCTTCAGCGCGGTCGGCGTTCTGGGCGGTTACGTGGTGGGCGTGCTGCTGATCGGCGTCGATGCCGGCGCGTTCTGGTCGCAGATGCAAAGCGGCGTCGACGTGTGGCGCGATGTCGGCGCCGGGGTCGTCAAGAGTGTGGTGTTCGGCCTCGCGGTGACCTTCGTCGCGCTGTTTCAGGGCTACGAGGCGAAGCCGACGCCGGAAGGCGTGTCGCGCGCGACGACCCGCACGGTCGTGTACGCGTCGCTCGCGGTGCTCGGGCTCGATTTCCTGCTGACCGCACTGATGTTCAGCTAAGACCGCGCAGCGTGCCGGCTGCCGGCGGTGCATGTGCGCCGCGCACGGCGGGAGGTGGCGGCGGCGCGGCGGATTCACTTTGGGATGACGATGAAAAAGAATGTTCTCGACTTCTGGGTCGGCCTGTTCGTGGTGCTGGGTTTCGTGGCGTTGCTGTTTCTTGCGCTGAAGGCCGGCAATATGAGCTCGCTGTCGTTCCAGGCAACCTACCCGGTCAAGCTGAAGTTCGACAACATCGGCGGGCTGAAGCCACGCGCGCCGGTGAAGAGCGCCGGCGTGACGGTCGGCCGGGTCGCGTCGATCGGCTTCGACAGCAACACCTACCAGGCGCTCGTCACGATCGATATCGACAAGCAATATCAGTTTCCGAGGGACACTTCGGCGAAGATCCTGACCTCGGGTCTGCTCGGCGAGCAGTACATCGGGCTCGAGCCGGGGGGCGACTCGGAAATGCTGAAGGCCGGCGATACGATCTCGATGACGCAATCGGCGATCGTGCTGGAAAACCTGATCGGCCAGTTCCTGTATAGCAAGGCCGCGGATTCCGGCGCGGCGAAGCCCGCCGCATCCGCCCCTGCACCGGCGCCGGTAGCGCCGGCCTCCGGCGCTACCGGCCAGTAAGGCCAACAAGGAGAATTAGATGCAGACGACACTGCAGACCGCGCGCAGCGGCGCACGCGTCCTACAGTTCGGCAAGGTCGCCATAGCGGCTGCGCTGCTCGCCGGTTGCACGACCGTGCAGACGCCTACCAAGGGCGACCCGTTCGAAGGGCTGAACCGTACGATCTTCACCGTCAACGACAAGATCGACCAGTACGCGCTGAAGCCGGTTGCGCAGGGCTACGTTTGGGTCACGCCGCAGCCGGTTCGCGACAGCGTGACGAACTTTTTCTCGAACATCGGCGACGTCTATATCGCGGCGAACAACCTGCTGCAGCTGCGCATCGCCGACGGCGTGTCCGACATCATGCGGATCGTGATCAACACGTTGTTCGGCGTCGGCGGCCTGTTCGACGTCGCGACGCTCGCGAAGCTCCCGAAGCACGACAACGACCTCGGTCTGACGCTCGGCCACTACGGCGTGCCGGCGGGCCCCTATCTGGTGCTGCCGCTGTTCGGGCCGAGCACGGTGCGTGATGCGGTCGGCTCGCTCGGCAACTACTACGTGAACCCGCTCAGCTACGTCGACCCGCCGGGCCTGAGCTGGGCGCTGTATGGCCTGAACATCGTCAACACGCGCGCGAACCTGCTCGGAGCGAGCAACCTGCTGGAAGGCGCGGCGCTCGACAAATACTCGTTCGTGCGTAACGCGTATCTGCAGCGCCGGCAGTATCTGTTGTCGGATAACCGCCGGCGTCCGCAGGAACTGCCGAGCTACGACGAGGAAGCGCCGCTGCCGAAGTACGACGAAGGCGAGACGGGCGCGGCAGGTGCGCCGGCCAAGCCGGCTCCCGCATCCGGCGCGGCCGTGGGCACGCCGCAAGGCGCGTCGGCACCGGAGGCCGCGTCGGGCGCCGAAACACCGCCTCTCGACCTGAAAGGCGGCCCGGAAACGCAAATTCCGGCCGGTCAGTTGGTGCCGCCCACGCGCTTCAACTTCCCGTCCTTAAGATTGCATTGAACGTGCAGCCGTAACAGATCGATACGACTCTCGCAGTTTGCGCATGGATTGCCGTCGAACTCGCGTGATAAGGTCGGTTCAAACTGTTGCATTATTTTTGAGGCAAAGCTCGATATGAAAAAATTCTTCCTGATTCCGTTGTTTGCCGCGTTGTTTTCGTTCATCAGCGCGGGCGCATCGGCGCAAACCGTCGACACCAACGCGCCCGACGCGCTGATCAAGACCGTCACCCAGCAGGTGATGGACGCGATTCGGGGCGACAAGTCGATCCAGCAGGGCGACATCAAGCACATCACGGCGCTCGTCAACGAAAAGATCCTGCCGTACACCGATTTCCGCCGCACCACCCAGCTCGCGATGGGCCGTAACTGGCGCACCGCGACGCCCGAACAGCAGAACCAGGTGGTCGAGCAGTTCAAGATGCTGCTGATCCGCACGTACGCGGGCGCGCTCGCGCAGGTGCGCGACCAGCAGATCCAGTACAAGCCGTTCCGCATGAACCCGGACGACACCGACACGGTGGTGCGCTCGGTCGTGATGAACAACGGCCAGCCGATCGAACTCGACTACCGCCTGTACAAGACGGCGCAGGGCTGGCGCGTGTATGACATCAACGTGCTCGGCGCGTGGCTGATCCAGGCGTATCAGCAGCAGTTCAACGAGCAGATCCAGCAGAAGGGCGTGGACGGACTGATCCAGTTCCTCACGCAGCGCAATCAGCAACTCGCCGCGGGCAAGCAGTCGTGAGCGACGTGCTGAACCCGGTTGCGAACCGCTTCGACAGCGGCACGACGCTGACCCACGAGAGCGCGAAGGCCGCGCTCGCGGCAGGTCTGCAACGCATCGCGGCGGGTGCGGGCGGCGTCGATTGCGCGCCGCTCACGCAATTCGATTCGTCGGCGCTCGCCGTCCTGCTCGCGTGGGTGCGGGGCGCGGCGGCGCGCGGCGGCAAGTTCGAAATCGTCAATCTGCCGGCTGGGCTCGCCAGTCTCGCGCAGGCCTACGGCGTCGATACACTTCTCTCTTCTGGCGCCTCCAGCATGGTTGCGTCAGCGCGACATTGACGCTCCTCTAGCGTCGTCTCCCCCCTTCCGGCCTGGCCGGGGGTGTCAGTTTTTGCCCTATAATCAAACGTTTTTTTGGGGCGTCGAACTGGCCCCCTAATCGGCCCCGGTTCCCGTTTCTTCCAGCATTTGCGCGTCCCCAAGCTCCATTGGGGCTACTTCAGGCGCCGCGACGCACGCGGCCCATAGTCATGTCAGCCATAGAAATTCGTAACGTCAAGAAGCGCTACAAGGACTTGCAGGCGCTCAAGGGCGTCAGCCTCACGGTCGAAGAAGGCGAGTTCTTCGGACTGCTCGGTCCGAACGGCGCGGGCAAGACGACGCTCATCAGCATACTCGCGGGTCTCGCGCGCGCCGACGAAGGCAGCATCGCGGTGCGCGGTCACGACGTCGTCGACGATTTCCGCAACGCGCGCCGCGCGCTCGGCGTGGTGCCGCAGGAGCTCGTGTTCGATCCGTTCTTCACGGTGCGCGAAACCTTGCGCATCCAGTCCGGCTACTACGGGCTGCGCAACAACGACGCGTGGATCGACGAGATCATGGCCAATCTCGATCTCACCGAAAAGGCCGATGCCAACATGCGCGCGCTGTCGGGCGGCATGAAGCGCCGCGTGCTGGTCGCGCAGGCGCTCGTGCACCGCCCGCCGGTGATCGTGCTCGACGAGCCGACCGCGGGTGTCGACGTCGAGTTGCGCCAGACGCTGTGGAAGTTCATCTCGCGCCTGAATCGCGAAGGCCACACGATCGTGCTGACCACGCACTATCTGGAAGAAGCCGAATCGTTGTGCGACCGCATCGCGATGCTGCGCCGTGGCGAGGTCGTTGCGCTCGATCGCACCAGCACACTGCTGCAGCGTTTCGCCGGCATGCAACTGTTCGTTCGCTTCGCGCAGGGCGTGCTGCCCGCCGAGCTGCGTCCGCTCGAGGCGGAAAGCGGCGCCGGCAACGGCAATGGCCGCCAGCATCTGCTGCGCCTGACGAGCTACGACGACGTCGAGCGCATCCTCGCGCAATGCCGCGCGGCCGGTTGTACATTCGAAGAAATCGAGGTCCGCAAGGCCGACCTCGAAGACGTATTCGTTCAGGTGATGAACGGTCCAGAAGTGATCGAGGGGCTTGCATGAGCGGGTACAGTGGATTTAGCACGCTGTTTTACAAAGAACTGCTGCGCTTCTGGAAGGTGTCGTTCCAGACCGTGCTCGCGCCGGTCATCACCGCGCTGCTTTACCTGACCATCTTCGGCCACGCGCTGCGCGGCCACGTGCAGGTCTATCCGGGCGTCGAATACACGAGCTTCCTGATTCCGGGCCTCGTGATGATGAGCGTGCTGCAGAACGCGTTCGCGAATAGTTCTTCGTCGCTGATTCAATCGAAGATCACCGGCAACCTCGTGTTCGTGCTGCTGCCGCCGCTGTCGCACCACGAGATGTTCGCGGCCTACGTGCTCGCGGCCGTGGCGCGCGGGCTGTGTGTCGGCTTCGGCGTGTTCATCGTGACGATCTGGTTCGTGCCGCTCGCCTTCACCGCGCCGCTCTATATCATCGTGTTCGCGATGTTCGGCTCGGCGATTCTCGGCACGCTGGGTCTGATCGCCGGCATTTGGGCCGAGAAGTTCGACCAGCTCGCCGCGTTCCAGAACTTTCTGATCATGCCGCTCACGTTCCTGTCGGGCGTGTTCTACTCGACGCATACGCTGCCGGCCGGATGGCGCGAAGTATCGCGGCTCAATCCGTTTTTCTACATGATCGACGGCTTTCGCTATGGTTTTTTCGGCGTGTCGGATATCGACCCGCTGGTGAGCCTCGCGATCGTCGCCGGTTTCTTCGTGGTGCTGGCCGCCGTGGCGATGCGCATGCTCGCTACCGGCTACAAGCTGCGCCACTGACGAGGAGCTTCTCTCATGTTGCCGACTCCCGAACAGGTCAAACAGTACATTGCAGCTGGACTCGCGTGCGAGCATCTCGAAGTCGAAGGCGACGGTCAGCATTTCTTTGCGACGATCGTCTCGCCGAACTTCGAAGGCAAGCGCCTGATCCAGCGTCACCAACTCGTGTATGCGGCGCTCGGCGACCGCATGCGCGAAGAAATCCACGCGCTCAGCATGAAGACGCTGACGCCCGCCGAATGGCAGAACGCGTAATCTGGAAATTTTGTGCGAATTACTCAGGAAGGGCGCGACACCGCTAGCGGCGCGCCGAACACAGACAAAGCAGGTCCGGACGCGAACCGGGCCGATCAGGAACCGACAGGCATGGATAAACTCATCATTGAAGGTGGCTACCCGCTCTCCGGTGAAGTTGTCGTCTCGGGTGCGAAAAACGCGGCATTGCCGATCCTGTGCGCGGGTCTGCTGAGCGCCGATCCGGTGCATCTGGAGAACGTGCCCGATCTGCAGGACGTGCGCACGATGCTCAAGCTGCTCGGCCAGATGGGCGTGCGTATCGAAGCCGGCGAAGGGCGCGTGGCGCTCGACGCGTCGAAGGTCGACAACCTCGTCGCGCCGTACGAAATGGTGAAGACGATGCGCGCGTCGATTCTCGTGCTCGGTCCGCTCGTCGCGCGCTTCGGTCATGCGCGCGTGTCGCTGCCGGGCGGCTGCGCGATCGGCGCGCGTCCGGTCGATCAGCACATCAAGGGTCTGCAGGCGATGGGCGCCGAGATCACGATCGAGCACGGCTTCATCGAAGCGCGCGCGAAGCGTCTGAAGGGCGCGCGCATCGTCACCGACATGATCACCGTGACCGGTACCGAGAACCTGCTGATGGCGGCGGTGCTCGCCGAAGGCGAGACGGTCATCGAGAACGCCGCGCGCGAACCCGAAGTGGTCGACCTCGCGCATCTGCTCGTCGCGATGGGCGCGAAGATCGAAGGCATCGGCACCGACCGTCTGGTGATCCATGGCGTCGACAAGCTGCACGGTGCGAAGCACACAGTGATTCCGGACCGCATCGAAGCGGGCACTTTCCTGTGCGCGGTCGCGACGGCCGGCGGCGACGTCATGCTGCGCAAGATGCGTCCGCTGCTGCTCGAAGCCGTCACCGAAAAGCTGCGCGAAGCGGGCGTCACGGTCGAGGAAGGCGACGACTGGATGCGCGTGCGCATGGACAAGCGCCCGAGCGCGGTCACGTTCCGCACCTCCGAATACCCGGCGTTTCCAACCGACATGCAGGCGCAGTTCATGGCGCTCAACACGATCGCGGACGGTACGTCGCAAGTCGTGGAGACGATCTTCGAAAACCGTTTCATGCACGTCCAGGAGCTGAACCGTCTCGGCGCGAGCATCACGATCGACGGCAACACCGCGCTCGTAACCGGCGTCGAAAAACTGTCCGGCGCGAAGGTGATGGCCACCGATCTGCGCGCGTCCGCGAGTCTTGTGATCGCCGCGCTGCGCGCCGAGGGCGAGACGCTGATCGACCGCATCTATCACCTCGATCGCGGCTACGACCGCATGGAAGCGAAGCTCAATGCGATCGGCGCGAAGGTGCGCCGGGTTTCCGGGAGCGGGGCATGAGTTCGATGCCGCAAACGTCGTCGTCGCCGGCGGTCAGCGCGCCGCTCACGCTCGCGTTGTCGAAAGGGCGTATCTTCGAGGAAACGCTGCCGCTGCTCGCGGCGGCCGGCATCGAGGTAGCGGAAGATCCGGAAAGCTCGCGCAAGCTGATTCTGCCGACCACCGACCCGAACCTGCGCGTGATCGTCGTGCGCGCGACCGACGTGCCGACCTATGTCGAGTACGGCGCGGCCGACTTCGGCGTGGCCGGCAAGGATGTGCTGCTCGAGCATGGCGGCAGCGGCCTGTATCAGCCGGTGGATCTGGACATTGCGCGTTGCCGCATGTCGGTCGCGGTCGCGGCCGGTTTCGATTATGCGAACGCGGTGCGCCAGGGCGCGCGTCTGCGGGTCGCTACCAAGTATGTTGAAACCGCTCGTGAGCATTTTGCCGCCAAGGGCGTTCACGTCGATCTGATCAAGCTGTACGGTTCGATGGAACTCGCTCCGCTGGTTGGACTCGCCGACGCGATCGTCGACCTGGTCAGCTCGGGCAATACGCTGCGCGCGAACAATCTGGTCGAGGTGGAGGAGATCATGCAGATTTCGTCGCGTCTCGTCGTGAACCAGGCAGCGCTGAAGCTCAAACGCGCCGCGTTGCGGCCGATTCTCGACGCGTTTGCCAATGCTTCGTCGAAAACCGCCGCCCCGGCGCCCTGACTGACGATGGCAATGTGACGTTGCACTGATAGCGCGCCTTACCGAAACGGATACCTGTATGTCTACCAAGATTCGCAAACTCGATTCCACCGCTCGCGACTTCCACAAGTCGCTGCATGCGGTGCTCGCGTTCGAGGCGAGCGAAGACGAAGCCATCGAGCGCGCGGTCGCGCAGATTCTGAACGACGTGAAGGCGCGTGGCGACGAGGCGGTGCTCGAGTACACGAATCGCTTCGATCGCGTCGATGCGAACAGCGTGGCCGAGCTCGAACTGCCGATGGCCGAGCTCGAGGCGGCGCTCGAAAGTCTCGAGCCGAAGCGGCGCGCGTCGCTCGAAGCGGCGGCGGCACGCGTGCGCGGCTATCACGAGAAGCAGAAGATCGAGTGCGGCAGTCATAGCTGGCAGTACACCGAAGCCGACGGCACCGTGCTCGGCCAGAAGGTCACGCCGCTCGATCGCGCGGGGATCTACGTGCCGGGTGGCAAGGCCGCGTATCCGTCGTCGGTGCTGATGAACGCGATACCGGCGCGGGTGGCCGGCGTGCGCGAAATCGTGATGGTCGTGCCGACGCCGGAAGGCGTGAAGAATCCGCTCGTGCTCGCGGCGGCTCTGCTGGGTGGCGTCGATCGCGTGTTCACGATCGGCGGCGCGCAGGCGGTAGCTGCGCTCGCGTACGGCACGCAGACCGTGCCCGCGGTCGACAAGATCTGCGGCCCCGGCAACGCGTACGTCGCGTCGGCGAAGCGTCGCGTGTTCGGCACGGTCGGCATCGACATGATCGCCGGGCCGTCGGAAATCCTCGTGTTGTGCGACGGCACGACCGACCCGCGCTGGGTCGCGATGGACCTGTTTTCGCAAGCCGAGCACGACGAGCTCGCGCAATCGATCCTGCTGTGCCCCGACGACGCGTTCATCGCGCGCGTGCAGGAAGCGATCGACGAACTGCTGCCCACCCTGCCGCGCCGCGAAGTGATCAGCACGTCGCTCGAAAACCGCGGCGCGCTGATCAAGGTGCGCGACATGGCCGAGGCCTGCGCGATCGCCAACGACATCGCGCCGGAGCACCTGGAAATTTCGGCGCTGGAGCCGCATCAGTGGGCGCAACAGGTCCGTCACGCAGGCGCGATCTTCCTTGGCCGTTACACGAGCGAGAGCCTCGGCGACTACTGCGCGGGCCCGAATCATGTGCTGCCGACGTCGCGTACCGCACGGTTTTCGTCGCCGCTCGGCGTCTATGATTTCTTCAAGCGTTCGAGCCTGATCGAGGTCAGCGCGGAAGGTGCGCAGACGCTCGGCGAGATTGCCGCGGAACTGGCATACGGCGAAGGTCTGCAAGCGCACGCACGCAGCGCCGAATACCGGATGCGGCAGAACAACAACGAACGCGGCTGAGGCGGAGCGCCGATCGCGCTGGCGCGCGGCGGAACTCAAGCAGGCGTAAGCGGGAGCAGGAGAAGCGGCGAGGGCGGCAACCGCCGCCGCATCGACCGGCTTCCATGTTTTCCGGCTTCCACCCGCTCGAGCGACGGCTCGAGCCCACCCGCCCCGTTCAATAACGACGACAGAGACCAACCCGAGCGCCCCATGCCGACGACGCCGACCCGGCGTCTTTCGCACGGACCGGCCCCCGAACCTATGACGACACCTCAAGACATCATCCGCAGCGACGTGCTCGCAATGACGAGCTATCCGGTTCCGGACGCCACCGGCTTCATCAAGCTCGACGCGATGGAAAACCCGTTTCCGCTGCCGCCGGAACTTGCCGCGCATCTCGGCGAGCGTCTGGCCGGCGTCGCGCTGAACCGTTATCCGGCGCCGCGCCCCGAGCAGTTGATCGAGCGCATTCGTCACGTGATGGGCGTGCCGGCGGGGTGCGACGTGCTGCTCGGCAATGGCTCGGATGAAATCATCAGCATCATGTCGGTCGCGTGCGCGAAGCCGGGCGCGAAGGTGCTCGCGCCGGTGCCGGGCTTCGTCATGTATCAGATGTCGGCGAAGCTGGCGAATCTCGAATTCGTCGGCGTGCCGCTCAAAGCCGACTTCACGCTCGATACCGACGCGATGCTCGCGGCGATCGCCGAGCATGAACCGGCGATCATCTATCTCGCGTATCCGAACAACCCGACTGGCACGCTGTTCGATGACGCCGAAATCGAGCGCATCATCGCCGCGGCGGGCAAGAACCTCGTCGTGATCGACGAGGCGTATCAGCCGTTCGCGCAGAAGAGCTGGCTGCCGCGCGCCGACCAGTTCGACAACGTCGTCGTGATGCGCACGGTGTCGAAGCTGGGCCTCGCCGGCATTCGCCTCGGTTACCTGGTCGGCAAGCCCGCGTGGCTGACCGAGTTCGACAAGGTCCGCCCGCCGTACAACACCAACGTGCTGACGCAGGCCGCCGCTGATTTCCTGCTCGACCACATCGGCGTGCTCGATGCGCAGGCCGCGCAATTGCGCGACGAACGCGAGAAACTCGCGCAGGCGGTGGCCGCGCTGCCGGGCGCCGAAGTGTTCACTAGCGCGGGCAACTTCCTGCTCGTGCGGGTGCCCGATGCGTCGGTATTGTTCGAAACCCTGCTAACGGCGCGGATTCTGATCAAAAACGTGAGTAAAATGCATCCATTGCTGGCCAATTGCGTGCGTTTGACCGTCGGTTCGCCGAACGAGAACGCCCAGTTGCTCGCCGGCCTGAAACTCGTGTTGCGGTAACCCGCCGCATCGAGCGGCGGCACTGAGCCGCTGCGTTGAACGGCTGCACTGAGCAGCCCGCCAGTTTGTCCATCCCACATTACTAGCGCTTTTAAGCCAGATTCGAGGAATTGCCATGCGCCTTGCGGAAGTCGTTCGCAACACCAGCGAAACGCAGATCCGTGCGAAGATCAACCTGGACGGCACCGGCCAGCAGAAGCTGGCCACCGGTGTGCCGTTCCTGGACCACATGCTCGACCAGATCGCCCGCCACGGGTTGTTCGACCTCGAGATCGAAGCGCATGGCGACCTGCATATCGACGATCATCACACGGTCGAAGACACCGGCATCACGCTCGGCCAGGCCGTCGCGAAGGCGATCGGCGATCGCAAGGGCATCCGCCGCTACGGCCATTCCTACGTGCCGCTCGACGAAGCGCTGTCGCGCGTCGTGATCGATTTTTCCGGCCGTCCGGGCCTCGAATTCCACGTGCCGTTCACGCGCGCGCGCATCGGCACGTTCGACGTCGACCTGTCGATCGAATTCTTCCGCGGCTTCGTGAACCATGCCGGCGTGACGCTGCACATCGACAACCTGCGTGGCATCAACGCGCACCATCAGCTCGAAACGGTGTTCAAGGCATTCGGGCGTGCGCTGCGCATGGCCGTCGAACTCGACGAGCGCGCGGCCGGACAGATTCCATCGACCAAGGGCAGCCTCTAACGTAACGGCCGTAGCAGGCTTTAACACGGGTTTCACCGCCTCCAACGTCTTCAGGCCACTCACCTTCAAGCGATTCATCGGGCAGGACCGCATTTGCCGGCACGTCGTTTGACGCCGCGCGGCGGCATCGATGGATCGAGGGCAGAGCGGCCAAACTTGAAATGAAAACTTCGATAGCGATTGTGGATTACGGAATGGGCAACCTGCGCTCGGTTGCCCAGGCACTGCGTAAAGCGGCGCCGGAAGCGGACGTGGCGATCGTCGATCGTCCGGAAGCGATCCGCTCGGCCGACCGCGTGGTGCTGCCGGGCCAGGGTGCGATGCCCGACTGCATGCGCAGTCTCGGCGCGTCCGGTTTGCAGGAAGCGGTCGTCGAGGCGTCGCGCAGCAAGCCGCTGATGGGCGTGTGCGTCGGCGAGCAGATGCTGTTCGACTGGAGCGCCGAGGGCGACACGCCGGGTCTGGGTCTGTTGCCCGGCAAGGCGGTGCGTTTCGAGCTCGAAGGCCAGGTGCAGGACGACGGCTCGCGCTTCAAGGTCCCGCAGATGGGCTGGAACCGCGTGCGTCAGGCGCAGCCGCATCCGCTGTGGGACGGTGTCGCCGACAACGCGTTCTTCTACTTCGTGCACAGCTACTACGTGGTTCCGGACAACCCGGCGCATACGTCGGGCGAAACGGTCTACGGCGTGCCCTTTACCTCGGCGGTAGCGCGGGATAACATCTTTGCCACCCAATTCCACCCTGAAAAGAGCGCCGAGGCGGGTTTGCGCGTGTATCGCAACTTCGTGCACTGGAACCCGTGAACGCCTTTTTTCATCCCGTTGCCGCGCGCGCGTCGCGCGGTGCCGCGGTCCCGCATCCGACCGGCGCCCCACTGGAGCGCCGAACGAGTTGTACTAAACTAGCGAGACGGTATGGCGGCGGGCTGACTCGCCAGCCGCTGCCGCCGACCTTCAATCCACTCCCAGATAACACCCGATTGCTATGCTGCTGATTCCCGCCATCGACCTGAAAGACGGTCAGTGTGTACGCCTCAAACAGGGCGATATGGACCAGGCGACGATTTTCTCCGAGGAACCGGCGGCAATGGCCCGACATTGGGTCGACCGCGGCGCGCGTCGTCTGCATCTCGTCGATCTGAATGGCGCGTTCGCCGGCAAGCCGAAGAACGGTGACGCAATCCGGGCGATCATCGATGAAGTGGGCGGCGCGATTCCGGTTCAGTTGGGCGGTGGCATCCGCGACCTGAACACGATCGAGCGCTATCTGGACGACGGTTTGTCGTACGTGATCATCGGCACGGCCGCGGTGAAGAACCCCGGCTTTCTGCAGGACGCGTGCACCGCGTTCGGCGGTCACATCATCGTCGGCCTCGACGCGAAAGACGGCAAGGTCGCCACCGACGGCTGGAGCAAGCTGACCGGTCACGAAGTGGCCGACCTCGCGCGCAAGTTCGAGGACTACGGCTGCGAGTCGATCATCTACACCGACATCGGCCGTGACGGCATGCTGCAAGGCATCAACATCGAAGCGACGGTGCGCCTTGCGCGCGCGGTCAAGATTCCGGTGATCGCGAGCGGCGGCCTGTCGAACCTCGCGGACATCGAATCGCTGTGCGAAGTCGAAGGCGAGGGCATCGAGGGCGTAATCTGCGGCCGCGCGATCTATTCGGGCGACCTCGACTTCGCGGCCGCGCAGACGCTCGCGGACAAGCTGCGCGAAGCGGACGACGCTTAAGCACGGCGTCGGCTGCGCGTGCTGGGCAGGTTGCGCGGGCCGCCGGCGTTGCGCTCGTGTCGGCTTGCGGCGCTCGTTCGAACGATGGCTTGCCTGTAACGCGCGTCGCACGATCAAGCGCCCGGAACCTCGCCAGCTTCCGGCCGGCACCTCACTCGCGGCGCGACGCAACCGCTCGCGCCGGCACCGTGCCGCTTGCCCGCAAGCGAGCGGCCTCATCAGCGGTATTGGCAGAATTGCACGATCATGGCTCTAGCTAAACGCATCATCCCCTGTCTCGACGTCACCGCGGGCCGCGTGGTCAAGGGCGTCAACTTCGTCGAACTGCGCGACGCGGGCGACCCGGTCGAAATCGCGCGCCGTTACGACAATCAGGGCGCCGACGAACTGACGTTCCTCGACATCACCGCGACCTCGGATCAGCGCGACCTGATTCTGCCGATCATCGAGGCGGTCGCTTCGCAGGTGTTCATTCCGCTGACGGTCGGCGGCGGCGTGCGCGCGGTCGAAGACGTGCGGCGCCTGCTGAACGCGGGCGCCGACAAGATCAGCATGAATTCGTCGGCGGTAGCGAATCCGCAACTCGTGAAGGACGCGACCGACAAATACGGCTCGCAGTGCATCGTCGTCGCGATCGATGCGAAGCGCGTGTCGGCCGACGGCGAAACGCCGCGCTGGGAAGTGTTCACGCACGGCGGCCGCAAGGCCACCGGTCTCGATGCGGTCGAATGGGCGCGCAAGATGGCCGAGTTGGGCGCGGGCGAAATCCTGCTGACCAGCATGGATCGCGACGGCACCAGGAGCGGCTTCGACCTCGCGCTGACTCGCGCGGTGTCGGACGCGGTGCCGGTGCCGGTGATCGCCTCGGGCGGCGTCGGCAATCTGCAGCATCTCGCCGACGGCATCAAGAGCGGTCACGCGGACGCGGTGCTCGCCGCGAGCATCTTCCACTATGGCGAACACACGGTCGGCGAGGCCAAGCGCTTCATGGCCGATCAGGGCATTTCGGTGAGGTTGTGACGTGACGAATCCTTCGGCAGTGAACTGGCTCGACAAGGTCAAGTGGGATGCGAGCGGCCTCGTGCCGGTGATTGCGCAGGAAGCGTCGACGAACGACGTGCTGATGTTCGCGTGGATGAACCGCGAGGCCCTCGCGAAGACCGTCGAGACCGGCCGCGCGGTGTATTTCTCGCGCTCGCGCCAGCGCCTGTGGTTCAAGGGTGAGGAGTCGGGCCACGTGCAGCATGTGCATGAAGTGCGACTCGATTGCGACGAAGACGTCGTGCTGCTGAAAGTCGAGCAGGTATCGGGCATCGCGTGCCATACAGGCCGCCACTCGTGCTTTTTCCAGAAATTCGAAGGCTCGGTGGACGATGGCAACTGGCAGGCCGTCGATCCCGTGCTGAAAGACCCCGAACACATCTACAAATGACGCAATCCACGCAAAACCCGTCGCCCGCCACAGCTTCCACGCTCGACACGCTGCTGCGCCTCGCGGCGGTGATCGACAGCCGCAAGGGCGGCGATCCGGACATCTCGTATGTATCGCGCCTGTTCCACAAGGGCGACGACGCGGTGCTGAAAAAGATCGGCGAAGAAGCCACCGAAGTCGTGCTGGCCGCGAAGGACGTGCGCCAGGGCGGCGCACCGAAGGCGCTGGTCGGCGAGGTTGCGGACCTGTGGTTCCACTGCCTCGTGATGCTGTCGCATTTCGATCTGAGCCCCGCCGACGTGATCGCTGAACTCGAGCGTCGCGAAGGCCTGTCGGGCATCGAGGAAAAGGCGCTGCGCAAGAGCCGCGAGCGCGAGGAAAACGGCGACTGAGCAGCCGGAGCGGAAATCTGGCGTTTCCGCTTGAAGTCGCGCGCGCCGGCACCAATATAGCGGTAACCGCACCTCCGGGAGGACGCAAGCATGGAACAGCCGCAAGGAAGCTATCCGCCGCCGGTCTACCGCCACGCGATGGAGCCTGAGCGCGAGCGCAGCCTGCGCACGCTCACGCACGTGCTCTACGCGCTGTATGCGGTCCATTGGCTGACCGGCGGGCTCACCATTCTGGTCGCGATCATCATCAACTACGTCAAACGGTCGGACGTGGCCGGCACGCCGTACGAAGCACACTTCGAATGGCAGATCCGCACGTTCTGGCTGGGCCTCGTCGGTTACGCGATCGGCGCGTTGCTGCTGCTCGTCGTGATCGGCATTCCCGTGCTGTGGGCAGTCAGCATATGGATGTTGTACCGTATTATCAAAGGCTGGCTGTATCTGTACGATAACAAGCCGTTCGCGAATCCGGCCAGTTGGGTCTGAACGCTAGCCGGTCCGTATGGGCGGGCCGGCTTTCGGATCGAACCTCGGCGCGGGCGGCTTCGCTCGCCCAAGTCATACCGCGTCAGGAATACGATGAGTCACGATCCGAACTGCCTTTTCTGCAAGATTGCTGCTGGCGAAATCCCCTCGACCAGGGTCCACGAAGACGACGAGTTCGTCGCCTTCCGCGACATCCGTCCGGCGGCCGAAACGCATGTGCTGGTGATTCCTCGCAAGCACATTGCAACGCTGTCGAACTGCACGGAAAGCGACGCGCCTCTGCTTGGTAGAATGCTTGTCCTGGCCGCGCGACTGGCCGAACAATTGGGGGTCGCGTATAACGGCGGCGAAACGGGCTTTCGCACGGTAATCAATACCGGTCCGGGCGGTGGTCAGGAGGTGTATCACCTGCACGCGCACATTCTCGCGGGTCCGCGTCCCTGGCAACGCATGGGCTGAGCGCCGGTTCGCGCGTCAGGCGCGCTGCGTGGCAAATGCGCACCGCCGCGAGTTTTGGTCGAGGACAATAGCGCCGTCGTTGTTTTTACCGCTGTGTAATAACGTCGACGCGATCGTGTGGCCACAATGACAGGCGTAGAGGGCGGCATTGCGAGCGAGGCGGTGCAGCCTGAGGTAACGTAGAGATATATCGAGACGAAGCGCACGCGCTTCAGGTTATGCAAATTGGCCGCATCAAGATGCGGCGCCGGGGTTAAGGAGAGCAGTCATGGGTTCGTTGAGTATTTGGCATTGGTTGATCGTTCTGTTGATCGTCGCGCTCGTGTTCGGCACGAAGAAGCTGCGCAACATCGGCAGCGATCTGGGCGGCGCCGTGAAGGGCTTCAAGGAAGGCATGAAGGAAGCCGATTCGTCGTCGGCCGACGCGCAACAGCAGCAGCGCGAGCTGCCGCGCGACGGCGCGGTGGACGTCGAAGCGAAGGAAAAGACGCAGCAATCGAGCGATTACCGCTAAGCCGCGGCCTTCGCGCCGTTCCCGCGTTTCTGACGGACATTCCACTTCATGCTGGACCTCGGTCTAACCAAGATGGCGCTGATCGGCGTCGTCGCGCTGGTCGTCCTCGGGCCTGAGCGCCTGCCGCGTGTCGCTCGCACGGCCGGCGCGCTGTTCGGCCGCGCACAGCGGTACATCAACGACGTTAAGGCCGAAGTCACGCGCGAAATCGAGCTCGACGAATTGCGGCGCATGAAGACCGAGTTCGAGAAGGCCGCGAGCAATGTCGAAACGGCGGTTCAGGACAATCTGCGCAAGCACGAAAATGAACTGAACGAAGCATGGAATAGCGGTACGTCGGTATCGCCGAGCATCGCCGGCGGCGCGCTCGAAGACGCCGGCAGCGGGGCCAGCGGCAGCGCGGGTGCCACCTCGTGGCCCGTCAGTACGCCGGCCGCCGCGCCCAAACGCAAGACCTGGCGCGTCCAGCAGAGCGCCACGCCCACCTGGTACAAGCGAGCGAGCCTGCGGCGCACGCGCGTGCAGTCGGGCGCCGCGCGCGTTGCGCGGCACACACCTGCCAACCTGCGTCGTCCGACGCGGTTTTTCTGATGTTCAGATCGACAATCCCCAACCGAGGGCCGGTGTGAGCGACCCCCAGCAATCCCAGAACGAAGGCACTGAAGAGACCTTCATTTCCCACCTCGTCGAACTGCGTGACCGCATCATCCGTGCGGGGCTCTCCGTCGTCGTCGTGTTCATCGGGCTCGTGTACTGGGCGCCGGACATCTTCAAACTGCTCGCCCGTCCGCTGATGATGAATCTGCCGAAGGACGGCAAGATGATCGTCACCGACGTCACCGGCTCGTTCTTCGTGCCGATGAAGGTGACGATGCTGGTTGCCTTCGTGATCGCGCTGCCGGTCGTGCTGTACCAGATCTGGGCGTTCGTCGCGCCTGGGCTCTATCAGCATGAGAAGAAGCTCGTCGCGCCGCTCGTCGCGAGCAGCTACACGCTGTTCCTGTGCGGCATGGCGTTCGCGTACTTCGTCGTGTTTCCGACCATCTTCCGCGTGATGGCGCACTACAATGCGCCGCTTGGCGCGGAGATGACAACCGATATCAACAATTACCTGAGCTTCGTGCTGACGATGTTCATTGCGTTCGGCGTCACGTTCGAGGTACCGATCGTCGTCGTGCTGCTGGTGCGGATGAACGTGGTGACGCTGAAGAAGCTGAAGGAGATCCGGCCGTATGTGATCGTCGGCGCGTTCGTGGTGTCGGCCGTCGTAACGCCGCCGGACGTGTTTTCGCAGCTGATCCTCGCGGTTCCGCTGATTCTGCTGTACGAAGCTGGCATCGTCGCGGCGCGGTTGATCGTCGGCAAGCAGCCGGTGGTCGTGGAGGATGCGAGTCCGCCGCCGTCTAGTTGAAGTGCCGCGAGTCAGTGCCGGGTGTCAAATGAAAAGGGGCAGTTCATTGCGGACTGCCCTTATTCATTGCGTGGAATCGCGGCATTACTTCAACCGCCTTCGTCATCCGGCTGATCGCCGCCGTTGCCGTCTTCCGTCTGTTTCGGCGGCGGCGGGCGTTTGCCGATCTTCACGTCGAGATCGATCTGATGACCTTTGCGCACCAGATGCACTTTCGCCGCCGTACCGGGCTTGATCTGCGCGATCACGTTCAACAGACGCGTGGTATCGGTGATCACCTGGCCGTTTACGCTCGTCAGGATGTCGCCGGGCTTGATGCCCGCACGGTCGGCCGGGCCGCTTTTCAGTACGCCTGCGACAATAGCGCCCGACTTCTGATCGAGCCCGAACGACTCCGCGATTTCCGGCGTGACGTCCTGCGGTTCGACGCCGATCCAGCCGCGCGTGACCGTGCCGGTCGTAATGATGCTCTCGAGCACGCTGCGCGCGGTCGACACCGGAATCGCGAAGCCGATGCCGAGCGAGCCGCCCGAGCGCGAGTAGATTGCGGTGTTGATGCCGAGCAGGTTGCCGTTCATGTCGACGAGCGCACCGCCCGAATTGCCGGGGTTGATCGGGGCGTCGGTCTGGATGAAGTTTTCGAACGTATTGATGCCGAGATGATTGCGGCCGAGCGCGCTGACGATGCCCATCGTTACGGTCTGCCCGACGCCGAACGGATTGCCGATCGCGAGCACGACGTCGCCGACGCGGGTCTGGTCCATCCGGCCGAGCGTGATGGTGGGCAGATTGGTCATATTGACCTTTAGCACGGCCAGATCGGTTTCGGGGTCGATGCCGATGACCTTCGCGCTGGCGGTGCGGCCATCGGCGAGCGCGATTTCGATCTGATCGGCGCCGTCGACGACGTGCTGGTTCGTTAGAATGTAACCTTCCGAACTCACTATCACGCCTGAGCCGAGATTCGAGGCAGGCTGCTCCTGCTGCTTGCGATTGTTCCTGTCGCCGAAGAAGTAGCGGAACAGCGGGTCTTTGGCGCGCGGGTCGGGAGGCAGCGAGCCATCCTTGCTGGAGAACACGTTGACGACCGCGGGCATGGCCTTTTGCGCCGCTTCGGCATAGGACGTTTCGGCATGGCCAGTGCCGATGCCCGGCGCCACTTCCCGTAGCGCGACGATCGGTTCGGCGAGTTGTCTGCCGAATTGTCCTTGACGCTGCAGCCACTGCGGTTTGAGGGTCGCAATGATGAACATCAGCGCCAACAGCACCGTCACCGCTTGGGCAAATAACAGCCAGAAGCGTCTAAGCATCTGAAGACTAGAGGTCTATATGGATCGGATTGAACTTGAATTGTACTTGAACAATCTCCTTGAAACCGCGCGCTTCAAGGACTATTGCCCGAACGGATTGCAGGTCGAAGGACGCCGCCGGATCAACAAACTCGCGACCGGCGTTACCGCGTCGGTGGCCTTCCTGGAGGCCGCGCTCGACTGGGGCGCGGACGCCGTGCTGGTCCATCACGGCTACTTCTGGCGCAACGAGGCACCGCAGATCACCGGCCGCAAACATGCTCGTTTGAAGCTGCTGCTCGCCAACGACCTGAACCTGTTCGCCTACCATCTGCCGCTCGACGATCATCCCGAGTTCGGCAACAACGCGCAGATCGGCGAGAAGATGGGCTGGATCAGCGACGCGCGTTTCGGCGACAACGATCTCGGCTGGCTCGCCACGCTGCCGATGCCGATCACGCTGTCGCACCTCACCGCGGAGATCGCGCAGACACTGGGCCGCACGCCGCTCGTGTTCGGCGATCCGGATATGGAGCTGCGCCGCGTCGGCTGGTGCACGGGCGCCGCGCAAGGCATGTTCGACGCGGCGATCAACGCGGGTGTCGACGTCTACGTGACCGGCGAGGTATCGGAGTCGGTGATGCATACGGCGGCGGAAAGCGGCGTCGCGTTTCTGGCAGCTGGCCACCACGCGACCGAGCGCTTCGGCGTGCAGGCGGTGGGCAAGCATTTGTCCGAATCGTTCGATATCGAACATCTCTTTATCGATATCCCCAATCCCGTTTGAATTGCGAATTGCATTAACGAAGAACAAGGCAGGAATACCGCAGAAGGCACTTAAAAGGAGGTGCGAAAAAGTTTGCGATCGGTACGGACAAACCCTGAGTTATCAAGGGCTTCGCACGGTTTTTGGCAATCGGCCCTTGTAAATGGCGACTCCATTCGAGCAAACTAGCGGCGGTAGAAGCGACGTGAAGGAAAAATCCAACTCAGAAGTGGGGCGTGTGATGCGAGACAAAGAAGAGGAACGCGTCGATGGCAGCCGCCGTAACTGGCTGGTAGCGACGACCGTAGCAGGCGGCATAGGAGGTGTTGCCGTTGTCGTACCCTTTGTTAGTTCCTTTGCACCATCCGAAAAGGCCAAGGCCGCAGGTGCCCCGGTCGAAGTCGATATCAGTGGTCTGAAGCCCGGCGACATGATGACGGTCGCCTGGCGTGGCAAGCCGGTGTGGATCATCAACCGCACGGACCGCATGCTCGCCGATGTTCAAAAAGCCGACAGCCAGGTAGCGGACCCCCACTCGCTGAATCCGTTTTCGATGCCGCTGCCGGACTACTGCAACAACGAATTCCGTTCACGCGCCGAGAACAAGCATCTGCTGGTTGCCGTCGCCGTTTGCACGCATCTGGGCTGCACGCCGACGCCGCGCTTCCAGGAAGGCCCGCAGCCGAATCTCCCCGACGACTGGCCCGGCGGCTTCCTGTGCCCGTGCCACGGCTCGACCTACGACATGGCCGGCCGCGTCTTCAAGAACAAACCCGCTCCGCAGAACCTCGACATCCCGCGCTTCATGTTCACGTCGGCGACGGCCCTTGTGATCGGGAAGGACGAAAAAGGAGAAGCGTAATGGCGAGCGAACACGAAGTAGAGACGACCGGGCTGGCTGGTTGGATCGACCAGCGCTTCCCGATGACTGCCACGTGGAAGAAGCACGTTTCCGAGTACTACGCGCCGAAGAACTTCAACTTCTGGTACTTCTTCGGTTCGCTTGCGTTGCTGGTGCTGGTCAACCAGATCGTCACCGGCATTTTCCTGACGATGAACTACAAGCCCGACGCGACGCTCGCGTTCTCGTCGGTCGAGTACATCATGCGCGAGGTGCCGTGGGGCTGGCTGATCCGCTACATGCACTCGACGGGTGCGTCGATGTTTTTCGTCGTCGTGTATCTGCACATGTTCCGCGGGCTCCTGTACGGCTCGTACCGCAAGCCGCGCGAACTCGTGTGGATTTTCGGCTGCCTGATTTTCCTGAGCCTGATGGCCGAGGCGTTCTTCGGCTACCTCCTGCCGTGGGGCCAGATGTCGTTCTGGGGCGCGCAGGTGATCGTGAACCTGTTCTCGGCGATTCCGTTCATCGGACCGGATCTGTCGCTGTGGATTCGCGGCGACTACGTGGTCTCCGACGTCACGCTGAACCGCTTCTTCGCGTTCCACGTGATCGCGATTCCGCTGGTGCTGGTCGGCCTCGTGATCGCCCACCTCGTCGCGCTGCACGAAGTCGGCTCGAACAACCCGGACGGCATTGAGATCAAGGCCAAGAAGGGCCCGGATGGCGTGCCGCTCGACGGCATTCCGTTCCACCCGTACTACTCGGTGCACGACTTCATGGGCGTGGCGATCTTCCTGTTGATCTTCGCCGCGATCATCTTCTTCGCGCCGGAAATGGGTGGGTACTTCCTTGAAGCCAACAACTTCATCCCCGCGAATCCGCTGCAGACGCCGCCGGAAATTGCGCCTGTGTGGTACTTCACCGCCTTTTATGCGATGCTGCGCGCCACCACCGATCCATTCAAGATCGTGCTGATGATCGTCATCGCGCTACTCGGGTTGCTGGCGCTCGTGCGCGCGCGCGGCAAGTGGAAGCTCGGTCTGCCGCTGCTTGCGGTGCTGGTGATCGTCGCGATGGTGTTCACCGAATCGAAGTTCTGGGGCGTCGTGGTGATGGGCAGCGCGGTGATTTCGCTGTTCTTCCTGCCGTGGCTGGACCGGTCGCCGGTCAGGTCTATTCGCTACCGGCCGTTCTTCCACAAGGTTTTCTTCGGGATCTTCGTGATCGCGTTCCTGACGCTTGGCTTTCTCGGGACGCGACCGCCATCGCCGGCCGCGACGCTGATCGCCCAGATCTGCGCGCTGATCTACTTCGCGTTTTTCCTCGGCATGCCCTTCTGGACGCGGCTTGGCAAGTTCAAGCAGCCGCCGGAACGGGTGCGGTTCAAGCCTCACTAATCGCGAGCCAGGAGAACATGAAGATGAAAAAACTGCTTTCGATGTGCGCGCTGGTCGGCGCGACCGTGCTTGCGCTGTTGGCCGCTCCGGTTCACGCGGACGAGAATTTCCCGCTCGATCGCGCGCCGGACAACACGAACAATTTCGCTTCTTTGCAGCGCGGCGCGCAATTGTTTGTAAACTACTGCCTGAATTGCCACAGCGCGAACCTGATGCGCTACAACCGCCTGACCGATCTCGGCATCACGCCGAACGAAATCCAGGCGAACCTGCTGTTCACCACCGACAAGGTCGGCAACACGATGACCGTGGCGATGCGCCCGGAGGACGCGAAAGCGTGGTTTGGGGCGACGCCGCCGGATCTGTCAGTGGAGGCGCGGGCGCGCGGCACGGACTGGCTTTACACGTATCTGCGGAGTTTTTACCGCGACGATACGCGGCCGACCGGCTGGAACAATCTGGTGTACCAAAACGTGAGCATGCCTCACGTGCTGTGGCAGCTTCAGGGGCAGCGTGCGGCGAAATTCGGCGACGAAACCGACGAAAGAACTGGCGAAAAAGTACACAAATTCCTCGGCTTCCAGCAACTGACTCCGGGGACGATGTCGCCGGTAGATTATGATTCTGCTGTGGCCGACCTCGTGTCGTACCTGTCATGGATGTCCGAACCGACGCAGCAAACCCGCAAGCAACTTGGCGTGTGGGTGCTGTTGTTCCTCGGTATCCTGAGCTTTTTCGCCTGGCGACTGAACGCCGCGTACTGGAAACATATCAAATAATCACGCCGCTACATGGCGTGGGGCCGGCGCCAGGAAAAACCTGCTGAACGGTTTTTCCGCGCGCTGGCCCTTCAGCTTTTTGAGGAAACGTAAACATGATGGTTCTGTATTCCGGCACTACTTGCCCGTTCTCCCAGCGTTGCCGGCTGGTGTTGTTCGAAAAGGGCATGGACTTCGAGATCCGCGACGTCGACCTGTTCAACAAGCCGGAAGACATCGCCGTGATGAATCCGTATGGTCAGGTGCCGATTCTCGTCGAACGGGACCTGATTCTGTACGAATCGAACATCATCAACGAGTACATCGACGAGCGCTTCCCGCACCCGCAGCTGATGCCGGCCGATCCGGTCCAGCGCGCGCGTGCCCGCCTGTTCCTGCTCAACTTCGAGAAAGAGCTGTTCGTCCACGTCGGCACACTCGAAAACGAGAAGGGCAAGGCAGCGGAGAAGAATCACGAGAAGGCGCGCCTCGCGATCCGCGATCGCCTGACGCAGCTCGCGCCGATCTTCCTGAAGAACAAGTACATGCTCGGCGAAGAGTTCTCGATGCTCGACGTCGCGATCGCACCGCTGCTTTGGCGCCTTGACCACTACGGTATCGAGCTGTCGAAGAACGCCGCGCCGCTGATGAAGTACGCCGAGCGCATTTTCAGCCGCCCGGCTTATATCGAAGCGCTGACGCCGTCGGAAAAGGTGATGCGTCGTTGAGTTTGGCTTTGGATCGCGGACGTCGCATCGCTTCGATGCGCGCCCGCGCCCGCAAGAGGACTGTTGATGCAAGAGATTTCCACGAAACCTTATCTGTTGCGCGCGCTCTACGAGTGGTGCACGGATAACGGCTACACACCGCATATCGCGGTCCGCGTCGACAATCAGACGCGCGTGCCACGTCAGTTCGTGCGCGACAACGAGATCGTGTTGAACATCAGCTTCGAGGCGACCAGCCAGCTGCAGATGGGCAACGAGTGGATCGAGTTCAACGCGCGCTTCTCCGGCAAGTCCCACAAGATCGAAGTGCCGGTCGCCAATATTCTTGCGATCTACGCGCGCGAGAACGGCCAGGGTATGGCGTTTCCGGTCGAATCGGCGGGCGGCGAGGCTCAGGATTCGGGCGCGGATGCCGCGGACGAAGCTGACACGCCGACGGCTCCGCGCGCCGTCGAAACCGCCCCCGCCGACCCTGCCGAGGCCACCGACGCCGACGACAAACCGCAGCCCGACGACGATGGCTCGAAAGGCGGCGGAAGGGCTCGCCTTAAGATCGTGAAATGAAGTAGAATCACGGCCTCATGCCGGCTTAGCTCATCAGGTAGAGCGCTTGACTTGTAATCATGAGGTGGCGGGTTCGAGTCCTGCAGCCGGCACCAGATTGCTTTATCAGCAGTAACTGGAAATGCTAGAAAACCCCGTCGAAGCACACGCTTTGGCGGGGTTTTTCTTTTTCGGTGGAAATTGCCCGGATCGTTGCTGATGCCGATCACCGAAGCCTTGGCCAGGCTTGTTTGCGACGAGGGTTTCACGCACGTCAAAACGTGCGAGGGCAGCGTGAGGTGAGCCGCGCGATGGCTCAAAAATCATGATATCTCTTTCACCTTGTCGATCGTAGACATTATTGTCTACTTTCGGTGCGTCTAGACTCACCTCATCACCGTCACCTCATCACCGTCACCAATTCATGCCGCGCCGCGAATCCGCACGGCGGCGGTACGGTACTATTCGGGCGTCGCCCGGGATGGCGGGCAGCCGCCGGACATTCCGGTCCGCTGCCGCGGTCCACGTCGCCGGCGACGTCACATCGACTCCATTGCACCATGACCAGCCCCGCAACTCTCACCTGGCCAGAAGCCGACGGCCCGCGCACCGCACGCTGGCGTTCCGAAGCGGCCGTGCCGCCGCCGAAGCGCGTCGTCGTCGCCGACGACCGCACCACCGCCGATTCGGCCTACCGCCTCGCCTGCGAAGGCACCGCGCTGCTGTGGCGCGGCGACTTCCAGAACGCGCGCCAACTGCTGCAGGCCGTTACGCGCCGGCTCGAACGCAAGCCGCGCAAGCAGGGAGCCACACCGCTCGACGCGTTCAACCAGCATCGGCAGGCGCAGTCGCAGCGCGCGCGCACGCTCGGCATGATCCTGATTCCGCTCGATGCCGACTACGCCATTCCGCTGCGTCGCGCGCCCGACGTGCGGCAGGCCTGCATCGAAGCTTATGGACCGGCGAGCGGTGACGCGTCGGTCGTGTCGTTGCGCGAGTTGCTCGGTTTGATCGGCGCGCACGAATGGCGCAAGAAGGGCGTCGAGATTACGGCGCTCGGCGAGCGCATCCATCCGCACTACGGTGTGTTCTCACCGGTGCGCGGCGAGTACGTCGATCTGGTCGCGCGCACGCCGCTGCCGTCGCTGGACCTCGCGTTCGATATCGGCACCGGCACTGGCGTGCTGGCCGCGCTGCTGGCCAAACGCGGCGTGCGCAAGATCGTCGCGACGGACCAGGATGCGCGCGCGCTTGCGTGTGCTCGTGAAAATCTCGCGCGTCTTGGCTACGACGAGCAGGTCGAGATTGTGCAGGCCGATCTGTTTCCGGACGGTCGGGCACCGCTTGTCGTCTGCAATCCGCCGTGGGTGCCGGCGCGGCCCGCGTCGCCGCTCGAATACGCGGTCTACGATCCGGACAGCCGCATGCTGGTCGGTTTCCTGCACGGCCTCGCCGATCATCTGATGCCGGGCGGCGAGGGCTGGCTGATCATTTCGGATTTCGCCGAGCACCTTGGGCTGCGTACGCGCGAGTGGCTGCTCGCGGCGATCGAGCACGCGGGGCTCAGTGTCGTGGGACGCGAGGACATTCGTCCACGGCATCCGAAGGCCAGCGATCAGAACGATTCGTTGTATGTTGCGCGAGCGGCCGAGGTCACGTCGTTGTGGCGGCTCAAGGCGCGGTGACGGCGACTGCGCGCGTCACGCCGGCGTGCCGTGCGCTTCCAGATACGCGCACGCGCCCCGGCCAGCGACCAGCCCGCTGGCAAAGCAGGCGGTCAACAGATAACCTCCGGTCGGCGCCTCCCAATCGAGCATTTCGCCCGCGCAGAATGCGCCGGGCATCCGGTCGATCATCAGATGCGCGTCCAACGCCTCGAACGGGATTCCGCCCGCCGTACTGATCGCTTCCTGGATCGGTCGCGCGCGCAGCAGTCGCATCGGCAGCGCCTTGATCGCGTGGGCGAGGCCGCGCGCATCGGCGAAGGCTTCTTTCGACAGAATCTCGTGCAACAACGCCAGCTTGACCCCGCCGATTCCGATTCGCCCGTGCAGATGACTCGCGATCGAGCGTGAGCCGCGCGGCCGCGTCACTTCCTCCACGACTCGCTCGAGCGGCAAGCCTGGCGCGAGATCCAGCGCGATCGTGAGCTCGCCGCCGGCGAGAATCCGCTCGCGGATCGGCGCCGACAACGCGTAAATCAGGCTCCCTTCGAGGCCCGTTTCGGTCAAAAGTATTTCACCTTGTCGATTGTGGACTTTTCCGTCTACACCGGTGACGGAAATCGCGACCGTCTTGATCGGCTGACCCGCGAAACGCTCGCGCAGATACGGGCTCCAGTCCGCGTCGAAGCCGCAGTTCGCGGGACGCAGCGGCGTCACCGGCACGTCGCGCGACGTCATCAGCGGCACCCACGCGGCGTCGGAGCCGAGACGCGGCCAACTGGCGCCGCCGAGCGCGAACACGACCGCGTCGCAGCTGATCGTCTGCTCACCGTTTGGCGTGTCGAAGCGCAACGCGTGGGCGGCACCGTCTTCGGGTGTTGACGCCCAGCCGCTCCACTTGTGACGCATATGAAACTGCACACCCGCTTCGCGCAGCCGATGCAGCCACGCGCGCAGCATCGGCGCGGCCTTCATGTCGGACGGAAATACGCGCCCCGAACTGCCGACGAACGTCTCGACGCCCAACTCGCGCAACCATGTGCGCAGCGCGTCGGGACCGAACGCGTCGAGTAACGGCGCGATGCGCTCGCGGCGCGAGCCGTAGCGGTCGAGAAACGGCGCGAGGGCTTCCGAATGCGTGATGTTCATGCCGCCTTTGCCCGCCATCAGGAATTTGCGGCCGACCGACGGCATCGCGTCATATACGTGGACTTGCACGCCGCGCCCGGCAAGCGTCTCGGCGGCCATCAGGCCGGCGGGGCCGCCGCCGATCACGGCGACGCGGGCGGAATCGAGCGAGATTGACATGCGGTTCAGCGGATCAACGGGGAGAAAAGGCGGTGCGCCGCGGTGACCGAACGGATATGCGGTGCGAAGGGCGCTATTGTCACACCGCGCGCGGCGCGCGGCAAACGCCGACAAACTCTGTCGAACTGTGCTCGGTACTGGCAAATAGGCGGCTATTCGCCAGGCGACCGGGCTCGATCGCCCCAGACCGGAAAATACTGGATTCAGTCTTTCTCCCGGCCGTTGCGCATCTCGTTCACCGCTTGGCTCGCGCCGCACGCGACCTATACTTTTCAAACACCTTCCATCGGACGCCGTTCGGGTCGTTCCTCGCGTCAATCCCCAATCACGTCACTTGCCACGCAGCCGCTGCGGCGCGCTTCACTGCCGCGCGCCGGCAGCCGACGCGCATCGCCCGTTGAATCGGTGGAAGGGTCGATCGTCTGGTTCAAGGAGATTGCCATGACCCGCAAATATATCGACTGTCGCGAGTTTCCGAGCGAAACGAACTGCACTGTCGCGCTATCCGCCGACAGCGACGGCGAACTGCTCGAAGCCGCGGTCCAGCATGCCGTCAGCGTTCACAAGCACGCGGATTCGCCGGAGCTGCGCGAGCAGCTGAAGACGCTATTTCATGAGGGAACGCCGCCCGTCGAGGCGCCGCACGCTTGAGACACCCGTGGAAGGGGAGTGTGGAAGCCCGCGTCGCGAGCGGCATCCAGCCGCCCGCGTGCGGGCGTGTTGCAGCAGTCTTGTGGTGATACGAGAAACGCGATACCAAGCCAATCTAACCAGGATGCCGACGCGCTAACCCGGATACGCCTCATCGACCTTCAGCCCGGCGAGCTTGAAGATCACCCGCAACGTCTGCGGCTTGATGTCGCGTCGCGACGCGAGCGTCGTCATCACGAAGTCGAGCACCTTGGCGTACTTGAGCATCGTCAGGCAGGTCTCGAGGTCGACGTTGCCGTCGCGCATAACCTCGGCGAGCCGCAGCATTTCCGTGGAGATGTCGCGAGCCATCTCCAGTTCGAGTTGCTGTTTCTCCGACCATGCCGGCGCGGCGGTGAGCTTCGCCATCATTTCCTGAAACTTCTGTTCGACATTTCCGTTGGGTACCGTATCCATTGCCGCCTCTTCTGTGATCATCCGAGCGCGCGACCCGTTGCAAAGCCGGCCGCTGCTGGTTACGTAACGTTCGCCCCTTGTTGCGGGACCGCTCTCCCCACATGCATCCGGTTCGCGTGTCCGGTTGCACGGCCGGACAGCTTCCTGTTTTCGGCGACGCGGCTTGCACCCGCAGGCTCAGCCGGCGCTCAAGCTGTTTTCGGCCATTCTCGAGACACTTCCGCGCAGCGCCTTTCGAGCAGGAAGTGTTCCCAGTGGACCGCCTGTCTCGCGTGATCCGGACGGCGTACTCGCTGGGATTGCCGCACTTTGGGTAAACTGGCAGCAACTTTTCTCTTTTTCCGTCATCTGTCGCACGTTCGCACTGCAATTGATGGCGGCCCATACGATGTCCGGCAAAACCCACGAAATCCGTCCCAACCAGTCCGTCGAACTGCTCAAAGAGCTCCACATCCTCACGCGCGACGGCAAGATGAATCAGGACAGCCGTCGCAAGCTGAAGCAGGTCTACCATCTGTTCCAGTTCATCGAGCCGCTACTCAAGGACCTGAAGGACCAGCAGGGGGCGCTGACGCTCGTCGATCACGGCGCGGGCAAGTCATACCTCGGTTTTATCCTGTACGACCTGTTTTTCAAGGAGTTTCAGGATGTCGCTGGTGGGGCTTCGCACATTTACGGCATTGAAACGCGTGAAGAGCTGGTGACGAAGTCCGAAGAGCTGGCGGCGCGGCTCGGCTTCAAGGGGATGTCGTTTCTGAATCTGTCGGTGGCGGAGTCGATCACGTCGACGCGGCTGCCCGCCGAAATCGACATCGTGACCGCGCTGCACGCGTGCAATACCGCCACCGACGACGCGATCCGTTTCGCGCTCGAAAAGCACGCGAAGTACATCGTCGTCGTGCCGTGCTGCCAGGCCGAGGTGGCCGGCGTGCTGCGGCAGAACAAGGGCAAGGCTCTGAAGACCGCGCTGACGGAAATCTGGCGGCATCCGCTGCACACGCGCGAATTCGGCAGCCAGATCACGAACGTGCTGCGCTGCCTGCAGCTCGAAGCGCATGGCTATCAGGTCAGCGTGACCGAGCTGGTCGGCTGGGAACACGCGATGAAAAACGAGTTGATCATCGCGCAGTACAAGGACCTGCCGCGGCGCCGGCCCGCTGAGCGGCTCGGCGAAGTGCTGGACGCGCTCGGGCTCGATGCGCTGAAGGAGCGATTTTTCGTGCCGGCCTGAGGCGCGGCCTGGCGCTTCATTTAGCGCTTCATCAACGCATCCCAGCCCGCGAGGCCAATTCGCCGCAGCGTTTCCTGATTGCGCTCGTAGATCTCTTCCGCGTCGGGAAAGGCCTGCACGGCCCGCTCGATGCTGTCCTCGCGCAGCAGATGCAGGATCGGATAGGGCGCCCGGTTCGTGTAGTTTTCGATATCGTCGGGCTCGCTGCCTTCGAACCGGTAATGCGGATGAAAGCTCGCGATCTGGATGACGCCTTCGAGCCGTAGCTGCTGGACGAGCCGGTCGGCGAAGAACAGGCAGTCGTTGAAGCCGAGAAAGTCCCCGAACGCGCGCGGCAGGATCAGCAACGTCGTGTCGATGGCGGCGGGGTCGGCGGCGACGAGGGCCTGCAGCTCGGCTTCCAGGTCGGCCAGCACCGCTTCGAGCGTGTCCGCTTCGCTGACCGCATAGCGAATCTGCCCCTTCACATGCACGGCCTTCGCGAACGGACACAGGTTCAGGCCGATCACGGCCTCCGTCAGCCAATGACGGATCGCGGCGATAACGGCATCGTGGGATTCGGCGGGCAACGGCATGGCGGACGGATGTGACGGGAAGACGCGCAATTCTAATGGACCCAGCTGACGGACTGGCTCAGCGAACCGGCTTCTCCGCGCAAGCGGCCGCTATCAACTGCGCGGCGACTTTCGGCGCGGCGAGGATCGGCCCGCAGCCCGGCCCGTAAGTCTGGCTCGCCGCGTACACGCCCTCGATCAGCAGACCGAGCCCATCGGCCAGCGCTTGCGGATCGCCGGCGCCGGCCGCCGTCGACAGTTCGACGAGGCGCGCCATCAAGCGCTGCTTGTTGCGGAACACGAACTGCCGCGCCGGATGCGCGGTATCCGCAAACTCCACCGACACGTTCACGAACGGGCAGCCGCGGTAATCGTCGACCGAGGCGCGCACCGCGAGGTCGTCGAAGTACTGCTGAAGCTGCTTCGCCGGCTCGTCCGGATGCTTCGCGAAGCTCTTCTCGACGTAGCGGAAGAACTGCTCGTCCTTCTGTTCCAGATACGCCATCACGAGCTCGTCCTTCGACGAAAACTGCCGGTACAGACTCATCTTGTTCACGCCCGCGCGCTCGACCACCGCATCGACGCCGACCGTGCGCACGCCCTCGCGATAGAACAACTCGCTGGCCGCGCGCAGCAGATGCAGCTGCGCCTGCGGCCCGGCGGTCTGTGCGCCGCGCGCGCGCCGCGCACGAGTAGGGGCGGGCTTGGGGGTTTCGCTGTCGGACATGGCAAGTCACCCGAATGAGATTGACGCCTTGACATGTTACCGACCAGTAACTAAGATCGCAACACTATTGTGACCGATCTGTCACAAGTCATTCACCGAGGCCGTAATAATACGAACGACGCCGCCACCCGGGCCGCGTCGATGGGAGAACCAATGAACTGGGCTGCGCGACTGATAGGCGGGCGTTTCCACTACGGCTGGTTGACCGTCGCCGTGGTGTTCCTGGTGTTGCTCGCGGCTGCGGGTACGCGAGCGACACCGAGCGTGATGATGGTGCCGCTCGAGCACCAGTTCGGCTGGAGCCGCGCGACGATTTCGCTCGCGATCTCGGTGAACATCGCGCTGTACGGGTTGATGGGGCCTTTCGCGGCCGCCGCGATGCAGCGCTTCGGTGTGCGCCCCACGCTGCTGAGCGCGCTCGGCACCATGGCCGCGGGTGTCGCGTTGTCGTCGCTGATGACGCATCCGTGGCAAATGGTGCTGATCTGGGGCGTGATGGTCGGCGGCTCGACCGGGGTAGCGGCGCTGTCGCTGTCGGCGACGGTCGTGACGCGCTGGTTCACGACGCGCCGCGGTCTCGTGATGGGTATCCTGACCGCCAGCTCGGCGACCGGCCAGCTGGTGTTTCTGCCGCTGCTCGCGGCTATCGCCGAGCATTACGGCTGGCGTCAGGTCGTGTGGGTCGTCGCGCTCGCGGCGGGCGTCGTGATTCCGCTCGTCGCGTTCCTGCTGCCCGAGCATCCGGCCAGCATGCAGTTGCGCCCGTACGGCGAACCGCATGACGCGCCCATCACGACGACCGTCACCAGGCAGAATCCGCTCGCGATCGCATTCGGCACGCTCGCGTCGGCGAGCAAAACGCGCGACTTCTGGCTGCTGTTCTTCAGCTTCTTCATTTGCGGCGCGAGCACCAATGGCTATGTCGGCACCCATCTGATCGCGATGTGCGGCGACTACGGGATGACCGAAGTGCAGGGCGCGTCGTTGCTCGCGGCGATGGGCGTGTTCGACCTGTTCGGCACGACGATGTCGGGCTGGCTGTCGGACCGCTTCAATAGCCGCGTGCTGCTGTTCTGGTATTACGGGCTGCGGGGGCTGTCGCTGATGTATCTGCCGCACGCGTTCGGCATCGACTTTTTCGGACTGCCGCTGTTCGCGGTGTTCTACGGTCTCGACTGGATCGCCACCGTGCCGCCGACCGTGCGTCTTGCGACCGACGTCTATGGCAAGGAATCGGCGCCGATCGTGTTCGGCTGGGTGGTCGCGGGCCACCAGCTCGGCGCGGCGTTCGCGGCGCTCGGCGCGGGCATGCTGCGCGCGAGTCTTGGCACCTACACGGTCGCATCGATGATTTCCGGCGGCTTGTGTCTGATCGCCGCGGTGATCGTGCTGCGCATCAACCGCCCGGCCAAGGTGCCGACGCCGCAGGCAATCTGAGGCGCCTTCGCGAGCCGCGCGGATTCACCGTCAGCGAAGCAACGACGCACGGCCCCATAACGGGGCCGTGCGCGTTTTCTCAGCCAGCACGCATAACGCCGCGCCGCAACTTGGAGCGCGCACCGAAAGCCCGTTATGCTATGTGGCCTCGGGCAGCCGCCCGACGATCATGAATTTCTACCGAGAGAAGCGCATGGCCACCAAACCCGCCTCAACCGAAGTTGCCATTCACGAGCTCATTGCAGGCCGCTGGAGCCCTCGCGCGTATTCGAGCGAGCCGGTGAGCCGCGATCAGTTGCGAGCCGTGCTCGAAGCGGCGCGCTGGGCGCCGTCTTCATATAACGCGCAGCCCTGGCGTTTTGTCGTATTCGATCGCAGCGTCGACGAAGTCGCGTTCAAGAAGGCTTTCGCCACGCTGGTGCCGTTCAACCAGGGCTGGAATGCGCCCGCGCCGGTGCTGATCGCGGTGACCGCGCACACACTGACCAACAAGGGCGACGTAAACCGCTGCGCGTTCTACGACGCCGGCGCGGCGGCGATGGCGCTGGTGCTGCAGGCGCACGCGCTCGGCCTCGCCGCGCACCAGATGAGCGGCTTCGACGTGAACGCGTTCCGTACCACCTTCGAACTACCAAAGGACGTCGAGCCGATCGCGATGATCTCGCTCGGCCATTACGGCGACGTCGACAAACTGGACCCGGTCCTTCGCGAACGCGAGAAGGCGCCGCGTCAACGCGCGGCGCTCGCGGAGATCGTGTACGCCGGCGCCTGGAAGAAGGCGTTCTGAGCGATGGATTCGCCGCGCTTGCGGCGCGATTTCGGGTAAAGCGAAGAAAGCAGTCGATGAGCAACTAAGCGGTCAGGCACGCGCGGCACCGTCCGCGCGTTTTTCATGCAGCGCCGTCCATGCCGTTCTCACCATCCATCACGCTCGACAGCGGCGCGGCCACATGTTCGAGCGACTTGCGCTCCGCGTCGACACCCCAGATCGCCGCGACGAGCGCCGCCGCGAGCATCAACGCCGAGCCGACCAGATAGCCCGAAAACACCTCGCTGCGCTGATGCGTATCGATCAGCCGACCGAAAAACGCCGGCCCGATGATGCCGCCGAGCGCGGTGCCGAACGCATAGAAAACCGCGATCGCGAGCGCGCGGATTTCGAGCGGAAACGATTCGCTCACGGTCAGATACGCGGAACTCGCGGCCGCCGACGCAAAGAAGAAAATGACCATCCAGGCGACCGTCTGCGTGACGACGCTCAGCAGTTGCTGCTCGAACAGATAGCCGGACAGCGTCAGCAGGATCGCCGACATCGCGTAGGTCGCGGCAATCATCTTGCGTCGGCCGATCACGTCGAACAGCCGCCCGAGCACGAGCGGCCCCAGGAAATTGCCGAGCGCGAAAGGCAGCAGATACCAGCCGATGTCGTCGCCCGGCACGTGATAGAAGTCGGTGAGGACGAGCGCGTAGGTGAAAAAGATCGCGTTGTAGAAGAATGCCTGCGCGGTCATCAACGTGAGACCGACCAGCGCGCGGCGCCGGTGCACGTTGAACAGCGTGTGGAACACCTCGCGCAACGGCGTATGGTCGCGCGCGCGCAGGCGCAGCCGCGAGAGGGCGTCGTCGGCAAGCGTGTAGCCGTCGTTGCGAAAACGCGTCTCGATGCCCTCGACGATCGTGCGGGCGTCGCGCTCGTCGCCGTGCGTGAGTAGCCAGCGCGGGCTTTCGGGTATCCAGATGCGCATCGGCAGGATCGCCAGCGCGAGCCCCGCGCCGATGAAAAAACACGCGCGCCAGCCCCAGTCGGAAGGCAGCAAATGCGGATCGAGCAGCACCAGCGAGCCCGCTGCGCCGAGCCCTGCGCCAACCCAGAACGTGCCGTTGATGCCGAGGTCGGTCCAGCCACGCACGCGTGCCGGCGTGAATTCCTGGATCGTCGAGTTGATCGCCGTGTATTCGCCGCCGATACCCGCGCCGGTCAGGAAGCGGAACAGCATGAAGCTCATCAGATTCCACGACAGCGCGGTCGCCGCGGTCGCGGCCAGATACAGCGTCAGCGTGATGAAAAACAGCTTGCGGCGGCCGAGCCGGTCGGTCAGCCAGCCGAAGCCGAGCGCGCCGAGCACCGCGCCGGCAATGTACGCGCTGCCTGCGAGGCCGACGTCGGCATTCGAAAAGCGCAGCGCCGGGCTCGTTTTCAGCGCGCTCGCGACGGCGCCGGCAAGCGTCACCTCGAGCCCGTCGAGCAGCCACGTCACGCCGAGCGCGACTACGATTAGCGTATGAAAGCGGCCCCAGGGCAGGCGGTCCAGTCGCGACGGCAGATCGGTTTCGATCAGCGTGGCGTGACGTTCATCGACGGCGGCGGTGGGCGGCACGCTCATGACGCGAAGTCTCCTCGATGGCGAAATGGGGCGGCATATCCGGTCGGACGCAGCAAGATCCATTCCGCGCCATGATTTCAAACGATCTTGCGGCCGTCCCGGCAGCTTCAGTTGATGCTGCCGGAGTTTTCGTGATACAAAGCCGCTCCCCTTTCTTTGCGCGCCAGCCGTGAGCGGCCATTCCTGCCATGAACTATTGCGCGATTGACTTCGGTACTTCCAATTCGGCCGTCGCGGTTCCGATCGGCCCGCAGCTGAAGCTGGCGCCGGTCGAAGGCGCGTACACGACGCTGCCCACCGCGGTCTTCTTCAATACCGACGAACGCACCAGCGAATTCGGGCGCGCGGCGCTCGCTGCTTACATCGACGGTTTCGACGGCCGGCTGATGCGCTCGATGAAAAGCATTCTCGGCTCGCCGCTCGCCGAGAATACGACCGATCTCGGCGACGGCAGTGCGATCAAGTACACCGACGTGATCGCGACGTTCCTGACTCACCTGAAGCGCGCGGCCGAGGCGAGCGCCGGCGGCGCGATCGACCGCGCAGTGCTGGGCCGCCCGGTGTTCTTCGTCGACGACGACCCGCGCGCCGACCAGATGGCGCAGCAACAGCTCGAAGCCGCTGCGCGCACGGCCGGCTTGCGCGACATCCACTTTCAGTATGAACCGATCGCAGCTGCGTTCGACTACGAATCGCACCTGAGCGCCGAGGGGCTCGTGCTTGTGGCGGACATCGGCGGCGGCACGTCGGACTTTTCGCTCGTGCGAGTGGGGCCGGAACGGATGAAGCGCGTCGAGCGCAAGGACGATGTGCTCGCGCACCACGGCGTGCACGTCGCGGGTACGGACTTCGACCGCCGCGTCGAACTCGCCACGATACTGCGCGAACTCGGCTACCAGTCGCTCGATCCGCAAGGGCGCGAAATCCCGAACCGGATTTATTTCGATCTCGCGACCTGGCACCTGATCAACACCGTCTACACGCCGAAGCGCGTCAGCGAACTCGCGCTGATGCGGCACCTTTTCACGCAGACGAAGCACCACGACCGGCTGATGCGCGTGGTCGAGCAGCGTTTCGGGCACGCGCTCGCCGCCCACGCGGAAGAGGCGAAGATCGGCGTGGCGGCGGGCGGCGAGACCGTGATCGATCTCGAGCAGGTGGAAGAGGATCTGCGTCTCGCGTTCGACGAAGCGCAGCTCGTCAAGGCAGGCGAGGAAGAAACGCGACGCATCGTGCAGGCCGCGCGCGATACGGTGCAGGCGGCGGGTGTCGCGCCGCGCGATGTCGACGCGATCTATTTCACCGGCGGGTCGACCGGCCTCGCGTTTCTGTCGGGCGCGCTGGCCGCGGCGTTTCCAGACGCGCAAGCGGTGTTCGGCGATCGTCTCGCGAGCGTGGCGACTGGCCTCGGTATTCATGCGCGGCGCGTATTCGGATAATCCCGGATAATCAGCAAATAATCCGCCGCGAATTGCGAAGTCATGCGAAGTTAATCGGCGCATTCAGATTGGCCGCCATAATAAAAAACCCCGCCGAGGCGGGGTTTTTTGCGTCCAGAAGGAAGCGCGGAGCTTACACCGGCTTGATGTTAGCCGCTTGCTTGCCCTTCGGGCCCGTCTTCACTTCAAACGTGACCTTCTGGTTTTCTTGCAGCGTCTTGAAGCCTTCAGTGCGAATTTCCGAGAAATGCGCGAACAGATCTTCACCGCCGCCGTCCGGAGTGATGAAGCCAAAGCCCTTAGCGTCGTTGAACCACTTGACGGTACCGGTTTCCATATTACTTTTTCCTAAAGATGGTGAATAAGGCCGAAGCCCGGGGTGCATGAAAATCAAGGAAGGGGGTAATGGGACCAACCGGAGTACCGTTGATGGGCGAACTACGAAAGAACCACTTCACTCGCCACTTGAAATCCTGCCCGAACGTTATACGGCGAATTCGGACGAAGGTCAACAGTCTAGACGAAACTTTACCGGACTGATCCGAAATTTTCTTACAAAGCTTGCGCAGGGGGACAACTTTTTGCTAGGGAGAACCCTTGGTTCGGCTGCGGTTTCGCTGCAGTCACACGGTGCAACCGTTAAACTACGCGCCGCGCGTCGGTTGCACCTATTCCGCATCTGGACGCGCTTACATGCGCGTCACCCCGTCCCCACCCGCCACAAGCGATGTCACGCGGTGCCGACATGGTTCTGATTTTAGGAGAAGACTTGAAAAGTTCTATACAACGGAACATCGGGCCATTCGCGCTGATGCTGACCGGTCTGGGCTCGATCATCGGATCGGGTTGGCTGTTCGGCGCGTGGAAGGCTGCAAAAATTGCCGGTCCGGCTGCGATTTGCGCATGGATCATCGGTGCGGTCGTGATTCTCGCGATTGCGCTGACCTACGCGGAACTTGGCGCGATGTTTCCGGAATCTGGCGGGATGGTGCGCTATGCGCGCTACTCGCACGGCGCGCTGGTCGGTTTCATCAGCGCGTGGGCCAACTGGATCGCGATCGTGTCGGTGATCCCGATCGAGGCCGAAGCATCGATCCAATATATGAGTACCTGGCCCTATCCCTGGGCGCATGCGCTGTTCGTCGACGGGTCGTTGTCGACCAACGGCCTGCTGTTGTCCGCCGGGCTCGTCATCATCTATTTCCTGCTCAACTACTGGGGCGTCAAGCTGTTCGCGCGCGCCAACTCGGCGATCACGATCTTCAAGTTCCTGATCCCGGGCGCAACGATCGTCGGCCTGATGATGACAGGCGTCCACACCGAGAACTTTGGTCAGACGACCACGTTCGCGCCGTACGGCTGGTCGGCGGTGCTGACCGCGGTCGCGACGAGCGGCATCGTGTTCGCATTCAACGGTTTCCAGAGCCCGATCAACCTGGCCGGTGAAGCGCGAAATCCGGCCAGGAGCGTGCCGTTCGCGGTGATCGGCTCGATCCTGCTCGCGCTCGTGATCTACGTGTTGCTGCAGATCGCATACATCGGCGCCGCGAATCCGGCCGACGTGATGAAGGGCTGGAGCCACTTCAGCTTTGCTTCGCCGTTCGCGGAACTGGCGATTGCGCTGAACCTGAACTGGCTGGCGATCCTGCTGTACGTCGACGCGTTCGTGAGCCCGAGCGGCACCGGTACGACCTACATGGCAACCACCTCGCGCATGATCTACGCGATGGAGCGCAACAACACGATGCCGAAGATGTTCGGTAACGTGCACCCGTTCTATGGCGTTCCGCGCAACGCGATGTGGTTCAACCTGCTCGTCTCGTTCATCTTCCTGTTCTTCTTCCGCGGCTGGAGTTCGCTCGCGGCGGTGATTTCGGTCGCGACCGTGATCTCGTACCTGACCGGCCCGATCAGCCTGATGGCACTGCGCCGCGCGGCAACCGATCTCGAGCGCCCGCTGCACATCGCCGGCATGAAGGTGATCGCACCGTTCGCGTTCGTCTGCGCGTCGCTGATCCTGTACTGGGCGAGGTGGCCGCTGACCGGCGAAATCATTCTGCTGATGGTCGTCGCGCTGCCGGTGTATTTCTACTTCCAGGCGAAGTCGGGCTTCGAGGGCTGGGGCCGTGACCTGAAGGCTGCCTGGTGGCTGGTCGCGTATCTGCCGATCATGGCGATCCTGTCGCTGATCGGCAGCAAGGAGTTTGGCGGCTTCGGCATTCTGCCGTACGGCTGGGACATGCTCGTCGTGATCGCCTTCTCGTTGGTGTTCTACTTCTGGGGCGTGAACAGCGGCTATCGTTCGGAGTATCTGGACGAGCGGATCGTGCACGACGAAGTGCTCGAAGTTATCGGCGCGCATTGAGCGCCGGTCGAAACCGAAGATCCGCTCGACGCGGGTCTTTCGGCGCCGATAAAAAGCCCGCCCGATCGATGATCAGGCGGGCTTTTTGTTGACCTTTGTGCGCGACCCCGCGCCGGATCAGGCGGTCCCGAACACGTAGTTCGTCATCGCGAGCGAGCGTTGGTAGGTGCCGAGCGACTGGATCGCGAGCGAATAGTCGTCGTCGGCGGCACCGAGCGCGGCGAATACCGGCAACAGATGCTCGTCGGTCGGATGCATCAACACCGCGTGCGGCGCCTGGCGGCGATAGTCGAGCAGCGCGTCGATATCGCGCGCGACGAGCTTGTCCTCGAACCAGTCGGTGAATTCGGCCACACGCGGATCGGCGTCTTCCGGGCGCGCGGAGAAATCGGCGGCGCGCAGGTTATGGGTGATCTGGCCGGAGCCGATCACCATCACGCCTTCGTCTTTTAGCGCGCGCAGCGCGCGGCCGACGCGGAAATGATGCGCGGCGTCCTTGTGCGGTTGGATCGACAGTTGCGCGATGGGCACGTCCGCTCGCGGAAACATCAGCAGCATCGGCACCCATGCGCCGTGATCGAGTCCGTGCGGCTGCACGTCCGCGACGATGCCGCTCGCGCCCAGCAGCGCGGCGGCGCTACGTGCTATGTCGGGCGCGCCCGGCGCCGGGTATTGGATTTCGTAGAGCTGGCGCGGAAAACCATAAAAATCGTGGATGGTTTCAGGCGCCGTCGCGATGCTCGCGAGTGGCTGCGCGGTGCCCCAGTGCGCCGACAACATCAGGATTGCCTCGGGACGCGGCAATTGCGTGCCGAGCGTGCCGAACTCGGCGGACGGCATCGACGGATCAATCGGCAACGTGGGTGCGCCGTGAGACAGGAAAAGCGAAGGTAAGCGGTTCATGACAGCAACGCGGCCGTGTAAGCACGGCACGGAAAAATTGGGTTGCTACCAATATAGGTCCGCACGCCGGCTTGATAAATGGGTTCGGCGGGAATTGATTGCGTCGCAGCCGTTGTTAATCCGCGTTGTCGCGGTTAATCCTGCGCGCCCCGCAATCCTTCCCACGCCGGCGACAACGCCGGCCCCAGCGCAAACAGATCGAGCACGCGTGCGACAGTGTGGTCGACCATCTCGTCGATCGAAGCAGGCCGGTTATAGAACGCGGGCAGCGGCGGGAAGATCACTCCGCCCATTTCGGTGACGGCCGTCATATTGCGCAGATGCGCGAGATTGAACGGCGTTTCGCGCACCAGCAGCACGAGACGGCGACGCTCCTTCAGTGTGACGTCGGCGGCGCGGGTGATCAGGTTGTCGGCGAAACCGTGCGCGATGCTCGCGAGTGTTTTCATCGAGCAGGGCGCGACGATCATGCCGTCGGTCGCGAACGAGCCGGACGCGATGCTCGCGCCGACATCGCGCACCGAATGGACGACATCCGCGAGCGGATGCACGTCTTCCTTGCCCAACTCGAGTTCATGCTGGATGTTGAGCCAACCCGCGCTCGAAATCAGCAGGTGGCTCTCGACGCCGCCGAGCTGCCGCAGCGTCTCGAGCAGCCGGATGCCGTAGATGGCGCCGGTGGCGCCGGTGATCGCGACGATCAGCCGGCGAGGCACCGCGGTGCGTGCTTGCTGCATGGCTTGCGGCGCCTGATGAAGCGAACGAAGCGTAGAACGCTCAGGCCGCGGCGAACAGCTGCTGCAGTTCGCCCGATTCGTACATCTCCATCATGATGTCCGAGCCGCCGATGAATTCGCCCTTCACGTACAGCTGCGGAATGGTCGGCCAGTTCGAGAACACCTTGATGCCCTGACGGATTTCGTCGTCTTCGAGCACGTTGACGGTTTTGATTTCACCGGCACCGCACGCCTTCAGGATCTGGATGGCGCGGCCGGAAAAACCGCACATCGGGAACTGGGCCGTGCCCTTCATGAAGAGAACGACGTTGTTGCCGTCGACGATTTGCTTGATGCGTTGTTGCGTATCCATGACTGACCTTGCGGTTCCGATAAAGGATGGGAATAGGCTGAAATGATAGCGGATTTCGCTACGGGCGGCCGCAGCCACGTCGCGCCTGGGGTTTTAGCCTCGGCGACCGCGCTCAGGCCGCAGCGGCGCGCAGCACGCCGCCGCTGATCCGCTCGATGCCGGCGAGATCGCGCGCCGAGCGGACCTCGGCGAAACCGCGTTCGCTCAACAATGCGCGCACGGCTTCGGCCTGGTCGTAGCCATGTTCGATCCAAAGCGTGCCGTCGGCGGCGAGACGCTCGGGGGCGCCGGCAACGATCGCGCGGATCGCGCTGAGGCCGTCGGCCTCGTCGGTGAGCGCGCCGCGCGGCTCGAAGCGCAGATCGCCCTCACGCAGATGCGGGTCGCCGCTCGCGATATACGGTGGATTGCTGACGATCGCATCGAAGCGCAACGCGGCGTCGAGCGAGCCGTACCAGTCGCTGGGCAGGAAAACGACGGCGCCCCCCGGGCGTTTCACGTCGAGCAGGCGCGCGCCGTTGCGCGCGGCGACGGCGAGCGCGTCGGCCGAGCGGTCGAGCGCCCAGACCTGCGCGTCGGGCCGCATCGACGCGATTGCCACCGCGATTGCGCCGGTCCCGGTGCCGAGATCGAGCACACGTGGGCGCGGCCGAGGTTCGATCGCCGCGAGCGCGGTCTCCACCAGCAGCTCGGTCTCAGGACGCGGAATCAGCACGTGCGGCGTCACTTCGAATTCGAGCCCGAAGAACTCGCGCGCACCGACGAGCTGCGCGACCGGCTCGCCGGCCATGCGCCGCGCCTCGAGCGTGCGATAACGCTCGACGCTTGCGCGTTCGAGCGGCTCCTCGCCGCGCGTGATCAGCTGCGTGCGCCGCCAACCGAGCACATGCGTGAGCAGAATCCGCGCTTCGAGCGGTGGCAGCGGCGATGCGCGCAATAGCGCCTCGGCCGTGGGGGGCAGAGCGGTGGGGTCGAGCGGAGCCGGGGAGGCGTCGGTCATTGTCGGGGCGTTAGTCCGCGTCGCCGAGCGAAGCCAGCAGTTCGGCCTGATGCTCGCTGACGAGCGCCGCGATCAGTTCTTCGAGATCGCCGTCCATGATCGCGTCGAGGCGATACAGCGTCAGGTTGATGCGGTGATCGGTGAGGCGCCCCTGCGGGAAGTTGTACGTGCGGATGCGCTCCGAACGGTCGCCCGAGCCGATCAGGTTCTTGCGCGTCGCCGCTTCCTTCGCCTGCTGCTCGCGCGCCTGCTTGTCCTTGATGCGCGCGGCGAGCACCTTCAGCGCGCGATCCTTGTTCTTGTGCTGCGAGCGGTCGTCCTGACATTCGACGACGATGCCCGTCGGCAAGTGCGTGACGCGCACCGCCGAGTCGGTCTTGTTGATGTGCTGGCCGCCCGCGCCCGACGCGCGGAACGTGTCGATACGCAGATCGGCCGGATTGATCTCGACTTCGCCGATCTCGTCCGCTTCCGGCATCACCGCGACCGTGCACGCCGAGGTATGGATGCGGCCCTGCGTTTCGGTGGCCGGCACGCGCTGCACGCGATGCCCGCCCGACTCGAACTTCAGCTTCGAATACGCGGCATCGCCGGCAATTCGCACGATCACTTCGCGATAGCCCCCGAGGTCCGATTCGCTCGCCGACATCATCTCGACCTGCCAGCGGTTGCGCTCGGCATAGCGCAGATACATGCGCAGCAGATCGCCCGCGAACAGTGCGGATTCATCGCCGCCGGTGCCCGCGCGGATTTCGAGGAAAATGTTGCGCTCGTCGTTCGGGTCTCTCGGCAGCAGCATTTTCTGCAGTTCGACGCCGAGCGTCTCCATACGATCGCGTGCTGCGCGGATTTCCTCTTCGGCGAAATCGCGCATCGACGCGTCGGCGAGCAGTTCCTGCGCGGTGGCGGCGTCGTTCTGCGCCTGGCGCCACAGCCCATAATGCTCGACGACCGGGCCGAGCTCCGCGTGTTCGCGCGTCAGCTTGCGGTACTGGTCGAGGTTGGCGGTGATGTCCTCGCGGCTCAACAGGTCGTTCAGTTCGGCCAGCCGGGTGGTCAGCTGGTCGAGCTTGCGTTGCATGCTCGTTTTCATCGGGCGGGTAGCGGAGCGGACTCCGGAATGGATGCGGCCAGGGGAATGGGCGAATGCCCGGGGCGGAAGCACTTTGCGAGCCACGGCGGTGGCGCGCGCGGGTGCGGCGAGCACTGCGCCGCTAACGCTCGGTAGAGCCGGGGTGTTTGTAGAAGCCGCTCATCAGCTCGATCAGCTTGTCGCGGTTGTCGCTGCTCGCGCGATTCAGCGCGTGCGTAGGACCATGGATCAGCTTGTTGGTGAGCGATTGCGACAGTGCCTCGAGGACTGCGGCCGGATCGTCGCCGCGCGCGAGCATTTTCTGCGCGCGTTCGACCTCTGCGCGGCGCAGCGTGTCGGCCTGGGTGTGCATGTGGCGGATCACCGGCACGATGCTGCGCGCATCAAGCCACTGCATGAAGGTCTGTACGCGCGTTTCGATGATCGCTTCGGCCTGCGCGACCGCGGCCTGGCGCGACGCATTGCCTTCGCGGACGATCGCGCCGAGGTCGTCGACGGTGTACAGGAACACGTCTTCGAGCTGGCCGGCTTCGGGTTCGATGTCACGCGGCACCGCGAGGTCGACCATGAAAATCGGCCGGTGACGGCGCGCCTTGACCGCGCGCTCGACCGCGCCAAGACCGATGATCGGCAACGTGGACGCCGTGCACGACACGATGATGTCGAATTCGTGCATCCGCGCGGGGAGCTCGGAGAGCGGAATGGCGCGGCCGTTGAAGCGCTCGGCGAGCCGCATGCCGCGCTCGGCGGTTCGGTTCGCGACGACGAGTTCCCGCGGATGCTGCGCCGCGAAGTGCGTCGCGCAAAGCTCGATCATTTCGCCAGCACCGATGAACAGCACGCGCTGGTTCGCGATCTTGTCGAAAATGCGTTGGGCGAGGCGTACCGCGGCGGCGGCCATCGACACCGACTGCGCGCCGATCTCGGTGGTGCTGCGCACTTCCTTCGCGACGGCGAAGGTGCGCTGGAATAGCTGATTCAGGTAGGTGCCGAGGGCGCCGGCTTCGGAGGCGGTGCGCACCGCGTCCTTCATTTGTCCGACGATCTGCGTTTCGCCGAGCACCATCGAATCGAGCCCCGACGCGACGCGGAACGCATGGCGCACGGCTTCGGACTGCGGCAGCGCATAGACGTGCGGCGCGAGTTCGTCGATGGGGAGGTTGTGGTACTTCGACAGCCACTGCACCGAGGCTTCGCGCGCGGCGAGGTCGTCGGTCGCGCAATAGAGTTCAGTGCGGTTGCAGGTGGACAGAATTGCCGCCTCGGGCGCGTTGGGGGCCATGTGGCCCAGCCAGATGCCTTTGAACGTGTCGAGAGCGGGCTTTATCTGTTCGAGCGGAAACGCCACGCGTTCGCGCAAGGCGACAGGCGCAGTGTGATGGTTGATTCCGATCGTTAGAAGCTGCATGTGGGGGAGCTATCGTTCAGCCACATATTATAGCGTTTCCACGATACTCACATCCTGCCCGCCATATATCCCGCATGCGTCAGTTCGCGCCTGTCAGGCTCTCCGGCGGGATCGCGTCGAGCTGGTAACCGTAACCATAGACCGGCGTCAGCGTGTAGCCAAGCTCCGGGCGCAGTTGCAACTTGCTGCGCACGCGCGACGCGTGGGTGTCGATGGTGCGCGACTTTACGTCGCGACGGCGGGCCCACACGGTTTCGAGAATATGCGCGCGCGACACCGGCCGCGCAAGATTGTTGAACAGCACCAGCGCGAGGCGGAATTCCTTCGGCGTCAGGATCACGGTCAGGTCGCGGAATGTCACGGCCAAATTCGCCGCGTCGAACGTATAGCCGCCGATCACGTCGCGTCGACGGTTGGGCGGCCGCCGCAGGCCCGCACGGCGCTGCAGCGCCTCGACGCGCGCGAGCATTTCGGGGCCGCGCACTGGCTTGCTGAGACAGTCGTCGGCGCCGGCATGCAGCGCGGCGACGATCTGGCATTCGCGCGGTGCGCTCAGCAGCATCATGACGGGCAGGCCCGGCAGAATGGAGCGCGCGCGCGGGATCACGTCTTCGGCGCAATGGTCGCCGGCCCAACTTTCGGTGATCAACAGGTCGAAAAATTCGTCGGTAGCGCGCTGCAGGAACGTGGCGCTAGTGGTGAAGTGCTGGCACGCGTGGCCGCCGGCGAAAATGAGCCGGTCAACCAGTTTGGCGTGTTGCACGTCGGGTTCGATAAGGGCGATGCGCATGGCGCTGCGTCAGCCTGGCAACGGGCGAAGCATGAGGCGTTTTCGTCAGACTTACAACTTGCCTAAGCACACCCCGATCCCTAAACTCAACCGCTATGCGGAAAGCGCCGTGCTGAACTTGTATAGTTGAGGAGGCAAAAATGCTAGCGTTGGCGGCTCCTTTCGCCTATGAGACGAATCCGAAATTGATCTTGCCGTGTTTGAGCGCCCAGTCTGGAGTCGACGCCTGATGGGTTGGCCAGGCATTCTCGTACTCGGCGCGGTGATCGGCCTCGCGGGCTGGTGGTTGCATCCGCAGCGCCGCGCGAGCCGCGCCCGCTGGTGGGCCGCCCTGTTGGCCGGTGTGCTCGGCACGAGCGTCGCGCGGATGGCCGGCAATGTGACAAGTCTCTTCCATGACGGCGACATGCTCGAATGGCCGGTATGCACCGCCGTCGCGCTCATCGCCGTCGCCGTGACGGTCGGCCTCTTGTCGCGTCAATCAACGCGCCGGTCAATCCGTCGATGAATCCTTGCAGGTAACTCCATGAACGCCCGATTTCCCGAAACCTCCTCCATTCCCGAGCGCCTCGCGAGCCTGCGCGCCGCGATGGCGCGCGAAGGCATTGCCGCTTACCTCGTGCCGTCGGCGGATCCGCATCTGTCCGAGTATCTGCCAGGGCGCTGGCAAGGCCGCCAGTGGCTGTCGGGCTTCACCGGCTCGGCCGGCACGCTGATCGTCACCGCCGAATTTGCCGGCGTCTGGACCGACAGCCGCTACTGGGAGCAGGCGAGTGCGCAGCTCGCCGGCAGCGGTGTCGAGCTGATGAAGATGACCGGCGGCCAGCTCACGACGCCGCATTTCGAATGGCTCGCGCAGAACGTCGCGAGCGGCGGCACGGTCGGTGTGGACGGCGCGGTGCTGGGCGTTGCGGCCGCGCGCGCGTTGAGCGCCGCACTGAACGCGCGCGGCGTGCAATTGCGCACCGACCTCGACCTGTTCGACGCGATCTGGGCGCAGCGCCCGGCGCTGCCCGCCGACGCCGTCTTCGAGCACGCCGCGCCGCAAGCGGGCGTCACACGTGCGGACAAGCTTGCGCAGGTGCGTCGCGCGATGGTCGAGAAAGGCGCGCAGTGGCACTTCATCTCGACGCTCGACGACCTCGCCTGGCTGCTGAATCTGCGCGGCGCCGACGTCAGCTACAACCCGGTGTTCGTCGCGCACGCGCTGATCGGCGTGGATCGGGCGTCGTTATTTATCGCCGACGGCAAGGTGTCGCCGGCGCTCGCCGAAGTGCTCGCGCGCGACGGCATCGGCGTCGAGCCGTACGCGAAAACCGCCGACACGCTTGCTGCGCTGCCAGCCGGCAGCACGCTGCTGATCGATCCGCGCCGCATCACGTACGGCTCGCTGCAGGCGGTGCCGTCGTCGGTCAAGGTGGCCGAAGCGGTCAATCCGTCCACTTTCCTGAAGTCGTGCAAGACCGCCGCCGATGCCGCGCACGTGCGTGAGACGATGGAGCAGGACGGCGCCGCGCTCGCCGAATTCTTCGCGTGGTTCGAAAGCGCGCTCGGCCGCGAGCGCATCACCGAGCTGACGATCGACGAGCGTCTGACGGCAGCTCGCGCGCGCCGTCCCGGCTTCGTGTCGCTGAGCTTCGCGACGATCGCGGGCTTCAATGCGAACGGCGCGATGCCGCACTATCGCGCGACCGAGGAGTCGCATGCGGTGATCGAAGGCAATGGCCTGCTGCTGATCGATTCGGGCGGCCAGTATCTGAGCGGCACGACCGACATCACACGCGTCGTCCCGGTCGGCACGCCGAGCAGCGAACAGCGCCGCGATTTCACCGTCGTGCTGAAAGGCATGATCGCGCTGTCACGCGCGCAATTCCCGCGCGGCATCCGCTCGCCGATGCTCGACGCGATCGCGCGCGCGCCGATCTGGCAGGCCGGCGCCGACTATGGCCACGGCACCGGTCACGGGGTCGGCTACTTCCTGAACGTGCACGAAGGCCCGCAGGTGATCTCGCACTACGCGCCGGCCGAACCGTGGACCGCGATGGAGGAGGGCATGATCACGTCGAACGAGCCGGGTCTGTATCGGTCGGGCAAGTGGGGCGTGCGAATCGAAAACCTCGTGCTGAACGTGGCCGCGGAAAAAACCGAATTCGGCGACTTCCTGAAGTTCGAAACGCTGACGCTGTGTCCGATCGACGCGCGCTGCATCGAGCTGTCGCTGCTGCGCGACGACGAGCGCGCGTGGCTCAACGCGTATCACGAGACGGTGCGCGCGCGCCTCGCGCCGCATGTATCGGGCGACGCGAAAGCGTGGCTGGAACTGCGCACGCAACCCATCTGAGCATAGCGACGACCTTCCAAAGGAGCGTGGTGCATGGCGATCAAGGCAGTGGTGTTCGATTTCGGCGGTGTGCTGATCGACTGGAGTCCCGAGTACCTGTACCGCGAGCTGATTCCCGACGAAGTCGAGCGCCGCTGGTTCCTCACGCACGTCTGCTCGATGGACTGGGTGATCCGCCAGGATGGCGGTCAGCCGATCGTCGAAGCCACCGACGAGCTGATCGCGCGGTTTCCCGATCACGAACCGCTGATCCGCGCGTTCTATGAGCGCTGGCACCAGATGGTGGCGGGTGTGCTCGACGACGGCATCGCGCTGATGGAAAAGCTCGAAGCGGCCGAGGTGCCGCTCTTCGGGCTGACCAACTGGTCGGCCGAGACGTTTCCGTACGCGTGGGAGCACTATCCGGTGCTGCGGCGGTTTCGCGACGTCGTCGTGTCGGGGCGCGTGAAACTCGTGAAGCCCGACCCGGCGATCTTCGCGGAGATGCGCCGGCGCATCGAACTGCAAATGCCCGGTGTCGAGCCGGCCGAACTCGTCTTCATCGACGACAACGCGAAGAACGCCGAAGCCGCGACGGCGCTCGGCTGGCACGGCGTGCATCACACGAGCACCGCGCAAACGGAAGCCGAGCTGCGCGAGTTGGGCTTGCCGGTTTGAGCTGACCGCCGCCGCTACTGCCCCAGCAGATTCTTCAGCGCATTACCGAGACCCTTGACGGTCTCGCCCGCACCCTTCGCGACGCCTTCGACGCTGACCCCGAGCGCCTGCGCAAATCCCGCGCCGATGCGCGTGAGGATTCCTTCGCGCACCGAGAACTTCGGATCGCGCAGATCGCCGTCGAGCACGAAATGCAGCGTGATATTGCCGTTATGCGTCTTCAGCGCCGCGACGGCGGCGTGGGTCGGAATCGACATGAACGTCTCGAGCGGATTGTCGGATTCGGCGAGCTGCAGATTGTGGACCGTCACCGTGCCGGGCGCATGGAGATGATAGTTCCGCACCGTCGATTCGATCGTCAGATCGACGGTGCCGCCCGTCACCTGTGCGCGCGTGCCGGCCTTCTTCAGCAGATACTGATCGAGCATCGCAATATCGACGCCGCGCAGCGTGCTCGTCGTCTGCGAATCGCGGCTGGCGATTTTGATCCAGCCGTCGAACGTCACGGTGCCCGTATGCGCCGGCCCCTTCATCGAGCCGCGAACGCTGACATGGGTCGGTTCGGTAAGCGCCGGCAGATGCAGATGGTCGACGCTCGCGTTGGCGTTGCTGACCGTGACCTTGAACGGCGGCGGCCCGACAGTCATGTCGTAGAAATGGAAGTTGCCGTGTTCGAACCGGATATGGTCGACCAGCTTTTCGCGCGGGATCGGCGGCGCCGTGCCGGCGTTGCCCGGCTGATCGCCGCGGTTCAGCGATTCGCGCAGGTTCGGCAGCAGATTCAGCGAGCCGTCCTTCGTGCGTAACACGGCCATGTCGAAGCCGCGCACGACGACCTCGCGGATATGCATGCGCCGCGCGATCAGATCGCGCACGTCGGGGGTGATCGTGATTTCGTCGGCGCGTAGCGGTTCACCCGCTGGCCAGTCAGGCGGCGCTTTTAGCACGACGTGGGTGAGGTGTACCGAGGTGAGGCCGACGTCGATACTGTCGGCGCTGCCGAGCGGCCCGAGCGCCGCGCTGACGCGATTCTTGACTTCCTGTTGCGCGAATTGCATCGCGCCGATCGCGATCAGAACCAACGCCAAAAGCGTTCCGCCCACGATCACGATCCAGCGCCTGCCCTTCGACATCGCCATGCCTGTCTCCTCGTCGCCGCGTCGCGCGGCGCTGTGTTGACCGTCTGTCGCGTGCGCGAGACTTTCACGCGCGCCTCCATAGCGACGGTTAGCAACGCGCATGCCCCGCAGCCCGTGCGGCATCGCGCCAGACGGGCCGTCGTCCGCCCGCTTCTTAACGCGAGATCGGCTTGTAGCGCAGGCGCTTCGGCCGCGCGCCTTCCTCGCCGAGACGCGCGCGCTTGTCCGCTTCGTATTCCTGGTAGTTGCCGTCGAAGAACGTGACTTGCGAGTCGCCTTCGAACGCGAGGATATGCGTCGCGATACGATCGAGGAACCAGCGATCGTGCGAAATCACGAGCACCGAGCCCGCGAATTCGAGCAGCGCGTCTTCGAGCGCGCGCAGCGTTTCGACGTCGAGGTCGTTCGACGGTTCGTCGAGCAGCAGTACGTTGCCGCCCGCGATCAGCGTCTTCGCCAGATGCAGACGACCGCGCTCGCCGCCGGACAGATTGCCGACGATCTTCTGCTGGTCGCCGCCCTTGAAATTGAAGCGGCCGATATACGCGCGCGATGGTGTTTCGTACTTGCCGACCGTCAGCACGTCCGCGCCGCCCGAGATTTCCTCGAACACGGTCTTGGTGCCTGCGAGCGCTTCGCGGCTCTGGTCCACGTACGCGAGCTTGACGGTCGGACCCTGCACGATTTCGCCCGAATCGGGTTGCTCGCGGCCGGTCAGCATACGGAACAGCGTCGATTTGCCGGCGCCGTTCGGACCGATGATGCCGACGATCGCGCCGGCCGGAATCTTGAAGCTGACGTTATCGAGCAGCAGCCGGTCGCCGTACGACTTGCTGACGTTCTTGAACTCGATCACTTCGTTGCCGAGGCGGTCGCCGACCGGAATGAAGATTTCCTGTGTTTCGTTGCGCTTCTGGTAGTCCTGGCTGTTCAGCTCCTCGAAGCGCGCGATACGCGCCTTCGACTTCGCCTGGCGGCCCTTCGGGTTCTGGCGCACCCACTCGAGTTCCTTCTTGATCGCCTTCTGGCGCGCGGACTCCGACGCTTCTTCCTGCTTCAGACGCTCTTCCTTCTGATCGAGCCAGCTGCTGTAATTGCCCTTCCACGGAATGCCGTGACCGCGGTCGAGTTCGAGAATCCACTCGGCGGCGTTGTCGAGGAAGTAGCGATCGTGCGTGACGGCGACCACGGTGCCCGGGAAGCGCGTCAGGAACTGCTCGAGCCATTCGACCGATTCCGCGTCGAGGTGGTTGGTCGGCTCGTCGAGCAGCAGCATGTCGGGCTTTTGCAGCAGCAGCTTGCACAGCGCGACGCGGCGTTTTTCGCCGCCCGACAGATGCTCGATCTTCGCGTCCCATGCCGGCAGGCGCAGTGCGTCGGCGGCGATTTCGATCTGCTGCTCGGCGCTGCCGTCGGTCGTTGCGAGGATCGCTTCGTACTTCGCCTGCTCGGCGGCGAGCGCGTCGAAGTCGGCGTCCGGCTCCGCGTAGGCCGCGTAGATTTCGTCGAGCTTCTTCTGCGCTTTGAACACGTCGCCGAGGCCTTCCTCGACCGCTTCACGCACGGTTTTCTGCGGATCGAGTTGCGGCTCCTGCGGCAGATAGCCGATGTTCAGGTTCGGCATCGGTGTCGCTTCGCCTTCGATCTCCGTGTCCACACCGGCCATGATGCGGATCAGGGTCGACTTGCCCGAGCCGTTCAGGCCGAGCAGGCCGATCTTCGCGCCGGGGAAGAACGATAGCGAAATGTCTTTCAGGATCTGGCGCTTGGGCGGCACGATTTTGCCGACCCGGTTCATGGTGAAAACGTATTGGGCCATTAGCTTGCAGTAGACGTTGACGACGCCGGCCGCGTGCGGGCGGGCAGTCGGGGGTGAATGGGTAATCGGTGTGAGGGCCGGGCGGAACACCCGGCGCCGGCCGGCGCGGCGTCGGATTCGACGGCGCTGCCGCGCGCGGCATGTGGTTCAGGTGGCATTGTACTTCGCGGCGAGGGCCGGGCGGCAGGGGGGGCCGGCGGCGGGCCGCCGTCGCGGCGCGCCGCGGGCGTCTCAGTTCGCGCGCCGTCCAGTCGCCGGATCGAAAAAGTGCAGATGCTGCGCGGGCAGCACGACCTGCAGCGCCTCGCCGGCCGCGGGACGATGCGCGTGAGGCAGCCGCGCGGTCACATCGTGCTTGCCCCAGCGGCCGTGTGCGAGATTGTCCGCGCCGAGAATTTCGCAAGAATCGACGCTCAGTGTCGCGAACGGTGCGTTGGCCGTGCCCGGGCTCAGATGCTCGGGGCGAATGCCGAGCGTCCACTCGCGGCCTGTCGCGACTTCGCGGCCGATCGACGGCACGCCCGCGAGCGGCAGCTTCGGGCCGTTGCCGGCGACGTCGAAGGTCGAGCCGTCGTCCGCGACACGGCCTTCGAGCAGGTTCATCCCCGGCGAGCCGATGAAGCTCGCGACGAACACCGTGGCCGGCCGCTCGTAGACTTCGGTCGGCGCGCCGATCTGCTCGGCGTGGCCCTGGTTCATCACGATCACGCGCTGCGCCAGCGTCATCGCTTCGATCTGATCGTGCGTGACGTACAGGCTCGTGGTCTTGAGGCGCGCATGCAGACGCTGGATTTCGAGGCGCATCTGCACGCGCAGACGCGCGTCGAGATTCGACAGCGGCTCGTCGAACAGAAACACCGCCGGCTCGCGCACGATCGCGCGGCCCATCGCGACGCGCTGCCGCTGCCCGCCCGACAACTCGCGCGGCTTGCGCTGCAGCAGCGCGCCGAGCTCGAGAATCTGCGCGGCGGCTTCGACGCGTTTGGCGATCTGCGCACGATCGACGCCCGCGATCTTCAGCGCGTAACCCATGTTCTCGGCCACGCTCATATGCGGATACAGCGCGTAGTTCTGGAACACCATCGCGATGTTGCGATCCTTCGGCTCCAGATCGTTGACGACCTTGCCGGCGATCGAAATGCTGCCGTCGGAGATGCGCTCGAGCCCGGCGACCATTCGCAGCAAGGTCGATTTGCCGCAGCCGGACGGCCCGACCATGACGACGAATTCGCCGTCGGCGACGTCGACGTCGATGCCGTGCAACACGAACTGTTTGCCGTCGTAGGTTTTCTTAACGCTTTGCAGAGTCAGTGCAGCCATGCCGTTCTAGCCTTTTGTTTTTGAGTGCTTGTCGCTGTCCGCCATACCGGATCATTTTTCCGAATCCACGAGGCCGCGCACGAACCAGCGCTGCATCGTCAGCACGACGGCGAGCGGCGGCAGCATCGCGAGCAGCGTGGCCGTCATCACCAGATGCCATTCGGTCGCGGTATCGCCCGAGGCGATCATCCCCTTGATGCCGATCACCGCGGTGATCAGCGACTGCTGGCTGGTGATCAGGATCGGCCACAGATACTGGTTCCAGCCGTAGATGAACGTGATCACGAAGAGCGCCGCCATCGTGGTCCGCGACAGCGGCAGCACGACGTCCCAGAAGAAGCGCAGCGCGCCCGCGCCGTCGATGCGCGCGGCTTCCATCAGCTCGTCCGGCAGCGTCTTGAAGAACTGGCGGAACAGGAACGTCGCGGTCGCCGACGCGATCAGCGGCAGCGTCAAACCGGTGTACGTATTGCTCAGATGCATCGACGACACCACCTGCACGGTCGGGAAAATCCGCACTTCGACCGGCAGCATCAGCGTGACGAAGATCAGCCAGAACGCAAGCGTGCGAAACGGAAAGCGGAAGTAGACGATCGCGTACGCGGAGATCATCGATACGGCGATCTTGCCGATCGCGATGACGAGCGCCATCACGAGGCTGTTGAACAGCATGCGATTGAACGGCGCCGCGGCGTTGCCGGTGCCCTGCGTCCAGATCGTGACGATGTTCTCGAACAGATGCGTGCTCGGCACGAGCGACAGCGGCACCGTGAACACCTCGTGCTCGCTCATCGTCGCCGCGCAGAACGCGACGTACACCGGAAACACCACCAGCGCGACGCCGATGATCAGCACCGCGTGACAGAACAGGTCGAAACCGCGTCGGTTCTCGATCATGAGTATTGAACCCTGCGTTCGATGAAGCGGAATTGCACGACGGTCAGTGCCACGACGATGATCATCAGCACGACCGACTGTGCGCCCGAACTGCCGATGTCGAGCCCCTGGAAGCCTTCGGCGAAAATCTTGTAGATCAGCGTGCGGGTGGCCTGGGCTGGGCCGCCGCCGGTCGCCGCGTCGATCACGGGAAAGGTGTCGAAGAACGCGTAGGTGATGTTGATCACCAGCAGAAAGAACGTGGTCGGCGACAGCAGCGGCAGGGCGATGCCGAAGAAGCGGCGCACCGGACCGGCGCCGTCGATCGCGGCCGCTTCGATCAGCGAGCGCGGAATCGCCTGCAGGCCCGCATAGAAGAACAGGAAGTTATAGCTGATCTGCTGCCAGACCGACGCGAGCACGACGAGGAACATCGCCTGACCGGGGTTCAGCGCGTGATTCCACACAATGCCGTGTTTCGCGAGCGCATACGTGACGAGGCCGATGCTCGGGTTGAACAGGAACGACCACAGCACCGCGGCGATCGCGGGCGCGACCGCGTACGGCCAGATCAGCAGCGTTTGATAGGCCTTCGCGCCGCGCGTCACGCGGTCCGCGCAGACCGCGAGCAGCAGCGAGATCACGAGGCCCGACACGGTGACGAGCGTGCAGAACACAATCGTCGTGTTGAACGACGCCAGATACAGCGGGTCGGCGAACAGCTGTTTGAAGTTCGCGAGTCCGACGAACGCGCTCGACGTACCGAACGCGTCCTGGGTTTGCGTCGATTGCCAGAGCGCGACGCCCGCCGGCCACAGGAAGAACACGAGCGTGATGAGCAGCTGCGGCGCGACGAGCAGGTAGGGCAGCGCGCTGGTGCCGAAGTAGGAGCGCTTTTCCATCGGGATGTCCAGAGTGTGCTGCAACGACGGGTTCCCGCGCGGGAGCGCCGGAACCCTGCCTGCAGGCGATGCTTAGTTACCGGCCTTTTCGAAGCGGCGCAGCAGGTCGTCGCCGCGCGCGACGGACGAGTCGAGCGCCTGTTGCGGCGTCTTCCTGTCCGCCCACACCTGTTCGAGTTCTTCGTCGATCACGGTGCGGATCTGCGGCATGTTGCCCAGACGCAGGCCCTTCGTGAACGGCAGCGGCGGCTTGTTCAGCATCTGGCGGATCGCGGTGTCGCTGCCGGGGTTCTTGTCGTAGAAGCCCTGCTGGCGCGTCATGTCATACGCGGCGGTCGTGATCGGCAGATAGCCGGTGTCCTGATGCCACTTCGCGGCGACTGGCGCCGTGGCCAGATAGGCGAGGAACTTCGCGACGCCCTTGTAGACGGCCGGGTCCTTGCCCGACAGCACCCACAGGCTCGCCCCGCCGATGATCGCGTTCTGCGGCGCGCCCTTCACGCTGTCGTCGTACGGCATCATGCCGGTGCCGAAGTTGAACTTCGCGTATTTCTTGATCGTCGCGAGCGAGCCTGACGAGTTCGTGATGATGCCGCAGTCGCCGCTATAGAACTTCGACACCGGTTCGTCCTTGCGGCCGACATAGGTGAACGTGCCGTCCTTCGCCATGTTCTGCAGGAACTGGATGTGCGCGACCTGCAGCGGCTTGTTGAATTCGAGCTGCGCGTCCATGCCGTCGAAGCCGTTGTTACGCGACGCGAACGGCGCCGCATGCCACGCGCTGTAGTTCTCGAGCTGAATCCAGCTTTGCCAGCCCGACGAGTAGCCGCACGACATGCCCGAGGCCTTCAGCTTCTGCGCATCGGCGTGCAACTCGGCCCAGGTCTTCGGCGGCTGGTTCGGATCGAGGCCAGCCTTCTTGAACGCATCCTTGTTGTAGTACAGCACCGGCGTCGAGCTGTTGAACGGCATCGAGATCAGTTCGCCGGTTTTCGAGTCGCTGTAATAGCTCGCGATGGTCGGCACGAAGGCTTTCTGATCGAGCGGCAGGCCCGCGTCCTTGAATACCTGCGTGACCGGGACGATGGCTTTCTTCGCCTGCATCATCGTCGCGGTGCCGACCTCGTAGACCTGCAGGATGGCCGGCGCGTTGCCGCTGCGATAGGCGGCGATGCCGGCGGCGAGGGTCTGGTCGTAGGTGCCCTTGAACACGGGCACGATCTTGTAGTCGTTTTGCGATTTGTTGAAGTCGTTCGCGATGTCGTTCAGACGTTCACCCAGTGCGGCTTCCATGGCGTGCCAGAACTGGATTTCGGTCGCGGCGTGAGCCGCCTGGCTGACGCCGATGCTCAATACAGCGGCAACGGAAAGTGAACGGAACAGCGGCTTGTAATTCATCGATTTGTCTCCGGTTCGGAAGGGGCGCGGACGCGAATCGCGCGATTCTAGTTGTGTTCGATGACATTCCGGCGGCGGCGCGCCGGAAGCCGAAATTTAGCATTGGCTGTCAGGGAAAAGAAATAAACGGGAATCTATTCGGGAAGATCACGGGTGATGCAACTCGGGCCATGGCGCGGGCAAAAACAATCGCCTCATCCAACCCGTCCGATCGGTCGGGCCAATACCTGAAGGTTCGTACACGATTGGGTCGCCAAGGCATTCCCATCATGTCGGAGCTTTCGGCATGCCATTGACGCCTAATCCGGGAACGCACACTTTCGGCAGGGACGCCTTCTTCATGCATGGCGACAGCTAGAGTCATCCGGGTAGCCTGGCCATAGGGGCCGACGGCGCGAACGCGGAAGGTTTGGGAATCGCTCTTGCCTATGCGTGGCCGAGAAATCCCGCAGCTGTGCTGAAGGTCGTAGACCCTGTCGAAAGCGACAGTCACATTCTCGCGATATCGCGTGTGTGCGGCATTCCGTTTATTGACGATGCGCCGAAAACCTACAAGGCCAAAGCGTTGCACGCTGTTTCGGCGGTCACGACCGCAAATCCGCACATCAAGGCCCGTTGCCTCGACGCGTTGCGGAAGTCGTAGCGCGCAAACAAAAAAAGCCCGCAACCCCTGTGGGTTCGCGGGCCTTAAGCGCGCAGCGCAGTTTGCGCTGCTTCGCGCTTACACGTTGAACAAAAAGTTCATCACGTCGCCATCATGCACGACGTACTCCTTGCCTTCCGCGCGCATCTTGCCGGCTTCCTTCGCGCCTTGTTCACCCTTGTAGGTGATGTAGTCGTCGAAGCTGATCGTCTGCGCGCGAATGAAGCCGCGCTCGAAGTCGGTGTGGATCGCGCCGGCCGCCTTCGGCGCCGTATCGCCGACGTGGATCGTCCACGCGCGCACTTCCTTCACGCCGGCCGTGAAGTAGGTCTGCAGGCCGAGCAGCTTGAAGCCCGCGCGGATCACGCGGTTCAAGCCCGGCTCATGCATGCCCATGTCGGCGAGGAAGACTTCCATGTCGGCTTCGTCGAGGTCGGCGATTTCCGCTTCGACCGCCGCGCACACGGCCACGACCGGCGCGCCTTCAGCAGCCGCGAACTTCGTGATCGCGTCGAGGTGCGGGTTGTTCTCGAAGCCGTTTTCCTTCACGTTGGCGACGTACATCGTGGGCTTGGCGGTGATCAGGCAGAACGGCTTGAGGGTAGCCTTTTCTTCATCGGTCAGATCGAGCGCGCGGACCGGCTTCGCCTGGTCGAGCTGCGCGCGGACCTTCTCCAGCACCGCCGCGTTCTTCGCGGCTTCCTTGTCGTTACCCGACTTGGCCGCCTTGGAATAGCGCGCGAGCGCCTTCTCGACGGTCGCGAGGTCGGCAAGCGCGAGCTCGGTGTTGATTACCTCGATGTCCGACAGCGGATCGATCTTGTTCGCGACGTGAATCACGTTGTCGTCTTCGAAGCAGCGCACGACGTGCGTGATCGCGTCGGTTTCGCGGATGTTCGCGAGGAACTGGTTGCCGAGGCCTTCGCCCTTGCTCGCGCCGGCCACCAGACCGGCGATGTCGACGAACTCGACCACGGCCGGCAGGATGCGCTCCGGCTTGACGATTTCGGCGAGCGCCTTCAGCCGCGCGTCCGGCACCTCGACGATGCCGACGTTCGGCTCGATCGTGCAGAACGGATAGTTTTCGGCGGCGATTCCCGCCTTGGTCAGCGCGTTGAACAGGGTGGACTTGCCGACGTTGGGCAGGCCGACGATGCCGCATTTGAGGCTCATGGAAATCCTTCAGTGAATCAGTAGGTTGCGTGATGCGCTCGACGCTGCGCGCGGATTCGGAAAGCCTTCGCGTAAGGTGGGGCGCGGCAGGCTCAGCGGAGCGGACAAGACACCGAATCGGGGCGTTGGCTCGACGATTGAGTGCGAGTTTTCACGGAAAGCGCAATTGTAACCCGTTCGCCCGCGCGGACCCGCCGGCGCATTGGCGCGAAGCCACTGTAGAATCGTCGGTTCGGAGTCGGCAGAGCTCAATTTCCGGGGGAGCAACGTGGGACTCATCAGATGGGTTGGGATCGGCGTCGCCGCCGCGGTCGTGGTGGGCTCGGTCGCGACATGGGTCGCGCCGAATTTCGACGAAGCGCAGGCCACCACCGACCGGCAGACCATCGATTGTTTGACGACCCACCTGTCGCACGAAGATCACGCCGACATCGCGCGGTTCGCCGATAAGAACGACTACGACTCGCTATGGCGCGTGTTCGATCGCGTGTTCCCCGACTGCGCGGTACGCAGCGATCAGCGCGATCGCAAGGCGGAGCTCGAGGCGGCCGCGTGGCGCAACCTCTCGTCCAATCGCGACTTCATGCGCATGCGCGAGGCGAACGCGGCGCTCGCGGCAAGCGCCGCGACGCATTAGCACGACGCATCGAGGCCGCGCGGCCACCGGCCCGGGACTCAAATGCGCGTGGCCGCCAACGCATGAAGTGCGGGTTGCGCGAGCGGTCGGCATCAGACGCGCACAGTCCCGCCGACAACCTCAGACTCTCACCCCACACACCATGTCCGGCACGAGCCCGCGAGGCCCCGCGCACAGAGCCCAACGGCCGCGCCCGTCGATCCGTCCCCCGCAACCCCCGCGGCTATAATGCGCGCATGAACGCACACCACCAGACCTTTGATGCCGCCGTGATCGGCGGCGGGCTCGTCGGCAAGACCGCGGCGCTCGCGCTCACGCAAGCCGGACTGCGCGTCGCACTGCTCGCGCAGCCTTGCGCGGCGCTGCCCGCCGGTGCTGTCTTCGACTCGCGCGTCTATGCGTTGTCGTCGAGTTCGCAGGCCTTGCTCGAACGGCTGCGGGTCTGGCAGGCGCTCGATCACACACGGCTCGGTCCCGTCTACGACATGCGCGTCTACGGCGACGCGCACGCCGAGCTGCATTTCTCGGCGTTTCAGGCATCGGTACCGCAGCTTGCGTGGATCGTCGAGTCGTCGGTGATCGAGCGCGCGCTCGATGCCGCGCTGCGCTTCCAGCCGAACCTCACGTGGATCGACACGCGCGCGCAGGCGCTCGATTTCTCCGTCGACAACGCGAGCGTCGGCCTCGCGAACGGCAGCGTGCTCGAAGCGGATCTGGTAGTCGGCGCGGACGGCGCGCACTCGTGGGTGCGCGCGCAGATCGGCTCGAAGATGGTGCGCCGCGACTACAGACAGATCGGTGTGGTCGCCAATTTCAAGGGTGCGAAGCCGCACGGCGAAACCGCGTATCAGTGGTTCCGCGACGGCGAGATCATCGCGTTGCTGCCGATGCCGGACGGCCACGTGTCGCTGGTCTGGTCGGCGCGCACCGAACACGCCGAGCAGTTGCTCGCGCTCGATCCCGAGCGGCTCGCCGCCGAAGTCGAGCACGTGAGCGGTGAACAGTTCGGTGCGCTCGACTGCGTGACGCCCGCGCAGGGCTTCCCGCTCGCGTTGCAGACCGTGGACCGGCTCGTCGCCCCGCGGGTCGCGCTGGTCGGCGATGCCGCACATCTGATCCATCCGTTGGCAGGACAGGGCATGAACCTCGGCTTGCGCGACGTCGCCGCGCTCGCGAGCACGATCGGCGGCAAGGAGTCGTTCCGCGATCTCGGCGACATGGTGCTGCTGCGTCGCTACGAGCGCGCGCGCCGCGAAGACATTCGCGCGCTGATGATCGCCACCGACGGCCTGCAGAAACTGTTCTCGGTGCCCGGTCCGCTCGCGCGCGCCGTGCGCAATACCGGCATGGCGTTCGTCGGCGCGCAGCCATTCATCAAGCGCTGGCTCGTATCGGCCGCGCTGGGGTAAACCGCAATGAGGCGTCGGGCGGATAGCCGATGGCCGGTCACCGGCGCCCGGGACAGGTATCATGACCGGATCGAAGCGCTGCGATCCGCCCCTTATCCGACCCCCGATCGAACCTGATCGAGCCTGATTGAACAGATAGGCGGCCGAAACTCGCGGCCGGAACGTAAAAAACGCGCAGGTGCGCGACTGACTCCAGGACTCCAGCATGAAAAAGACCTTCCGAATCGCCGCTGCCGCGCTCGCGATCGGTGCCGCTACGCTCGGCTGCTCGGCGCAGGCCGACCAGACCACCGACAAGCTCAAGGCCACCTTGCAAACCCGTCTTTCCGACGTGACGATCAAAAGCGTGTCGAAGACGCCGATCGCGGGCCTGTACGAAGTGAATCTCGGCACGCAGATTGTCTACAGCGATGCGAGCGGCGACTACCTGATGCTCGGCGACATGGTGGACTCGAAGACGCGCAAGAATCTGACCGAAGCACGCCTGTCGGAAACCAACCGCATCGACTTCGCGAGCCTGCCGTTCGGCAACGCGGTGAAGGTCGTGCGCGGCAACGGCGCGCGCAAGATCGCGGTGTTCTCCGATCCGAACTGCCCGTACTGCAAGCAGCTCGAAAAAACGCTGCTGTCGATCGACAACGTGACGGTCTACACGTTCCTGTACCCGGTGCTGTCGCCCGATTCGACGGCCAAATCGAAGTCGATCTGGTGCTCGGCCGATCGCGCGAAGGCGTGGGAATCGTGGATGCAGGACCGTCAGGCGCCGACCGCCGCCGCCACCTGCGACACCGCCGCGATCGACAAGAACCTCGCGCTCGGCCGTTCGATGAACGTCGAAGGCACGCCGACGGTGTTTCTCGCCGACGGTCGCCGCCTGCCCGGCGCGGTGCCGGCAGATCGGCTCGACAAGGAACTGTCGGCCGTGCACTGAACAGCACGCAGCGCCACGCCCGCCGCGGGCGCAACAGATGCAAAGTTCAAACGAAAGGAGGCGCACGCAGCGCCTCCTTTCGCATCGAGCCCCGAACTTCCCCGCCTCACTCTCCTGACACTCCCAAGCGCCGCCGATGAAGCCGATCCGCTACACCATCGTTCCGGGTAACCCCGCCGCCCACCTGTTCGAAGTCACCGTGACCGTCGCCGATCCCGATCCGGCCGGCCAGCGTTTCATGCTGCCGGTGTGGATTCCGGGCAGCTACATGGTGCGCGAGTTCGCGCGCAACATCGTCACGTTGCGCGCGGTGAACGACGCGGGCCGCAAGGTGCGCGTCGAGAAGATCGACAAGCACACGTGGCAGGCCGCGTCGGTCAAGGGAGCCTTGACGCTGCGCTACGAGGTGTACGCATGGGACCTGTCGGTGCGCGCCGCGCATCTGGACGACACGATCGGCTTTTTCAACGGCACCAGCGTGTTCCTGTCGCCGCTCGGCCATGAGGACGCGCAGTGCGTGGTCGATATCCAGAAGCCGCAGGGCGCCGCGTATCGCGGCTGGCGCGTCGCGACCGCGCTGCCGGAAGCGCGCGGCACGAAGCGCTACGGCTTCGGCGAATACCGCGCGCAGAACTACGACGAACTGATCGACCATCCTGTGACGCTCGGGGAATTCACGCTCGCGACTTTCAAGGCGCATGGCGTGCCGCACGACGTCGTGATCGGCGGTCGCGTGATCGGGCTCGACATGGAGCGTCTGTGCAAGGATCTGAAGCGCATCTGCGAAGCGCAGATCGCGTTGTTCGAACCGAAGTCGAAGAAGGCGCCGGTCGAGCGCTACGTGTTCATGACGCAGGCTGTCACCGACGGTTACGGCGGGCTCGAGCATCGCGCGTCGACCGCGCTGATCTGCAATCGCACCGATCTGCCGGTGCAGGGCCGCGAGCCGATGAGCGAGGGCTACCGGACCTATCTCGGTCTGTGCAGCCACGAGTATTTCCACACCTGGAATGTGAAGCGGATCAAGCCGGCCGTGTTCGCGCCGTATGACCTCGGCGTCGAAAACTACACGTCGATGCTGTGGCTGTTCGAGGGCTTCACGTCGTATTACGACGACCTGATTCTCGTACGCAGCGGCGTGATCTCGCAGGACGACTATTTCGGCCTGCTCGGCAAGGTGATCGGCGGGGTGCAGCGCGGCAGCGGGCGCCTTAAGCAGAGCGTCGCCGAAAGCTCGTTCGATGCGTGGGTCAAGTACTACCGGCAGGACGAGAACGCGCCGAACGCGATCGTCAGCTATTACACGAAGGGCTCGCTGATCGCGCTTGCCTTCGACCTGACGATCCGCGCGCAGACCGGCAACCAGAAATCGCTCGACGACGTGATGCGTCTGCTGTGGAAGCGCTTTGGCCGTGATTTTTATCGAGGCAAGCCGGTCGGCGTCGACGAAAGCGAGATCGAGGCGATTTTCGCGGAAGCGAGCGGCGCGCAACTGGCCGAACTGTTCGCCGAGGGCGTGCGCGGCACGCGCGATCTGCCGCTCGACGCGCTGCTCGCGCCGTTCGGCGTGGCGCCCGCGCCGGACGTCGACAAGAACGGCAAGCCGTCGCTCGGCGTGCGGCTACGCGGCGGCGCGGATTGCGCGCTCGCGACCGTGCACGAGGGCAGCGCCGCGCAGAAGGCGGGCCTCTCCGCTGGCGACGTGCTGATCGCGATCGATGGTCTGCGCGTGACCGGCGGGAATATCGATGCTCTGCTGACGCGCTATCAGCCGGGTGCGAAAGTCGACGTGCACGCGTTCCGTCGCGACGAGCTGCGGGTCACGCAGGTGAAGCTCGACGGCCCCGAAGTGGCCCGCTACAAGCTCACGGTCAGCGATCACCGTCCCGCCGCGCGCAAAGCCCTCGAGCGCTGGCTGACGAAGTGATCGGCGTGGTGGTGGGCCGCACCGGGCGGTCCACCGATCGTCGCCTGTCCCGTCGTCAATCGGCGGAGGAGGGCGGTTGATTGTTCTACCCATGCAACAATCCTTCGCCGCCGGACGGCTTTTTCGCCGGCCGGTAAAAAAACACAATGACTTCACTCGCGCAACACTGCGCGCCCCCTACTGGAGTCAACCATGACCACGATCCTGCAAATCAACTCGGCAGCCCGTTCGCAAGGCGCGAACTCGACGCTTCTCGTCAATGAGCTGACGGAAAAGCTGCAACAGTCGAATCCGGGCGCGCAAGTCGTCGTCCGTAATCTGCAAGCCGAACCGCTGCCGCACCTCGACGACGCCGTGCTCGGCGCGTTCTTCACGCCGGCCGACCAGCGCACCCCGGAACAGGCCGCGATCGCCGCACGCAGCGAAGCGCTGATCGCCGAACTGCAAGCCGCCGACGTCATCGTGATCGGTGCGCCGATGTACAACTTCGGCATCTCGTCGCAACTGAAGACGTACTTCGACTTCATCGCACGTGCGGGCATCACGTTCCGTTACACCGCGAATGGCCCGGAAGGCCTCGTGACGGGCAAGAAGGTCCACGTCGTGTCGGCGCGCGGCGGCAAGTATCTCGGCACGCCGAACGATAGCCAGACGCCGTACCTGAAGAGCTTCCTCGGCTTCCTCGGCATGACCGACGTGAACTTCATCTACGCCGAAGGCCTGAACCTGGGCCCGGACGCCGCGAACGCCGCGCTGAGCTCGGCACGCGAAGCGATCGCCGCGGTCTAAGCGGGTTTGTCCTGCCGCGTTGCGCAGCTTCGATGCGGCGCGAGCGGTGAAAAGAATAACGCCACGGATGGGTTCACCCTCCGTGGCGTTTTCGTTGTGTATCGCAATCTTCTGACGACGACGCTCTCACGCAAGCATTTGCGCGTCGTCCGGTAGACGCCAGTCGATCGGCTCCCGGCCGTGCTGCAACAGATATTCGTTCGCCTTCGCGAAATGCCCGCAACCGAGAAAGCCGCGATGCGCGGACAGCGGCGACGGATGCGGCGCCTCCAGCACATAGTGCGACTTGCCGCCGAGTAGCGCGCGCTTCGCCTGCGCATGCGCGCCCCACAGCATGAACACGAGGTTCTGATGCCGCGTCGCGAGTTCGTGGATCAGCGTGTCGGTACATTTCTCCCAGCCGCGTTTCGCGTGGCTCGCGGCGCTGTCGCGCTCGACGGTCAGCACCGTGTTCAGCAGCAGCACGCCCTGTTTGGCCCAGCTGTCGAGGCAACCGTGCTGCGGCGTCTGGTGACCGAGACTCGCGGCGATTTCCTTGAAGATGTTGCGCAGCGACGGTGGCGGCCGCACGTGCGGCGCGACCGAAAACGCGAGACCGTGCGCCTGCGGCGTGCCGCGGTCTTCGCCGTGGTACGGATCCTGGCCGAGGATTACGACTTTCACTTCGTCGGGGCTCGTCAGGCGGAGCGCGCGGAACACGTCGGCCGGATAGATCGTTTTGCCGGCGGCACGCTCACCGTCGACGAAGCGGCACAGCGGCGCGTAGGTGTCGCTGTCGATGAAGGGTTTCAGGTGCGCGCGCCAGGCCGCTGGTAGCGCGGCGAATTGTGCTTCGAGCGTGGGCGGGGCGGCGGTGGGGGCGGCGGAGGCCGGGGCGGGCGCGACATCGTCGAACAACGATGCCTGCGGCAAACTGGAGCGGGTGCGGGAAGCGGAGGTCATGGCGGGGAAGTGTCGCAGCAAACGCGGACTAGCTCAAGTTGCGGCAAGCGAGCGCATGAGGTGCCGCGGGTTTCGGGCAACGCGCTCACCCGGCGCGCAACCGATACCCGCGCTGCGCCTTGCTGATGTCATCCGGCGCGAGGCCGGCAATCCGTTTGCCGAGTTCGGCGGCGAGCGTGTGAAGCGCCGCTTCGTCGCCCGATTTCAGTTCGAGCTCGATCTCCGAGATCGGCGCGCGGCGCGCTTCATCGTCGACTTCGGCAAGCACGTCGCCCTGATCGATCGCCGCCTCGATCTGAGCGCCGTTGGAGTCGAGCAGCCATAGCGTGCGCGTGAAATTGGTGTGGAACAGCTCGATCAGCGCAGGCGCGGCCTGTTTCAGTGCATCCGCGGCGGCGGGTTCGTCGCAAGCGCTCAGCAACGATTCGATTTCGAGCTTCGCGCCCGCGACCGGCAATTCCCATTCGTGCCGGCTATGCAAGCCGTTCGTCGCCGTGCCGACCGTCTTGAAGGTCTGCAGCCAGCCGTCCGGGGTCTGCCGTAGACGCAGCGCGCTCTTTGACGACGCCAGCGTCAACTGCGGCGTATCGAAGTAAATGTTCACGAGCTTGATCGCGCGTCCGTTCTTGCCGGCGCGCGCGGCGAACCACTGCGTCGCCGCCTGCACCTGCGAAGCCGGCAGCGCCAGCTTGATTTCGCGTTCCATGCCCATGCTGGGTGTCCTTGTTGCGTGGATTTCTCTGCGCCCGATACGTCGATACGACGCTCAGAAAAACATCCGCGCGAGTTCCACGCCCGGCTCGTCCGCGCGCATGAACGCTTCGCCGACGAGGAAGGTATGCACGTTCCGCGCGCGCATGCGCTCGACGTCGTCGCGCGACAGGATGCCCGATTCGCTCACGACGATGCGATCGTCTGGAATCGCGTCGAGCATGCCGAGCGTCGTGTCGAGCGAGGTTTCGAAGGTGCGCAGATTGCGGTTGTTGATGCCGATCAGTGGCGTCTTCAGCGTCAGCGCTTCCTTGAGTTCATCGCTGTCGTGCACTTCGACGAGCACCGCGAGACCCAGCGAATGCGCGAGCGCTTCGAGGTCCTGCATCTCGGCGGTTTCGAGCGCGGCGGCGATCAGCAGGATCGCGTCGGCCCCCATCGCGCGTGCTTCGACCACCTGATACGGATCGACGATGAAGTCCTTGCGTATCACCGGCAACTGGCACGCGGCGCGCGCTTGCTGCAGATAGGCGACGCTGCCCTGGAAGAACTGCACGTCGGTCAGCACGGACAGACACGCCGCGCCGTGCTTCTCGTACGAACGCGCGATGTCGGCCGGCACGAAGTGCTCGCGCAGCACGCCCTTCGACGGGCTCGCCTTCTTCACTTCGGAGATCACCGCGGCGAGACCCGCCGTGTGCTTGGCGCGCAATGCGCCGACGAAGTCGCGGAGATCGCGCGACGACGCTTCGAGCCGCAGTTCTTCGAGCGGCACGCTTTGCTCGGCCGCCCGGACTTCTTCGCGTTTGACCGCGATGATGCGGTCGAGGATGTCGCTCATAAATGTCTCGCTACGTGATTACTGCTTGAATTGCTGGGTGAAGCGCACCAGTTCGTCGACCTTCGCGCGTGCCTTGCCGCTCGCGATCGCTTCGCGCGCGAGCTCGATGCCGTCCGCGATCGTGGCCGCGACGTTCGCCGAATAGAGTGCCGTGCCGGCGTTCAGCGTGACGATTTCGCGCGCGACGCCTGGCTTGTTGCTGAGCGCGTCAAGCAGCATGACCTTCGACTCGCCCGCGTCGGCGACTTTGAGCGTGCGGTTCGACACCATCTGCATGCCGAAGTCTTCCGGATGGATCTCGTACTCGCGGATCTCGCCGTCGCGCAACTCGCCGACCAGCGTGGCGCCGCCGAGCGACACTTCGTCCATGCCGTCCATCCCGTACACGACGAGCACGTGCCTGGCGCCGAGGCGCTGCATCACGCGTACCTGAATGCCGACGAGGTCGGGGTGAAACACGCCCATCAGCTGGTTCGGCGCGCCGGCCGGATTGGTAAGCGGCCCGAGGATATTGAAGATCGTGCGGATGCCGAGTTCCCGGCGTACCGGCGCGACGTTTTTCATCGCCGGATGATGGTTCGGTGCGAACATGAAGCCCATGCCCGTTTCCGCAATCGATGCCGCGACCTGCTCCGGCTGCAGATCGATGTTGACGCCGAGCGCTTCGAGCACGTCCGCGCTGCCCGACTTGCTCGATACGCCGCGATTGCCGTGCTTTGCGACCTTCGCGCCCGCCGCGGCCGACACGAACATCGTCGCGGTGGAAATGTTGAACGTGTGCGCGCCGTCGCCGCCGGTGCCGACGATATCGACGAAGTTCGAGTTGTCCTGCACGTCGACGTGCCGGGCAAATTCACGCATCACCGTGGCGGCCGCGGTGATTTCGCCGATGGTCTCTTTTTTGACGCGCAGGCCGGTGATGATCGCCGCCGACATCACGGGCGACAGCTCGCCGCGCATGATGAGGCGCATCAGGTGCAGCATTTCGTCGTGAAAAATCTCGCGGTGCTCGATGGTCCGCTGCAAGGCTTCCTGGGGCGTAATGGACATGATCTCGTCTCCCTTTGTGTCAGGCATTGCGCGGCGCCGGCGCCGCGTGATGCGAGGCCTTGCCGGCGACGGCGAGCTTCGACTGCTTGACGAAGTTTTCGAGCAGCGCGTGGCCGTGTTCGGACAGGATCGATTCCGGGTGGAACTGCACGCCTTCCACGGCCAGTTCCTTGTGGCGCACGCCCATGATTTCGCCGTCTTCAGTCCATGCCGATACTTCGAGGCAGTCGGGCAGCGATTCGCGTTCGATCGCGAGCGAGTGGTAGCGCGTTACCGTGAAATGCTTCGGCAGGTCTTCGAATACGCCCTTGCAGTCGGTTTCGATCGTGCTGACCTTGCCGTGCATGATGGTCTGCGCGCGCACGACGCGGCCGCCGAACGCCTCGCCGATTGCCTGATGGCCGAGGCACACGCCGAGAATCGGCGTCTTGCCGGCGAATTCGCGCAGCACGTCGAGCGTGATGCCCGCGTGTTGCGGATTGCTCGGGCCCGGCGACAGGCAGATGCGCTCGGGGTTCAGCCTGGCGATTTCATCGAGCGTGATTTCGTCGTTGCGGTAGGTGCGCACGTCTTCGCCGAGTTCGCCGAAGTACTGCACCAGGTTGTAGGTGAACGAGTCGTAGTTGTCGATCATGAGCAGCATGGTGTGTCTCCGGTCAGAAGTCGCTATCGAGGCCGTCCTGGACCTGCTCGGCGGCGCGCATTACCGCGCGTGCCTTGTTCTCGGTCTCCTGCCATTCGGATTCGGGCACCGAATCGGCGACCACGCCCGCGGCCGCCTGCACATACAGATTGCCGTTCGCGATCACGCCGGTGCGGATCGTGATGGCCAGATCCATCTCGCCGGTGAATGACAGATAGCCGACCGCCCCGCCGTACAGGCCGCGCTTGACGGGCTCGAGCTCGTCGATCAGTTCCATCGCGCGGACCTTCGGCGCGCCCGACAGCGTGCCGGCCGGGAAGGTGGCGCGCAGCACGTCGAAATTGGTCATGTCGTTCTTGAGCTTGCCCTCGACCGAGCTGACGATGTGCTGCACGTGCGAGTACTTCTCGATCACCATCTTGTCGGTCACGACCACCGAGCCGATCTGCGCGATGCGGCCGACGTCGTTGCGCGCGAGGTCGATCAGCATCACATGCTCGGCGATTTCCTTCGGATCGTTCAGCAGCTCGGTAGCGAGCGCGGCGTCGCGCTCGGGCGTGTTGCCGCGCGGACGGGTGCCGGCGAGCGGGCGGATCGTGACGATACGGTCCTCGCCGCGCTTTTCCTGGCGCACCAGAATCTCCGGCGACGCGCCGACCACGTGGAAGTCGCCGAAGTTGTAGTAGTACATGTACGGCGACGGATTCAGCGAGCGCAGCGCGCGATACAGCGACAGCGGATTGTCGCGGTACGGCTTGATCAGGCGCTGGCCGACCTGCACCTGCATCAGTTCGCCGGCGGCGATGTATTCCTTCGCCTTGCGCACGGCCGCCAGGTAATCGTCTTTCGCGAACTCGCGGTAGATCTCGGTGCGTACGCTGGCCGACACGACGGGCGGCTCGACGGTGACGCGCAGCCGCTGGCGCAGTTCGCGCAGACGGTGCTTCGCTTTCGTGTAGGCCTCAGCCTGGGTCGGGTCGGCGTAGACCACCAGATAGAGCTTGCCGGCGAGGTTGTCGATGACGGCGACTTCCTCGGTCAGCAGCAGCTGGATGTCGGGCAGATTGAGGTCGTCTTTCGGCGCGCTGTGCGCGAGCTTCTTCTCGATATAGCGCACGGCGTCATAGCCGAAATAGCCGGCGAGACCGCCCGTGAAGCGCGGCAGCCCCGGGCGTTGCGCGACCTTGAAGCGCGCCTGGAATTGCTGGATGAACGCGAGCGGATCGCCGTCGTGCGTCTCGACGACCTTGCCGTCGCGGACCACTTCCGACACGCCGTTGCGCGTGCGCATGAGAGTCCGCGCCGGCAGGCCGATGAACGAATAACGCCCGAAGCGTTCGCCGCCGACCACCGACTCCAGCAGGAACGAGTTCGCGCCGTTGCGCTCGGTCTGCGCGAGCTTCAGGTACAGCGACAGCGGCGTCTCGAGGTCGGCGAGCGCTTCGGCGATCAGCGGGATGCGGTTGAAACCCTCGTTGGCGAGGGACTGGAATTCGAGTTCGGTCATGTTCCGATCCTGTACGGTGGTCCGGCGGCAGCAAGCGTCGGGCAAAGCGGGGCTAAGCGCCTCCGGTCAGGGTGTGGGTCGACGTTCTCGACACAATGATACCGACCGGCGCGGGTCTTCCATCGGCGCGTGCGAGCGGTGCGGGTGAGCAACGGTACCTTGCGGGTACGCGCAGGCTCAATCAGCCGATGCAGCTGCGCAAAAACAGATCGATGGAAAAAGCGCGTGAGCGCAGCGAAGTAAAAAACGGTTGCCGAAGACGAGCTTCAGCGTACCTCAGGCGAGGTTAGCGCGACCAGCGACGCCAGGGCCAGGCTCCCCGGTCGATGCTAATCAGACTCCGTTTTTTATTCAGAAACATGAGGATGAAGGACTGTTAAGTCGTGGATTGATGCGCTGCGATCGCCCTGGCGGCGTCGAGCAGCGAGGCAACTATACCATCGGATTTTATCGTTTGTATAGCTTGGCCGTGGTTGTACCCGTAGGGCACGGTCAGCGTCGCCATGCCGGCCGCGCGGCCCGCCAGCGCGTCGTTTTCCGAGTCGCCGATCGCCACCGTGGCGCTCGGCTCGACGCCGAGCTGCGCGGCGGCGGCCAGCATCGGAAGCGGGTCTGGTTTCTTTTTCGCGAGACTGTCGCCGCCGAGCACGACGCTGAAATACGGTGCAAGCCGGTACTGCTGCAGCAATTCGAGCGCGAAGCGGTGCGGCTTGTTGGTCACGCAGGCGAGCTTCAGGCCCGCGTCGCGCAGCGCGCGCAGACCGGCCTCGACGTCTGGATAAAGCCGCGTGTGTACGCCGTTGATCTTCGCGTACTCGTCCTGATAGATCGCGAGCGCTTCGTCGAAGCGCTCTTGCGCGTGCTCGGCTTCGAAGCGCGGCGCAAGCACGCTGCGGATCAGATGCTCCGAACCCTTGCCGACATAGCCGACCACTTCCTCGCGCGTCGTTTCCTCCGCGTCGAGCTGAGCGAGCATACCGTTGAGGCCGGCGGTGAAGTCGTCGGCCGTGTCGATCATCGTGCCGTCGAGGTCGATGATCGCGGCTTCGAGGCGCGGGCCGGTAAACGTCGGGGCGGGATACGAAGTGGTCATGAGGCGCTGGTTTTTAACGCTGGACGGTCGCGAGGGCGGCGCGCATCTTGTCGATCACGACCTTGTGATCGGGCTGGCCAAAGATCGCCGAGCCGGCCACGAACGTGTCCGCGCCGGCCGCCGCGATTTCCGCGATGTTGTCGACCTTCACGCCGCCGTCCACTTCGAGGTGGATGTCGCGGCCGGTGCGCTCGGTGTACGCGTCGATGCGTTTGCGCGCTTCGCGCAGCTTGTTGAGCGCCTCGGGGATGAACGACTGGCCGCCGAAGCCCGGGTTCACCGACATGATCAGCACGAGGTCGACCTTGTCCATCACATGATCGAGATAGTTCAGCGACGTCGCCGGATTGAACACGAGGCCGGCCTTGCAGCCGTGGTCGCGGATCAGCGACAGCGTGCGGTCGATGTGATCCGACGCTTCCGGGTGAAAGCTGATCAGGTTCGCGCCGGCTTTCGCGAAGTCCGGCACGATGCGGTCGACGGGACGCACCATCAGGTGCACGTCGATCGGCACGTCCACGTGCGGGCGGATCGCTTCGCATACGAGCGGGCCGATGGTCAGGTTCGGCACGTAGTGGTTGTCCATCACGTCGAAGTGGATCCAGTCGGCGCCGGCGGCGGCGACGTTGCGGACTTCTTCGCCCAGGCGGGCGAAGTCGGCGGAGAGAATGCTGGGGGCGATGCGAAATTGCGTCATGACAGGGGGCCGATGCAAGCGGGAAAGCGCCATTTTACCGGTTTTGCGCGTGCAGACCGGGGTGCTGGCCGCGGTTGGCGTGGCGGAATCGCGCGATGAAACTTCGCAAAGTGCCGGCGCAAAAACGACATGGAGACTGGGCGCGGCAAAGCAGCCATGTCCCAACGTCTTAGACACTGCTGGTCGAAAGGCGTATCCGGTTGCGGCCATGCCGCGCATCAAGCAGAATGCCATTCCATGAGCGCCGCATCGCCGCTGCACCCGCAGACCATTGGCGTTCGGGCCTTCCACGATTTTTCACAGCCCGTTTGATCAGATCGGAATCAGGATGAGCCAGTACGAATTCAGCGTCTCGGCGCAGGTGCACTACCTGCCCGAAGAATCGGACCCGGAGCGTCGCCAGTACGCCTTTGCCTACACGCTGACCATCCGTAACACCGGCCAGGTGCCCGCACAGTTGATCGCGCGTCACTGGATCATCACCGACAGCGAAAACACCGTGCAAGAAGTCAAAGGCCTGGGCGTGGTCGGTCATCAGCCGCTGCTCAAGCCGGGCGAGCATTTCGAATACACGAGTTGGGCAGTGATCGCGACGCCGGTCGGCACGATGCGCGGCGATTACTTCTGCGTGGCGGAGGATGGTGAGCGCTTCGAGGCGCCGGTGCCGGAGTTCGTGTTGCGCATGCCGCGAACGTTGCATTGAACCGGCGCGGTGTTGCGCGGTCTTTAATGAGTTCGTATCGGCGCGCGGCGCAGCGGGCAGTTGAGTGGGTGGTTGGATGAGCGCTCAGACGAGCGCTTGATGCACGAGGGATTGCGCGGTTCCGTATGCAACCCGCCGGCCGGGGTCACTGCGGCTTTTGCTGTTGGGACCGTTCCGCTGGCTTGGCACGTCTCGCTTTTTTCTTGCCAGACGACGTCCACACTACGATAAAGACGAGCAGGAACAGCGCGAGCAGCGATTCCAGCGCGAAGATGAGCATCGGGTATTCGTCGAACAGATCAGACATGGCGGTTTCCATCAAGAACGAACATTGTATGCGTTTTGTCCGCCGAGCCAGCGCGTGGGTCGGTGCATTGTCGGTTGCGGTATTGCTTGCCTCCTGCGGCGGCGGCGGCGCGCTCCGGCCTTCGCCGCCGAGCGGCGCGGCGATCATCCCCGGCCAGATCGCGTCGTCGCGCTTGACCGCGGTTGCGTGGCAGCAGGTGCCGGGCTGGCAGGACGACTCGCTGATCGGCGCGACGGCCGCGTTGCGGCAAAACTGCACGAGGCTCGCGCGTCAGCCGAACTGGTCGCGTGCATGCGCGGCCGCCGCGCAAATCGACGATCTCGACGTCACCGGTGCGCGCGCCTTCTTCGAAGCCTACTTCACGCCGTTCCAGCTCGCGAATAGCGACGGCACGCTCGACGGTCTGGTCACCGGTTACTACGAGCCACTGCTGCGGGGCTCGCGCACGCGGCATGGGGTATATCAGACCGCGCTGTACCGCTGGCCCGCCGGCTATCGCGCGGGGGCGCCGTTGCCGGCGCGCGCCCAGCTCGAACGCTCGGGCGCGCTCAGCGGCAACGAACTCGTGTGGGTCGACGACCCGATCGAAGCATTCTTTTTGCAGGTGCAGGGCTCCGGGCGCATCGTGATGGAAGACGGCAGTGTGATGCGCGTCGGCTTTGGCGGTACCAACGATCAGCCGTACAAGTCGATCGGGCGCTGGCTGCTCGATCATGGCGAGATCACACCCGCGCAGGCGACGATGCAGGGCATCAAGGCATGGGCACGCGCGAATCCGACGCGCGTCGATGGATTGCTCGACACCAATCCGCGCTTCGTGTTTTTTCGCGAGATGCCGTCGGCCGAAAGTATGCCGGGCGGCGGCGCGGACGGTCCGATCGGCGCGCTCGGCGTGCCGCTGACGCCGGAGCGCTCGATTGCGGTCGACCCGAGCGCGATTCCGCTCGGCACGCCGGTGTTCCTGCAGACCACACGGCCGCTGACGAACTCGCCGATGAACCGCCTCGTGTTCGCGCAGGACACGGGCACCGCGATCAAAGGCGGCGTGCGCGCCGACTACTTCTGGGGCCTCGGCGACGATGCCGGTGATCTGGCTGGCAAGATGAAGCAGGGTGGCCGGATGTGGTTGCTGCTGCCGAATTCGTGAGGCGGTGGGGCGCAGGCGGAAGCGTGACTGCCGATTGAGTTACGGCGGTTTTCGGGAGGCGGGTTGGAGGCTGCCGCGAAGCCGTCAATAGAAGTCGTGGAAATCGGCGTCACGTTCGGATCAGGATCCGTGCGTGACGCCGTTTTTTGTTGGGCTCTTACGCTGCGCGTCGTTGCCGGTTGCCTGACTTAGAGCCCCGATCTGCGCTTGTCGACCACCCGCCGTGCCTTGCCCACCGAGCGTTCGATTCCATTCACGGCCAGCACGTTAACCACCGCGCTTACGCCAATCAGCGCCTTGATGTCGTACGCCAGCGCGTTTTTCGCGGTGGTTAGCGCGGAAGTATCCGGCGCGCTTTCGGGGCACGGTTCGACGTTCAGCGTCAACACGTCGAGCGGCCCTTCCTTCGTCAGTACGATCTGATAGTGCGGCGCGAGCGCGTGCTGCTTGAGCAGCAACTCTTCGATCTGCGTCGGGAACACATTGACGCCACGGACGATCATCATGTCGTCCGAGCGGCCCGTGATTTTTTCCATACGCCGCATCGTGCGGGCGCTGCTCGGCAGCAGGCGCGTGAGATCGCGCGTACGGTAGCGGATGATCGGCAGCGCTTCTTTCGTCAGCGACGTGAACACGAGTTCGCCGAGTTCGCCATCGGGCAGCACCTCGCCCGTTTCGGGGTCGATGATCTCGGGATAGAAATGGTCTTCCCAGATCGTCGGGCCGTCTTTGGTCTCGATGCACTCCGAGGCGACGCCCGGGCCCATCACTTCGGAGAGACCGTAGATGTCGACCGCGTCGATGCCCATGCGTTTTTCGATCGCCTCGCGCATTTCGTTGGTCCACGGCTCAGCGCCGAAGATGCCGATGCGCAATGAGCAGCTAGCCGGGTCGATACCCTGGCGCTCGAGTTCGTCGGCGATCGACAGCATGTAGCTCGGTGTCACCATGATGATGTCCGGCCGGAAGTCCTGGATCAACTGCACCTGCTTTTCGGTCTGACCACCGCCGAACGGAATCACGGTGAGCCCCGCGCGCTCGGCGCCGTAATGCGCGCCGAGGCCGCCCGTGAAGAGGCCGTAGCCGTAGCTCACGTGCACCTTGTCGCCGCGCTTCGCGCCGGCGGCGCGTATCGAACGGGCGACGAGATTCGCCCACGTGTCGATGTCGCGCGCCGTATAGCCGACGACGGTCGGCTTGCCGGTCGTCCCAGACGATGCATGGATTCGCGAAATCTGCTCCTGCGGCACCGCGAACATGCCGAACGGATAGTTGTCGCGCAAATCCTTCTTCGTCGTGAACGGAAAGCGCGCGAGGTCCGCGAGCGACTTGACATCGCCCGGATGAACACCGGCTTCGTCGAACTTGCGCCGGTACACCGGCGAATTTTCATACGCATGGGTGAGTGACCATTTGAGCCGTTCAAGTTGGAGCGCGGCGAGCTCGTCGCGGCTGGCGGTCTCGATCGGATCGAGCGGAAGAGCGGTACTCATCGAATGTCTCCTTGCTGCCTCGGTATCTGAGTCTGATATGTAACGCGTTGGCTGGCGTCAGAGAGCCACGCAGACAGTTGTCCGCGAGGGCGGCTCTGGCTTGCCGCCGCTCAATGTTAGTCGCCGGCGGGAATCAGGTTGCCCTTGATTTGCGCCGACTTGCCGCGAAACATCGCGACGGTCTCGCCGGCGCGATTCGTGACGCGAATATCGTAGATGCCAGTGCGCCCGCTCGATGTCTGCTCGACCGCTTCGGCGCTCAGTACGTCGCCGCCGTAGACCGGCCGGAGGTATTCGATCGAGCAGCCGGCGGCAACCGTATTGATGTTGTAGGTGTTGCAGGCGAACGCGAAGGTCGAATCGGCGAGCGTGAAGATCAGGCCGCCGTGGCAGATCTGATGGCCGTTCAGGAAGTCGTCGCGCACCGCCATGCGCAGCCGCGCATAGCCGGGGCGCACTTCGAGAATCTCGAGCCCGAGCGCGCGACTGCAGGCGTCGTTTTCGTACATCGCGGCAGCTGTCGCGCGGGCGAGTTCGTCGGCAGTCATCTGGTCGGGGCGGGTGGTTTGCGTGGACATCTCAACGCCCCTCGAAGCGCGGCGCGCGCTTTTCGATAAATGCCTGCACGCCTTCCGCGTAATCGTGCGAGGCGCCTAGTTGGCGCTGCAGATCACGCTCGAGATCGAGCTGCTGGTCGAGCGTTTGCGTCGTGCCGGCACGCATCGCCTGCTTGATCGCGGCGATCGCGCCCGTCGGTTGCTGGGCAAGCTGGGTCGCGAGTTTTGCCGCGGCCGGAGCCAGTTCGGCGTCGTCGAGCGCTTGCCAGATCAAGCCCCAGCTTTCGGCTTTGTCGGCGCTGAGCTTGTCGCCGGTGATCGCGAGGCCGAGCGCGCGTGCCATGCCAACGCGTTGCGGCAGGAACCACGTCCCGCCCGAATCCGGCACGAGGCCGATCTTCACGAACGCCTGGATGAAACTCGCGGAGCGAGCTGCGAGCACCAGGTCGCAGGCCAACGCGAGATTGGCGCCCGCGCCGGCGGCCGTGCCGTTGACCGCGGCGATCACCGGAAACGGTAGCGCTTGCAGACGGCGGATCAACGGATTGAAGTATTCATCGATCAGGGCGCCGAGGTCGGTCATCGCGCCGGGCGTGAAATCGAGGTCGGCGAGATCCTGGCCGGCGCAGAAGCCGCGTCCCGCGCCGGTGAGCACGAGCGCACGGGCGCCGGACTTTTCGACCTGGTCGAGTGCCGCGCCGAGTTCCTGATGCATCGCGCGCGTGAAGCTGTTGAGCTTGTCCGGGCGGTTCAGCGTGACGGTGGCGACGTGGCTCGATGAGTCGATGTCCAGCCGGATCGCTTCATATGACATGGGGTGTCTCCTCAAACTCTCTTTGGCCGATGGGCACGGTCGCTCGACTAGCGTCGGCGCGTGATGCCGATCCGATGTCTGATGTTAGTCAGAGCGCACGACTCGGTCCATCCGCCGAACGGCATAGGACGAAGTCGTGCGTTGTGCTGAAGCCTTCTTATGCCGTTCAGCCAGCTACCGCGGGCGCCGCTTTCGGTTCAACATGAACGCGGCTTTGAACGACACGGAAGCGGTTGGCGACGAAAGCGGCATCGGCAAGCGCGGCATTCGCGGCCGGGTTGGCGCCGGTGCCGTGAAAGTCCGAAAAAGCCGCGGACTGGTTGACGAACACGCCACCGGTCAGGTTGATCGACAGTGCGACGCCGCCGCGAATCGACGCTTCGTGCGCGGCGTCGAGCACGGCGTCGTCCGTGCTGTAGACCGCCAGCGTTAGCGCGCCGTGCTCGGCAGCAATGTCGCCAGCGAGGTCGAGTGACTGCGCGGTCGAGTCCGTCGCGATGACGAACGAGATCGGCCCGAACCATTCTCTCGTGAACTGGGCGCGGTCGGTCGAGGCGTCGAGTAGCAATACGAGCGGTGTGCGCACGCGAGCGCCCGGAAAGGACGGATGGTCGAGCGTCTGGCTCGCGACGAGAACGCGGCCGAGCCCGGCGGCTTCGTCGATGCGCTGCACGACGCCTTCGTTCTGGATCGCGCCGAGCAGTTCGACGGCGCGGGCCGGATCGGCGGCGAGCTTTTGCACCGCGCCGGCAAGCGCCTGGGAGACATCGTCAAAGCTGAGCGTGCCTTCCGCGGTGCGAATGCCGTCTCGCGGTACGTAGATATTTTGCGGCGCGGTGCACATCTGGCCTGAGTACAGCGCCAGCGAGAACGCGATGTTGCGCGCGGCCGCCTTGATGTCGTCGACCGAGTCGATGACGATCTGATTGACGCCAGCTTTTTCGGTGTAGACCTGCGCGTGGTGCGCGTTGCGCTCGAGCCAGGTGCCGTTCTGGGTGCTGCCCGTGAAGTCGATCAGTTTGATCTCGGGGCGCTGGGCCAGTTGCTGGACGAGGGCGCCGTCGTTCGGGGCGGTGGCCAGCAGCGTGACGACGTTCGGATCGAAGCCCGCTTCGCGCAACACGTCACGCGCGATGCGCACGGTCAGCGCGAGCGGCAGGATCGCGCCCGGATGCGGCTTGACGATCACCGTGTTGCCGGTGGCCAGATCGGCGAACAGGCCCGGATAGCCGTTCCACGTCGGGAATGTGCAGCAGCCGAGCACGAGGCCGATGCCGCGCGGCACGACGGTGTAGCGCTTGTGCATCGCGAGCGGCGGGTTTTTGCCTTGCGGCTTTTCCCAGTGCGCGTCGGCGGGAATACGGCGCAGCTGATCCCAGGCATACGCGACCGCTTCGAGCGCGCGATCCTGCGCGTGTGGGCCCCCTGCCTGGAAGGCCATCATGAACGCCTGACCGGTCGTGTGCATCACGCTATAGCCGAGCTCGAAGCTGGCGCGATTCAGGCGCGCGAGGATTTCGAGGCTCACGCCGATCCATGCCTGCGAGCCGGCGGCGCGCCAATCGCGTTGCGCCGCGGCAGATGCGGCGATGAGCGCGCTCGGGTCGGCTTTCGGGTAACGCACGCCGAGCTGGAAGCCGAACGGCGAAACCTCTGCGCCGACGGTCTCTCCCGTCGACGGTTGGTCCAGGTCGAACGTTTTGTCTAGAAGCGCCTTGAACGCGGCTTCGCCGTCCGCGTTGGCTGTTTCCCCGTACACTTTCGGACTGGGCATCTCGACGAACGGGCTCCAGTAGCCGCGCGTTTCGAGCGCGGCGAGCGCTTTGTGCAGCGTGTCTTCGTGCTTGGTGAATAGCGGATGTGTCATGGCAAAGAGGCTCGGCTGTACGTTGGGGAAATACCTGTCGAATAATTGACCGACCGGTTGGTTGGGGAATGGTAGCATCACCACAGACGATGCGCGAAGCGTTTTTCGCGTGCGATTAACCCTTATGGAGGCGGCATGGCTTACGAAAACATTCTGGTTGAGACGCGGGGACGGGTCGGACTGATTACGCTCAACCGTCCGAAGGCTCTGAATGCACTGAACGACGCGCTGATGGACGAACTAGGCGCAGCGTTGCGCGAGTTCGACGGCGACGAGTCGATTGGCGCAATCGTCGTGACGGGCAGCGAGAAAGCGTTCGCGGCCGGTGCGGACATCGGGATGATGGCGTCGTACTCCTATATGGATGTCTACAAGGGCGACTACATCACGCGCAATTGGGAAACGGTTCGCTCGATCCGTAAGCCGATCATTGCCGCGGTGGCGGGCTTCGCGCTCGGCGGCGGCTGCGAACTGGCGATGATGTGTGACATCATTTTCGCCGCCGACACGGCGAAGTTCGGTCAACCGGAAATCAAGCTCGGGATCATGCCGGGCGCGGGCGGCACGCAGCGCTTGCCGCGGGCGGTGTCAAAAGCGAAGGCGATGGACCTCTGTTTGACCGCCCGTTTCATGGATGCCGCCGAAGCGGAGCGCGCCGGACTGGTTTCGCGCGTGATCCCGGCGGCATCGCTGCTTGACGAAGCGGTCGGCGCGGCCGCCACCATTGCGGAATTCCCACTGCCGGCGGTGCTGATGGTCAAGGAGTCGGTCAACCGAGCCTTTGAAACGACGCTCGCGGAGGGCGTGCATTTCGAGCGCCGCCTGTTCCATTCGCTCTTCGCCACCGAAGACCAGAAAGAGGGCATGGCCGCGTTCGTGGAGAAGCGCAAACCGGTTTTCAAGCACCGTTAATACGCTTGTCAAAATGTCGCTTGCAAGTCCCGATGTCGGCGACTAGAATTCCGCTCTTTCGCGCTCCGGACGCCGGGGTGCGGAGAAGCGGGAAGCCTTTGATGGCGTGGGCTTCAGCGGCGTGGGCAGGTTAAGCGAGTGATAAAAACCTGTTGACGATCCGAC
>NZ_JACHDM010000020.1:0-130928 GCF_014201065.1 Paraburkholderia sp. Cpub6
GACGAATACTTCGTGTCGCGCAAGCTGTACCCGAACGTCGACTTCTACTCGGGCATCGTGCAGCGCGCGCTGGGCATTCCGACGTCGATGTTCACGTGTATCTTCGCGATGGCGCGTACGGTCGGCTGGATCGCGCAGTGGAACGAAATGATCGCCGATCCCGAGCAGAAGATTGGCCGTCCGCGTCAGCTGTTCATCGGCGAGACGCTGCGTGAAGCGAAGCCGATCGCACAGCGCTGATCGCTGATCGAGCTCGATACGCGCGCTTCGCAGCGGCATTCGTGCCGTGCAAAAAGCGCGAAATCCGAGTGAATAAAACGCCTCGACGGGTTGACCGTTGGGGCGTTTCTGTTTCTGCGGCCGCCGCGGGTCGAGGCATGCGGCGCATTGGCGTCGCCGGTGGCCGATGCTTGCCGGGTAACACCGATACAGGTATCGACACTACCAGCCAACCCCATGTTTTTTATCGGTTTTTTCGCCGTCTATGCAGCCCATCGCGGTGCGCAGCGTGGCATAATCGATCGACACAGTCAGCCCGCAGTCATTACTACCCCGCATACCATGGCACAGACTCTCTACGACAAATTGTGGAACACGCACGTGGTCCACACGGAAGACGACGGCACCACGATTCTCTACATCGACCGTCACCTGCTGCATGAAGTGACCAGCCCGCAGGCGTTCGAAGGCCTGAAGATGGCCGAGCGTCCGGTGTGGCGCATCAGCGCGAACCTGGCCGTGTCCGACCACAACGTGCCGACCACGGACCGCAGCCACGGCATCGCCGATCCGGTGTCGAAGCTGCAGGTCGACACGCTCGACGCCAACTGCGACGCCTTCGGCATCACACAGTTCAAGATGAACGACCTGCGTCAGGGCATCGTTCACATCATCGGGCCGGAACAGGGCGCCACGCTGCCGGGTATGACGATCGTCTGCGGCGACTCGCACACGTCCACGCACGGCGCGTTCGGCGCGCTCGCGCACGGCATCGGCACGTCGGAAGTCGAGCACGTGCTGGCCACGCAAACGCTGCTGCAGAAGAAGAGCAAGAACATGCTCGTGAAGGTCGAGGGCCAATTGCCGCGCGGCTGTACCGCGAAGGACATCGTGCTCGCGATCATCGGCAAGATCGGCACCGCGGGCGGCACCGGCTACGCGATCGAATTCGGCGGCTCGACGATCCGTTCGCTGACAATGGAAGGCCGCATGACGGTCTGCAACATGGCGATCGAAGCCGGCGCGCGCGCCGGCATGGTCGCCGTCGACGACACCACGGTCGAATACCTGAAAGGCCGTCCGTTCTCGCCGCAGGGCGTCGAGTGGGATCACGCGGTCGAGTACTGGAAGCAGTTCAAGTCGGACGACGGAGCGCATTTCGATCGCGTGGTCGAGTTGAACGCCGCCGAAATCGTGCCGCAGGTCACCTGGGGCACGTCGCCGGAAATGGTCACGCCGATCGACGGCCGCGTGCCGGATCCGGAGCGCGAAAAGGACCCGGTCAAGCGCGACGCGATGGAGCGCGCGCTCAAGTACATGGCGCTCGAGCCGAACGCGCCGATCGAGTCGATCAAGCCGGATAAAATCTTCATCGGGTCGTGCACCAACGCGCGCATCGAAGACATTCGCGCCGCGGCTTACGTCGTGAAGAAGCTTGGCCGTCGCGTCGCGCCGAACATCCGTCTGGCGATGGTCGTGCCGGGTTCGGGTCTCGTGAAGGCGCAGGCAGAGCGTGAAGGCCTCGACAAGGTCTTTACCGAGGCCGGTTTCGAATGGCGCGAGCCGGGCTGCTCGATGTGTCTGGCAATGAACGCCGACCGGCTCGAGCCGGGCGAGCGTTGCGCGTCCACGTCGAACCGCAATTTCGAAGGTCGTCAGGGCGCTGGTGGCCGCACGCACCTCGTGAGCCCCGCAATGGCCGCGGCTGCGGCCATCGAAGGGCATTTCGTCGACATTCGCAAGCTCGGATAAATCGCATGATGAAGAACATGAATCGCATCACTCTATTGCGCCGCTTCGCACTCGGCACGTTCGCCGGGCTCCTGCTCGGTCTAGCCGGCTGCAACACGGTGCACGGATTCGGCCAGGACATGTCGCACCTCGGCAATTCGATCAGCAATCACGCTGAGAAATAAGCGGTTTTTGATTTTTGCCGGCGATACGGCGCGGGGGTTCCAGCCGCCAGTCGCATCGCCCGGTCCTGAACAGGCGCAAGCGTCATGGATAAATTCATCGTACACACCGGCGTCGTGGCGCCGCTCGATCGCGAGAACGTCGACACGGACGCGATCATTCCGAAGCAGTTCCTGAAGTCGATCAAGCGCACGGGTTTCGGTCCGAATGCGTTCGACGAATGGCGCTACCTCGACCACGGCGAACCGGGTCAAGACAACTCGAAGCGTCCGCTGAACCCGGATTTCGTGCTGAATCAGCCGCGCTACCAGGGCGCCTCGGTGCTGCTCGCGCGCAAGAATTTTGGCTGCGGCAGCTCGCGCGAACACGCGCCCTGGGCGTTGCAGCAATACGGCTTTCGCGCGCTGATCGCGCCGAGCTTCGCGGACATCTTCTACAACAACTGCTTCAAGAACGGCGTGCTGCCGATCGTGCTGACCGAACAGCAGGTCGATCATCTGTTCAACGAGACGTATGCGTTCAACGGCTTTGAGCTGACGATCGACCTCGAAGCGCAAGTCGTGCGCACGGCCGACGGCGGCACCGAATATCCGTTCGAAGTCGCGGCGTTCCGCAAGTATTGTCTGCTGAACGGTTTCGACGACATCGGCCTCACGCTGCGTCACGCGGACAAGATCCGCCAATTCGAAGCGGAGCGTCTCGCGAAGCAACCGTGGCTGAACAATCGCCTCGTCCGTTAAGCGAAACCGTGAGGGCGTTAGGGGCGTGAAGTCCGCGCGCCAATGTCGGTTTGCGCCAGGAAATCCGAAAAAAATCATCAAGGAATTCGCATGAAGATCGCAGTGTTGCCGGGCGACGGCATCGGTCCCGAAATCGTCAAGGAGGCCGTCAAGGTCCTGAACGTGCTCGGCGAGAAGTTCGAACTCGAAGAAGCGCCGGTCGGCGGCGCGGGCTACGAAGCGAAGGGCCACCCGCTGCCGGACTCGACGCTCGCGCTCGCGAAGGAAGCCGACGCGATCCTGTTCGGCGCGGTCGGCGACTGGAAGTACGACAAGCTCGAACGCGCGCTGCGCCCTGAGCAGGCGATTCTCGGTCTGCGCAAGCACCTGGAACTTTTCGCGAACTTCCGTCCGGCGATCTGCTACCCGCAACTGACGGGCGCGTCGTCGCTGAAGGAAGAGATCGTTTCGGGTCTCGACATCCTGATCGTGCGCGAACTGAACGGCGACATCTACTTCGGCGCGCCGCGCGGCGTGCGTACGTCGCCGGACGGCCTGTTCGCCGGCGCAAAGGAAGGCTTCGACACGATGCGCTATTCGGAACCCGAAGTGCGCCGCATCGCGCACGTCGCATTCCAGGCGGCGCAAAAGCGCGGCAAGAAGCTCACCTCGGTCGATAAAGCCAACGTGCTCGAAACGTCGCAGTTCTGGAAGGACGTGATGATCGACGTGTCGAAGGAATACGCGGACGTCGAACTGTCGCACATGTACGTCGACAACGCCGCGATGCAGCTCGTGAAGGCGCCGAAGTCGTTCGACGTGATCGTGACCGGCAACATGTTCGGCGACATCCTGTCCGACGAGGCGGCCATGCTGACCGGCTCGATCGGCATGCTGCCGTCGGCATCGCTCGACAAGAACAACAAGGGCTTGTACGAGCCGTCGCACGGCTCCGCGCCGGATATCGCCGGCAAGGGCGTTGCCAATCCGCTCGCCACGATCCTGTCGGCCGCGATGATGCTGCGCTATTCGCTGAACAAGGCGGGGCAGGCCGATCGCATCGAAACCGCGGTGAAGAAGGTGCTCGAACAGGGCTATCGCACCGGCGACATTCTCACGCCGGGGTGCAAGCAGGTCGGCACCGCCGCGATGGGCGATGCCGTCGTGGCCGCGCTGTAAAACGCGTGCACCGCATGCGCTCGCAGAGCGAGGGCATGCGGTGGTCAGGTCAACAATACTGGCCTTTTAAAAGCGCGAATCGGGCCTTTAAATAGGCCGATTTGCACGTCATACGGCGAAGAACGCCGCCAGTTTTTCGTTTTCGTGTATATTATTGCGATGGCTCAGATCTCCCAAATCTCCTCGATTTCCAAAATGCACGGCACAACGGCCCGTGCGATCGAGTTCGCCATTACCATCAAAACCATTACCCCGAAAACGATCACGAAGCGCTGATCGTCCGTCGTGCCCGCCCATCTTCCCCGCGCGGTCACTGCGGGCAAAGACGCGGGGAAGTTTCCATTCGAAGGGTATGAAGTCATGAACGTAGGTCTCGTAGGTTGGCGCGGCATGGTCGGCAGCGTCCTGATGCAACGTATGCAGCAGGAAGGCGATTTCGACTTGATCGAACCGGTGTTTTTCAGCACCAGCAACGCGGGCGGCAACGCGCCTTCGTTCGCCAAAAACGAGACCAAGCTCAAAGATGCGACAAGCATCGACGACCTGAAGAAGTGCGACGCGATCATTTCCTGCCAGGGCGGTGACTACACGAACGAAGTGTTCCCGAAGCTGCGCGCGGCGGGCTGGAACGGCTACTGGATCGACGCGGCATCGTCGCTGCGCATGAAGGACGACGCGGTCATCATTCTCGATCCGGTCAACCTCGACGTGATCAAGAACGCGCTCGTCAAAGGCCAGAAGAATTTCATCGGCGGTAACTGCACGGTCAGCCTGATGCTGATGGCATTGGGCGGCCTGTTCCGCGAAAACCTCGTCGACTGGATGACGGCCATGACTTATCAGGCCGCATCCGGCGCGGGCGCGCAGAACATGCGCGAATTGCTGTCGCAAATGGGCACGCTGCACGGCGCGGTGAAGAACGAACTGGCAGACCCGGCTTCGGCGATTCTCGACATCGACCGCCGCGTGCTCGAAGCGATGAACAGCGACAGCATGCCGACCGACCACTTCGGCGTACCGCTCGCGGGCTCGCTGATTCCGTGGATCGACAAGGATCTCGGCAACGGCATGTCGAAGGAAGAGTGGAAGGGCGGCGCGGAAACCAACAAGATCCTCGGCAAGCCGGCCATGGGCACGCCGGGTTCGATTCCCGTCGATGGTCTGTGCGTGCGGATCGGCGCAATGCGCTGCCATTCGCAAGCGCTCACGATCAAGCTGACCAAGGACGTGCCGCTCGACGAAGTGAACAGCATCCTCGCGTCGGGCAACGACTGGGTCAAGGTTGTGCCGAACGAACGCGAAGCGTCGATGCGCGATCTGTCCCCGGCGGTTGTCACCGGTACGCTGACGGTGCCGGTCGGCCGCGTGCGCAAGCTCGCGATGGGCGGCGAGTATCTGTCGGCCTTCACGGTCGGCGATCAGCTGCTGTGGGGCGCGGCTGAACCGCTGCGTCGTATGCTTCGCATTGTGCTCGACAAGTAAAGTAAACTACGCGCTCACGACGCGTAGACAACTCAAGAAGCGTCGCGCTTGCGCGGCGCTTTTTCATTGTGTGCTCCGATCATCTTGTCTCTTTCCACTCGCAAAAAAGGCTGCGCGCTGACGCGCCCAGGAGTCCCGATGAACTTTCGACGCTCCGCTCTTCGGGCTATGTCCATTCGTCACGAGAAGGTGCGATTCAGCAGCCGTCCGGCGGCGATGGCCGCTTGTGCCACTTTCGCCCTTGCGCTGCTCGGCGGTAGCGCGGGCAATGCGCTTGCCGCGCCGGCTAGTGCCACGAGCGCGCCGGATGCCGCTTCCGCTGTCAGTTCCACTACCGCTGTCGTTGCTGTCGCTGCGGGCTCTCAGTACACCGTACACGCAGGGCAGTCGCTGAACGATGTCGCGATCGCTATTACGCAGTCGCATGACCGGGCGGTACTCGCGCGCGCTACGCACGCATTGTTCGACACGAATCCGGCCGCGTTCATGAATCACGATCCGAGCCGGATGCGTGTAGGAGCGGTGTTGATCGTGCCGGCGCTCGATGCGTCGGGGGCCTTGGCGGTTTCGTCGACCGGGGCCGCGGCAGGGGCGTCGGAGTCCACGGCGGCTGCGCCCGCTTCCGCGCCGACTGCCGCGCCGGCCGCGGCGGCTGCCGCCAGCACGGCGAGTGCAGTCGCGCAGGTCAACGCCGCCGCCGCGAGTGCGGCCAGCGCGGCGGCTCAAGCGACGACGCCAGCCGCATCCACGGTTTCCGGCGCGGCCAGCGCGGCGGTATCGACCGGCGCGGCGGCGGGCGGTGCGGTTTCGTCCGCGCCAGTGGCCGGTTCGGCGCCGGTGGCGACGAGTGGCGCGCGGGAATGGGGCGGATCGATTCAATCGGCGGCGAGCGCGCCCGCCGGACAAGCGCCGTCGGCAGCGACCGCGACTGCACCGGCGGCCGCGGCCGCGCAGGCGGCTTCGCAGCCGCATCCGCAGGTGTCGAGTCTGCAGCAATTGCTGGCGCTGAAAAACCGCGTGCTGATGGAGTTGCAGAAGCACGGTATCGGCGGGGCGCCCGTCGCTTCAGGCCCAACGCCGACGAGCGCTGCGCAGCCGGCACCGGCAGGTTCCGCGGCGACTGTGGCCGTGGCGCCGGAGCACGCGAATGTGACGACGTCGCCGTCGAATGAGGGCGGCATCTCTCAGCGCGATTTGAGCATCGCGGCGGCCGTGGGCGCGGCACTGATCGTTCTGCTCGCTGCTCTGCGCATGGGTCGCCGCAAGCGCGATAAAGAGGCCGCGGCACGGGCTGTCGAGGCAACTGATGCAGAAATGGCGAGACCCGCGCGTGAGGCCGATTCGCGCAATGGCAGCGCGGCGGCGGGGCAGGCCGCGGTCACGGAAGGATCGGACGCGCAAGATCAAGAGGTTGCACGGCAGGCCGCAGCAGCAGAGCATGCGGCTGCGGAACGTGCGGCAGCCGAACAGGCAGCGGCCGAAAGCGCGGCTGCGGAGCGGGTAGCAGCGGAGCGCGCGGTGGCCGAGGAGGCGGCGGCCAAGCGCGCCGCAGCGGAACGTGCGGCTGCGGAACGTGCAGCAGCCGAGCAAGCCGCAGCAGAAAGCGCGGCAGCCGAACGTGCAGCAGTCGAGCAAGCCGCAGCGGAAAGTGCAGCAGCCGAACAGGCGGCAGCGGAGCGAGCCGCAGCAGAGCGAGCAGCGGCCGGAGAACACGCCGCGGCGGAACGCGCAGCAGCGGAACAAGCAGCAGCCGAACAAGCAGCAGCCGAACAAGCAGCAGCACGCGTCGCCGCCGAACATGCGGAAGCGGAACGCATCGCAGCAGAACGCAGCGCATCCGAGCGCGCCGCAGAAGAACAGGCGGCACAGCAAGCAGGCACGCCCGAACCTACTGCACCAACGGCGCTACTCGCCAGCATCCCGCTACCCAGCCAAAGCGAACTGTCCAGCGAACCACCGGCGGTCGCACCCGCCCATGACGAGACGCTGCGCTCCGCCGCGACGGCCGCCAATCTCGCCGCCGCGGCAGAACTCGGCGCCGACGCGTTGCAGCTGGGACCGCTCGAACCGGTTGGCGCCGCGGCGCAGGACGAGAACGCGCATCGCCTGCCATGGGACGAGGAACCCACAGAAAGTCCGACCGCAGAGAAAACGACAGGCACGACGACAACCCCGAGCCCAAGCGCCGCGGAACCGCCCTCGACAGCGTCGCACACCGCGACGGCCGAACCGCAGTCCCCCTTGAACGTTCCACCCCCAGTAATCGATTTCACGCAACATCAGATCGAACCGCGCGCCACTACGTCGTTCGGTCAGCCGTTCAGCGACATCCCCGTGCCGACGGAACCCGCGCCGTCCGCATCGACCGAGTTCCCGCGCGACGCCGTCGACGCGTTCGGCAGCCTCAACATGCCGCTGCCGCCGCGCATCGAAGTGCCCACCGTCGGCGAAGCGGAGCCTTCCACGTCGCTTTCGACGCAACCGGTCGCATCGCCCGACACGACCGCGCAGCAGGCCTTCGGCGTCCATGGCGCGGACGACGACGCCCCGCACATCGCCGACCAGATCGCCGCCGGCACAGCCGGCCACGGCGCCGTCGCGGGCCTCGGCGCGGCCGGCTTCGGCGCGCTGAAGCTCGACTTCGACCTCGAGTTGCCGCCGAGCCCGGCTCAGCCATTGCCGGCCTTCACACCGGCCGATCTCGGCCGCATCGCGCGCAACAAGCTGGAGTTGGCCTCCGAGTACATCGAGCTCGGCGATCTGGCGGGCGCCCGCGCGCTCATCAACGAAGTGATCGAAGCAAACGATCCAGCCACGCGCACTGAAGCCCGCGCGTTGCTTTCGACTCTCGCACCGCTGTCGTGAAGCGCATCGCATTAGGCGTGCAATACGACGGCGCCGCGTTCACTGGATGGCAGTCGCAGCCGCATGGCAACACGGTACAGGACGAGCTCGAACGGGCGCTGCGCGAATTCATGCGCACGCCCGTGCAGACGGTGGTCGCCGGCCGCACCGACCGCGGTGTGCATGGCTTGGGTCAGGTCGTGCATTTCGACACCGACCTCGATCGCCTCGACATCTCCTGGGTGCGCGGCCCGAACGCGTTTCTGCCGAAGACGATCGGCGTGCAATGGGCCAAGCCGATGCCCGACGATTTTCACGCGCGGTTTTCGGCATTCGAGCGGACCTATTACTACGTGCTGTACGTAAGTCCGGTTCGCTCGCCGATGCTCACGACGCGCGCCGGCTGGGTGCACACGCCACTCGACGTCGACGCGATGCGCTCGGCCGCCGAGCACCTGATCGGCGAGCATGACTTTTCGGCGTTTCGTTCGTCGCAATGCCAGTCGAAGACGCCGTTCAAGCACCTGTACCAGATCGACGTCAAACGACAGGGTAACTTCGTGCATTTCCGCTTCCGCGCGAACGCGTTCCTGCATCACATGGTGCGCAACGTGATGGGCTGTTTGATCGAAATCGGCAGCGGCCGCCGCCCGGCCGCGTGGATGGCCGACGTGCTCGCGAGCCGTAGCCGCGATTGCGCGGCGCCGACCTTCATGCCCGACGGCTTGTACCTCGCGCAAGTGGGCTATCCTGAGCAATTCGGCGTGCCCGACCCGGCGACGGGCAGCGTGCCGTGGAGCAGCGTATGGACCGAGCAACCGGAAACATGAAAGCGGCAGAGAACCCCGCCATTCAGACCAACGCCACCGCCTTGCAAGGCGTGCCACATCGCACGCGCATCAAGCTGTGCGGACTATCGAAGCCCGTCGACATTGCACACGCGATCGACCTCGGCGCCGACGCGATCGGCCTCGTGTTCTATCCGCCGAGCCCGCGCTCGGTGAGCGTCGCGCAAGCGGTCGAACTCGTGCACGAGGTGCCGCCGTTCGTGTCGGTCGTCGGTCTGTTCGTCAACGCGACGCCGGAATGGGTTCACGAAGTCGCGAGCAACGTGAACCTGACGCTGTTGCAGTTCCACGGCGACGAGACGCCTGAGCGGTGCGAGGCGCTCGCCGGCGTTGCGGGTTTGCCTTGGTTGCGCGCGTTGCGTGTTGCGGCGGATACTCGAGCGGCCGATTTGGTAGAATCGGCATTCAACTATTCAGCAGCCAGTGGTCTTCTGTTCGACACCCATGTCGAAGGCTACGGCGGCGGTGGGAAGGTTTTCGATTGGTCACTTATTCCAGCAGAACTCGCGCATCGGGCCGTTTTGAGTGGTGGGTTGAACGCGCAAAACGTCAGTGATGCGATCCATCGCGTGCGCCCGTACGCGGTCGATGTCTCGAGCGGCATCGAAGTAGCGGGCGCCCGGGGCGTGAAGGATCACGCCCGGATGGAGGCGTTCGTACGCGCGGTGCGCGCTGCGGACGCTGAATGATTCAGGCTCGCGGGCGCTTTCCGATGAAAGCCGCGAGCCATCCTGAGAAGAGTGATCACCATGTACAACTTGCCTGACGAAAGAGGCCACTTCGGCCAATTTGGTGGTGTGTTCGTCGCCGAAACGCTGTTTTCCGCACTCAACGAGTTGCGTGAAGCGTACGAGAAATATCAGAAAGACCCGGAGTTCGTCGCCGAATACGAGCGCGAATTGAAGTATTTCGTGGGTCGCCCGTCCCCGATTTATCACGCCCAGCGCTGGAGCGAATTGCTCGGCGGCGCGCAGGTTTATCTGAAGCGTGAAGACCTGAATCACACGGGGGCGCACAAGATCAACAACGTGATCGGCCAGGCGCTGCTCGCGAAGCGCATGGGCAAGCCGCGCGTGATCGCGGAAACCGGCGCCGGTCAGCACGGCGTGGCCACGGCGACAATCTGCGCGCGCTTCGGTATGGAGTGCGTGGTGTACATGGGCGCCGAGGACGTGCGCCGCCAGGCCGCGAACGTTTATCGCATGAAACTGCTCGGCGCGACGGTCGTGCCGGTCGAATCGGGGTCGCGCACGCTGAAGGACGCGCTGAATGAAGCGATGCGCGACTGGGTCACCAACGTCGAAAACACGTTCTACATCATCGGCACGGTTGCGGGTCCGCATCCGTACCCGATGATGGTGCGCGACTTCCAGCGTGTGATCGGCGACGAATGCCGCGTGCAGATGCCAGAACTCGCTGGCCGTCAGCCGGACGCCGTCATCGCGTGTGTTGGCGGCGGTTCCAATGCGATGGGGATCTTTTACCCGTATATCGACGATAGTTCCGTGCAGTTGATCGGCGTCGAAGCGGCCGGCGACGGCCTCGAAACGGGTCGTCACGCGGCATCGCTCATCGGCGGTAGTCCCGGCGTGCTGCACGGTAACCGCACGTATCTGCTGCAGGACGAAGACGGCCAGATCATCGAGACGCATTCGGTGTCGGCAGGCCTCGACTACCCGGGCGTCGGCCCCGAGCACGCGTGGCTAAAAGAGAGCAATCGCGCCCAATACGTAGGCATCACCGACGAGGAAGCCCTGAAGGCGTTCCACGATTGCTGCCGCATCGAGGGCATTATTCCTGCGCTGGAGTCGAGCCACGCGCTCGCTTACGCTACGAAACTCGCGCCGACCTTGTCGAAAGACAAGATTCTGCTGGTCAACCTGTCGGGCCGCGGCGACAAGGACATGCACACGGTCGCTGAGCGATCGGGTATCCAGTTCTGAGCCGCGACGATGCGCGACGAGTTCGACGAGCCGCAGCCGGCGATTGAATCCACGAATCCGGCCGCCGAAGTCCCGGCGGCCGCGGCATCCGCACCGCTGCTGGCGCAGGTACCGGCCGGCATTCAGCTGTTAAACCGCGATTTTCTAACCGATGTAGCGAACATTCCCGATGAGTCGATCGACCTGATCGTCTGTGATCCGCCTTATGGGTTGGGGAAGGACTATGGCAACGACTCGGACATGCGCACGGGCGAGGAATTTCTCGTCTGGACGCGCGGCTGGCTCGAGCTCGCTGTACCGAAGCTCAAGCCAACAGGGTCGCTCTATATTTTCTGCACCTGGCAATACGCGCCGGAAATCTTCAGTTTCCTGAAGACGAAACTCACGATGGTCAACGAAATCATCTGGGACCGGCGCGTGCCGAGTATGGGCGGCACCACGCGCCGCTTCACGTCAGTGCATGACAACATCGGTTTTTTCGCGGTGTCGAAGGACTACTTCTTCGATCTCGATCCCGTCCGCATCCCGTACGATGCAGTCACGAAGAAGGCGCGTTCGCGAAAGTTGTTCGAAGGAAGCAAGTGGTTGGAGCTTGGCTATAATCCGAAGGATGTCTGGTCGGTATCGCGTCTGCATCGGCAGCATGCCGAGCGCGTTGCGCATCCAACCCAGAAACCTCTGGAAATCGTCGAGCGGATGGTACTGTCCAGCTGCCCGATGGGCGGCCGCGTGCTCGACCCATTCATGGGCAGCGGCACCACCGCAGTCGCTTGCGTCCGTCATCAGCGCGAATTCGTCGGCTATGAGATCAACGAGAGCTATTGTGCGATAGCGCGCGAGCGCGTCAGCGCCGCCGCTACGCCTGCTGCGCCCCGTCGGACCCGAGCCAGGCCAAAAGTGCAGCCGTCGACCGAAGTGCAGTGAAAAGCGCGAGATACGTCGCTAAGTTCGCTGAAAAGCGCGCGGCAATGGGCGCGCAATAGCCCTAATTCGAGAGTACTTCCATGTCCCGTATCAAGAACACGTTTGCCGCGCTGTCCGCCCAAGGTAAGAAAGGCCTGATCCCGTTCATGACCGCTGGCGACCCGGACCCGGCTCGCACGGTCGAGTTCATGCACGCCCTCGCCGCCGGCGGCGCCGATGTGATCGAACTAGGCGTGCCGTTTTCCGACCCAATGGCAGACGGTCCTGTCATTCAGCAGTCGTCTGAACGCGCGCTCGCGAAGGGCGTGTCGCTACGCCATGTGCTGGCCGACGTCAAACGCTTCCGTGAAGCCGACGACAAAACCCCGGTCGTGCTGATGGGCTATGCGAATCCGATCGAGCGAATGGGCGCCGAGGCCTTCGCGAAAGCCGCGAAGGAAGCTGGTGTCGATGGCGTGCTGGTGGTCGACTATCCGCCTGAAGAGTGCGCAAACTTCGCGGAACAGATGCAATCTGCCGGGATCGATCCGATCTTTTTGCTCGCGCCGACTTCAACCGACGAACGTATCGCCGAAGTCGGCCGCATCGCCAGCGGCTACGTCTACTATGTGTCGCTGAAAGGGGTCACCGGCGCCGCAAATCTGGACGTTTCCAGCATCGCGAGTAAAATCCCGGCCATCAAGTCGCGCGTCCCCCTGCCGGTGGGCGTCGGTTTCGGCATTCGCGACGCGCAAACGGCGCGTGCGGTGGGCGAGGTGGCCGATGCCGTCGTGATCGGCAGCCGTATCGTTCAATTGCTCGAACAGGCAGCGCCCGACGCCGCTGCCGAGACGCTCACGCGTTTCGTTGCCGAGGTGCGCGAGGCGCTCGATAGCGTCGCGACTGCCCGATAACAGTTATTTTTTGTCGCGGTAACGTGAGCGGCGGGCTCGTCCCGCCGTTCGCGCGACTGCTGACCCAGAAGGATTCCCTATGAGCTGGCTCGATAAGCTGCTGCCGCCGAAAATCAAACAAACCGACCCGAAAAACCGCAAGGGAATTCCGGAAGGCCTGTGGATCAAGTGCCCGTCGTGCGAAGCCGTGCTGTATCGCAACGACGTCGAGGCCAATCTGCATGTTTGCCCCAAGTGCGACCATCACATGCGCATCGGCGCACGTGAGCGGCTCGACAGCCTGCTCGATCCGGAAGGCCGCTACGAAATCGGCCAGGAAATCGTTCCGGTCGACGCGCTGAAGTTCAAAGATAGCCGCAAGTACCCTGAGCGCATTAAAGAGGCGATGGACGAAACCGACGAGACCGACGCAATGGTCGTGATGGGCGGCGCGATTCACACGCTGCCGGTCGTCGTGGCGAACTTCGAGTTCTCGTTTATGGGCGGCTCGATGGGTTCGGTGGTCGGCGAGCGTTTCGCGCGCGGCGCGCAGAACGCGCTCGAACAGAAAGTGCCGTTCATCTGCTTCACCGCTTCGGGCGGCGCGCGGATGCAGGAAAGCTTGCTGTCGTTGATGCAGATGGCAAAGACCACCGCGATGCTCACGAAGCTGGCGGAAGCCAGGCTGCCATTCATCTCGGTGCTGACCGACCCGACGATGGGCGGCGTGTCCGCGAGTTTCGCATTCCTCGGCGACGTCGTGATCGCCGAACCGAAGGCGCTGATCGGCTTTGCTGGTCCGCGCGTGATCGAACAGACCGTGCGCGAGAAACTGCCGGAAGGCTTCCAACGCGCCGAGTTTCTGCTGCAAAAGGGCGCGATCGACATGATCGTCGATCGTCGCAAGCTGCGCGAAGAGATCGCGCAATTGCTGGCGCTGTTGAGCCATCAGCCGGCGGACGCGGTCGCGTAAAAGCCGGGCAGCACCGCATTTGCCGCTCTTTCGCCGCGCTGTCGAAGACGCCGCGGAGCCAGAGAAGCAATCAAAAAATAGCGCGCCGCGTGAGCAATCAAGCGGCGCGCTGTCATTTCCAGGATAATTACCGTCGCCTGCGATGCGGCAGCGGTCGAAGCAGAAGCTGGCGCGGCTCAAGGCGCGGGTTTGTGCGCATAAACCGCGCAACGGCCTAGGCCCATGACCGGCGCCCGCGACCCTCGACCGCAACCGCCCGACCAGCACCCTTCGCAGCACTGCAGAACCGAACTACCGCGACTCACTCAAGATTCACCCGATGACGACATTCCCCACTCTCGACGCGTGGCTCACGCACCTTGAATCCGCGCATCCGGTCGGCATCGACATGGGTTTGGGCCGAATCTCCCAGGTGCGTGATGCGATGCAGCTATCGTTTGCGTGCCCGATCATCACGGTCGGCGGCACGAACGGCAAAGGCTCGACCTGCGCGATTCTCGAAGCGATCCTGCTGCGCGCGGGCTATACGGTCGGCTGCCACACGTCGCCGCATCTGCTGTCGTTCAACGAGCGCGCGCGCATCAACGGGGCAATGGCAAGCGACGCAGATCTGCTGCCGCACTTCGAAGCCGTCGAGGCCGCGCGCCAGAGCCTCGCCAAACCGGTCACGCTGACCTACTTCGAATTCACGACGCTCGCAATCATGAGCCTGTTCGCGTCGCGCGGCCTCGACGCGGTGATTTTCGAAGTTGGCCTCGGTGGCCGTCTCGACGCGGTCAATATCCTCGACACCGACTGCGCGATCATCACGAGCATCGATATTGACCACACCGACTATCTCGGCGACACGCGCGAAAAAATCGCGTTCGAAAAAGCCGGTATCTTCCGTCCGGGCAAGCCCGCGATTTGCGCGGACCCGGTGCCGCCGCAATCGTTGATCGATCACGCGGAAAAGATCGGGGCGCAATTGTGGTTGTTCGGCCGCGATTTCCGTTACGAAGGCCAGGCCGGCAGCGAGCGACAGCAGTGGAGTTATGTCGGCCCGACGCTGCGGCGCTCGGCGCTCGCGTATCCATCGCTGCGCGGCGCGAATCAGCTGATCAACACGTCGGCGGCGCTGGCTGGGCTCGAAGCTTTGCGCGACCGACTGCCGGTGTCCGCGCAGGACATCCGGCTCGGCATCGCCAACGTGGATCTTCCGGGCCGTTTCCAGGTGCTGCCGGGCAAGCCGTCCATCGTGCTCGACGTCGGCCACAATCCGCATGCCGCCGCGGTGCTCGGGCAGAACCTCGGCAACATGGGCTTTTTCCCGTACACGTACGCGGTGTTCGGCGCGATGCGCGACAAGGACATCGCCGGCGTGCTAAGTCATCTGAAAGGCGAGATCGATCACTGGTGCGTGACCGATCTGCCGACCCCGCGCGCCGCGTCCGCGCAAGAGCTGGAAACCGTGTTGCGCGAGCTCGGTGTGGAAGACGGCGCTGACAGCAGCGTCATGCGTTATGCGACGCCGGCGCAGGCTTTCCAGGACGCGCTAAAACGTGCGTCAGAGAATGATAGAATCGTCGTTTTCGGCAGTTTCTATACGGTAGCGGGTGTGATGGCCTACCGGAAATCGCAGCAACACTGAGCGGGCACCAGGCTCGAACCAAGCGATTCATGGGAATTTTCTCGTTCGGCAAGAAAGACGACGCGCCCAGCCGGCGCGGCGCAAACACCAGTTCCAATCGGGCCACCCGGGGTGAACGCGTCGAGCGGCGCACCCGCCGCACCGAGCGCACCGTCGATGCAGATGCAATGCTGCTCGACCCCACGCTGCCGGAAAAGCAGCGCGCGCGCCGCCGGCTCGTCGGCGCAATCGCACTGGTTGTCGCGGCGGTGATCATCCTGCCGATGGTGTTGGACTCGCACCCCAAGCCCGTCACCGACGACATCTCGATCGACATTCCGAACCGGCCCGCGCCGAAGCTCTCCAGATCCACCGCCAACGAAGACGTGCAGGCCGGCGTCGCGCTGGACAATCCGCCGGCCGCCGACACGGGCGTGGCTGCGTCTGGCCTCGCGCCGGCAACGAGCGCGGCGACCACGGCGGCAGCCTCGGCCTCCGCCGCCAAATCGTCGCAATCGACGCAATCGACGCAATCGACCGCAGCGAAACAAGGCGCGACCCCCTCCGCCGCAACTGGCGCTGTTACCGCCGCGACGCCGAAGTCCGCCGCGAAGCCGCAAACGCAATCGCTCGCAGCCAACACCGCGCCTGCTGTCCCCGCCAAGCAGACGAAGGCACCCGCCACCACACCGTCGGCGTCGACCGACGACGAAGCGAACACGGCCACCGCCAGCGCCGACGCGAACTCCGGCACGCCGGCCTCGCCGCCGGGCAACCGTTTCGCGGTGCAGCTCGGCGCCTTCTCGAACGAAGCGAACGCGCGCAATTGGGCCGCGAAGTTGAAAGCGGCAGGCGTGCCCACATATACGGAACATAGGAAGCAAGCCGACGGCTCGACGCTGACATTGCTGCGTGCAGGCCCGTTCGCCGACCGCGCCGCGGCCACCGCCGCTGTCGCGAAGGTCCGCGAGGCGGGCCTCGTGTCGGGCTCGAACGGCGGCGGAGCACAGTAAGCGAGCGATGTTCACTGCCTTCGACTACGCTGTAATGGCGGTGATCGGTTTGTCGGCGCTGCGAGGCGCCTGGCGCGGTTTGCTGTCGGAAGTGTTTGGTTTGATCGGCTGGGTCGCGGCGTTTTTCATCGCTTGCGAGTTCGTGGGCTACGTGGTCCCGTATATCCCGTCTACCTGGCCGGGCGGCGCGTTGACGCAGTGGCTGCTGGCTTTTTCGCTCGTGGTGATCGGCGTAGTGCTGGTCACGAGCGTGGTGAGCGCGCTGCTCAGCCGCCTCGTGCAGGTCACGGGACTGGGTGGTGCGGACCGCTCGCTCGGTTTGATGTTCGGCCTCGTGCGTGGGGTCGTTCTGGTGCTGATTCTGGTCGCCCTCGCAGGCTTGACCGAACTGCCCAAAGAGGAATTCTGGCGCAACGCGCTGCTTCGTCCGTATGCGGTTGCGGGCGTACGCGCAATGAAACCGCTGCTCCCCGAGGCGCTCGCCGCTTACGTCCATGTGGACGATTCGGGCGCGCCGAGCAATGCGCAACAGGACTCCGGCGCATACCGGCTGCCTTGACGTCGTAGCGCGTGCCGTCGCATGAAAGCGCGGGCGCGGTCGCAGGCACCGGTCGCCATCACGAATTTCGTACCTTTGAAGGACATGCCATGTGCGGCATCGTAGGCGTAGTTTCCCATTCCCCGGTCAACCAGCTGATCTATGACAGCCTGCTGCTTCTGCAGCATCGCGGTCAGGACGCCGCCGGCATCGCGACGGCGAACGGCAGCAATTTCCACATGCACAAGGCCAACGGCATGGTGCGCGACGTGTTCCGCACGCGCAACATGCGCAGCCTGCCGGGCACGACGGGCATCGGCCAGGTCCGTTACCCGACCGCCGGTTCGGCGTCGAGCGAAGAAGAAGCGCAGCCGTTCTACGTGAACGCGCCGTTCGGCATCATCCTCGCGCATAACGGCAACCTCACCAACTGGCAGCAGCTGAAAGATGAGATGTTCCGCATCGATCGCCGCCACGTGAACACCAATTCCGATACCGAAGTGCTGCTCAACGTGCTCGCGCACGAGCTGCAACTGTCGAGCTCGGGTCTGCAGCTCGATCCGGCCGCGCTGTTCAAGGCGGTGTCGGGCGTGCATCGCCGGGTGCGCGGCTCGTATGCGATCGTCGCGTTGATCGCTGGCTACGGCCTGCTTGGTCTCCGCGACCCGTTCGGCATCCGTCCGCTGTGCCTCGGCAAACGGGAAACGGCTGACGGCGTCGAGTGGATGCTGGCGTCGGAATCGGTGGCGATCGAAGGTGTCGGTTTCGAATTCGTGCGCGACGTGCAGCCGGGCGAGGCGATTTTCATCGACGCCGAAGGCCAGCTGCATTCGCAGCAATGCGCGACGACCACGAGCCTGAACCCCTGCATCTTCGAACTCGTGTATCTGGCGCGTCCGGATTCGGTGCTCGACGGCGTGCCGGTCTACAACGTGCGTCTGCGCATGGGCGACTACCTCGCCGAGAAGATCAGGCGCGAGCTGCCCGACGTCGCAATCGACGTGGTGATGCCGATTCCCGATTCGTCGCGCCCGGCCGCGATGCAGGTCGCGAAGAAGCTCGGCGTCGAGTATCGCGAGGGCTTCTTCAAGAACCGCTATGTAGGCCGTACCTTCATCATGCCGGGGCAGGCGGTGCGCAAGAAGTCGGTGCGCCAGAAGCTGAACGCGATGAACATCGAGTTCAAGGGCAAGAACGTGCTGATCGTCGACGACTCAATCGTGCGCGGCACGACGTCGCATGAAATCGTGCAGATGGCGCGCGATGCGGGCGCGAACAAGGTGATTTTCGCGTCGGCGGCGCCGCCGGTGAAATTCCCGAACGTCTACGGCATCGATATGCCGACGCGCGGCGAACTGGTCGCGCACGGCCGCTCGGACGAGGAAGTTGCGCGCATGATCGGCGCGGACCACCTCGTGTATCAGGACGTCGATGCGCTGAAGCAGGCGGTGCGCGATATCAATCCGGCGCTGAAGGAGTTCGAGGCTTCGTGCTTCGACGGCAACTACGTGACCGGCGACATCACGACCGAATACCTCGACCGCATCGAAAGCGCGCGTCTCGCGCCGTCGTCGCAATCGGATCGCGATGCCGCGAGCGAAGCGATCGACGGTGGCGGCCCGGCGCGTTCGCAGCTGCATCTGCAACTGTCGGTGGGTTGAGCGTACACACCGCGCCCCGAGCGCATTAACATGTTGGCTTGCGTCGATTTGATCTCAGCTTGCGGACGCGGGGCCACCCGAAACAGCTAAAGCGAAGGGCGGAACGCGACAGTCGTCCGCCCTGGCTCCAGCCTCCCCGCACATGAAGCCCGCTTATAGCCCGCTTATGCCGACGCAAAAGCGGGCTTTTTTGTTGCTGCCTTATTTAGCCACGGAAGCAGCCACGGAAACCTGGAGACCAGAACCAACATGGAAGACTTCCACAACTTTGACTTCGACACGCTGGCCGTTCGCTCGGGCACCGTGCGCAGCGATTTCAACGAGCACTCGGAAGCGATCTTCCTGACCTCGAGCTTCGTGTTTGCGAGCGCCGCGGACGCCGCCGAACGCTTCAGGAACTCCGAGGACTATTTCACGTACTCGCGCTTCTCGAACCCGACCGTGTCGATGTTCCAGGAGCGTCTGGCCGCGCTCGAACGCGGCGAGGCCTGCATCGCGACGGCTTCAGGCATGGCCGCGATCATGTCGGTCGTGATGTCGACGTTGCAGGCGGGCGATCACCTGGTCAGCTCGCGGGCGCTGTTCGGCTCGACGCTCGGCATGTTCTCGCAGATCTTCAGCAAGTTCGGCATTACGACTACGTTCGTCGATCCGACTGATTCGAACGCGTGGAACGAAGCGGTGCGTCCCGAAACCAAGATGTTCTTCCTCGAAACGCCTTCCAACCCGCTGACGGAAGTGTCGGATATCGAAGCGATCGGCAAGATCGCGAAGGCCGCGAATGCGCTGTTCGTCGTCGATAATTGCTTCTGCAGCCCGGCGTTGCAGCAGCCGCTGAAGCTCGGCGCGGACGTCGTCATGCATTCTGCGACCAAGTTCCTCGACGGCCAGGGCCGTGTGCTCGGCGGCGCGCTGGTCGGTTCGAAGAAAATCATCATGGAAAAGGTGTTTCCGTTCGTACGCAGCGCCGGGCCGACGCTGTCCGCGTTCAACGCGTGGGTACTGTTGAAAGGCATGGAAACGTTGTCGCTGCGCGTCGAGAAGCAGTCGGCGAATGCGCTCGAAATCGCGCGCTGGCTCGACTCGCATCCGGCCGTCAATCGCGTGTTCTATCCGGGGCTCGAATCGCATCCTCAGCACGCGCTCGCGATGCGTCAGCAGAAGTTCGGCGGCGCGATCGTATCGTTCGAATTGAAGGGCGACACGCCCGAGCAGATGCGTACGACAATGTGGGCTCGAAAGCTGACAGGCAGGGCGAAACCTGTGCGCGGCCTACAGGCTTCAAATGGCCTCAAAGGCCTCAAAGGCCTCAAAGCCATCCGCGCCACCTCCGCCGCGCTCAGTGCCGCAACGCGCGCCACTGCCCGGGCGCCAGCCCGAAACGCCGCGTGAACGCGTGCGTGTAAGCGCTCTGATCGCCGAAGCCGATCTCGAGCGCGATATCGGTCAACGAAAGACGCGCGTCCGCAAGCAGCGTGATCGACGTGTCGAGCCGCAGCCGCTGCAAATAGCGATGCGGCGTCTCGCCGAACGCATCGATAAACAGTTGATGAAAACGCCGCATGCCGAAACCGCAGTGCGCGGCGAGGTCCGCGATCTTCAGCGGCTCGGACAGATGCGCGCGCAGCCAGCGGTCGATGCGCGCGAAATCGAGACGAACGCCTTCGCTCTGCACACCGGCAAGCGCCCCGGAATCGGCGACAAGCGCGGCGCCCAGGCGTGCCGCAGCATCCCAATGAAAGCGACGGTGACCGAAGGCATTACCTTGCGCTTCGCCCACGCCGCCCGCAGCATGCGCGGCAATCGCGTGCACGAGCTGTGCGAGCGACGGATCAACGGCCACGGCGCGCGCGCGCTCGAACAACCGCTCGGGCACCGCCAGCGACGCCGCAGGCAAATCGAGCACGAGCTGACGGTTCGTGCCGACACCCGCATAATCGTGCCGCGCGCCGGCCGGGATCAGCCATGCGGAGCCGGCGTCGATCTGCTCGGCGACGCCGTCAACCGCCATCACCATTGCGCCGTCGAGCCCCAGCACGACCTGGTGGAAGTCATGCACGTCCGACGCTTCGATCGCGCCATAGCAGCGCAGCGAAACGTTGGGGGCGGTGACGGCGGCGTGGCTCACGACAATACCCAGGCGTGACTCAGACTTCGAGCAGTTCGACTTCGAACACGAGCGTCGCGTTCGGCGGAATCACCCCGCCCGCGCCGCGCACGCCGTAGCCGAGTTGCGGCGGAATGGTCAGCTTGCGCTTGCCGCCGACCTTCATGCCTTGCACGCCTTCGTCCCAGCCCTTGATGACCATGCCGCCGTCCAGCACGAACGCGAACGGGTCATTGCGGTCCTTGCTCGAATCGAACTTCTGGCCGTCGGTCAGCCAGCCCGTGTAATGCACGGTCACGGTCTTGCCGGCCACGGCTTCGGCGCCGGTGCCTTCCACGAGATCTTCGTACTTCAGGCCGGATTCGGTCGTCACAGTCGACATGCGTTGCTCCTCAGATCAAAACGTAAAACCGACATTGTAGGCGCGTTGACGTCGATCGCGGAGTCGGGTCCGGTTCCGCGCATGGCATGCGGATTGCATCCCGCGTCGCGATTCGGCCTCGACTGGTCGGTCCGAACGGGATGCCTATAATGGGGCTTCCCCCCATCATCCAGCATTGCCTGAGAGGACTCGATCGTGACTACGTCACCCAACGGGACTGCTGGCGCCCAGCCGGCGTCGGCCGGCTTCGTCATCACCGAACGCAGCGCGCTGCTGCGCGCGGAAACCGCGTTGTTCATGCGCGATCACGTGCTGTCGCTGGTGTCGCACGACCTGCGCGGTCCGTTGAATGCGATTCATAGCTGGGCGTACGTGCTCGAGCGCAAGCTCGACGCGAACGATCCCAATTCACAGCGCGCGATCACCGGCATTCGCAGCGGCGTCGATCAGCAGGTGAAGCTGCTCGAGACGATCGTCGATGCGACGCGCGCCGAAACGAAATCGCTCGCGCTCACGTATGAACCCTTTCCGCTGCATCCGCTGCTCGACGAAACCGTCGAGGAAGTCCGCGCCGGCCTCGCCCGCGCGCGCGGCGTCGAAGTGCGGCTCGACTCACAGATCGCCACCGAGCAACTGAACGGCGACCGCGCTCGGCTCGCCGCCGCGGTGTGGCTGATGCTGACGTTCGCCGTCGAAGCGAGCGCGCGGGGCACCGAGGTCGCACTGGCCGCGCGCGCGGACAACGGCACATGGCATGCGAGCGTCACGTACGAGCCGAACGAGGCCGCGTTGAACGACGCCGCGCTGCCGCATGTGCTCGAAGCGTTCGCGCGCAAGCAGGCGGGCGAACCGCGCGAGGCGAAGCGCATCGCGTGGGTGTTCGCGTTGTGCAAACGCGTCGCGGAGGCGCACGGCGGAAGCTTCGAGCAAAGCGATACGACGGAAGCGGACGGCGTCACCGCTACCCGCGCCACGCTCGTGCTGCGCGTGCCGTTCAGCGCGGCGGCGCCGAAATGAGCGTCGCGCGCGAATGCGTTGGCGCACAATCAGGATTTCATCGATCTTTCAGCCCCTATACTGACAACTTTTGTTGCCGGAGCCCGTCGCTTTGATCCAGGTTGTCGCTCTTATCGGTGCAATGTTTCTGGTTGCACTCAACGGCTTTTTCGTCGCCGCCGAATTCGGTCTGGTCAAACTGCGGCAGACCCGCGTGCAGAGCCTTGCCACCCAGCATGGCATGCGCGGACGTCTGCTCGCGAAGGTGCACGGACAGCTCGACGCGTATCTGTCGGCGTGTCAGCTCGGCATCACGCTCGCGTCGCTCGGCCTCGGCTGGATCGGCGAACCGGCGTTCGCGCAACTGCTGATGCCGCTTTTCACCGTGATCGGCGTCGAGTCCGAGAAGCTGATGCATGGCATTTCACTGTTCTTCGCGTTTTCGTGTATTTCGTTCCTGCATATCGTGGTCGGCGAACTCGCGCCGAAGTCGCTCGCGATTCGCGAGGCGGAGAAAATTTCGCTGTGGACCGCGACGCCGCTGTACGGTTTCTACTGGGCCATGTACCCGGCCATCTGGCTGCTCAACACGAGCGCGAACGCGGTGCTGAAGGCCGCGGGGCTCGATACCGACCAGGGTCACGACTCGCGTTACTCGACCGAGGAACTCAAGCTGATCCTGCGCGGCCGCCGCGCGAACGTCGCGAGCGAACTCGGTGCGTCGACCGGCGCGTACAGCCAGGACGAATGGAACACGATCGCGCACTCGCTCGACTTCTCCCGAATGACCGTATCGGACCTGATGCGGCCGTCGCATGAAATGGTGTGCCTGCGGCGCGATCTGCCGCTGCGCGACAACATGCAGGTGGTCGCGCGGCACCGCTTCAGCCGCTATCCGCTATTCGAGGATGCATCAGGCGAACGCGTGGCCGGCATGATCCATCTGAAGGACCTGCTGCTCGCGCGCCAGGCGGGCAGCACGCTCGACGACCTGTCGCGCTATGTCCGCCCCGTGCAGTACGTGAAGCCGGACATGCCTGCGCTCGAACTGTTCCGGCGCTTTCGCAAGGGCGCGCCGCACTTCGCGCTGGTCGGCCACAAGAACGCGAAACCGATCGGCTTCCTGACGCTCGACAACCTGCTCGGCGCGCTGGTCGGGCAGATCCACGATGAATTCCGCCAGGGAGACGCCGACTGGACCCGCATGGACGACGGCACGCTGATGGGCAAGGGCAGCTTGCCGGTGGTGTCGCTCGAACGTGCTCTGGGTATCGACATCGAGGAAGGCAAGGCCGAATCGGTGGGCGGGCTCGTGATCCAGGCGCTCAACGATCTGCCGAGCGAAGGGCAGCGCGTCGAGTTCGAAGACTTCGACGTCGTGGTCAAGAAGATGAAGGGACCGCGCATCGTGCTCGTGCGCGTGTATCCGAAGCTGTTCGACGACGAGGGCGGTTGAGGGCCGAGCCAACCCGAAGCCTCAACCCTTTTTAGCCGCCTCAGCTTCGAGGCACCCCATCCTCCACCAACACCGCAACCGGCATCGCGGCGAGCGCGTCGCGCAGATACAGCAGCCCGTGATCGTCGACTTTCGGCGCGGCGGGGCTCAGCCAATCGAACAGCGCACGCGCCGACAGATCGGGCGGCATTTCGATGGCCGTATCCGCCCATTGCGCCGGCTCGACGAGCGGCAGGCCAGCATCTTCGCCAAGCAGTCGCGCGGCCAACCGGCTGGCAATCACCACGGCCCACGCATTGCCATGCCGCCGCGCGAACGCGATCACACTCGGCGCATGCGCGCCGCGCACCGTGAGCGGCAGATACGCGCCCTGACTCAGTAGCTCCGGCAGATGCGCGCGCAACGCCAGCACGCGCTGGATCACCGCGAGCTTTACGCGCCCGTCGCGCCAGTCCGCCAGAAATTCCGACGGCGGCGTTTGCGTCTGCGGCAGCCATGCCTCGCGTTTCGCGAAATCGACGGGCCGCCGATTGTCCGGATCGACGAGGCTGAAGTCCCACAGCTCGGTGCCTTGATACAGATCTGGGATCCCGGGCGACGCGACACGCAGCACCGTCTGCTGCAGGCTGTTGAGCGCGCCCGCGCGACCAATGCGCTCGACGAACGCCGACAGCTCCTTCAGAAAGGCGTCGCGCCGCTGCGGCGCAAGGATGCCGAACAGGAATTCGCGGCAGCCGGCTTCGTAGGCTTCGTCGGGCGCAAGCCAGCTGGTCTGCAGCTTCGCCTCGCGCAGCGCCTTCAACTGCCATTGCGCGACGCGCTCGGCTAGCTCCTTGATGCCGGCTTCGTCGTTGGCGCGCAGCGGCGGCGGCCAGCAGCCCACCAGCGTTTGATACAGCATCGCCTCGGCGGCGGGGCCGGGAGCCCATGCGTCGCTCTTGTCCTGGCTCACGCTGTTGATCGGCGTGCCGTCGAGCGCTCGACGCTGCGGCGCGTTCAACGTCGACCATGCACGCAACGTCGCGCCCCATTCGTCGGCGATCTCGCTGAGCACCGCGAGCCGCGCGCGCACGTCTTCACCGCGCTTGTGATCGTGCGTGGCGGTCGCAAGCATCGCATGAGGAAAACGTTGCGCGCGCTCGAGATTGCCCGCATGAAACTGCTCCACCGACAGCGCGAACTCGCCCGGGTCCGAGCCGACTTCGTTGCGCGACAGCAGACGGCCGTAGCGATAGCACGCGGTGTCCTCGATCGCCTTGGCGGCGAGCGGCGCGGTCAGCTGCGAAAACAGCGTTTGCGCGCTGCGCCGGGACGAGCCCGCATGCGGCGACGCTCCGCCGCCTTGCGCCTGCTGCTGCGACTGCGCGCCGGGCCGTGCGGGCGGGGCCTCTTCGGCGCTGCCGCCGAGCCACGCATTCACGCGCTCGAGCGCCGCATGGTCCGAGCGCGGCAGCGAAGCGCGCGCGCCCGCGAGCGCCTCCTCGAAATAGACGTTGTCGGCGGCGCTGCGCAGTCCGCCCAGCGGATACATGCGGTACACGGGGAAATGCACGACCAGTTCGGTCAGCACGCGGCGCAGCGCCGGGTACGTGAAGTCGCGCGTGCTCAGCGAATCGCGTGCGATCCGATGCAGCGCGCGCGCCGCGCGGTCCAGTTCCGCCGAGAAGTTTTCCGCGAGAATCTTGCGCCGCGCCGCGTGCGCTTCATCGGCGAAGCGTGCGCTGCGGCCGGTGAGCTCGGCCCACATGCTGGCGAGCGGGTCCGCGCCGGCCGGATCGTGGAGCAGCGCGCCGACGTCGCTCATGAAGTCGTAGCCGGTTGTGCCGTCGACGGGCCAGTCGTCGCGCAACGGCTCGCCACGGCCGAGAATCTTCTCCACCACCACATACGGCGCAGTGTCGCGCAACTCGCTGAGCCGTTGGCGCAAACGCTGGCAGTATTCGCGCGGCTCGGCGAGCCCGTCGATGTGATCGATCCGCAAGCCGTCGACGAGCCCTTCGCGATAGAGGCGAAAGATCAGCGCGTGCACCGCCTCGAACACCTCGGGCCGCTCGACGCGCACGCCGGCGAGCGTCGAGATGTCGAAGAAGCGCCGCCAGTTCACTTCGTCGGAGGCGGTGCGCCACCACGCGAGCCGGAAATGCTGCCGCTCGATCAGCCGATGCAGCCGGTCGCGCGTGACCGGATCCTCAGGCGCGTAAGTCTCCAGCACGAACTCGATCGCCGACTCGCCTTCGCGCGCGACGAACTCGCGCAGCGCGTCACGCGCCTCGGCGGCGCGCGGCTGATCGGCGGGCTGCGTGGTGAGCCCCTGAAAGCGATTCGCGAGCGCGCTCAGATCGGCGCGGTCGGCGCCTTGCAGGATGGCCGCGTAATCGACCGGGCAGATCGGGAACACGTGCGGACCGTAGCCGATATGAAAGCGTCCGCTGTCGGCCGCGAAATGCAGCCCGATGCGGCCCGCCGCCAGTTCTTCGCCGTACGACGCGCCGAGCGTCGGCAGCAGCACCTTGCCGCGCAGCGCGGGATCGGGCGAATGCCAGTCGACATCGAAATGACGCGCATACGCGCTGTGGCGGCCCCATTCGAGGATGTCGAGCCACCACGCGTTGCTCGACCCGCCGACGCCCATATGATTCGGCACCATGTCGACGATGAGCCCCATGTCGTGCGCGCGCAGCGTGTCGACGAGGTGCTTCAGGCCCGACTCGCCGCCGTATTCGGCACTGACCTCGGTGTAGTCGACGGTGTCGTAGCCGTGCATCGAGCCGGGCTCGGCCGTCGTGATCGGCGACGCGTACAGGTGGCTGATGCCGAGCACGGCGAAGTAGTCGATGTGCCGCGCGGCGTCGTCGAACGTGAAGCCTCGATGGAACTGGAGGCGCAGTGTGGAGCGTGGAACGGTCATGGCGTGTCAGGCTCCGCGGAAGTGTTGGATGAACGCGCGGCGGCGCGGCGCGCGCCGTCGACGGCCAGCAGGCGGTCGGTGAACACGGGGTCGTCGAACATCGCGTCGACGGGCAGCGTCATGCGGCGGCGCCAGTTCGGATGTTCGTCGATCGAGCCCGGCAGGTTCGGCTGCTCGTCGAGCGCGAGCAGGTCTTCGAGCGGAAACGTGACGAGCGGCCCGGGTGTCGCGGCGACGAATGCGAGCGCTTCGTCGACCGGCGCGTTGTCGGCGTCCGGCGGCGCGACATCGGGCGCGGCCACGCCCGCTTGCTGGAACGCGCGCCACAAGTCGGCGCGCTGCTGCGCGCGCTCTTCGAGCGCCGCTTCCTCGGGATCGCGCCCGTCGGCGCGCGCCATCGTCTGGCCGATGCGGTTGCGCCACATGATGTCGCTGCCGCGCCACCAGCCGGCGACGGTCGGCAGATCGTGCGTGGTCGTCGTGCCGACCGCGTAGCGGTCCCAATCGGCCGGCGCCTTGAAGCCGTTGCCGTCGCGGGCGCCTTCGAACCACAGCACGCGAATCCCCTCGATGCCGTGCTCGTCGAGCCGCTCCCGAAACCCGGACGGCACGGTGCCGAGGTCCTCGCCGATCACGATCGCGCGATGCCGCCACGATTCGAGCGCGATCAGCCGCAGCAGGTCTTCAAACGGATAGCGCAGATACGCGCCATTGCGCGCGCTTTCGCCTTCGGGCACGAGCCACAGACGCCGCAAGCCGAGGATGTGATCGATGCGGATGCCGCCGGCATGCGCGAACGCCGCGCGCAGCATGTCGATGAACGCGGCGAAGCCTTGTGTGCGCATCGCGCGCGGTGAAAAGGTCGTGAGTCCCCACGACTGGCCGGCCTGGTTGAAGAGATCGGGCGGCGCGCCGACCGACACGCCCTGCAGCATGTCGTCGGGATAGGACCATGCATGACTGCCGGCGCTGTCGCAACCAACCGCGAGATCGGCGATCAGGCCGACCGCCATGCCGGCTTCGCGCGCGGTGTGCTGAGCGTGCAACAGCCCGCGCGATGCCAGCCACTGCAGGAACAGATGAAAGTCGACCTCGTCGCGATGCGCGGCGGCGAACGCCTCGACTTCGGGGCTGCGTGGGTCGCGCAACGCATCGGGCCAGTTGCGCCAATGGCCGTCGCCGCCTTGCGCGAGCTGCGCGGCCTGCAGCGCTTCGAAGCGCGCATGATCTTCGAGCGCGCGCCCCGCGCGTTCGCAGAAGCCGTGAAATTCGAGCGCGCGCGGCGAGTGCTGCGGGCGCTCGTTGGCGCTGAACTGCTCGTACAGCGCGCGCAAAACCGTGAGCTTCAGCGGGGTCGCGTGCGGCCAATCGATCAGCGGCAGCTCTTCATATTTGGACCACGCGTTGCCGGCTTGCGCCGATGCGGACGCGGACGCATCCGCGCCGAACACCGCGGCCGGATCGATATGCGTGACGTTGAGCCATAAACGCGACGACGGCGCGTACGGGCTGAAGCGCTCGGGCTGCGCGCTGAACATCGCGTGGGTCGGACTGACGGCGAGCGCGTGCGCGCCGCGCTGCGCGCCGTGCCGCGCAAGCTGCGCGAGCGCCGTGTAATCGCCGATACCGCCGTCGCCGGTGCGGCGCAAGCCATACAGTTGCGCGGCGATGCCCCACAGTGGCGGCGCGGGCGGCGCGGCTTCGCGTTCGCCTTCTCCGCCGCCGCCGCCGCCGTGCAGCGTGCGCCACGCGTCGGCAACGGTGTAGCTGCGCGGCGGCGCGACCGCGAGCGTCATGCGCTGGTCGTTGATCACGAGCGTGTGATAGCCGGTTTCGTCGATCGGCGCGAGCAGCGCTTCCTCGCCTTTCGGCGCGGTGAAGCGGCCGTCGATGATCGAGCCGCTCTCCAGCTCGATCCGGTAATGGCTGCCCGACCTGACCGCGGCCGCGGGCAGCGCGATGCCGCGCCCGATCACCGCGGTCATCAGCGGCGGCAGCCGGCGGCCCGATAGTTCGGCCTCCAGAGCAGCGGCGCTGTGGCGGATATCCGTGGCGTTGCCGCACGGCAGACCCATGCGTTCGAGCAGCGTGCCAAGTGTCTTTTCGGGCACGTGTTGCGTATTGTGGTGCGCGTCCTGCCACTCCACCTCGAAGCCTGCGCGGGTGGCGAGCGCGGCGAGCCTGTCGTTGGGGCGTCGGGTCGTCACGCGCGCTGCTCCTCGTGCGATGCGATGCGCGCATCGTGGCGGCTCGCGAATTCGTTGATGTCGCCGGTCAGCCACGCAATGCACGCATGCGCGGGCAACACCCGCGCGTCGGCCTGTTCGCGCGCGCGCGGCGGTGTTTCGAAAATGATCTTGCCGTCGGGAATGGCGTCGAACGCGACGTTCTGCTGCGACAGATTCAGCGCGATCGACAGCGTCTCGCCATCGCCGAGTTTCCAGCGCGCGATCAGCGCGTTCGCGTCGCCGCCACCGGCATCGCGCAGCACGGTCGCGCCGCACGCCTTCGTATGTTTCAGGCGCGGCGTGATCAGCTTCGCGCGCACCGCGAGCGCGGACTTGTAGTAATGCATCCAGTCGAGCCGATCCGGCGTCGGCTGTACATCGGGCGCGGGTGGCGACGAGGCGGCGAAGGTCTGGGCATCGTTCGGATCGGGAATCTGCGCGCGGCGTTTCTCATCGCTGAACGCGGCAAAGCGCGCGAATTCACGGCGTCGCCCTTCGCGCACGGCGTCGGCGAGATCGCCGGTGTAATCGGTGAAAAACAGGAACGGTTGCGTCGAACCATGCTCCTCGTCCATGAACAGCAGCGGAATTTGCGGCGACAGCAACAGCAACGCGGTCGCGGCGCGCAGCGCGTCGTCCGAGGTCAGCTTGCGCAGACGTTCGCCGAACGCACGGTTGCCGATCTGATCGTGGTTCTGCAAAAACATCACGAACGAGGTCGGCGGCAGATGCGCGCTCGCTTCGCCACGCGGCGCACCATCGTGCAGCGGCGACGGCTCGCCCTGATACGCGAAGCCTTCGGCCAGCACTCGCGCGAGCCGGCGAATCGATTCGTTTTCATACGCGTGATAATAGCCTTCGGTTTCGCCGGTCAGCAGCACGTGCAGCGTGTTGTGCGCGTCGTCGTTCCATTGCGCGTCGAAATGCGCGTCGAGCAGGCTCGCGCTGTTGTGCTCGTTTTCGATCACCAGATGCACGTGACGGCCCTGCTGCACGCGCGCGCGGATATGGTCCGACAGCTCGCGCAGCCACCCGGGATTGTCGATCGCATGCACCGCATCGAAGCGCAGTCCGTCGAAGCGGTATTCATTGATCCAGTAGACGGCGTTGTCGGTGAAGAAGTCGCTGACTTCGCTGCGCTCGAAGTCGATCGCGGGGCCCCACGGCGTGTTCACGCCTGCGCGGAAAAACGGCTCCGCATAAGTATGCAGATAGTTGCCGTCCGGTCCGAAGTGGTTGTAGACGACGTCGAGAAACACCATCAGGCCCACACCATGCGCGGCGTCGATCAGCGCCTTCAGTTCTTCGGGGCGGCCGTATGCGGAGTCGGGCGCGTACGGCAACACGCCGTCGTAACCCCAGTTGCGACGACCGGGAAAGTCGTTCAACGGCATCAGTTCGATGGCGGTGACGCCGAGCGCGGCAAGCTCGGGCAGGCGCTTTTGCACGCCCGCATACCCGCCCATCGCACCGACGTGCAATTCGTACAGCACCGTTTCTTCCCAGGGCCGGCCGTGCCATTCGGTGTGTTCCCAATGGTAGGCGCGCGGATCGATGACCTCGCTCGGGCCGTGCACGTCCCGCGGCTGGAACCGCGAGGCCGGATCGGGCACCACCTGCCCGTCGTCAAGCTGGAACCGATACAGCGTGCCCGCGCCGCTCTCGACGGTGGTCTCGAACCAGCCGTTGCCGGTCGGAGCCATGTCGTGCGCGCCTTGCGCGGGGCCGTTTTCGACGACCACCTGCACGCTGCTGCACGACGGTGCCCAAAAACGGAACCGCGTGCGCGGTCGCGGGCCGCTCGCGCCGATCAACTGCGCGCTGAACGGCAGGCAGTGCGCGTGATGATGCGTGTGAGGATCAATCGGACTTTCAGACATGTCTTCACCATTCGAATCTGCTAACGAGCCTGGACGGCAATGCGACGCAACGCAAGCAGGCATTGCGACGCAACATTCTTGCCACCCCGGCTGCAGTGCGATTTGTCCACGCTCGAACCAGGTCGCCGCAGTGCATCGTTCATTGCGAACCATCGTCGTTTGCGGTCTGCGCGCCCGGATCGGGAGGCAGCGCGGTCAACAGCCGCGGCCCGTGCTGCGCGCCAGCCACCCAACCGGCTTGCCAATCCGCTTCACCGGTCGGTTGCGCGGCGAGTATCACGAGGCCGTGCGCGGCGACCTCGAGTTCGGCCGTGGCGAGCCGCTGCGGCGCGCGTTCCGGATCGGCCGTGTCTAACAGCACATGCCATTCCAGGTGCGGCGCGGGAGGCGCGAACTGCAGCGGTTCCTCGTTAGCGTTGAGCATCAGTAACAATACTTCGGTTTCGCCATTCAGGCCCGGACCCGCGCGACGCAACGTGAACGCGCGTCCCTCGGGGTCCTGCCACGCTTCGATCGTCAGCGGATCGCCGTGTTCGTCGAACCAGCCGACGTCGAACAGGCCGGGCAGCACTTCGCGGTCGCCGAACAGAAAGCGCGTTTCACGCAGCAGCGGATGGCGCTTGCGCAACCCGATCACGCGCGCGACGAACTCGGTCATGCGCTGACCATCCGGCGAATCCGCGAGGTCCCAGTCGATCCAGGATAGGTCGTTATCCTGACAGTACGCATTGTTGTTGCCGCGCTGCGTGCGCAGCGCTTCGTCGCCGGCCAGCAGCATCGGCGTGCCGAGTGCGATCATCAGTGTCGCGATCAGCGAGCGCGACACCCGACGGCGGGTCGCGAGGATCGCGGGGTCGTCGGTCGCGCCTTCGAGACCCCAATTGCGGCTGCAGTTCTCGTTGTGGCCGTCGTTGTTGTCTTCCAGGTTGGCTTCGTTGTGCTTCTGCTCGTACGCGGTGACATCGGCCAAGGTGAAGCCGTCATGCGACGTGACGAAGTTGATCGACGCCCACGGCTTGCGATGCCGCCGGTTGAACAGATCGGCCGAACCGGTCATGCGCGCGGCGAGGTCGGGCCGCAGGCCGGCATCGCCACGCCAGAAACGTCGCACCGTGTCACGGAAACGGTCGTTCCATTCGCTGAATCCCGGCGGATGATTGCCGAGCTGATAGCCGCCGGGGCCGAGATCCCATGGCTCGGAAATCAGCTTGCGTTGCGATAGCACCGGGTCCTGGCGCAACGCGTCGAACAGGCCCGAGCCCGGATCGAAGCCGTGGCTTTCGCGCCCGAGCGTCACGCCGAGATCGAAACGGAAGCCGTCGATATTGAACGCGGTCGACCAGTAGCGCAGTGAATCCATCACCATCTGCAGCACGCGCGGATGCGGCAGATTGACCGTGTTGCCGCAGCCCGTGTCGTTGATATGGTGACGCTCGTCGCCGGGAATCAGCCGGTAATAGCTGGCATTGTCGAGGCCGCGCCATGAAATGGTCGGGCCCATCTCATTGCTTTCGCAAGTGTGGTTGTAGACCACGTCGAGAATCACCTCGATGCCGGCCGCGTGCAGCTGGCGCACGGCGATGCGCATTTCGTCGAGCCGGTGCGTGCTCAGATAGGTCGGCTCCGGCGCGAAGAACGCTGCCGTGTTGTAGCCCCAGTAATTGCGCAGGCCGCGCTCCACGAGGAAGCGGTCGTTCAGAAACGCGTGCACGGGCAGCAGCTCGACCGCGGTCACGCCGAGCTTCAGCAAATGCTCGACGAACTCCGGCGACGCGAGCGCCGCGAACGTGCCGCGTTCATGCTGGCGCAGATCAGAGCGCAGCATCGACGCGCCGCGCAAGTGCGTTTCGTAGATCACGGTCTCGCCCCACGGCACGTCGGGCCGCCTGTCGTGCGACGAGTCGAACGCCTCGTCGATCACGACGCACTTGGGCATCGCGGGCGCGGAATCGCGCCGGTCGATCGAAAGGTCCGCGCGATTCGAATGCACGCGATAGCCGAACAGCGCGTCGGACCAGCGAAACTGCCCGACGAGCTTGCGCGCATACGGGTCGAGCAGCAGCTTGTGCGGATTGAAACGATGCCCGAAATGCGGCTGATACGGCCCATGCGCGCGAAAGCCGTACGCGGTGCCCGGATGCGCGTTCGGCAGATAGCCGTGCCAGATCTCGTCGGTGCATTCGGGCATGGTGAAGCGGCGAATCTCCTTGCGGCCGGTTGAGTCGAACAGGCATAGCTCGATTTTCTGCGCATTGGCCGAGAACACCGCGAAGTTGACGCCCAGCCCATCCCAGTTCGCGCCGAGCGGATACGGCGAGCCGGGCAGCAACCGCTCGGGCAACGCATGCGACATGATTTCCCTTTCCTGTTCTGATTGTCGAGCTGGAGCTCGGGTCTGCCTGGGTCTTCATGCAACGGGCGCGCGGCGGCTGCCTGTGCGCCGCGCGCCCGGGTTACGGCACGTTTCCTCAGTCCGCGCGCAATACGATCGTCGCGAGCGGAGGCAAGATCAGCGCGGCGGAATGTGGCCTGCCGTGGCTCGATACATGGTCGGAATGAATCAGCCCGCCGTTGCCCATGTTCGAGCCGCCGTACACGCCTGCATCGGTATTCAGCACTTCCACCCAGCGTCCGCCGCGCGGCATGCCGAGCCGATAGCCGAGCCGCGGCACCGGCGTCATGTTGCACACCACGACGAACTCCTGGCCCGCGCCGTCGGTGCGCCGATAGGCGAACACGCTGTTGCCGCTGTCGTCGCCGATCAACCATTCGAAGCCGCCCGGTTCGCTGTCGAGCAGATGCAGCGCGGGCTCGTTGCGATACAGATGGTTCAGGTCGCGCACCAGTAATTGCACGCCGTGGTGGTTCGAATCGTCGAGAAGATGCCAATGCGGCGAGCCGTCATGGTCGAACTCCGCCATCTGGCCGAATTCGCCGCCCATGAACAGCAGCTTCTTGCCTGGGTGCGTCCACATGAAACCGAAGTACGCGCGCAGATTTGCGAAACGCTGCCAGCGGTCGCCGGGCATCTTGCCGAGCAGCGAGCCCTTGCCGTGCACCACCTCGTCGTGCGAAAGCGGCAGCACGAAGCGCTCGGAATATGCGTACACCATGCCGAACGTCATGTTGTGGTGGTGATACTGGCGATACATCGGGTCTTCGTGCATGTAGTGCAGGGTGTCGTGCATCCAGCCCATGTTCCACTTGAAGTCGAAGCCGAGGCCGCCGTCCGCGAGGCGCGCAGTCACGCCCGGCCATGCGGTCGATTCCTCGGCGACCGTGATCGCGCCGGGGGCGCCCGGCACATAGCGGACCTCGTGATTCAACCGCTTCAGGAACGCGATCGATTCGAGATTCTCGCGGCCGCCATAGACGTTCGGCACCCACTCGCCGGCCGCGCGGGAGTAGTCGCGATACAGCATCGACGCGACCGCATCGACGCGCAGGCCGTCGACGTGATAGCGCTTCAACCACGCGAGCCCCGACGCGATCAGGAACGCGCTGACCTCGTTGCGGCCGAGGTTGTAGATCATCGTGTTCCAGTCCTGGTGATAGCCTTCGCGCGGATCGGCATGCTCGTAGAGCGGCGTGCCGTCGAAATCGATCAGGCCATGCGCGTCGTTCGGGAAATGCGCGGGCACCCAGTCGAGAATCACGCCGAGCCCTGCTTCGTGCGCGCGATCGACGAAACGCGCGAACTGCTCGGGCTTGCCGAAGCGCGCGGACGGCGCGAACTGCCCGAGCGGCTGATAGCCCCACGAACCGCCGAACGGATGCTCGGCGATCGGCAGAAATTCGATGTGCGTGAAGCCCATGCTCTTCGCATAGGGGATCAGCCGCTCGGCGAGCTCTTCCCAGACGAGACCACGCTGGCCTTCCTCGGCCACGCGCAGCCATGACTCCGCGTGCACTTCGTAGATCGTGATCGGCGTGCGCGCGGTCTGCTTGTCGGCGCGCGACTGGATCCACTCGTGATCGCTCCACGGAAACTGCTCGATCTCGTCGACGTGTGCGACGATCGATGCGGTGCCCGGCGGCTTTTCCGTCTGCATCGCGCACGGGTCGGCCTTCAGCGGCAGCGGATGGCCGTCGCGCGACAGCAGCTCGTATTTGTAGCGCGTGCCGGCGCCGACGCGCGGCACGAACAGCTCCCACACGCCCGCCTGGTGACGCAGCCGCATCGGATGGCGGCGGCCGTCCCACGCATTGAAGTCGCCGACCACCGACACGCGCCGCGCATTCGGCGCCCACACCGCAAAGCGCACACCCGGCACACCGTCGACGTCGACCGGCCGCGCGCCCAGACATTCGAGCACCGCGTACGGATCGCCGCGCGCGAGACGTTCGAGCGGCTCGTCGCCGAGCACCGGAGCAAACGAATAGGTATCCTCCACTTCCTGCACCACACCATGCCAGTCGATGCGCAAGCGATACGGCATCGCCGACGTGATGCGGCCCGCGAACAGGCCAGGGCGCAGCTGTTCGAGTTCGCCGAGCGTCGCGCCCTCAGCGCGCGAAATTACGGTGACGTGCGCGGCGTTCGGCAGCAGCGCGCGCACAATCGGCCCCGCGTCCGTCTGATGCAGCCCGAGCTGCGAAAACGGATCGGGGTGACGCGCTTCGACGAGCGCGTCGATATCGACAGGTTGAAGGCCTGCGGCCGGATCATGCTCACTCATAGTCGCCCTCGGCCGGGTTAGGCGGCGTGGCCGCGCCAGGCGCCTGGGTTGACGGAACGCTGTGCGGCGGCGCACCGGTGTCGCCGAGCAGACGGCTCACGAGCGCCGCGAGGCCGCGCACCGGCAAGCCGAGCCACGCCGGCCGATTGGCCGCTTCGTAGCGGATTTCGTAGGCGGCCTTCTCGATCAGGAACAGATCGAGCAGCGCCTCTTCGGATTCGGGCGCGACGAGCGGCGTCGGCGACTGCGCGGCGGCCGCGCGATATTCCGCGAGGAACGCGCTGGTCGCGTGCGCGCGGAAGCGCTCGAACAGCGCGCGCTTGCGATCGGCGGTCTGTTGCGGCGCGCTTTCGGTGGTCGATTGCGCGGCCGCGCTCGCATACGAGAGCGAGCGCATCAGACCCGCCACGTCACGCAACGGGCTCGATTTCTGGCGACGCTCGTCGAGCGAACGCGCGGGCTCGCCCTCGAAGTCGATCAGGTACGCGTCGCCGTGCGCGACCAGCACCTGGCCGAGATGGAAGTCGCCATGGATGCGGATGCGCAACGCGCCCGCGTCGCCCGGCACCAGCTTGTCGACGGCCTCGACGAGCGCGGCGCGGCGATCGATCAGACTTTGCGCAAGCCCCTTCGTGTCCGCGTCGCTCATGTCCGCGATGCGCGTCGCGAGCAGATCGAGCGCGGCCGCGAGCATCGTCTGCGTCGCGTCGACCCACGCCTTCACCTGGTCGGCGTTGGCCGGTTCCGGCGCGAACGCGGGGTCGTCGCTCGGCGTGGCGAGCGCGACGTGCAACTCACCGAGCCGGCGGCCGATGATGCCCGCGAGTTCGCCGTAACCGTCCAGCAGATTCGACTCGTTCGTGCGATCGGATACGGTCTGCGTGTCGGTGTCGACCGCGATCGCGAGTTCGTCGACCGAGCGGCGCAGATAATCGAGCGACCAGTTCCACGCATCGCCCTGATTGTCGATAAAGCCCTGCAGGATCGCGAGCGTATGCGGCACGCCCTCGGGATCGACGCGCACCACTTCGCCATACAGCGGCGCGGTGTTCGCATAGCCGAGCTGCGTCAGATAGCGGCTGATTTCCGCTTCCGGATGGATGCCGCTGACGAGCCGCCGCACCAGCTTCAGCACCGCGGCATCGGCGACGATCAGCGAGCTGTTGCTCTGTTCGGCCGCGAGCCAGCGAATCTCGGGCCGCTCGCCGAGAGCGTCGAGTTCGGCGAAGCGCTCGGTCGGCAGGAACTTGATCTCGCTCTTCTGCACGGTCGGCACGACCGCGCGCTCGCGCAGCTTGCGCAGCACGTTGTGCGCGAAGATCGGCAGCGAGAACGCGTCGGTCAGATGGCCGACGGTGCGGCCGCGCCGCACGCGCGCAAGCGCCAATTGCAGGAACAGCGGCGTGGTGGTTTCGCCGCCCCATGTGAGCGCGATCGGCACCACGTAGCGTTCGGTGTGGTTGCCGACGTCCACTTCGATTTCGGTGAACGCGAAGCCGCCGTTCGGGATCGTGGTCAGCGCGGCGAGCCGCACCGCGTGCATCTTCTGATCTTTCGACGCGAACCAGCGGCGCCGGCTCAGCCACGACGGCAGCACTTCGGATTCGAGCAGCCGCACGTTTTCGGGAGTCGGCCCGGTCTGCCCCTCGCGGATCACGATCGTGACGAACTCGGGCAGCGGCTCGGAATGCGCCTGCGCCCATGTCGGACGCCCGCCGCCTTCGCACAGCATGAACCACAGGAAGCCGTAGGGCGGGAACGTCAGCAGATAGGTCAACTGGCCGATCGCGGGGAACACCGAATCGGCGGTCATCTCGATCGGCACGAAGCCGTTGAATTCTGACAGTTCGAGCTCGACCGCCTGCGGCGCGCGCGACAGATTCGCGACGCACAGGATCGGCGCCTCGCCGGGCATCTCGCGCAGATACGCGAGAATCTTGCGGTTTTCAGGCTTCAAAAAGCGGATCGTGCCGCGTCCGAAGGTCTGCTTCGCGCGCCGCGTCGCAAGCATGCGGCGGGTCCAGTTCAGCAGCGAATGCGGGTCGCGGCTCTGCGCTTCGACGTTGACCGCGTCGAAACCGTACAGCGTACCCATCACGGGCGGCAGCACCAGTTGCTCAGGGTCGGCGCGCGAGAAGCCGCCGTTGCGATCCGACGACCACTGCATCGGCGTGCGCACGCCGTCGCGGTCGCCGAGGTGGATGTTGTCGCCCATGCCGAGTTCGTCGCCGTAGTAGATGACCGGCGTGCCGGGCATCGACAGCAGCAGCGAGTTGATCAGCTCGATGCGGCGGCGGTCGCGCTCCATCAGCGGCGCGAGACGGCGGCGAATGCCGAGATTCAAACGTGCGCGGCGATCGCTCGCATAGGTGTTCCACAAATAGTCACGCTCGGAATCGGTGACCATTTCGAGCGTCAGCTCGTCGTGATTGCGCAGGAAGATCGCCCACTGGTTCGATTCGGGGAGTTCCGGTGTCTGCTTCATGATGTCGGTGATCGGGAAGCGGTCTTCGCTCGCGATCGACATGTAGATGCGCGGCATCAGCGGGAAGTGGAACGCCATATGGCATTCGTCTTCGTTGCCGAAATACTCCTTCACGTCCTCGGGCCACTGGTTCGCCTCGGCGAGCAGCATCCGGTTCGGGTACTCGGCGTCGATGGTCGCGCGAATCCGCTTCAGGACCTCGTGCGTCTCAGGCAGGTTCTCGTTGTTGGTGCCTTCACGTTCGACGAGGTATGGCACCGCATCGAGCCGCAGCCCGTCGATGCCCATGTCGAGCCAGAAACGCATCACCTGCAGCACCTCTTTCAACACCGCCGGATTGTCGAAGTTCAGATCGGGCTGGTGCGAGTAGAAGCGGTGCCAGTAGTACGCGCCAGCAACCGGATCGTGCGTCCAGTTCGACGGCTCCGAGTCGATGAAGATGATGCGAGTCTCCGGGTACTTCTGATCGGTATCGGACCACACGTAGTAGTTGCGATAGTTCGAGCCGGGCTTCGCGCGCCGCGCGCGCTGGAACCACGGGTGCTGATCCGACGTGTGGTTGATGACGAGCTCGGTGATCACGCGGATGCCGCGCGCGTGCGCTTCCTGGATGAAGCGCCGCACGTCCGCGAGCTGACCGTAGTCGGGATGCACGTTGCGGTAGTCGGCGATGTCGTAGCCGTCGTCACGGCGTGGCGACGGATAGAACGGCAGCAGCCAGATCGCGTTGACGCCGAGCTCGGCGATGTAGTCGAGCTTGGCAATCAGACCGGGGAAATCGCCGACGCCGTCGTTGTTCCCATCGAAGAACGACTTGATGTGCACCTGATAGATGATCGCGTCCTTGTACCACAGCGGATCGTCGCTGAGGGCCGCGGGTTTGCCGCGGCGGCGCGTGCGTACCTTCGCCGCGGAGCCGACGGCCACGGCCGTTTGCGCCTCGTGCGCGGTTTGGGCTGGATCGTCGCGCTTCATGTTCCACCTTCCATCCAGGTTGGGTTGACAGCGTCTGCGTGAGGAGCGCTGTCGGGATCGTGGTCGCTGTCCTCGGGGCGATCGGCGGGCAGGCCGCCTAGCGGCGCGATTCGCCAGATCGAGAAGGGCTGGCCCGAGCCGAGCCGCACGTGTTGCCAGCGTCCGTGCCATTCGAAGCGTGCGCCGGTCATCTGGTCGATCACTTCGAGCGTGGCGTGATCGTGTAGATGCCAGCGCTGGAACGTGTCCCACGACAACTCGATGTCCGCGCCCTGTTCGTTGAACGGATCGAGATTGATCGCGACGACGATCACGTTGTCGCGCGATTCGGTCGCTTTCTCGAAGCACAGGATGTGGTCGTTGTGCGCGGCGAGGAACGTGAGACCGAGATGCGTTTGCAGCGCCGGATTCGCGCGACGGATGCGGTTCAGCGCGGTGATCTCGCCGACGATATTGCCGGGCCGGTGCCAGTCCCACGCCCGCAACTGATACTTTTCGGAGTCCAGATACTCTTCGCTGTTCGGCAGCGCGGTGGCCTCGCACAGTTCGAAGCCGCTATACACGCCCCACAGGCCGGCGAGTGTCGCGGCCAGCGCCGCGCGGATCAGAAAGCCCGTGCGTCCCTGCGATTGCAGATGGCGCGGGTTGATGTCCGGCGTATTGACGAAGAAGTTCGGCCGATAGAAATCGCGCGCGCCGGTCTGCGTGAGCTCGCCCATGTACTCGGTGAAATCGCGCTTCGACTCGCGCCACGTGAAGTAGGTGTACGACTGCGAGAAGCCGATCTTGCCGAGCCGGTTCATCATGCGCGGCCGCGTGAAGGCTTCGGCGAGAAAGATCGTGTCGGGGTGGCGCGCACGCACGTCGGCGATCATCCATTCCCAGAACGGCAGCGGCTTGGTGTGCGGATTGTCGACGCGGAAGATGCGCACGCCTGCGTCGACCCAGAACAGGATCACGTCGCGCAATGCGAGCCACAGGCCGGGCTTGGCGTCGTGCGCGTAGAAGTCCGGGTTGACGATGTCCTGATACTTCTTCGGCGGATTCTCGGCGTAGCGCAGCGTACCGTCGGGGCGCCACGCGAACCACGTCGGATGCTCCTTCAGCCACGGGTGATCGGGCGAGCACTGGATCGCGAAGTCGAGCGCGATCTCGAGGCCATGCGCATGCGCGGCGGCGAGCATCGCCTTGAAATCGTCGAGCGTGCCGAGTTGCGGATGCACGGCGGTGTGACCGCCCTCGGCGGCGCCGATCGCATAGGGACTGCCCACATCGCCCGGCTGCGTGGTCAGCGTGTTGTTGCGGCCCTTGCGGTTCGCGAGGCCGATCGGGTGGATCGGCGGGAAGTACAGCACGTCGAAGCCCATGTCGCGGATGCGCGGCAGCTTCGCGGTCACGTCCGCGAACGTGCCGTGGCGCGACTCGTCGTCGCTCATCGAGCGCGGGAAGATCTCGTACCAGCTCGCGAAACAGGCGGCCGTGCGTTCCGCGTCGATCTTGTAGGTCACCTGGTCGCGGCTCAGAAACGGGCGATGGCGCGCAGCGGTCATTGCCTTCGCTGTGGCGGGCGCGAGAATCACTGCGAGCTTCTGTTCGGCGTCGGCCTTCTGGAAGTCGCGCACGATGTGTTCGAGCGGCTCCTTGTCGGCGCCTTCGGTCGTCTCGACTTCGACGAGCACGAGCGCGAACAGATGCGTGGCTTCGTCGAGTTCTATCTCGACGGTCTGGTTCGCCTTCAGCTTCTTCTGGATGTGCTCGACGAGCGACGCGAAGTCGTCGCGCCACGCGATCACGGTGAACTCGTAGCGGCCGATCCGCTCGAGCGGAATGCGCGCGCTCCACAAGTCGAGCCCGGCCGGCGGCGCGGGCGACATCAGTTGTTCGTGCCACGCGGTTTCGTCGGCCGCACGCCACAGCACGGCAGCCGCGATCTTGTCGTGACCTTCGGCGAAGATCGCCGCGCGAATTTCCGCGCGCTCGCCGACGCTGCGCTTGGCCGCGAAGCGACCGTTCTCCACCGACGGCGACACGCTCTCGATCGCGACGCGCGGCGCTTCGATCGCGTCGAGCACGGTCTTGCGGCCGCTGCGCTTGCTGTTCGCCTTGTCGATCGGCGGCGCGAGGCAGATCGGCTGTTCCGCGAACGCGCGCAGCAGCCGCACTGCACCGGGCGCGAGCGCGAACGGCGCGAGTGCCGCGGGTTCGGTTCGGCCGCGCGCGTCGAGCGGCGCGAAGCGCGTAAAGCTGCCCGGCACGCCCGCGAGGAAGCGCGCGGGATCGACGCGCACTGGCGCGCCGAGTTCGGGATTCACGACGATCAGGACTGCTTCGCTGGCGTCGCGCAGATCGGCTGCGTCGCCGCGCAGCAGAACCGCGGCCGATGCGCCGGGGCCGCTCAATGGGCGCAATTCACCGTTCGCGTGCAGCGTCGGCGTGTTGCGCGCGAAGTCGTTGGCCTGGGTGACGGCGGCGCTCAGATCGAAGCGGCGCGACTGCGCGGCGCGGGCGAACTGCGCGGCGTCGCCGCGCGTTTGCGACATCGGTTCGGCGATGCCGTATTCGAAGCCCATCGGCATCATCCAGCCGCTGCCCAATGCAACCGACGTGAACAGCGCGCGTCGATACGCCCGCTCGACGATCGCCGCATCATGGACGTCGCTCAGCTCGGCGGCGAGGCGCGTACCGTACGGCGCTTCGGGAAAGGCGATCGGCGCACCAACGCGCGCGAGCGCCGCATGCTCCTCGGCCATCCAGCTCGAACGGAAATCCCACCAGCGCACCGACGAAAACGCGCTGTCGAAGCCGGCTGCTTCGAGACCGGGCAGATCGCCGCGCGACAGGCCCGGCGTTGCTGCGAGAAAGCGCACGCGCGGATGCTGCGCGCGCACTTCATCGCCGAGGTGCCGCCATACGGCAGCCGGCACGCGATGCGGCGAATCGAAACGGAAGCCGCCGACACCCGCCTCGGCGAGCGCGAGCAGTTGCTGGGTCCACCAGACGCTCAGCGAGGCACTCGTCGCGGGGTCGTCGAAATTCGCGTAGGCAACGTTGTCTTCGCGATGCACGTGGCGCGGATCGAGCCGTGCGAGCTCGGACTCACGCGCGTGAAACCAGTCCGAATGCTCGCTGTACAGCACGCCGTCGGCGGCCATGCGGTCGATCACGAGATCGACCAGCAGCGTCAGGTTGTTGCGGCGCGCGGCATCGGCGAGCATGCGCACGGCGTCGTGCACCGAATGCTGCGCCTCGAACACGGGATGCAGCCGTGCGTGATTGCCGACCACCTGGCCATGGCCGGCCTGGCCGGGCTCGAACAGCCCGCCGATCAACGCATGATCGAAGCCGAGCCCGGCCGCATGAGCGAACTGCGCGGGCCAGGCATCGAGGGGCCCGACGAGAAGAGAATGAAAAAAGTAAATCCGCGGCGCGTACCCGTTTGGAGATTCCATCGGTCGTTTCCAGAGTTGTCCTGCTGCGGTGTGGATGCACTTGGCATGCGATCACAGCGCTCATTGGGCTTCCCGAGCCGGATACCGCGCGATGCGTCAGCGGGGGCACCTACTGGTCAATGTAGTGCAAAGATCGTCGCGCCGCTGGCCAGTCGCGGGTGCTTTGACGCCAGACGCCGGTCTCGCGGGACTGGTCGTCACTCGTCGCGGAAAGGAGCAAACCGTGTGCCAACGCGCGGGCAGCCGGGCACCGCGCTAGCGCGGAAACGGCGAGGTTACGGTGAGATGGCGGGTGCCGAAGGTGCGCGCGCGCACGGAGCGCGCGCAAAAATGCGGGCATTGTTACGCACGCCGCGGGTGGGCGGCATGTAAAACGGGGTGGTGCGGGGCCGGTTTTACACGGGCGGCCCCGCGTTGCACGGAATGCGGTTCAAGCGGACGCGTGAAGCCTGGGTGCCGCTCGCGTGGCAGCCATGTGGCACGCGCGTGGCACTCGCATGAAATTCATCCGAACGCCGCGCAGCGGCCTTGTCACGAACCCAGCAGCCCCGCCGCGATGTTCACGCACAGGCCGAGCACCGCGACGTTGAAGTAGAACGACAGGACCGATTGGGCGAGCGTCGCGCGGCGAATTTCGCGTGAGCGCAACACGACATCGGAAGTCTGCGACGCGACCGCGATCGTGAACGAGTAGTACAGGAAGTCCCAGTAGTCCGGCAGCAAATGGTGATCGGGAAACTTCAACGCGGTCTCTTGCGCGTCCGTGTCGTAGTAGAGGCGCGCGTAGTGCAGCGTGAAGATCGTCGGAATCAGAAACCATGCGCCGATCAGCGTCAGACCGGTCAGCAGGTAGTGCCAGACGGTCGTTGCGCCGCCCGCGCCCTTGGCCGACGCGAGTTCGAGCACGATCGCGGCGACGCTCGCGATCGTCGCGACGCAGATGACGACCAGCACGACGCCCGCGTTTTCGTCGTCGCGCATCGCGTATTCGCGCACGCGGTGCTCGTCGGCAAGAGCCATATGCACCCAGATCATCAGCAGGTAGCTCCAGATGGCTGCGTCCCAGCCGATCAGTGTGCGGGCGATCGGACTCGTATGACCGGGCACGAGGAACGCGACGACGATCCCGATCACGAGGCCGATCACCGTGCGGGGCCGATTGCGAAGAAGCTGGGGATAGTAGTTGATGGACATGGACTCGATGAACGACGAAGTGTAGGGCAGTCGGTGTCGCGGATTCTACGCGTGCAACGCGGACCGATTGTCGAATGGTGGGTCACAGGCTATAGTCTTTCGCGGCGGCCTTGCGCGCCGCTTTCAGTTGAAAGGCGATTGGTAGATAACGGCAGCAATCGTTGCGGTCATGCATGCAACACCGCACATGCGGCGTGCGTGAATCACGCGCACGGATACGAGACCGCTGAAGCGGCGTAAGACCAGGTTTGGGGAAGAGCAAACGAAGCGGCAGGCGAACGGCATCATGCCCTCGCCGCGCTGCTCGTCGAGAACGACTCATCATCTGGAGCCCCCATGACAGATGTTCCTGAGGATAACGATGCGCATCCCCACGTGACGCATCGGCAAGGAGCGAAGTCTTATCGCAATGCCACACGTTTCACCGGCTTGCCGCCGTCGTTTTCCGCTTCGCGCCGGGCCTGGGTGCTCGGCTCGTGCGCGACGGCCGCGGCGCTCGCGTTCGCCGGCGCGAGCCGTTCGCTGTCGTGGATCGCGCCCGCCTTCGCCGATACGCGGCCAGCCGGGGGCGGACTCGATGCCTTCCTCGCGCTTTCGCAACACCTCACCGGTCGTAGCAGTTTCGATACCGTGCTTGGCCAACGTGTCTACGATGCGCTGTCGCGTGCCGATAACCAGTTCGCGCAGAACGTCGCGGCGCTCAACACGTGGCTGCAAGGCCACGGCGGCGTGCCGTCCGATACGGTCACGCAGGCGCTGCAGACCGACCAGCCCGCGCTCGCCAAAACTGTCGGCGCGATCATGCGCGCGTGGTATCTGGGCCTCGTCGGCGAGATGCCGCACGTCCAGGTGATCGCGTATGAAAAGGCGCTGATGTTCGAGCCCGTGCAAGACGTGCTCACGATTCCCTCCTATTGCCGCGACGTGCCGTTCTACTGGACGCAGAAGCCGACGCCCGCGTGAGCCGCGCGAGCCCGCGAGCGGGCCACGCCAGCAGCGCAACCAGCACGCCGGACCCGCAAGCGTCGCACGAACAAAGCCCGCAACAGGCAGGGCATCGAAGAGAGAAACGATGGCAAACACACAATCCGCCGATATCGTCGTGGTCGGCTCCGGCGTCGCCGGCAGTCTGGTTGCGCATCAGCTGGCGCTGGCGGGCGCGTCGGTGATCCTGCTCGAAGCGGGGCCGCGCATTCCGCGCTGGCAGATCGTCGAGAACTTCCGCAACTCGCCGGCCAAATCCGACTTCGCGACGCCGTATCCGTCGACGCCTTACGCGCCGCATCCCGAGTACGCGCCCGCGAACAACTACCTGATCCAGAAGGGCGATTATCCGTACAACTCACAATACGTGCGGCTCGTCGGCGGCACGACCTGGCACTGGGCGGCCGCCGCGTGGCGGCTGCTGCCGTCGGACTTCCAGTTGCGCAAGCTGTATGGCGTCGGGCGCGACTGGCCGTATCCGTACGAAACGCTCGAGCCGTGGTACGTGGCCGCCGAAGTGCAGCTCGGCGTGTCCGGTCCCGATAGTTCGATCGATCTCGGTTCGCCGCGCTCGAAGCCCTATCCGATGCAGCAGCTGCCACTGTCGTACATGGATCAGCGGTTCAGCGACGTGCTCAACGCGCAGGGCTTCAAGGTCGTGCCCGAACCGGTCGCGCGCAACAGCCGTCCGTACGATGCGCGGCCCACCTGCTGCGGCAACAACAACTGCATGCCGATCTGCCCGATCGCCGCGATGTACAACGGCGTGATTCACGCGGAGAAGGCCGAGCAGGCCGGCGCGAAACTGATTCCCGAAGCGGTCGTGTATCGCATCGAAGCGGACGACAAAGGGCTCATCACCGCGGTCCACTACAAGGACCCGAACGGCAATAGCACACGCGTCGCCGGCAAGCTGTTCGTGCTCGCGGCGAACGGCATCGAAACGCCGAAGCTGATGTTGATGTCGACCTCCGACAAATTCCCGCACGGCGTCGGCAACAGCTCCGATCAGGTGGGCCGCAACCTGATGGACCATCCCGGCACCGGCGTCACGTTTCTCGCCAACGAACCGCTGTGGCCCGGCCGTGGCCCGATGGAGATGACCTCGATCGTCAACTTCCGCGACGGCGCGTTCCGCTCCGATCACGCGGCGAAGAAGCTGCATTTGTCGAACGGCGTGCCGACGATGGGCGTCACCGCCGACCTGCTGAAAAAAGGCCTGACCGGCGCCGAGCTCGACCGGCAGATTCGCGACCGCGCGGCGCGCACGCTGAACATCAACAGCTTTCACGAACATCTGCCGGAGCCGCAGAACCGCATCGTGCCGTCGGCAGATCACAAGGACGCGCTCGGGATTCCTCAGCCCGAGATCTACTACTCGATCAACGACTACGTGAAGAAGAGCGCCGCCAATACGCGCGAACTGTATGCGCAGATCGCGACGCTATTCGGCGGCACCGAGGTCTCGTTCGACGACAGCTTCGCGCCCAACAATCACATCATGGGCACGACGATCATGGGCAGCGATGCGGCGAGTTCGGTCGTCGACGCGGACTGCCGCACGCACGATCATTCGAACCTGTTCATCGCGAGTAGCGGCGTGATGCCCACCGCCGCGTCGGTGAACTGCACGCTGACGATAGCTGCACTGTCGCTGAAACTGGGCGACACGCTGAAGCGCGAAATCTGAGCGCCGACCGGAGAGCCACAATGACGAAGAACACCTGTCGCGCGCAGCCGGACCCTGTGCTGATGCACGTCAACCAGCGCCGCCGCTTCGGCGGCGCGGCGCTCGCGGCCGCGTTTTCGCTGTTTGCGCTGTCGATGGCGTGGCACGAGTCGCACGGCCCGGACGCAAACTCGACCGACGAAATGCCGATCACCCGGGCGCGCGCCGACGACGCGGCGCAGGCTTCGGTCGGCGGCCCGGCCATGCTCGCCGGCAAGGCCGCGAATGGCGAACTCGTGAAGCGCGGCCAATACCTGACCCGTGCTGCCGATTGCGCGGCCTGCCATACGGCGGACAAGTCGCGCCCATTCGCGGGCGGCCTGCCGATCACCACACCGTTCGGCACGATCGTGACGCCGAACATCACGCCCGATCCCGACACCGGCATCGGCCAATGGAGCGACGCCGATTTCATGCGCGCGATGCACGAAGGCATCGGCAAAGGCGGCGAGCGGCTCTATCCGGCGTTCCCATACACCGCCTACACACGCGTGACCGAACAGGACGTGCTCGCGATTCGCGCGTATCTGAACACGCTCGCGCCGATTCACTACACGCCGCCCTCGAACAGCCTCAAGTTCCCGTTCAATCAGCGCTGGCTAATGGTGTTCTGGAACCTGTTCAACTTCACCGAGGGGCGCTTCGTGCCGGACCCGAAACAGAGCCCCGAATGGAACCGAGGCGCGTATCTGGTCGAAGGGCTCGCGCATTGCGAGGAATGCCATACACCGCGCAATTTCATGCAGGGGCTGAAGTCGAGCGCGCGTTTCTCCGGTGCGGTGCAGGCCGGCTGGCATGCGTTCAATATCACGCCGGACAAGCTGAGCGGCGTCGGCGACTGGCGCGACGACGAACTCAAGTCGTATTTGTCGACCGGCGCGGCGCCGAGCCGCGCAAACGCGGCCGGCCCGATGGGCGAAGTGGTCGCGAACAGCACGCAGTACCTGACGCCGGTGGATCTGCGCTCGATCGTCGTGTTCTTGCGCTCGGTGCCGGCCGTGAGCGGCGGCGAGGCGCGTCCCCGTCATCAATGGGGCAAGCCGGCCAGCGACGTCACCGCCATGCGCGGCACCGCGATCACCGGCGTGAACGGCGCGCAGCTGTTCGTCGCCAATTGCGCGACCTGTCATGGCTGGACCGGGCAGGGCGTGGGCACGAGCGCGCCGGGCGCGTATCCGTCGCTGATCCACAACTCGACGGTCGGCGCGAACGACGCGAACAATCTCGCGTTGGTCATTCTGCACGGCGTGAATCGCACGACCGCGCACGCGGACGTGCTGATGCCCGGGTTCGGCGGCCATCTCGACGACGAGCAGATCGCGGCGATCACCAACTACGTGACGAAACAGTTCGGCAATCCGCAGGCGACGATCGCGGCCGACCAGGTGGCGAAGCTGCGCACGCTGCAATAGCGCGCGGGACGACTCGGGCGCGCGCCAGGAGTGACTCGCGCAAACGTGCATTTCCGGTAACGCATACCGCAAATGTGCCGTTTCAGCGTCATTTTTGCGTCGTTCGATGTCTTTCTTGCTCGATGAAGCGTGCGGATACGATAGGCACCCCGCATACGCGTGCGCGTCGGCCGCATTATCATGGTGGGATGAATTCCATCCCCGCCAACTTCGTTCAGCATCACGACGCCAACGAGGCCGGCCGCGATTTCGTGGTCGGCGATCTGCACGGCTGCGTCGACGCTTTGCGCTACCTGCTGCGTCAGATCGCGTTCGATCCGACGTGCGACCGGCTGTTTTCGGTCGGCGATCTGGTCGATCGGGGCGAGCACTCGGAGCAGGCGCTCGCGCTGCTCGCGAAGCCGTGGTTTCATGCGGTGCTCGGCAATCACGAGGACGCGCTGTGCGCGGTCGCCGACGGCCGCTTGCGGCGGCAGTGGTGGTACGGCATCGGCGGCGCGTGGGCGGCCGACGTGCCCGACGAGCGCCTGCGCCATTACGCCGAGCATCTGCGCACGCTGCCGCTCGTGCGCGTGATCGGCAGCGGCAAGGCGCGCTTCAACGTTCTGCACGCCGAATTTTTCGGCTCCGACGCCGAGCTCGACGCGGGCAATTATTCGGCCGAAACGCGCCAGCAATTGCTGTGGGGTCGCGAGCTCGCGCTGGGCAACGGCGATCCGCTGCGGCAGCGCGGGCTGTCGCTGACTTATTGCGGCCATACGCCGGTGCGCGACATCACGCAGATCGGCTCGCAAGTGTTCATCGATACGGGCGCGTTCGGGCCGGACGGCACGTTGACGATCGTGCAGCCGCAGGCGTTGCGTCGTTGGTCGATCTCGGTCGAGGCCGCGCGCGCGGAAGGGGCGGCGGAATTGGCCTTGCCTTGAACGGCTGAAGTCCCCGCGCTGCTTCGCCGCTCTTCTGTCACCCGACCTGATTCAACTCGAACACCATATCGACGCTCCTGCCGTTCCAGTTGTATTCGAGGTATGCCGCGTGATGGCAGTCGCGCAGCAGCATCGTGCGGAATGCCGCGAGGCATTCGCCAGCGCTGTCGCGCACCGACGGATACACGATGCCCGGCGCGCCCGACGCGCGTACCGCGCGCCCGAGCGCCTGTCCGGGAAGGTAGTCGTCGGGCGACAGCACGGCGGGATCGAACTCGGGGTCGCGACGCAAGTCGACCACGCTGCCTTGTGCGACTACCGTGTAGAGACGCATCTGTTGACGCATCGGCGGCTCGGCGGTCGCCTGGAGAAACTGACCCGTGTGATAGCGTGTTTCCGCGATCGCAGTCGCGCGTGAACGCGCGCAATAGAACACGCCGTAGGTGCCGTCGGAAAAGCGGCTGCCGAGCGGATTCAGATGCGTGAGCGCGGCCATGATCGGCCCGTAGCCGGGCCCGAAACGGCGCTCCTCGCGCGGCACCAGATCGAGTTCGCCGATTTCGGTGCGCAGCCGGTCGTTGGTCATCGCTTCGAGCGCGTACAGTGCGTCGAAATCCTCCGGCGATGCGACCCGATCGAACAGGTTGATGGCCGGAAAGCGCGTCGGAATCACGCGATACGCGGGCGACCAATCGAGCGCTGCGCTGGTCCAGCGGTCCTGCCATTGCGGTTGCGTCACGCCCAGCCGCCTCGCATTGCGTCGAGATACTGGCGCACGGCCACGAGATCGCTGATGTTGCCTGCCAGCATACGGTCCAGCGCGCGTTTGCCGCCGAACGGCGGCGCGCTGTTGGGGCGTTTGACCCAGGTGTCGGCGGCGCTCGGCTGCGGCAGCAGAATCTGCAGCGCCTTGTAGATGCCGAGCAGCAGCGACAGTCGCTCCAGCGTGTCGTGGCTGAGGCGCGCGGTCTCGGGCGTCGCCCTCCACTTGAAGAACGTCGAGCGGCCCGGCTTGCCGAGCAGCACGATCTGCTCGTCGGCGCTCAGGTCCCAGTCGTGCGCGATGTTGAAGAACGCACGCAGACCGGCCGCGGACATCTGCGTCAGCGTGGGTTCCGAAAGCGATCGTCGCGGCGATGCCTCGGGCGAGGAAATTCGGGCAGCGTGAGCCATTGCGGGTAAGTCCCTATGTGTACTTTTTAAGAATATTAGTCCAAAAGTGGATTTTTGCAAGAGAATATAATCCCGGCTCGTTTTGGCAGTCGTCGATCAGGAGAAGCAGCAGATGCGGGTTCGAGCAGTAGCAGCGGCGCTGGCCGTGTGGTGTGTGTCGGAGGTGGCGTTGGCTGCCGGCTATGCGGAAGTGTGGAATCCGCCGGAGACGAGCGGGCATATCGCAAGCGGACACGTTACCCGGCAGGCGCACGCGCGGAAAAAACCCGAGGCGGTGAAAGTGAAGGCGGGCGCCAAGGGCGGAATCAAGACCAAAGCTGGTGCGCATGCGCGGCAGACGGCGAGCGCCCGGCACGCGGCAACCCATGTCGCGTCGGCCGGCGCGGCCCACCGCGGCAAACTCGCGGCGCATGGGAACGGCGAGAAACATCTCGTGGCGGGCGGGAACGTGAAAGGCGGTACGAAAGTCGCGGCGTCGGGCCCGAACCGGTCGCACGCCACCGTGACCGCGCAGACCGCGAAGCACGCGCAGCCACATGTGCAACTGGCGCACGCGAAGCCGGCTCAGGGCAAGGTCGTGCACGCCGATTTCGCGGCGGCTCACACCGCGCGTCCGCATGTGGACAAGGTCGCGGCGAAGCCCGCGATTTCCCGTGCGAATCTGATCAAACCGCCCGTGCGGACTTCGTCGGACGCGTCCGCAAACGTTAGCGACATCGCGCCAATGGGCTCCGTGCCCAATCCGGCGACCGCCAGCAGCGGTTCGCTGCCGCCGATCATCCACTAAGGCTGCTTCGAGCGGCGCGGTGTGGCATCGGTCGTGGCGTCACGCCGTGGCGAGGCCGTTTGCAAGCAGCCGCAGCGTTTCCGCCGAGCGGGCCTCGCGCACGCGCGAATGCAGCGTCACACGCGATTCCGGCAGCGCCGGCAAGCTGAGCCGCGCGCCGACGTCGATCAGACCGCGCGGCGCAACCCGACGCGCGAGCGGCGACACGGCGAGCCCAGCGGCCACAGCCGCGCCCACCGCCGCGACGCCACCACCCACAAACACCTCCTGCCAGGCGATCCCCGCCGCCGTCAGCGTGCGCAACGCGACGTCACGCACGTTGCACGGCGGGCTCAATAGCGCGAGCGCTAGCGGCTCACCGACTCGCGGCAGCCATGTCGGCGTCGCGAGCCAACCGAGCGATTCGCTGAATAGCGTCTGCGCGTCATCGCGCGGCGGTTCGTCGGCGCCGTAGCGGACGATCGCCGCATCGAGCCGGCGTTCGTCGAACTGCGCGAGCAACGCCGCCGATGTGCCCATATGCAACTCGACCACGAGGCCCGGATCGTGTGCGTTGAGCCGGCCGAGCAGGTGCGGCAGATCGGAGCCCGCAACGTGCTCGCTGAGCCCGAGCACGAGCCGCCGCCGCCGCTCCGCCGACAGCGCGCCGAGCGCGCGCTCGTGCGCGTTCAGCAACTCGCGCGCGGCGCCGAGAAACGCGTGGCCGTCGGCGGACAGACGCACGATGCGCGGCGTGCGCTCCAGCAACTGCTTGCCCAGGTGCGCCTCCAGTCGCTTCAGCTTCAGGCTGACGGCCGATTGCGTGGTGTCGAGCGCGTCCGCGGCGCGCGTGAAGCTGCGCAGATCGGCGACCAGCACGAAGGCGCGCACCGCATCGAGATCGAGGACTTTCATTTCGGATGGAAATGGATGAAATAGACAGGGATATCTGTTTATTATGACCGAGCGCGCCTAAGCTGTGTTCAACCCAACACCGCAAACAAGGAGCCCATCATGCCGCTCACCCGGATCTCACTGCGCGCCGGCAAGCCGGCCGATTACCGCCAGGCGCTGAGCGCCGGCATCCAGCGCTCGCTGGTGGACACGTTCAACGTGCCGAAGGACGACATGTTCATGCTGATCACCGAGCACACGGCCGGCAACATGATCTATGACCGGCAGTACCAGAATATCGAGCGCGGCGACGATCTCGTCGTGATCCAACTGACCGTCAGCAACACGCGCTCGGTCGAGCAGAAGAAGGCGCTGTACCGGCGCATCGTCAATGAACTCGGGAAGTCGCCGGGCGTGCGGCCCGAGGATGTGTTTATCAATCTCGTCGAGGTCGAGAAGGAGAACTGGTCGTTTGGGAATGGGATTGCGCAGTACGCAAGCCGTCCCGACTAGCGCCATCCGTCATCAAAGAGCGAATCACCGACCAAATTGCGATATTTCAACAAATATTGAAATATAGCAGTGAAGTGGATATAGTGTCTTTATGGACACGATCAATGCCGTACGCGCGCTCGGCGCGCTCGCTCACGAATCCCGTCTCGCGATCTTTCGCCAGCTCGTCGTTGCCGGCCCCGAAGGCATGGCGGCTGGCGAAATAGCGCAGCAGTTAGGCATTTCGCCTTCCGGCCTTTCATTCCACCTGAAAGACCTGACACACGCCGGACTGGTGAGTCCGCGACAGGAAGGGCGCTTCGTCATCTACACCGCAAACTTCGACGCGATGACGTCGCTGATCGGCTTCCTCACAGAGAACTGCTGCTCCGGTGCATCGTGCGCCGCGAGCGACCTTTCCAACTGCTGCCGAGACGAAACATGAAACGCATGCACATTCACGTGGCTGTGGACAATCTTGCCGACAGCATCCGCTTCTACAGCGCGATGTTTGGCAACGTCGAGCCGACGGTCATCAAGAGCGATTACTGCAAGTGGGAGTTGAGCGATCCCGTCGTGAACTTCGCGATCTCGCAACGCGGGGCGAAACCTGGCGTCGATCACATTGGCATCCAGGTCGAAACCGATGAGGAACTGGCAGAGATGAACGGGCGCTTCGCCGCCGCCGAAGTTCCCGTGCAGCACCAGAGCGGCACGACATGCTGTTACGCGAAGTCGGACAAGGCGTGGACCGTCGATCCGCAAGGCGTGGCCTGGGAAACCTTTCTGACGCTCGAATCGGCTCCCATCTATGGGCAATCTCATACCCAGGAGGCATTGGCAGCAAACGAATCCGCGGCAGCCTGCTGCGCTCCGTCCCAGGCAAGCATTTCATTTCGGAGCCGCACGTGAGCGGCAAACCGTATTCCGTACTGATTCTCTGCACCGGCAACAGCGCACGCAGCATCATGGCCGAGGCGCTGTTCAACGTGCTCGGCAAAGGACAGTTTCGCGCGTACAGCGCGGGCAGCCATCCATCCGGCGCAGTCAATCCATTCGCGATCGAGAAATGCGCGGCACTGGGCTACGACACCGCGAAGATGCGCAGTAAGAGCTGGGACGAGTTCGCAACGCCCGACGCGCCGCAGATGGACTTCGTCATTACCGTATGCGATCAGGCCGCGGGCGAGGTCTGCCCGATCTGGCCCGGCAAGCCGATCAGCGCGCACTGGGGCTTTGAAGATCCCGCAGCCTGCCAGGGAACCGACGACGAGAAGCGCGAAGTTTTCGACAAGGTCTATCGACAGATCATGAATCGCGTGAGCCAGTTCGTGAACCTGCCGCTGCACGCGCTCAACCACGACGCAATCCAGCGCGAAATGCGTGCCATTGGCGAGCGTCCGGCAGAGGAAACCAATGAGTCGCGCTGAGGCTCGTGCAGCCGCGCGCCCGGCTATCGGCTTCTTCGAGCGCTATCTGACGGTGTGGGTCGCGCTGTGCATCGTGGCAGGCGTGATACTCGGCCAGTTGTTGCCGGGCGCATTTCAGGCGCTCGGGCGTATGGAACTCGCGCACGTCAACCTGCCCGTCGGCGTGCTGATCTGGGTGATGATCATCCCGATGCTCATCAAGATCGACTTCTCGGCGATGAAGCAGGTCGGCAGCCAATGGCGCGGCATCGGCGTGACGCTCGCGGTCAACTGGCTCGTCAAACCGTTCTCGATGGCCGTGTTGGGCTGGGTGTTCATTCGTCACGTGTTCAGGCCGTGGCTGCCCGTCGAGCAACTCGACAGCTACCTCGCAGGTCTCATCCTGCTCGCCGCCGCGCCGTGCACGGCAATGGTCTTCGTGTGGTCGCAACTGTGCAAGGGCGACCCGTATTTCACTCTGTCGCAGGTCGCGCTGAACGACTCGATCATGGTCGTGGCGTTCGCGCCACTCGTCGCGTTGCTGCTCGGGCTGTCCGCGATTACAGTGCCTTGGGACACACTGATCGCTTCGGTTGGCCTTTACATAGTGATCCCGGTCATCCTCGCGCAACTGCTGCGCCAACGCTTTCTTCGAAAGGGCGAAGAGCATTTCCGTAGCGTCGTTGCCCGTCTCGGTCCCTGGTCCATCTGCGCCTTGCTCGTGACGCTGGTCCTGCTGTTTGCGTTTCAGGGTCAGCAGATCGTTGAGCAGCCGCTGGTGATCGCGATGCTCGCCGTGCCAATCCTCATTCAGGTGTTTCTGAACTCGGGACTGGCCTACCTGCTCAACCGCCAGTTGGGCGTCGCACATTGCGTCGCTGGCCCGTCGAGTCTGATTGGCGCAAGCAACTTCTTCGAACTCGCCGTGGCCACGGCAATCAGCCTGTTCGGTTTTCATTCGGGTGCCGCACTGGCGACGGTGGTTGGGGTTCTGATCGAGGTCCCCGTGATGCTGCTCGTCGTGGGGGTCGTGAACCGTTCGCAAGCATGGTACGAATCAGGGCAGCGGAAAGTCGCGCCCAACCTGGGGAGAAACGGATCGTGATGAGTGATCTGCCGAACGTCAGCCCTATTCACCTCGATATACCGGACGTGGACAAGCTGGCACCCGTGACCACTTCAACGCATCCGCCACGCATCCTGCTGCTTTACGGGTCGCTGCGAGCAACGTCGTATAGCCGGCTGCTGACGCTCGAAGCCGAGCGCATCCTCCGTCATTTCGGAGCGCAAACGCGGGTATTCGACCCGCACGGCCTGCCGCTCGCCGATAGCGTCCCGGCAGATCATCCGAAGGTCGTCGAACTGCGCAAGCTATCCGAGTGGTCGGAGGGGCAGGTTTGGTGCAGCCCGGAGCGCCACGGCAATCTCACGGCCGTATTCAAGAATCAGATCGACTGGCTGCCGCTCGAAAGCGCGGGAATACGGCCGACCCAGGGGCGCACGCTGGCTGTGATGCAGGTGTGCGGAGGCTCGCAATCGTTCAATGCGGTAAATGCGCTGCGCGTGCTTGGCCGCTGGATGCGGATGGTGACCATCCCCAATCAGTCGTCAGTCGCGAAGGCATACCTGGAATTCGATTCCGATGGCCGTATGAAGCCCTCGTCCTACTATGATCGCGTGGTCGACGTGATGGAAGAACTGATCAAGTTCACGCTGCTCGTGCGGGACCGTTCGGACTATCTGACCGATCGATACAGCGAGCGCAAGGAGGCCGCGCCCCTGCAAGCGAGCGTACTTGCAGGCTCGGCGATGCGACACGAAATCAACTCCAATGCCGACACCGACGACAGCGAAACCGAATGAACCCGACCACCTGCAAACCCGGCTAGAGACGTGGGTGCTGGCGTGGCTGAGCGGACTTGCTAGTCCTTACCCCACCGCCAGCGCGGCGGCTCGCCCTTCAGCCAGCACACGACCACGAGAGCCACGGTAAATAGAGCGACCAGCAAGGCGAACGTGAGCGGATGACCCGCGGGTTGAAACCGGAAAACGACCACCCCGAGCAATACGAAATACGCGAGCAGCGTCAGCCATCCTTGCCAGCGCACGGGAAGGCCCCAACCCCAGCCATAGCGTTTGGCTGGGAACCAGTATTCACGAGAGGGTGACATCGCGCGGTCTCCTGATTCGTGCGCTTGCTCATTGTCGACGATTCACGGTCGGTAAGTGCAAGCATTGCATCTTCCGCGCTGTATCACGCGGGACTATATTTCCTGGACCGGCTTTAACCCGAGTCCATCGACAGGAAACGTTCCATGCAACCCGCAAACCAGCAAAAAACCGTGCTTCTGATCGGCGCCTCGCGCGGTCTCGGCTTCGCGATGGTCGAGGAGTATCTGAAGCGCGGCTGGCGAGTCATCGCGACCGGCAGGCAAAATTCCACGACCAGGCTCCTTCAGCTTGCGACGGCGTCACATGACGCACTCGAAGTCGAAACGGTCGACATCACGATGCCCGAACAGGTCGCCGCGTTGCGGGGCCGCCTCGAAGGACGTCCGATCGACCTGCTGTTCGTCAACGCCGGCGTCAAGAACGACGATAGTGAAACGATCGCGGATGTATCGACCGACGAATTCGTGCGCGTGATGGTGACGAACGCGTTGAGTCCGATGCGGGTCGTCGAGGCCTTGCAGGATCTCGTTCGGCCGACTGGCACGATCGGCGTGATGTCGTCGGGGCAGGGCAGCGTCGCCAACAACGAGAACGGCAACTACGAGGTCTATCGCGGCAGCAAGGCCGCGCTCAACATGTTCATGCGAAGCTTTGCCGCGCGTCACCGAAGCGATACCAGAACCCTGCTGCTGATGGCGCCCGGCTGGGTGCGAACCGATATGGGCGGCCCGGACGCGCGTCTGAGCATCGACGAAAGCATCCCGAACCTGGTCAGCACGATCGACGCTTACGAGGGCCGTGCCGGTTTGCATTATCTCGACTACCTCGGCAGAGTCGTGCCATGGTGAGCGGCAAGCGGCGGAAGAGCGCGTCGCTATAATGATTCGCCGCCCTGCCACGTACCCTCAACCACTCTCTGCCAATGACCATCGATCGCCCCGATCCTCCCCGCGATGCCCTCGAACTCGGCGGCTCCGTCTGGTTTCAGGCGGGCACGCAGACGCTCGGCGGCGCGGCCCGCATCGCGCTGCTTGCGGCGATTGGCGAGACCGGCTCGATCACGAGCGCGGCGAAGGCGGTCGGCATCAGCTACAAAGGCGCGTGGGATGCCATCGACACGATGAACAACCTCGCCGGCGAGCCGCTCGTCGTGCGTCTGACCGGCGGCAAGGGCGGCGGCGGCACGACGCTGACGCCGCGCGCGGTGAAGCTGATCGAGACGTTTCGCGCGGTCGAGCGCGAGCATCGGCGCTTTCTCGAACGCGCCGGCGCGGCGATCGGCGAAGGCTTCGCGACGGACTGGGACCTGATCGGCCGCATCGGCGTGAAGACGAGCGCGCGCAATCAGTTCTACGGCACGGTGTCGGCGATCGAGCGCGGCACCGTCAACGACGAAGTGTCGCTCGCGCTGCCCGGCGGCCACACGATCGTCGCCGTGCTCACGCACGAGAGCACTGAAGCCCTCGGGCTCGCGGTCGGCGTGGCGGCGTTTGCGTTGATCAAGGCGTCGTGGGTCGTTTTGCTCGTACCGGGTGATGGCGATCGCGATGCGCCGTTGAACCTGTCGGCGCGCAATCAGTTGCGTGGCACCGTGCACAGCGTGAAGCGCGGCGCGGTGAACGCGGAACTGTCGCTCGGGCTCGAAGGCGGCGCGGTGGTCACGGCGGTCGTCACCAATGGCAGCGTCGACATGCTCGGTTTGCAGGAAGGCGCGAGCGCGGTCGCGGTGTTCAAGGCGTCGAGCGTGATACTTGGCGTGAAGGATTGAGGTTGCCGGGGCGTAACCAAGGCGCAATGCCACCCGCTCAACGAGGTGACGCCTCGCTGCGCGCATATCCTGCGAACGGATGATCCTCGCGCACGCGGCCGTCGCTGACCTGCACGACCTGATCGCCGAATGCGGCGACGTCGTCCGGATCGTGCGTGATCAGCACCATCGGAATATCGAGCCGCGTTTGCAGGTCCGATAGCTCGCGTCGCATGCGCTGGCGCAACTCACTATCCAGTGCGGAAAACGGCTCGTCGAGCAGCAGCAGGCGCGGCTGCGAAACCAGCGCGCGCGCGAGCGCCACACGCTGCTTCTGCCCGCCCGACAGCTGCGCCGGGTGATTGCCCGCCACGCCCCTCAATTCGAGCGCATCGAGCCAGTAATCGACCTGCGCATGCGCGCCGCGCGCACGCGGATTGAGCCAGCCCCGGTGCAGCCCGAAGCCGATGTTCTGCCGCACGTTCAGATGCGGAAACAGCGCGTAGTCCTGAAACAGATACGCGATCTTGCGCGCCTGCGGCTTCTGATCGATGCCGACCGCGCTATCGAACAAGGTGGTGCCGTGCAGCGTGATGGTCCCTTCATCGGGACGCAGCAAGCCGGCGATCGCCTGCAAGGTCAGGCTCTTGCCCGCGCCCGACGGCCCGAACAGCACGAGCCGCTGCGTGCTCGCGCTGAACGCGACGTCGAGCGTGAAGCGCCGCTCGGCGGTCTCGAAGGTCTTGCGGATGGCGACGTTGAGCGGCATGTCAGCGGGCTCTCAGAAGCGTGTGCTGCGGCACGAGACGCCCCGCGAGCAGCAGGATCGTCACGCACGCGACCGATGTCACGAGCACGAGGAAGTTGGCGGTGCTGTCGTCGCCGGCCTGCACCGCCGAATAGACCGCGACCGACAGTGTCTGCGTGCGGCCTGGCAGATTGCCCGCGATCATCAGCGTCGCGCCGAATTCGCCGAGCGCGCGCGCGAACGCGAGCAGGCCGCCCGCGAGGATGCCGCGCGCGGCGAGCGGCAGCGTCACGCGGAAAAACACCGCGGCTTCGCTGACGCCGAGCGTGCGCGCCGCGCGCTCCAACTGCGGATCGACGCCCTCAAAGGCGGCGCGCGCGGACTTCAGCACGAGCGGAAACGCGACCACCGTCGACGCGATCACCGCGCCCTGCCACGTGAAGACGAGCTGGATGTCGAAGCGGTCGAGCCACGCGCCGATCACGCCGCGTCGGCCGAGCAGCACGAGCAGGTAATAGCCGAGCACGGTGGGCGGCAGCACGAGCGGCAGCATCAGCAGCGAATCGATCACGTCGCGCGCGCCGGAGCGCCAGCGCGACAGGCCGAACGCGGCCGCGACGCCGAGCACGAGAGTGAGCGCGGTGGCCCAGCCTGCGACCTTCAGCGATAGCAGCAGCGGAACCCAGGCCTGTTGCATGAGCGTGTGCTCTCCCCGTGAATCAATGCGCCGGCTTGAAGCCGTACTTCGCGAGCACCGCCTGGCCGGCCGGCGACAGCACGAAGTCGATGAAGGCTTGCGCGTCGGCCGCGTGATGGCTGCCTTCGACCTGCGCGATCGGATAGCTGATCGGCGTTTGCGTCGGCAGGTTCAGCGCGACCTTGACCTTGTCGGGCATGATCGCGGCATCGGTGCCGAACACGAAGCCGGCGTCGACTTCGCCGCGCGCGACGTAATCAAGGCTCTGACGCACGTTCGACGCGAGCACTGCCTTCGCGCTGACCGCGTCCCACACGCCGGCGGCCTGAAGCGCGCCCTGCGTGTAGCGGCCAACCGGCACCGAGGCCGGATCGCCGAACGCGACGCGCTTGACGTTCGCGGTCGTCAGCGCGTTGAGGTTGGCGGGCGCGAAATGACTGTCGGCTGGCACGATCAGCACCAGCGAGTTGGCGGCGAAGTCGCGCCGCGTCGACGGCACGATCACCTTTTCGGCGGCGGCCTTGTCCATTGCCTTCTGATCCGCGGACGCGAACACGTCGGCGGGCGCGCCTTTGACGATTTGTTGCATCAGCACGTCGGACGCGCCGAAGTTCAACAAAACCTTGGTGCCCGGATGCTGTTGCTCGAACGCGTCGCCGACCGCCTTGAACGCATTGGTCAGGCTGGCGGCGGCCGAGACCACCAGTTCATCGGCGTGGGCATTGACGCTGACCACGACGGCGACGGCGGCTGCGACGCACAGCGCGTACTGCTTCAGATGGCAAGAGAGTGTCATGAAGGACCTGGAGTCTGACGTGAACGGGAAGCAGTAGCTTAAAAACGCTATCGTAATATATGCGCGGTTATAGCGGTGGGCGAAACGGTCGATTCGGCGCAGCGCTTCACGTATGGCGTGAAGCGCGAGGGAAGTGCTACAAACTGTAAAAGGAAGCTTGAAAACGCGGCGGAAGGGCCGGCGCAGCGTGCTCAGATGTCCGATGCGCGCATCGGCTGGAGCGTATTGCGCGTTTGCGACAGCGGCGCAGCCGACGGTCGAATGTCGCGTGGGGACAGCCATTTCGCGCGAATGAACGGCCGGTCGTGGCCAGACACCTTCAATGCGATATGCGTGACCCAGCGCTGCGTGGGCACGTGCACGCCGTGCATCAGGATTGCCAGCACCATCAGGCTGACGGTGACCGGGAGCGCCGACAGTCGGCCCGGCTCCGCATTCCACGCGATGCGCACGAACACGAGCGCGGTGAGCGCGCCGACGAGGCAGCCAGTCACGGCTTCTGACGGCGAATGCGCGCTCAGCACCACGCGCGACAAGCCCACCGCCAGGCCGGCGGCAAGCCCCCCGAGCACGCCGAGCAGCCGGACGGCGCGGCGCGCGGGCAATAGCATCAAAAACAGCGCGACCGGATAGACGGCCGTGGACAGCATGGAGTGACCGCTGACGCCGGTGAAATCGAGCTCGCGCACGCCGACGCCCCAGCCGAGGAAGGCGAGCTTGGTCACGGTCACGACGCCGATCGCCGTACCGAGCAGCGCGAGCCAGCAGGCCGCGAGCCGCGACGAGTAGCCGACCGCCAACCACAGCGCGATGGCGAGCGCGAGCGGCAGCGTCAAGCCGGCGCCGCCGAGGCTGGTGATCGAATACCACAGGTGGATCGGTAAATCGGGCATGGCGGGAGCGCGACGCGGGTCGCGTGAAATCGGGTTGGCGGAAATCGGCGCGCGGCCGGCACGAAACGCCGATGCGGCCCGGATCGACACGTCGGGAAATCAACCGCCAGTATAGTCGGGTGTCGCGCGACGGTCTTGCGGCGCACAGCGCTTTTGCACGCCGAATGTGAGCTGCCGAACGGCTATCGACGTGGTTTGACGACAGGGCCCCGGCAAGGTTCGCGACGATCGAAATGGGGCACGAAGAGCGGCGCTGTGTTCAGCACCACAGGAAAAATGATGTTATTGTGCATTGCACAACTTCATCTGATCTGCAGTTTTGGGGTCCGCATTTGTCCCTTTTGCGAGGTTATCGCCGATGGCAAAAAGCCTGTCGAAAATCTGGCTACGCGGTTTCAAGCGCCTGCTCGCGATCCAAACCGAACACGCGCAAAAAACCGCCAAGCGAGCGCAGGCGCGACCGGTTCGCGCCGCCACCACCAAACCGTCGAGCAAGGCTCATCCACTGAAGCCGGCTGCCGCGCTACGCACGCCGATGAAACGCGAAGCGCCGCGCGAGTCGCGCGTGCGTCCACGCGCGGCCGCGTGGGCGAGCGGCGCGTGGACGCGCTCGTTCCATTCCGCGCCGGCCGCGCCGGGCCGGCTGGTCAATCACCTGCAGTACGGACTCTATATCCCGTCCGGGCATGCGCATGAGGCGATGCCGCTGGTCGTGATGCTGCATGGCTGCACGCAGTCGATCGACGAATTCGCCGAAGGTACGCGCATGAACCTGCTCGCCGACCGCTACGGCTTCGCGGTCGTGTATCCGGAGCAATCGAAGCACGCGCACTCGCACCGCTGCTGGCATTGGTACGATGCCGGCGATAACGCGGGCGGCGCGGAAGCGCGCGCGGTCGTGTCGCTGGTGGATTCGCTGGTCGAGCAACACGGCTTTGACCGCGCGCGTGTCTACGTGGCGGGGATTTCGGCGGGCGCGGGGCTGACCGCGCTATTGGCCGTCAAGTACCCTGGGCATTTCGCCGCGGTCGCGCTGCATTCCGGCCCCGCTTTTGGCGAGGCGCGCTCCGGCATTACCGCGATGGACGTGATGCGGCGCGGCGCGCGTCGCGAGCCGGCGGAACTCGTCGACGAAACCACGAACGTCGCGCAATACCCGGGCATGCCGGCATTGATCGTCCACGGCGATGCCGACCATGTGGTGGCGCCGGTCAACGCGGACCAGTTGGCGACACAGTTCCTGCGTCTGAACCGCCTCATTGACGCAAACGGCGCGCGCAAAGCCGGCGAGACGCGCGAGGACCGCAAAAATGGCGTCGTGATGCGCGATTATCTGCGCGGCGGGCGGCGCGTGGTGCGGGTTTGTCGTGTGCAGGGGCTGGGTCACGCATGGGCCGGCGGCGACGATGCGCTGCCCTTCCATTCGTCCAAGGGCCCGGACGCGAGCGCCATGCTGTGGGAGTTTTTCCGGCATCAGCGTCGCACGGACGCGGGCCGCATCGCGGAAGGGTTGGCGGCATCGTCGGTCGGGCGGTGACGTCCGAGCAACACCTCGAAAATGAGCAGTGGCATGTAATCAGGGTTTTCCCTATAATACGGGTTATCCCTTAGGCGTAACCGCCTAGCTATCACTGCCGAGGTGAACCATGTATCTGATCAGCCGCCTGTTCCTGTTTCTGACCAAGTCGCCGGACCAGCTCGCGAAGGAGCGCGCTGACGCCTATCTCGCTGAAGCGACCGATCTCTACGATCTCGAATTCCGCATGCGCAAGCTCGATCAAGAGACGAACGCGCGTCCGTCGTGGATGAGCCAGCACTACGGCTAAGCCGACTGCCTGTAATCGGCATCAGGCCGTCAGCAATCGGAACATCGGCGCGTGGTGAGGCGCTGGTGTTCGGGTTGGCCATCAAGGCCATTGCCCGTATCGCGCACTCCCCTTTACTCATCGCGCGGCCTTCGCGCCCGCTTGGCAGACTCCACTCAAGCAGCCGGATTCAGCTGCCACAACGCGTAGTTCAAAAGCGCGGCGTACGCGACCCACACGACATACGGCACGAGCAGAATGCCCGCGAGGCGATCGCGCCGCCAGAACACATACGTCAGCATCACGATCAGTAGCAGCAGAATCAGGATGTCGATCAGCGCCGTCTCCGGCCGATGCAGGCCGAAAAACAGCCACATCCACGCGGCGTTGAACACCAGCTGCACGACCCACAGTACGATCGCCGCGGTCAGGCCGTCGCGCTTCCACACGCGCCACGCGGAAAACGCCATCAGCACGTAAAGTACGGTCCAGACCGGTGGGAAAACCCAGTTCGGCGGATTGAACACAGGCTTTTGCAGGCCCGTGTACCACGCGTCCGGCAGAGACAGACTCGCGGCCCAGCCGGCCGCCAGCGTCAGGATCAAAAACACGAGCAGCGACGGCAGACGGCGCATCTTCGCCCCCTTCAGACCTTCTTATTCAATAATGTGAGCAGGCACTCACTTTCCGTATCAGGCCAGTGTGCGCTCGCGGGCCTGTGCCTGGTCGACGATCCGTTCGGGATAATTCCCGCCCAGTACCATGCACCGAATTCCGCGAGCCGCTCCGCGCCGGCCAGCCACCGCGCGTGAATCCATTTTGCCGGCAAGTTCGCGAGCTGCGGTAGATATCGTTTGATAAAGCGCCGTCGGGGTCGAATTTTTCGGATCGCGTGACCGGATTGAAAATGCGGGAGTAAGGTTGCGCGCCGTAGCCGTTCGAGGCGGCCCACTGCCAGCCGCCGTTGTTCGCCGAGAAATCGAAGTCGTTCAGCAAATCGGCGAAGTATCGCTCGCCGAGCCGCCAGTCGATGCCGAGATCCTTCGCGAGGAAGCTTGCCGTGACCATCCGCAGACGGTTGTGCATATAGCCGGTCTGGTTCAACTGCAGCATCGCGGCATCGACAAGCGGATAGCCGGTGCGGCCATCGCACCAGGCGGCGAACGCTGCGTCGGCCGAGCGGCCTTTTTCCCAGTGCAACTGCTCGTATTCCGGCTTGAACGGCGCGCTTTGCGCGAGGCGCGGGTGGTGCGCGAGGACCATGAAGTAAAAATCCCACCAGATCGGTCCCGACAGCCACGTCGCGGCGCCTTTGCCGTCGGGTTGCAGCGACATCTCGTACGCGAGCCGCGCCAATGTGCGGATCGACACCGTGCCGAAGCGCAGATGCACCGACAGATAGCTCGGCTTTTCGCAGCGGGGAAATCGCGCCGTTCCGCGTAGCTGTCGATGCGGTGAGGAAATTGTCGAGCAGCTGTTGGGCGCCGCTCATGCCGGCGGGCAGTTGAAAGTCCGTCAGGTTGCCAGGCGCGAAGCCGAGCTGGTCGAGTGGGGCGATCCTGCACCGGCTCGCCTGGGTGGCGCGTCTGCCAGGCATCGACAATCGGCCGCAGGATCGTCGTGTCGAATACGAACACGCACCAGATACGCTCGCAATGCTTGGGCGCGTAGTACAGCGCGGCATGATCGGTGCTGCACAGATCGCGGCGGAACCAGACGAGGCCGGAGTCGAAGCTGCCGTGCAGGCGGCGGGCGCGTGTCATCGGGAGAGGCAGTCGGGCTGAAGGTGGTCGAGGACCGGCTACGCAGGATGCGTGCCGTGCGCGCGAAAACAATCAGCGCCCGGCCCTATTGTGCAGGGTGCGGGCGCTGCTCGCGACGGCGCAGGGTAATGCGCCGTGAGCGGTTCTTCTTGAGCATTGCTGATCGGCGCAACGGCCGACCTGACCTCAAGCGACGTGCAGACGAACCGCGACGTTGTTACGCGTAGCGTTCGAGTACGGGCAGACCTGGTGCGCTGCATCCACCAGTTCCCTGGCAGCGTCCGCAGCCAGACCCGGCAGAGTGATACGCAGGTCGATGTCGAGCGCGAAGCCGCCCTTGTCGTTCGGACCGATGCCGACGTCGGCGGAAACCTGCGTGTTGGCCGGCAGGGCCTGTTTGTGCTGGCCGGCGACAAACTTCATGGCGCTCAGGAAACAGGCCGAGTAGCCGGCTGCAAACAGCTGTTCGGGATTCGTGCCTGCTGCGCCATTTCCGCCGAGTTCACGCGGTGCCGCCAGCTTCACGTCCAATGCTTCGTCCGACGATACGGCGCGGCCGTCGCGGCCGCCGGTGCTCGTTGCGCTTGCCTTGTAGAGGATGTTCATGGTGCGGTTCCTAGTCTGGGGTGTCAGGGTTGGCTTGTTTGCCGCTGGCTGCCGGTTTGCCGGTCTGGCGAAGCGCTAGCGAAGCGGCAGGTGACCAAGATAGTACACAAATCATTTGTGTGCAAATGAATTTTGCGATGGAACCGGAACTAGTCCTTTTCAGTTATCGCACTACTGGTCCATGAAGTCGTTGAGCGTCGTGCGCAGGCGTGTGAGGTCGTCGCGCAGACGCAGCAGGAAGTCCGCCGTCTGCTGCGTCGCGCAGAAGATTTCGCCGGGCACGTCGCGCGCCTGACGCTTGAGCGCCTTGCCCGCGCCCGTCAGGCGAATGTAGACGAGGCGCTCATCGTCGGTGCCGCGCGCGCGCTCGACGAGTCCCTGCGCTTCGAGGCGCTTGAGCAGCGGCGTGACCGTCGCCGGATCGAGATTCAGGCGCGCGGCCATGTCCTTGACGGTGACGTCGTCGGTTTCCCACAGCACGAGCATCGCCAGATACTGTGGATACGTGAGTCCGAGATTTTCGAGCAGCGGCTTGTACGCTTTCGTCATCGCGAGCGAGGTCGAGTAGAGCGCGAAGCACAGTTGCTCGTCGAGCGTGAAGGGGAGAGCGGGGCGCTGGGTCATGATTCATCTCGGCAAAAAGAGCGTGCAAATGGATTGCACGCAAACCATTGTGCCGCAAGTCGATTCAGGATGCCGAGCGTCGGGAACAGGTGTGTCGACAGAGACGTCGGGAAGGTGCGCGCGGAACACGCGGCGCGCGCGGGCGCCAGAACGGCTCCCGCGCGGGAACGACGGATCAGGCCGCCGGCGTGGTCGGCAGATCCGGCGTTTGCGGCGTCTGCACGCCGAAGCAGCCGCGATAGGTCGCGTAGAACGAGCAGTACAGCATGGTCGTGACGATCATCGTCGCGGGCATCAGGATCGCGAACGCGAAGTCGGCCGCGCCGAGCGCCTGCATCAGCGCGGACAGCCCGATCGACACGACCGTTGCGACTGCAAACCACAGCGCCGCGAATACGACGAAAGCGCCGCGATTGCGCCAGCAACTGACGACGCTGAAGAACATGGCCTTGACGGGCGGCACGTCGTGCCAGGCGGCGAGGATGGGCGAGAACCAGAACAGCATCGCGACCGGTATGTAGAACGCGAGCGCGGTGATCACCGCGAGCGGGATATTGCTGTTGGCGATCGTGTTCTCGTCCATCGACGCGTTGCCGAGCATCACCTTCAGCAGCATGCCGCCGTCGGCGAGCGCCGAGCCTGCCAGCACGAGCGCCATGGCGATGACATACAGCACGCCGAGCACGAGCAGCCGCCGCGCGACCATCGGGCCATACGAATGAAAGCCGTCGACAAGGATGGTCGGAAACACCGGTTTGCCCGCGATCGTGTTGCGGCATGCGGCCATGAAGCCGACCGCGACACCGGGAATGAACAATAGCGGCAACACGCCGCCGACCACCGGAATCTGTGACACGAGCGTCATCACCAGCAAATAGGTGAAGAACAGCGTCAGAAAGGCGAGCGGATTCTTGCGGAACAGCCAGATACCTTGGCGGAACCACACATAGCCGGTTTTCGCGGGGACTTCGATCAGTTGCATGAGGTATGGATGCCTGGATTCGCGATGCCCTGCAGGCGCTCGCGCAGAATGCGTTCGAAATGACCGGGGTCGTGCGGCTTCAGCAGTTCGGCCGCGCGCGGCAAATGAAAATCATACAGGCGCGAGACCCAGAAACGGTATGCGCCCGCACGCAGCATGTCGCCCCAGTGATGGTTTTCCTCGACGGTGAACGGCCGCACGGTCTGATACGCGCGCAACAGCGCCTCGGTGCGCTCGGCGTCGAGCTTGCCGGTCGCGAGGTCGACGCACCAGTCGTTGACCGTCACCGCGACGTCGAACAGCCACTTGTCGCAGCCGGCGAAATAGAAATCGAAGAAACCACCGAGCCGCACTTCGTGGCCGGTGTCGGGCGCCGCGTGAGCGAACATCGCGTTGTCGCGGAACAGGTCGGCGTGGCACGGGCCCGCGGGCATTGCCGCGTAATCGGCGGAGGCGAAGAACGCTTCCTGATGCGCAAGCTCGGACGCCAGCAGATCGCGCTGCTCGCCTTCCAGATACGGCAGGATCGTCGGCACGGTTTCGCGCCACCACGGCAGGCTGCGCAGGTTCGGCTGATAGCGCGGATAATCGCGGCCCGCGAGGTGCAGGCGCGCGAGCATCTGGCCGACCTCGACGCAATGCTCGACGCCGGGCGAGAGTTCGGGTGTGCCTTCGAGCTTCGTCACGATGGTCGCGGGTTTGCCGAGCAGCATGCCGAACAGCGCGCCGTCGAGACGCGGCATCGGATCCGGTACCGGCACGCGATGCGCGGCAAGATGCCGCATCAGGTTCAGATAGAACGGCAGTTGTTCAGCTGTCAGCTTTTCGAAAATCGTCAGCACGTATTCGCCGCGCGTCGTCGTCAGAAAGAAGTTGCTGTTTTCAATGCCGGACGAAATGCCGCGAAACTCGACGACATCGCCGAGATCGTAGTGACTCATCCATTCTGCGAGTTGGGATTCGTTGACAGCGGTGAAGACGGCCATGCGGAAACGTCGGATCAGGTTGTTCGGGCTGGCGCGGTGCGGCCAGTGCGAGGTGAGACAAACGAATGTGGCGGAGCGGGCGACGAATGCGGAACGGCGAAGTGCAAGCGTCGCCGCATTCAGCGCGGGTTCATCGCGCAGCGGCCGCGATCGGGTTGAGCGGGGCCCGGTCGCGCCGCGGCCGCCGTTGCCGGCGTGCCGCTTTCGCAACGATCAATAGTGGAGATTCACCGATGGCAAGCGCGTACTGGGCTTGCCGCTGTCGTGGACGGTGGGCGACGTGTCGGGCGACGCGCTCATCTGGTAGCGGGTGCCGAAATTCGAATGCACGTCGATTTCGACCGGCTTGCCCTTGTCGCGGAATTCGGTGATTTCGGTGCCGTTCGGGCTGACTTCGTGAAAGCTCGGCGTGCGCGGAACGTTGATGTCGACCTTCGAGCTGACCTCTGCGCCCGGACGATTGATCTTGTCCAGGTCCGGCAGACCGGCCCGTTCATTGGCGGACTGGGGCACGCCGGCGGCCGGCGGTTCGTCGACGGGCTGGGCAGCCATCGCGGCGTTGCCGAAGGCCAGAGCCAGCGCAACAGCGATGGGAAGGAGCAGCTTCATGGTGATTCTCCGATTGGGTGCCCGGATTCTAGCAAATCCGGCCTGACGCACGGGCGCGAAGCCTTATTTTGCGCCGCTTTCGCGCAACCTGCGCGCGTTCTCGCGGGCGCTGTTGCAAGCGTCGCCGCCGACATTTGGCAACAGCGGGTTCCGTGGTAATGTCGTCTCATCAAAAAGGGTGAACGATGATGATCAACAACGATATCAATCAGCGCACGGTGCAGACTCCCGCCAACAGCTTCCCAACCGAAGGCTTCGACGACGCGGCCGAGGCCGTCACCCGCCTCGCCGCGATCTACGAGGCGAACACGTCGTTCCTGCGCGATGCGTTCGCGCGCTATCGCCGCAACGAGCAGTTCGACCATCGCGTGCGCGCCTGCTATCCGTTCGTGCGCGTGCGTACCGAGGTCAACACGCACGTCGATTCACGCCGCTCGTACGGTTTCGTCGCGGGGCCGGGCGTGTTCGAGACGACCGTCACGCGGCCAGACCTGTTCGGCAACTACTATCGCGAGCAACTGCGGCTGCTGGCGAAGAATCATCACGTGCAGATCGAAGTCGGCGTGTCGGACCAGCCGATTCCGATTCATTTCGCGTTCGCCGAGGGCATCCACCTCGAAGGCGATCTGGACCGCGAGCGCCTGTTCCTGATGCGCGACATCTTCGATATACCGGACCTCGCGCTGCTCGACGACCGCATAGTCAACGGCACGTACGAGCCGCTGCCGGGCGAGCCGCATCCGCTCGCGTTGTTCACGGCGGCGCGCGTCGATTTTTCACTGCATCGGCTGAAGCACTACACGGCGACCTCGCCGACGCATGTGCAGAACTACGTGCTGTACACCAACTACCAGTTCTATATCGACGAATTCGTCAAGCTCGGCCGGGGCATGATGGCCCGTACCGACGACGAGGAATTGCGCGCCTATCGCAGCGAATACACGTCGTTCGTCGAGCCCGGCGACGTCATCACCCACAACGAGAATCTCGGCGAGCAGGCGCAGGAGGGCACGCTGCCGCCACGTCTGCCGCAGATGCCGGCCTATCACCTGAAACGCGCGGACGGCAGCGGCATCACGATGATCAACATTGGGGTCGGGCCGTCGAATGCGAAGACCATCACCGATCACATCGCGGTGCTGCGTCCGCATGCGTGGATCATGCTCGGCCACTGCGCGGGACTGCGCAACACGCAGCGTCTCGGCGACTACGTGCTCGCGCACGGCTATGTGCGCGAAGATCATGTGCTCGATGCCGATCTGCCGCTGTGGGTGCCGATTCCGGCGCTCGCCGAAGTGCAGGTCGCGCTCGAGCGCGCGGTCGCGCAGGTCACGCAGCTCGACGGCGTCGAGCTGAAGCGCGTGATGCGCACGGGCACGGTGGCGAGCGTCGACAATCGCAACTGGGAGCTGCGCGATCATCGCGAGCCGGTGCAGCGGCTGTCGCAAAGCCGTGCAATCGCGCTCGATATGGAAAGCGCGACGATCGCCGCGAACGGCTTCCGCTTCCGCGTGCCTTACGGCACGTTGCTGTGCGTGTCGGACAAGCCGCTGCACGGCGAGCTGAAGCTGCCGGGCATGGCCGATCAGTTCTATCGCGCGCAGGTCGATCAGCATCTGCAGATCGGCGTGAAGGCGATGGAACTGCTGCGGATGAATGGGCTGCATCGATTGCATAGCCGCAAGCTGCGGAGTTTCGCGGAAGTCGCGTTTCAGTAACTCAGGCCGAGGCACTGATAAACAGCCCGCTTACGCTGGATGTGCCGCTTTGAAGATGGCTCGCGAGCGACGTCGGAACCAATCGGCTTCGTTGGTTGTCGAGGTGACGCTCGCCGGCTCAACCCTGCCCGAAACCGGGTCAACCCGATCAAGCTCCTGGCCGGCATCCAATGATGCACGTCGACCACCGGCCGCTGCATCTCCGGAAGGATCGTATTGCCGCCGCCGAACGCGAGCAGCGCCAGCTGACTAAAAATCGCCGCAAGGGAAACGAGCGTGTCGTTCATCGCGCGCTCCTTGCAGCAAGATAAATGCTGAGCGGCGTGAGCACGAGCATCGTCGGCAGCAGCGGCAGTCGCAGCATCGACGAGTGCGCGGCGCGAGCGGCAACGCGCCGCCGAATGAAATGAGACCGGGGCCGAGAAAACCGCCGAAGATCTCACGCAACGTCGGCGCGAGCGCGAGCGCGGCTTCGGGTGAGGTGAGTTCGTTCAGATTGCGAGCTTCGAGTACCAGCTGAGCACGTTAGCGCCGGACCGCAAGCGTGCAAACGATTTGTTCGCCAATCCGGTTGACAGTCAGCGCGCCGCAAACTGGCCTGCTAAACGAAAGCGGGCAGCCCGAAGGCAGCCCGAAGGCTGCCCGCCATGTGCGCGCCTCGCATCGTGCTACGCGCAATGCGAGGCGCGCAGCCTCTTGCCATCACAGGTAGAACATCCGGTCTTCTTCCGACTTGACCGGATGAACTTCGCCTTCCTCGCGGTCTTCGTAGAACTTGAGCACCGCTTCGAGCACCTGGTCCGGATTGTCGATCACCTGCATCAGATCGATGTCGGTCGGATTGATCAAACCCATCGGAATCAGAGCGCTCTTGAACCACGCGAGCAGACCTTCCCAGAACTCGGCGCCGACCAGAATGATCGGCACATGGCGCGACTTCTTGGTCTGGATCAGCGTGAGCACTTCGGCCAGTTCGTCGAGCGTGCCGAAGCCGCCGGGCATCACGATCACCGCATCCGAGTTCTTCACGAACGTGACCTTGCGCGTGAAGAAATGGCGGAAGCGCAGCGAGATGTCCTGCCACTGGTTGCCCGACTGCTCGTGCGGCAACTCGATGTTCAGACCGACCGAAGGCGCCTTGCCCGCATGCGCGCCCTTGTTGGCCGCTTCCATGATGCCGGGGCCGCCGCCGGAGATCACCGCGAAGCCAGCATCCGACAATTTGCGCGCGATCTGCGTGGCGAGTTTGTAGTACGGCGAGTTCGGTTTCAGGCGCGCCGAACCGTAGATGCTGACCGCCGGGCGAATCTCCGACAGGTACTCGGTCGCCTCGATAAACTCTGCCATAATCGTGAACATCTGCCACGATGCGCGGGCTTTCTTGGCCGTTGCGCGCTCTTGATCTGCGAGCGATCGCAGACTCGGAATCACTTTTCTCTTAGTCATAATGCCTGAAGAACGAAGCCTTGAAGGTAAGACCCTGCTGTTGGTCGACGGTTCGAGTTATCTGTACCGGGCCTACCATGCGATGCCTGATCTGCGCGGTCCCGAGGGCGGCCCGACGGGTGCGCTCTACGGGATGATCAACATGCTGCGGCGCATGCGCAAGGAAGTCACAGCAGAGTATAGCGCGTGCGTGTTCGACGCCAAGGGCAAAACGTTTCGCGACGACTGGTATCCGGAATACAAGGCGAACCGTCCGTCGATGCCGGAAGATCTTGCTCGTCAGATCGAGCCGATTCACGTCGCGGTGCGTGCGCTCGGCTGGCCGCTGCTGATGATCGATCGCGTCGAAGCGGATGACGTGATCGGCACGCTGTGCACCGAAGCGGAAAAGCTCGGCATGAACGTGGTCGTGTCGACCGGCGACAAGGACCTCGCGCAGCTCGTGTCGAACCGCGTGACGCTCGTCAATACGATGACCAACGAAACGCTCGACCGCGACGGTGTGGTCGCGAAGTTCGGTGTGCCGCCGGAGCGCATCATCGATTATCTGTCGCTGATCGGCGATACCGTCGACAACGTGCCGGGCGTCGAGAAGTGCGGTCCGAAAACCGCGGTCAAATGGCTGACGCAATATGAGTCGCTAGATGGCATCGTCGGGCATGCGAGCGAGATCAAGGGCGCGGTCGGCGAGAATCTGCGCCGCGCGCTGGACTTTTTGCCGATGGCGCGCAAGCTCGTCACAGTCGAGCGTCATTGCGATCTGACCGGGCACATCGTGTCGATCGAGGAGAGTTTGCCGAGCCTTCCCGAATCGCGCGAAGAGTTGCGCGAGGTGTTCACGCGCCACGGCTTCAAGACGTGGCTGCGCGAAGTCGAAATCGCCGATGCGGTCGAAGGTCCGGAAACCGACGTGCCCCCCGCGTTGTCCGTCGATCACGAGCGCCACTACGAGACCGTGCAAACATGGGAGCAGCTCGACGCGTGGCTCGACAGGATCAATGCGGCCGAGCTGACCTCGTTCGATACCGAGACCACGTCGCTCGATCCGATGATCGCGCAGATCGTCGGCTTGTCGCTGTCGGTCGAAGCGGGCCGCGCCGCGTATGTGCCGCTCGCGCATCGCGGCCCCGACGCGCCGGTGCAGCTGCCGCGCGACGAAGTGCTCGCGAAGCTCAAGCCGTGGCTCGAAAGCGCCGGCCACAAGAAGGTCGGCCAGCATCTGAAGTACGACGAACAGGTGCTCGCGAATTACGGCATCGAAATGCGCGGCGTCGAGCATGACACGCTGCTCGAGTCGTACGTGCTCGAATCGCATCGCACGCACGACATGGACAGCCTCGCGCTGCGTCATCTCGGCGTGAAGACGATCAAGTACGAAGAGGTCGCGGGCAAGGGCGCGCAGCAGATCGGCTTCGACGAAGTCGCGCTCGACAAAGCCGCCGAATATGCGGCCGAAGACGCAGACATCACGCTGCGTTTGCATCAGGCCTTGTATCCGCAGATCGCCGCGGAGAAGTCGCTCGACCACGTGTATCGCGAGATCGAAGTGCCGACTTCGCGCGTACTGCGCAAGATGGAGCGGACCGGCGTGCTGATCGACGCGGAGAAGCTGCGTCAGCAGAGCAGTGAGATCGCCACGCGTCTGATCGAACTCGAAGGCAAGGCGTACGAACTGGCCGGCGGCGAATTCAACCTCGGCTCGCCAAAGCAGATTGGTCAGATTTTCTTCGAGAAGCTCGAACTGCCGGTCATCAAGAAGACGCCGAGCGGTGCGCCTTCCACCGACGAAGAGGTGTTGCAGAAGCTCGCCGAAGACTATCCGCTGCCGAAGATTCTGCTCGAACATCGCGGCCTGTCGAAACTGAAGTCGACCTATACCGACAAGCTGCCGCGCATGGTCAATCCGCACACCGGCCGCGTGCATACGAACTACGCGCAGGCCGTCGCGGTGACGGGGCGGCTCGCGTCGAACGATCCGAACCTGCAGAACATTCCGGTGCGTACCGGCGAAGGTCGGCGCATCCGCGAGGCGTTCATCGCGCCGCCCGGGCACAAGCTCGTCTCCGCCGATTATTCGCAGATCGAATTGCGCATCATGGCCCACATCTCGGGCGACGAATCGTTGTTGCGCGCGTTTTCGCAGGGCGAGGACATTCACCGCGCCACCGCGTCGGAAATCTTCAGCGTGACGCCGCTCGAAGTGTCGAGCGATCAGCGGCGCGTCGCGAAGGTCATCAACTTTGGGCTCATCTACGGCATGAGCGCGTTCGGACTCGCGTCGAACCTCGGCATCACGCGCGATGCGGCGAAGATTTATATCGACCGCTACTTCGCGCGCTATCCCGGCGTCGCGCGCTATATGGACGAGACGCGCTTGAGCGCGAAGGCGAAGGGCTACGTCGAAACGGTGTTCGGCCGTCGTCTGTGGCTGCCCGAGATCAACGGCGGCAACGGTCCGCGCCGCCAGGCCGCCGAGCGGGCCGCGATCAACGCGCCGATGCAGGGTACCGCGGCCGACCTGATCAAGCTTTCGATGATCGCCGTGCAGAACTGGATCGAAGACTCGAAGATCGGCACGCGGATGATCATGCAGGTGCATGACGAACTGATTCTCGAAGTGCCCGACGCTGAGTTGTCCGAAGTCCGCAAGCGCCTGCCAGAACTGATGTGCGGCGTCGCCGCGCTGAAGGTGCCGCTCGTCGCCGAGGTCGGTGCGGGCCTGAACTGGGAGGAAGCGCATTGACATGCCCGTGACATGCGCACGATAACGTCGTGCGCATGTCACACATGGGTTTTGGCGACTTGTGACTTCTTAGGCGGGTCGAGGACAATCGATTCAGGACGGCGCATTCATGCGCAGCGTCGCGACAGATAATTCATCGGCTACACGGAGAAGTGCAATGCATCGATTTATCGTCGTTGGCGGAGGTGCGGGAGGATTGGAACTGGCGACGCGTCTTGGCGATCGCTATGGGGCCGACAAGAAGGGGCGCAGCGCGCAGGCCCAGGTCACGCTGGTCGACCGCTATCCGACGCATATCTGGAAGCCGCTGCTGCACGAGGTGGCTGCGGGCAGCATGGACCCGTTCACGCAGGAGCTCCCGTACGCGGCGCAGGCGCGCTGGCATGGCTTCGCATTCCAGCAAGGCGACCTGACCGCACTCGACCGCACGAACCGACGCATTACGCTCGGCACCGTGCTGGACGACGACGGCGCTGAACTGCTGCCCGAACGCGAGCTCGAGTACGACACGCTGATCATCGCGATCGGCAGTACCACGGCCTTCTTCGGCGTCAAGGGAGCGGCCGAATTCTCCATTGCACTGGATACGGTTAGCGAGGCAGAGCGTTTCCGCAAGCGCCTGATCGCGGCGTGCATGCGCGCCGAGCATCAGGCACACGAGCCCGTCGAGTCGAGACCGGGACCCGGCACGTGGACGTCCAGCGAGCCGCGCATTCAGGTGGCGATCGTCGGCGGCGGCGCGACGGGGGTCGAGTTGTCGGCGGAGTTGCGCAATACCGCGCAGGTGTTGTCCGCGTATGGCTTGCACAAGCTCGATCCGCGGCATGACGTCGGCATCGTGCTGATCGAGGCGGGGCCGCGCATTCTGCCCGCGTTGCAGGAGCGCGTTTCCACGGCCACCGCTGAATTGCTGACCAAGCTCGGCGTGAAGCTGATGATCGGCGAGACGGTGGCCGAGGTCGCGCCGGGCTACATCCGCACCGCGAGCGGTCACACCGTGCGGGCCGATCTGACCGTGTGGGCGGCGGGCATCAAGGCGCCGGCGGTGCTGGGTCAGCTCGACGGGCTGCCGGTCAACCGGCTTGGCCAGCTGGTCGTGCGCCGTACGCTGCAAACCGGGATCGACGACAACATCTTCGCGCTCGGCGACTGCGCGGCCTGCGAGTGGCCCGGCAATGAGCGCAACGTGCCGCCGCGCGCGCAGGCCGCGCATCAGCAGGCGAGCTTTCTGCTGAAGGCACTGGCGGCGCGCCTCGACAACAAGCCGCTGCCGGAATTCACCTATCGCGACTTTGGTTCACTGGTCTCGCTCGGCCACTTCAGCGCGGTCGGCAATCTGATGGGCGGGGTGATCGGTGGCAATATGCTGATCGAAGGGCTGTTCGCGCGCTTCATGTACATGTCGCTGTACCGGCTGCATATCGCGGCGCTGCACGGCTATCCGCGCATGGTGCTCGACACCTTCGCGCATTGGTTGCGCCGTACCACGCTGCCGCGCGTCAAGCTGCACTGACGCGCGCGGACGATCTCCTCAGTTGAATGTGCAACGGGATGCGCGCAAGGCGTATCCTGTTGCCTCTAACAATTCTTCGAGGAGCGCCACATGCTGAAGCTTGAGGTCGACTGCCTGGTCCCGCACGTTCCCTTCGATCGGCGCACCTTCATCAAGGCGGCGCTGGGCACCGGTTTCGCGGCGGCGGTGCTGCCAGTCTCGGCGCAAACCATTCATACCGACAGCGACGGCCTCGAAGCAGGGGAGGTGGCGTTTCATTCGCTCGGTACGCTGATACCGGCCTACCGCGCGCAGCCGAAGGGCAAGACGCATCTGCCGGTGATCCTCGTCGTGCATGAGGCTTTCGGCGTGCACGAGCATATCGCGGACGTCTGCCGGCGCTTCGCGAAGCTGGGCTATCTGGCAATCGCGCCCAACCTGTTCGAGCGCGAGGGCGATCCGACCGTCTACACGAGCATCCAGCAACTGAGCGAGCAACTGCTCAGCAAGGTACCCGACGAGCAGGTGCTGGCCGACCTCGACGCAGCCGTCGCGTGGGCCGGCGAAAACGGCGGCGACCTGAACCGGCTCGGCGTGAACGGCTTCTGCTGGGGTGGGCGCATCTCGTGGCTCTATGCCGAACACAATCCGCGCGTGAAGGCGGGGGTCGCCTGGTACGGTCGCGTGACCGGCGCGAAGAATGCGATGACGCCGGCCAATCCGATCGATCTCGTTGCTGACCTTCATGCGCCGGTGCTCGGCCTGTACGGGCGCCAGGATCAAAGCAATCCGCAGGACACGCTCGAGCAGATGAAGCAGGCGATCGCGCAAGGGCCGCAAGCAGGACGCGGCTCGCAGTTCGTCGTTTATGACGACGCGGGTCACGCGTTTTTCGCCGATTACCGTCCGAGCTACAGGAAGGCCGATGCCGAGGATGGCTGGCGTCGTACGCTCGTGTGGTTCAAGCAGCACGGCGTGGCTTGAAGCGCTGCTCGAATTCCTCGCGTCTGGTTACGACGTGCGGCGGCTCGCGCTCAAGGTTTCGCCCCCGTCGCCACCGGCCGTTTCGGATCGGAACTCCATTCGCTCCAGGAGCCCGCGTACAACGCTGAACCATGCAGGCCGGCAACCTCCATCGCAAGCGAATTGATGCAGGCGGTCACGCCCGAGCCGCATTGCAGCACCACGTGTTCGGGCGGCGTGTCGCCGAGCAGCGCGTGGAATTCCTCACGCAGTGTGTGCGCCGGCTTGAAGCGGCCGTCGGGGGTCAGGTTGTCCTTGAAGAAGCGGTTCAGCGCGCCCGGGATATGGCCGCCGACGCGGTCGAGCGTCTCGTTTTCGCCGCGATAGCGATCGGCCGCGCGCGCATCGACGACGATTCGCTCCTTCGAACCGAGGTTGCGCTCGACCGCCTGGGTATCGATAGTCACGGCGAGCGGCGCGGCCGCCTTGAAGTCGCCGGTGTTCTGCGCGGGCACGTCCTGCGTCAGCGGTTGGCCGGCCGCTTCCCATGCCTGCAGCCCGCCGTCGAGCAGCGCGACCGCGTCGTGACCGAGCCAGCGCAACAGCCACCAGACGCGCGCCGCGTACATGCCGCCTTGTGCGTCATATGCGACGACCTGTTGACCTTGCTTCAGTCCCCGCGACTCCAGCGTTTCGACGAGCCGCGCGCGATCGGGCAGCGGATGCCGGCCGTTCGAGCCGTTCTTCGGCCCGGACAGATCGCGATCGAGATGCAGATAGTGCGCGCCCGGCAGATGGCCGGCCAGCCAGGCTTTCTCGCCCGCGTCGGTATCGGCGAGGTCGAACCGGCAGTCGATCACGAACACGCTGCCCGGCGCGGCCGTGAGCCGCTCGGCGAGATTGGTCGCGGAGATCAGGGTGGTGTAATGAGTGTGGGGCATGAGCGTCTCCTCGATACGGGCGATGGCGGCTGCGGGCCGCGTCGTTCACGCGGCTGGCGCATGGCCGGTCTATATCGGTAGTCTAAACAAAAAAAGACGGGTCGAAGCCCGTCTTTCCTTGAGTCGATCGATGCGCCAGGCGGCGCGGATCAGATCGTGCCGAGTTCGCGCCGCAGAAACTCGTGGAAGTGCTGCATACCGTCTTCCATCGGACTCTGATACGGTCCGACCTGTGATTCGCCGCGCTCCATCAACGCGAGGCGGCCAGCGTCCATGCGCTCGGCGATCTCGTCGTCTTCGCGGGCTGTCTCCATATAGGCGGCGCGCTCGGCTTCGACGAAGTCGCGCTCGAACAGCGCGATTTCCTCGGGGTAATAGAACTCCACCACGTTGGTGGTCTTCTGCGGACCGCGCGGAATCAGCCACGACACGACCAGCACGTGCGGATACCACTCGATCATGATGCCCGGGTAGTACACCATCCAGATCGCGCCGAACTCGGGCGGATTGCCGTCGCGAAAGCGCAGCACTTCGTCGTGCCACTTGCGATACGTCGGACTGCCCGGTTGCTCGAGCGCCTTGTGCACGCCGACCGTCTGCACGCTGTACCAGTCGCCGAACTCCCACGTCAGATCGTCGCAATTGACGAAGCTGCCGAGGCCCGGATGGAACGGTGCGACGTGATAGTCCTCCAGATAGACCTCGATGAAGGTCTTCCAGTTGTAGTTGCACTCATGGACTTCGACGTGATCGAACATGAAGCCCGAGAAATCGAAATGGCGCTTGGTGCCGAGGCGTCCGAGATCTTTCGCGACGTCCCGACCTTGGGCCTCGAACAGCAGACCCTGCCAGTTCTGCAGTGGCGTGGCGCCGAGATTCAGGCACGGGTTGTCGGCGAAATGGGGCGCGCCGAGCAGCGCGCCCTTCAGGTCGTACGTCCAGCGATGCAGCGGACAGACGATGTTCTGCGTCTGGCCGCGGCCGTTGAGCATGATGGCTTGCCGGTGGCGGCACACGTTCGACAGCAACTCGACTTGCGACTGCTGGTTACGGACGAGTACCCGCCCCTCGCGTTCGCTGGGCAAGGCAAAATAATCCCCCGCTTCGGGCACCATGAGATCGTGGCCGATGTAGCGAGGACCATTCTTGAAAAGGGTGTCGATTTCGCGCGTAAGAAGCGCTTCGTCAAAGTAAGCCGTGACTGGCAGTTGGCTGTGAACAGACCGCAACTGCAATGCATTGCTCAGATTGGACATTCCCACTCCCGATGAAGACGTGAAAGCAGTGAACAACCCAACCATCGAAGATTCGATTTAGGGAGCCCGCAATTATACCCGTTTCCCTGTGACAGGGGCACTTAAGTCCCTGATTTGGGTTAAAAATGTCAAGAAAGTTCGGCATTTTCGCCGCAGACCTCGAGCTTTTTTTCTGCGAGACTTCAGGGTCGAAGCGGGGCAAGGGTGGGCATCGGACAGGCTCGAAGCGAGACAGCACGGCGGGGCGCAGGCCGGCGAGCGGATCGAAAATGTCGCTTTTGCCGTAGAATGTCCGACTTGTTTTAATTTTGCGACTATTCATGGCGAAGACCGCATCGAACGATTCCGCCGCCGCACCAGCCGAAAGCGGCGATAGCGCGCCGCTGCCGGAGAACTACGAGGCCGCGCAGACCGAACTGGAAGAGCTCGTCGCGCGCATGGAAGGCGGCAGTCTGAGCCTCGAGGAATCGCTGGCCGCTTACCGTCGCGGGGCGGCACTTGTCGCATTCTGTCAACAGCAGCTCGAAAAGGTCGAGCAGCAGGTGCGGGTCCTCGATGGCGAGACCCTCAAGCCGCTGCCCGTGAATACCGCAGGAACAGCCGCGACTGAGAGCGGGGACGACCTATGACATTCGAACAATGGACGCGCTCGGTGCTCGAACGCGTCGAAACGGCTCTGGAACACTATCTGCCGGCCGAGACGACCGAACCCGCCAGGCTGCACGAGGCGATGCGCTATGCGGTGCTCGGCGGCGGCAAGCGGGTGCGGCCGCTCCTGTGCCACGCGGCCGGCGAGCTGACCGGCGCGCGTGCCGAATGCCTCGATGCGGCGGCGGCGGCGCTGGAAATGATTCACGTGTACTCGCTCGTGCACGACGACATGCCCTGCATGGACGACGACGAACTGCGCCGCGGCAAGCCGACGGTCCACGTCAAGTATGACGAAGCGACCGCGCTGCTGGTCGGCGACGCGCTGCAGTCACAAGCATTCATCGTGCTCACGTCCGACGTACTCGGCCGGCCGAAGCAGGCCTCGCTCGTACGCGAACTCGCGCTCGCAAGCGGCTCGATCGGCATGTGCGGCGGCCAGGCCATCGATCTGGCGAGCGTCGGCCACACGCTGACCCGCCCGCAGCTCGAGACCATGCATCGCATGAAGACCGGCGCGCTGCTGCGCGCGGCCGTGCGCATGGGCGCATTGGCCGGCGAGACGCCGGACGCGCAGGGTCTGGCGTCGCTCGACGCCTACGCCGCCGCGGTCGGTCTTGCGTTTCAGGTCGTCGACGACATTCTCGACGTCACGACCGACTCCGCAACGCTCGGCAAGACCGCCGGCAAGGACGCGAAGGACGGCAAGCCGACCTACGTGTCGATTATTGGGCTCGACGCGTCGCGCGCGCTCGCGGCACAACTGCGCGGCGACGCGCACGCCGCGCTCGCGCCGTTCGGCGCGCGCGCGCAGCGTCTTGCCGAACTGGCCGACCTGGTGGTGAACCGGGTCAGCTGAACGCGAAAGCCCGCCGCCGCGCACCCTCCATCCCCGGGGTGCATGTATGAAGTGCGGGCGCGTAAGTTTTCCTACAATGGAACGACGATGTACGACTTGCTGAAAACCATCGACGACCCGGCAGCCCTGCGCCGCCTCGATCGCCGCCAATTGCAACCGCTTGCCGACGAGTTGCGTGCCTTCGTGCTCGACAGCGTATCGCAGACGGGCGGCCATCTCTCGTCCAACCTCGGCACGGTCGAGTTGACCATCGCGCTGCACTACGTCTTCGATACGCCGCACGACCGGATCGTCTGGGACGTCGGCCATCAGACCTATCCGCACAAGATCCTGACCGGTCGTCGCGACCAGATGCACACGCTGCGTCAGTTGGGCGGCATCTCGGGCTTCCCGAAGCGCGACGAATCGGAATACGACACCTTCGGCACCGCGCACTCGAGCACGTCGATTTCGGCCGCGCTCGGCATGGCGATCGCGAGCAAGCTGCAAGGCGACAACCGCATGGGCATCGCCGTGATCGGCGACGGCGCGATGACGGCCGGCATGGCCTTCGAGGCAATGAACAACGCGGGCGTCGAAGACGACGTGCCGATGCTCGTGATCCTCAACGACAACGACATGTCGATCTCGCCGCCGGTCGGCGCGCTGAATCGCCATCTCGCGCGTCTGATGTCTGGGCGCTTCTATGCGGCTGCGCGCGCGGGCGTCGAGCGCGTGCTGCGCGTCGCGCCGCCGGTGCTCGATCTCGCGCGCAAGCTCGAGGAGCACGCGAAGGGCATGATCGTGCCGGCGACGCTGTTCGAAGAGTTCGGCTTCAACTACATCGGACCCATCGACGGTCACGATCTCGATTCGCTGATTCCGACGCTGCAAAACATCAAGGAACTGCGCGGGCCGCAATTCCTGCACGTGGTCACGAAGAAAGGCCAAGGCTACAAGCTGGCCGAGGCTGATCCGGTGCTGTACCACGGTCCCGGCAAGTTCAATCCGGCCGAGGGTATCAAACCGGCCGCGACGCCGTCGAAAAAGACCTACACGCAGGTGTTCGGCGAGTGGCTGTGCGACGCAGCCGAGCTCGACTCGCGCGTGATCGGCATTACGCCGGCAATGCGTGAAGGCTCGGGCATGGTCGAGTTCGAAAAGCGCTTCCCGGATCGTTACTTCGACGTCGGCATCGCCGAGCAGCACGCGGTGACGTTCGCGGGCGGCCTTGCCGCGGACGGCATGAAGCCTGTCGTCGCGATCTATTCGACCTTTCTGCAACGCGCATATGACCAGCTGATTCACGACGTCGCGCTGCAAAACCTGCCGGTGGTGTTCGCAATCGATCGTGCGGGTCTCGTTGGTGCGGACGGCGCGACGCATGCGGGCGCGTACGACCTCGCGTTCATGCGTTGTATTCCGAACATGACCGTGATGGCGCCATCGGACGAAAACGAGTGCCGCCAGATGCTGTACACCGCGTTGCAGCAGTCGCATCCGACCGCTGTGCGCTACCCGCGCGGCGCGGGTACCGGGGTCGCAACGGTCAAGCAGATGGCCGCGTTGCCGCTCGGCAAGGGCGACGTGCGTCGCGAGACGTCGGCGCCGGCCGGCAAGCGCATCGCGATTCTCGCGTTCGGCACGATGGTCGCGCCGTCGCTCGCGGCTGCTGAGCAACTCGACGCCACCGTCGCGAACATGCGCTTCGTGAAGCCGCTCGACACCGAACTCGTGCGCAAGCTGGCCGAGACGCACGACGCGATCGTCACCGTCGAGGAAGGCTCCATCATGGGTGGCGCGGGTTCGGCGTGCGTCGAAGCCCTGCTCGCAAGTGGGGTTATGCGTCCCGTACTACAATTGGGCCTCCCCGATCGGTTCATCGATCACGGGGACCCGGCCAAGCTGCTCGCCGCGTGCGGTCTCGACGCCGCGGGTATCGCCCGGTCGATCCGCGAACGCTTCCTTGCGAGCGGCGCGGTCGGCGGTCAGTCGTCCGTGAAGCGCGTCGCGTAAAGCGCTGTCGGCTGTCGTGCCGTCGTAGGTGCGACTCATGCCGCCGTCATGCGACGGCGGCTTCGGCAATCTCCAGTTTGAACCGACGGGTGTTGCGGCCCGTCACCCAACGCCGGCGCGAGCCGGCGTTCGCCGTTGCGCGCACTGATCCGCATGGCCGCTGGGTGCCTCGCACTCGCTGCGCGATAGTCGCCGATGCAGCGAAACCTTGGCGCAGCCCGGCGCTTTCCAGAAAGGACAAAAGAATGAATCAGATGAATCCCGCTTTCGTGATGCCCGACGTGCAAAGCACCCCCGACACGCGCCAGATTCCGATCCAGCGGGTCGGCGTGAGGGGCGTGCGTCATCCGTTGACGATTCGCACGCAAGGTGGCGAAGTGCAGCCGTCGGTCGGCACGTGGAATCTCGACGTGCATCTGCCGGCCGAGCAGAAGGGCACCCACATGTCGCGCTTCGTCGCGTTGCTCGAAGAGAACAAGGCGCCGCTCGAACCGGCCACGTTCCGCACGATGCTCGCGGCTATGCTCGAAAAACTCGAGGCCGAGGCGGGCCGCATCGAAGTGTCGTTCCCGTACTTCGTGAACAAGACCGCGCCGGTGTCGGGCGTGCAGAGCTTGCTCGATTATGAAGTCACGCTGACCGGCGAGACCCGCCATGGCGCGACGCGGGTGTTCCTGAAGGTGCTGGTGCCGGTCACGAGCCTGTGCCCGTGCTCGAAGAAGATCTCGCAGTACGGCGCGCACAATCAGCGTTCGCACGTGACGATCGATGCCGAGTTGAGCGGCGACGTCGCTGTCGAAGAGTTGATCCGTATCGCCGAGGAAGAGGCGTCGTGTGAACTGTGGGGCCTGCTCAAGCGCCCGGACGAGAAGTTCGTCACCGAGCGCGCGTATGAAAATCCGAAGTTCGTCGAAGACCTCGTGCGCGACGTTGCCCAGCGTCTGAATGCCGACGAGTGCATCGTCGCGTATGTGCTCGAAGCGGAGAACTTCGAGTCGATTCACAATCACAGCGCGTATGCGGTGATCGAGCGGGACAAGCGCCTCGCCTGATACGTTCCTGATCGCTCCACGCCGTTTCGTTGCAAAAGCATTGAAGCGAAAAAGCCGCTTGTAAAGCGGCTTTTTGTCCTCTTGGGGCGGCGGTTCAGTGCGCGAGCGACGTCAGATCCCAACGCGGCTTCACGGTGAACGCGTAGTCGTGGCCGGCCTGTTCGGGCCAGCGTTGCAAACGCAGCGCGCCGGCCAGCGCGATCATCGCCCCGTTGTCCGTGCACAGCGACAGGTCCGGGTAGTGGACGTAGAAATTGCGCTTCTGCGCGGCGGCCGACAGCGCTTCGCGCAATTGCCGGTTCGCGCCGACGCCGCCCGCCACCACCAGCCGGTTCAGCTTCGTGCGCTTGAGCGCCGCTAGAGATTTCGCGGCCAGCACGTCGACAGCGGCATCGACGAAACCGCGCGCGAGGTCGGCCTTGGCCTGCTCGCAGATGTTCGCGCCGCCCAGCCGGTTCGCGTGCGTGAGCACGGCGGTCTTCAGGCCGCTGAAGCTGAAATCGAGGTCGCCGGAATGCAGCATCGGGCGCGGCAGCACGACTGCGCCGGGTGTACCGAACTCGGCCATGCGCGAGACTTCGGGGCCGCCCGGATAGCCGAGGCCCAGCAGCTTGGCGGTTTTGTCGAAGGCTTCGCCGGCGGCGTCGTCGAGCGTCTCGCCGAGCGTCTCGTAGAAGCCGACGTCCGTCACGCGCATCAACTGCGTGTGGCCGCCCGAGACCAGCAGCGCGACGAACGGAAACGGCGGCGGCTCGTCGACGAGCAGCGGCGACAGCAGATGCCCTTCGAGATGGTGAATGCCCACGGTCGGCTTGTTCCACGCCATCGCCAGCGAATTCGCGACGCTCGCGCCGACCAGCAGCGCGCCCGCGAGCCCGGGCCCTTGCGTGTAAGCGATCGCGTCGATGTCGCCGCGCGCGACGCCGGCGCGCTGCATCACCTCTTCGAGCAGCGGCAGCGCGCGGCGGATATGGTCGCGCGATGCAAGCTCCGGCACGACGCCGCCGTACTCCCGATGCATCGCAATCTGCGAATGCAGCGCGTGCGCGAGCAGGCCGCGCTCCGTGTCGTAGAGCGCGAGACCGGTTTCGTCGCAGGAGCTTTCGATGCCGAGAACGAGCATGATGAATCGCTTGAGACGGGCGCGCGCGTCGCGCGTCCGGAAGTGAAAGATAAGCCTGAAAGTATACCAGCGCGGACAGGCAGCCGCAGGCGGCCGGCTGAGCACGGGCATGGAAGCGAGGGCCCGGCAGGTACAATGCGGCCCCATGGAATCCTTCGATATCGCAGTGATCGGCGCGGGCGCGGCCGGCATGATGTGCGCGGCCGTGGCCGGTCAACTCGGCCGGCGTGTGGCGCTGATCGACCACTCGCAGCGTCTCGCGGAAAAAATCCGCATTTCCGGCGGTGGCCGGTGCAACTTCACGAATCTGTATGCGGGGCCGGCCAATTATCTGTCGGCGAATCCGCATTTTTGCCGCTCGGCGCTCGCGCGCTATACGCCGCGCGATTTCATAGCGCTGCTGAAGCAGCATCGCGTGACATGGCACGAGAAGCACAAGGGCCAGCTGTTCTGCGATCAGTCGAGCGACGCGGTCATCGACGTGCTGAAGAACGAGTGCGACACCGGTGGGGTTGCATGGCGCACGCCGCTGTCGGTCGAAGAGGTGCGCCAGGACGCCGAAGGACAGTTCCTGCTCGGCACGACGGCGGGCACGATCGCCGCCCGTGCGCTCGTGATCGCGACGGGCGGTCTGTCGATCCCGAAGATCGGCGCAACCGATTTCGCGTACCGGATCGCCAGGCAGTTCGGCCACAAGTTGATCGACACGCGTCCCGCGCTGGTTCCGCTGACCTTCGCTCCGGCCGACTGGGAGCCGTTCGCGGCGCTATCGGGCGTGTCGCTTGAAGTACAGCTGTCGACTGGCAATACGAAGACCGGCGCCGAATTCACCGAAGATCTACTGCTCACGCACCGCGGCCTGTCGGGCCCAGGCGTGCTGCAGATCTCGAGCTACTGGCAGCCCGGCGAGCCGATTCACATCAATCTGCTGCCGGAGCGCGACGCCGCGACTGCGCTCATCGACGCGAAAAACGGCTCGAAGCGGCAGATCGCCAATCTGCTATCGGAATGGGTGCCGCAGCGGCTCGCGCATGTGTGGCTCGACACTCACCAGGTGGCCGCCGAGGCCCGCGTCGCCGATCTGCCGGACAAGGCGCTGCGCGGCATCGGTGAGGCGCTGTCGCGCTGGACCCTCACGCCGAACGGCACCGAGGGTTATCGCAAGGCCGAAGTGACGCGCGGCGGGGTCGATACGCGCGGTTTGTCATCGACCACGATGATGAGCGCGCGGGTGCCGGGCCTCTACTTCATCGGCGAGGCGGTCGACGTGACCGGTTGGCTCGGCGGCTACAACTTCCAGTGGGCGTGGGCGTCGGGTGTCGCGGCGGGCGAGGCGGCGGCCGAATATGCCCGGGGGCTTGACGGCGCAATGGCTTTGTGAGAAAGCTCTGCTATACTCCTGAACCTTTACAAAGTTCCGTTATTGAAAAATGACGACCATCCGCGTAAAAGACAATGAGCCGTTCGAAGTCGCCATGCGCCGTTTCAAGCGCACCATGGAGAAAAACGGCTTACTGACGGAACTTCGCGCTCGCGAGTTTTACGAGAAACCCACAGCCGAACGCAAGCGCAAGAAAGCGGCGGCGGTGAAGCGTCATTTCAAGCGTCTGCGTGGCCAGATGCTGCCAAGGAAGCTCTACTGATTCTGGCGTTGCCCGCTGTACGCGGCGCGGCAGCATCCAAGCCGATGGCGGCACGACAGGTGTCATCATGGCAAACCCGGCCCATCGGGCCAACCGGCAGGGTCGCATCCACTACGCAAAATTGCGCCAACCCGCTTGAGGAAGAAGTCCCAAGCGGGTTTTTGTGCTGATGCGGCGGTATCGCCGCCGTCGACCGGCCGGTTTTTCAACTTTTCAACGCAATTCAGGTGAGTGATGAGTCTCAAGGACCGGATCAACGACGATATGAAAGTTGCCATGCGGGCGCGCGAGACCGAACGTCTCGGGACGATCCGCCTGCTGCTCGCCGCGATCAAGCAGCGTGAAGTCGATGAGCGGGTCACGCTCGACGATGCCGCCATAACCTCCGTCATCGACAAGATGATCAAGCAGCGCAAGGATTCGATCAGCCAGTTCGAGGCCGCAGGACGTACGGATCTTGCGGACAAGGAAAAGGCCGAGTTGGCCATTCTTTCCGCGTACATGCCTGAGCAGATGTCCGAAGCGGAAATCGTTGCCGAGGTGCAGGCGGCGGTCGCGCAAACCGGCGCTGCCGGCCCGCAGGACATGGGCAAGGTGATGGGCGTGCTGAAGCCGAAGCTGGCCGGCCGCGCCGACATGACCGCCGTCTCCGCACAGGTCAAGGCCGCGCTCGCTAAGTAACTCTGTCGATTTGTCCGGGTCGCGCGCCTCCTGAAGGCGAGGCGCGGGACCCGGGCGCGGTGTCGAGCCCGTGCTCCGGGCTTGGATTTTGAAGCTTTCCAGGCAGCGTCATTTACTGTGATCCCACCGTCATTCCTGCAGGACCTGCTCAACCGCGTCGATATCGTCGACGTGGTCGGCCGGTATGTGCAGCTGAAAAAGGGCGGCGCGAACTTCATGGGGCTGTGCCCGTTTCACAACGAGAAGAGCCCCTCGTTTACGGTTAGTCCGACTAAACAGTTTTATCACTGCTTCGGCTGCGGTGCGCATGGTACGGCCATCGGTTTCCTGATGGAACACGTGGGCGCGTCGTTTCCCGAAGCGGTCAACGAGCTCGCGCAATCGGTGGGTCTCACCGTACCGCACGAGCCTTCTCCCGGATATGGCGGCGGCGGTGGTGGCGGAGCTGGCGGCGGCTACGCGCCGGCGGCATCGAAGGCCGTGACAACCGCGCTGTCCGATCTCATGCATACCGCCTGCGACTACTACCGTAAGCAACTGCGCGGTGCGCCGGGCGCGATCCAATATTTGAAGAAGCGCGGCCTGACCGGCGAAGTCGCCGCGCGCTTCGGTCTCGGCTATGCGCCGGACGGGTGGCAAAACCTCGAGGCGGCGTTCCCGAACTATCGCGACGACGCCCTGGTCGAAGCGGGTCTCGTGATCGTCAGCGAAAAGTCAGACGCGCAGGGTCAGAACCGCCGCTACGACCGCTTTCGCGAGCGGATCATGTTCCCGATCCGCAATGTCAAAGGGCAGGTGATCGGCTTCGGCGGCCGCGTGCTCGACGGCGGCGAGCCAAAGTATTTGAATTCACCGGAAACGCCGCTATTTAACAAGGGCAGCGAGCTGTACGGGCTGTTCGAGGCGCGTCTTGCGATTCGAGAGCAACATTACGTGCTGGTCGTCGAAGGTTATATGGACGTGGTCGCGCTGGCCCAATTGGGCTTCCAGAACGCCGTCGCGACCCTCGGCACCGCTTGCACGCCGATTCATGTGCAGAAACTGATGCGCCAGACCGATACGGTCATCTTCAGTTTCGACGGCGACGCGGCCGGACGGCGCGCCGCGCGTCGCGCGCTCGATGCGTGCCTGCCGCACGCCGCCGACAACCGGACGATCCGTTTCCTGTTCCTGCCCAGCGAGCATGATCCCGACAGCTACGTGCGCGAGTTCGGCACCGAGGCTTTCGCCGAGCAGGTCGAACGGGCGATGCCGTTGTCGCAGTTCATGCTCAACGAGGTGTTGACCGGCAAGGAGCTCGATCAGCCCGAAGGCAAGGCCCGCGCGCTGTTCGACGCGAAACCGCTGCTGCAGGCGTTGCCGGCCAATGCGCTGCGCGCGCAGATCATGCATATGTTCGCAGACCGGCTCGATGTGCCATTCAGCGAAGTCGCGGCGCTTTGCGAAGTCGACGCGCGGATCGCGGCCGCGTCGCGCAAGGCGCCGGCCCGCAAGGACCGGCGCAGCGTGACCGGCATCGAGGAAAAGACGCTGCGCAATCTGGTGATGTATCCGCGCACAGTCGCGATGCTCGACGAAGCGGCCGAAGAGGCGCTGCTCACCGTGACCCGGCACGGCGAACTGTTCGCGGAAGTGACGACGCACGCGCGGGCCCTAGGCGATTCGGCAGCGTTCCAGTTGTTGTCCGATCTCTTGCGAAATGGCGCGAACGCCCCAACTTTCGAGGAAATCTTTCGCAAAATTCTAGACTATGATGAAAACGTCCGGGATTTGCTGCTGAAAGACCCGCAGGACGCGGCCGTCATCGAGGAACGGCGCGAGCAGGAACGAATTGTCGGCGAGGAGCTGAAAGCCGCGATTTTGAAGATGCGATACGACGCTTATTGCGATCGTCTCGAACAGCTTTCGCGACAGTCGCGGCATACGTCGGAAGAGTTTGCCGAGTTTTCGGAGCTCAACCGGAAGCGGGCCGACATGAAGCGTCAACTCGGGCTGTAGCGGAGAGGCCGAAACCTCGGGTGGTATAATCAAAAGTTTCTAGCGGTTTGTTTTTTCAAGGGTTTTCCTAGCAAAGGCGAAAGGCGATGCGATGGCAAAGACGACAGGCGGAAATCATGCAACGGGCTCACGCGCTAAAGAGCGCACCGGAAAAGTTACCGAAGCCAAGCTGACTGCATCCGCCAGAAGAACGTCTGCTGTCAGCGTTGCGCCGGCTGCCGGGAAGAAGTCGTCGACCACTGCGGCCGCGCAGGCCGCACCGGTTCGGGCGGCGAAAGCTGTAGCACCGCCGGCTGCCAAGCGGGCGGGTGTCAGAAGCGCAAGGGAAGCGGCTGCCGTTCAGGACGATGCGGTAGCTCGCGTGACTTCAGTATCCACGGTTCAACCGGCTGTTGTCCAACAGCCGGGGGTCGAGACTACAGCCGGTACGGCGAACTCCATGACGAAAAAGCTGAATGAAGTACCCGTCGATGACGATGCAACCCAGACCGAAGAAACCGCTGCCGCCGCACCGGGCAAGCCGGAGAAGGTCAAGGCTCGCGACCGTCGTGCAAAGGAAAAGGCGCTGCTGAAGGATGCGTTCGCGTCGTCGCAGCCTGGCACGGTGGAGGAACTCGAGGAGCGTCGCTCCAAGCTGCGCGCCCTGATCAAGCTCGGCAAGGAGCGCGGCTTCCTCACGTACGCTGAAATCAACGATCACCTGCCGGACAACTTCACCGAGACCGAGGCGATCGAAGGCATCATCAGCACGTTCAACGACATGGGCGTCGCGGTCTACGAACAGGCCCCGGACGCTGAAACGCTGCTGCTCAACGACAACGCGCCCGCGGCTTCGTCAGACGACGAAGTCGAAGAGGAAGCTGAAGTCGCGCTGTCCACCGTCGACTCCGAATTTGGCCGCACCACCGATCCCGTGCGTATGTACATGCGCGAAATGGGCACGGTCGAGCTGCTTACGCGTGAAGGCGAAATCGAAATCGCGAAGCGCATCGAAGACGGCCTGAAGCACATGGTGATGGCCATCTCCGCGTGCCCGACCACGATCGCCGACATTCTCGCGATGGCCGAGCGCGTCGCCAACGACGAAGCGCGCATCGACGAACTCGTCGACGGTCTGATCGACGCCGACGCGGCAGACGCCGACGGCTTCTCCGCGCAGGAGGCGGAAGCGATCGAGAATGAAGACGAGGAAGCCGAGGAAGAGGACGAAGAGGACGAGGAAGAAGACGATGGCGCGGCGCAAGCCACCGCCAACGCCGCGCAGCTCGAAGCGCTGCGGCGCGCGTCGCTCGAAAAATTCGCGTCGATCAGCGAATGGTTCGACAAGATGCGTCGCGCGTTCGAGAAGGAAGGCTACAAGTCCAAGTCGTATCTGAAGGCGCAGGAAACCATCCAGAACGAGCTGATGACGATCCGCTTCACCGCGCGTACCGTCGAGCGTCTGTGCGACACGCTGCGCGCGCAGGTGGATGAAGTGCGTCAGGTCGAGCGTCAGATCCTGCATACGGTCGTCGACAAGTGCGGCATGCCGCGTGCGGAATTCATCGCGCGTTTCCCGGGCAGCGAGACGGACCTCGAATGGGCCGACAAGATCGTCGCCGAAGGTCACGGGTATAGCGCGATCCTCACGCGCAACATTCCGGCGATCCGCGAACAGCAGCAACGTCTGCTCGATCTGCAGGCGCGCGTGGTGCTGCCGCTGAAGGACCTGAAGGAAACCAACCGTCAGATGGCGGCCGGCGAGCTTAAGGCGCGCCAGGCGAAGCGCGAGATGACCGAGGCCAACCTGCGTCTCGTGATCTCGATCGCGAAGAAGTACACGAACCGCGGTCTGCAGTTCCTCGACCTGATTCAGGAAGGCAACATCGGCCTGATGAAGGCGGTGGACAAGTTCGAATACCGTCGTGGCTACAAGTTCTCCACGTATGCGACGTGGTGGATCCGCCAGGCCATTACGCGTTCGATCGCCGACCAGGCGCGCACGATCCGGATTCCGGTTCACATGATCGAAACGATCAACAAGATGAACCGCATCTCGCGTCAGATCCTGCAGGAAACCGGTCTCGAGCCGGATCCGGCGACGCTGGCCGAGAAGATGGAAATGCCGGAAGACAAGATCCGCAAGATCATGAAGATCGCGAAGGAGCCGATCTCGATGGAAACGCCGATCGGTGATGACGACGATTCTCATCTGGGCGACTTCATCGAAGATACGAACACGGTCGCCCCGGCGGATGCGGCGTTGCACGCGAGTATGCGCGACGTCGTGAAGGACGTGCTCGATTCGCTGACGCCGCGCGAAGCGAAGGTGTTGCGCATGCGTTTCGGTATCGAGATGAGCACGGATCACACGCTCGAAGAAGTCGGTAAGCAGTTCGACGTGACGCGTGAGCGAATTCGTCAGATCGAGGCGAAGGCGCTGCGCAAGCTGCGTCATCCGAGCCGTTCGGACAAGCTGAAGTCATTCCTCGAAGGGAATTGACGGCGACGGCCGCGGTTGGCCGCAAATGATGCGATCAAAGGGGCCTCCCGGTCGTTTCGCCGAAGCGAAGCGGTTGCGGAGGCTCCTTTTTCGTGTAGTATGTCGGCCAATCGACGAAACGGGCCCGGCCTTCACGACCGGGTCTTTTTTCTTGGGCTGGACGCCGTGTTGGTTGCAGGCAGTGGACTCATAATCCACCTCCGAAAGGACATCGTGGGTTCGAACCCCACCCGGCCCACCAAAGTATCGAAAAAAGGGTTCCGAATTCCGGAACCCTTTTTTGTTTTTGGGCGGCCTTCGGCTGCCTCAGCTGGGCGACCCAGTGCCCAGCCTCAACCCCGGCGAGCCGCGTCCGTTGCCCCACACACCGCCCGACACCGACCCGCTCGCGCCGGGCCTCGCCCGCGGACGAGGAGGCGCTTAAGCGCGCTCCGCGCCAGCCATAAGCGGTGATCACGCGTAATCAGGGAAACTCCGTGTAAAAACGGCGCAACCCCGCCGTTAATTGAATGCGGAAGGCTTGTTGATGCACGCCGTCCGCTTTCAGCGCGGGTCTTGTCACGCGGCGGCTGGCGTCGCAATTCACCTCCGGGCAACGCCCGTGCTGAAGGTTTTTTCGAATCGCACGCGCATCTTATAGAGACGTGACAGAGGGTGCTCGCTAAAGCGAGAAATCAGAAGACCGCCGCAATGGCAGTGTCTCAATAGTGAATGCTGATTCGACGCGGTGGGCTCGAACCGTTGCGCTGCCCGGGGGCGGCAGCGATTGTTTGCCTCGGTCAATAAAGATTAGGTGAATAAGCCGTCTTGGTGATTCGACGAATTAATCGCCCCGCCGGAAACCATTAATTGGCGGGTGCGCGAGCAAGACTGCATTTAACTCTATTAAGTTCCGACGCTCCAAAAATAAATCTCACACGACCCGGAAAACCGTCACTTCAACCATTTGATTACAAAAAATCTCGGCCGGTCTTTTCGTCAATTTGCTCCGACCCGATTACGTCACGCGTATTAAAGCACTGTTGCAAACGCGCAACTTAGAATATTGACGCGTTGCAAATTCGTTTTGGGTGGAGCTGGCGATCCGGCACCCAGATCTTGCAATAAACGGTGGAAAAACAAGAAGTTATCCCAATCGGGTCCAACATTGTTGCGAAATTCGAAAAATCCTGTTGCGTGAATTGCCTGCGTCGGTACCAGGGTGTCCCCCTACACTCACGCTTCGCTTCAAGGGTGCCCGGTCGATCCCCACGGTTCGGCCAAGCGGGCGGCGGCAAATGCGATGCATCGGCTGCTGAGGCAGGTCCTGCTCCCCGTATAAATTTTTCGAATTGGAGTTCCCATGAAAAAGAGTCTCATCGTCGTTTCGGCTGCCGCATCGTTCGCTTCGGTCGCTCACGCACAAAGCAGCGTGACCCTGTACGGTCTGCTCGACGCAGGTCTGACGTACACCAGCAACGTTGCCCACAACTCCAAGTGGGCAGCAGGTAGCGGCGGCATCAACCAGAGCATGTTCGGCCTGCGTGGTTCGGAAGATCTGGGCGGCGGTCTGAAGGCAATCTTCACGTTGGAAAGCGGCTTCAACATCAACAACGGCAAGTACGCTAACAACAACGGCATGTTCAACCGTCAGGCCTTCGTCGGTCTGTCGAGCTCGCAATTCGGTACGGTCACGCTGGGTCGCCAGTACGACGCAGCGCAGGACTACCTCGCACCGCTGACCGCGACGGGCAGCTGGGGCGGCACGTACTTCGCGCACCCGTTCAACAACGACAACCTGAACACCAACGGTGGTCTGTCGGTCAACAACTCGGTCAAGTACTCGAGCGCTAACTACGCTGGCTTCACGTTCGGCGGCACGTACGGCTTCTCGAACCAGGCTGGTGGCTTCGCAAACAACCGTCAGTACAGCTTGGGCGCCGCATACCAGTGGCAAGGCCTGCACCTCGGGGCTGCCTACGCTCAGCAAAACAACCCGGCTGCTAACGCAAGCGGCGCATCGGACGGCGTTCTGGCGAACACCGCGGGCGTGCTGCAAGGCGACTTCCGTCAGCGTCAGTTCGGCGCAGGCGCTTCGTACGGCTTCGGCCCGGCGCTGGTTGGCGTGGCATGGACGCAATCGCGCGTCGACAACCTGGTTGGTGCAGCTCCTGGTCAGCGTCAAGGCCACACCAACAACTACGAAATCAACGGCAAGTACAATGTGACCCCGGCTATGGCTCTCGGCGTCGCGTACACGTTCACCGACGCGCGCGGCTACGGCATCAACGCCGACGGTAACGACATGAAGACCCGTTACCACCAGATCGGCCTGCAGGCTGACTACTCGCTGTCGCGTCGCACCGACGTCTACGCTCAGGCTGTGTACCAGCACGCAATGGGTGACGGCGGCGTGGCTTCGATCTACAGCGGCGACAACACGGTTCCGACCTCGTCGTCGAAGAACCAGACGGCTGCTACGGTCGGTCTGCGTCACCGCTTCTAAGCTTCAGCAGAAGCTGCCTGTAGTACAGAAAGGTGCCGTTCGCGGCACCTTTTTTTATGCGCGCGGCAGACCGGTGAGCCGGTTTCCGTATGCGAGGCGAAGAAAACGGGCGTCCCTGGGGACGCCCGTTTTGCCATGACGACGTGAAACGATTCAGAAAATTGTCCACAAACCGAGCGCAACGCCGGTCTGGTTGCCGCGGCCCGGCAGTTCGACCGACGCCGCGCCCGACACCTTGTCGAAATCGACGGTGCCGTACACCTCGGTGCGCTTCGACAGCGCGTACACGGCCAGTGCGACGAACGTGTAGCGATAGCCACTGCCGAGCTGACCAGCGCCGATCGCCGCGTTCGACATGTGGTCGTAGTACGCGGCGCCCGTCAGCGTCAGCGCGCGCATGGCCTGCCACGTGACGCCGGCGAACGGTCCGTTGTCGATGCGGCCCGAGCCCTTGACGATATCGACGCCCGGCACGAGCGTCTGCTGCGCGAGCGCGCTGTCGACGAAGCCGGTGTCGTCCTTCGAATGCAGATAGCCGACGTACAGCTTCGTCGAGCTGAACGCATAGACCGCGTTCGCGTTGAAGATGGTCTGCTTGTGATTGCTGTTGTCGCTGTTCTGCTGCACGCCGGCCGCGACCGATAGCGGACCCGCCACGTACGACAGCGTGAAGCCGTACATCTTGCCCGCGCCGAGATGGCCTGGCACCTGGCCCGAGAAGCCGCCGTCGCCGGTCGATTCCGAGTTCGTGCCGAATGAGTACATCGCGGCCACCGTCAGGCCTTTGAAAAAAATGCGCCGGCTATCCGAGGCCGAGCCGACGATCGTCGTTTTTGGCGTTCGAGTTCGTCAGATAGCGCACGCTGACGTCGGCGACGCCATACGGCGTGATCGAGCTTTGTGCCGAAGCTTGTTCGGACGTCACGGCAACGGCGGCGGCGCCGGGCGCGCCGATGGTAGATCGCCGTCCGTGCCGCGCCATCGCCGCTCTCGCGCAATGACCTATTGCCATTTTTGACAATTGCGCCGTTCCTGGTGACAAAAGTTGACTTTCTCCCAGGCAAGCTTCGAGTAGTCTCGAGCGAATTGACGTATCGACGCGACTTTCGGAGCGACGCCAGCACGCGTTTTACGCGTGCGCTTTCACGCATGAATAGTCCATCTTCCGAATCCATCGCGACCTCGCCGGTCGTTCAGGAGCTGACCGACGAGCAATGGCAGCGGGTCGCGCCGCTGTTACCTGAAACCTTGCATGATGACTGCCCGCGCCGTGGTCGTCCGCCGATCGAAATTCGCCACGTGCTCAATAGCGTGATGTGGGTGCTGCACACGCGCGCGCCGTGGAGCGCAATGCCCGAGCACTACGTCCCGTACCAGACCGCGCATCGCTACTATCTGCGCTGGAAAAAAACGGGCGTGTTGAGCGCGATCATGCTCGCGCTGTTCAAGACCGACGACGCTCTCGAAACGCGCGCGACGCGCAAGGGCGGCGTGCGCGCCGGGTAGCGAGCGCCAGTCGCGCCGCTAGATCTGTTCCCGCCCGTACGCCGCCAGCCGCTCGAGATCGAGCACCTCGATCCGGTTATACGACAGTCGCAAAATCCGCAGCTTCTCGAGGTTCTGCAGCGCCTGATTGATGCGCTGCCGCGACACTCCCGCGAGCAGACCGACTTCTTCCTGTGAAATCGCCAGTGTGCGACCCGTGTCCGGATACAGATCCGGATTGAACAGCTGCGCGAGCGATTGCGCGACGCGTGCGTCCACGTCGAGCAGCCGGGTGTTCTGGATCGACGCGATGAATTCCCCCATCCGGTTGTTCAATTGCCGGATCACGAAGCCCGTGAACGGCAGACTCGATTCGAGCAACGCATGGAAGGTCGCGGACGGCACGAACATCACGAGCGACGGCTGGATCGCGGCCACGTCGTATTTGCGCAATTCGCGCTTGATCACGCTGCCTTCGCCGAACCAGCCGCCCGGTGGCACGCCCGACAGCGTGCAGCTGCGGCCCGACGCGTTGTAGATAGCGAGCTTGACGAGCCCCGAGTGCACGCCGATCCAATCGTCGGACGGTTGCTGGCGGCGGGCGATCCACGCACCGCCTTCAAAGTGCTCGGCGTGTGCGCTGGCGAGCACCATCGCCTGATGATCGGCGGCGAGCGCGCGAAACCACGCGCACGCGACGAACAGCCGCGCGAGGTCGGTGGGCGCGACCCGTTGGGGCGGCCGGGTGTCGGCGCGGTCAGTCAGCGGAGCGTCGGTCATCGGCGATAAGCGGTTTGGGAGCGGTGCCGGCTGAGCCAGGTCAAGGCGGGGCGTCAGTCGCGCCACTCTGTCATTTGAATGACAGACAGTTCATGACGACAATTGCTAGGCTAGGCCCTGGTTCTTTCATAGAACACGGTCACAACAATCGGCGGCGCGGCTCGCGCCTCAGGAGACGAAGCAATGACACAGCACATGTTCGACGAAGGCCTCGGGCGGCGCGAGGCCAATTATGTCCCGTTGACGCCGATCGATTTCCTCGTGCGCGCAGCGCAAGTGTATGGCGAGCGGCTCGCGATCGTCCATGGGGAGATCCGCCGCAACTGGCGCGAGACCTATGAGCGTGCGCGGCGGCTCGCGAGCGCGCTGCACGAGGCCGGCATCGGCCGTGGCGACACGGTGGCCGCGCTGCTGCCGAACATCCCGCCGATGGTCGAGGCGCACTTCGGCGTGCCGATGGCCGGCGCCGTGCTGAATACACTGAACACGCGGCTCGACGTCGCGACGCTGCTGTTCATGCTGCGCCACGGTGAGGCGAAGGCGCTGATCGTCGACACCGAATACGGCGAGTTCGCGCATCGCGCGGCGCTAGAATTCCCGGAGCTCCGCGTGATCAGCGTGGCCGACGCGCAGCCCGCCGACGCCGCGCAGTTCATTCGCGCGACAGACTATGAGCAGTTCCTGCAAAGCGGCGACCCGTCCTTCGAGTGGACCCCGCCCGCCGACGAATGGGACGCGATCGCGCTGAACTACACATCGGGCACGACCGGTGACCCGAAGGGCGTCGTCTACCATCACCGTGGCGCATATCTGAACGCGCTGAGCAACATTCTCGAATGGGACATGCCGAAGCACGCGGTCTATCTGTGGACGCTGCCGCTGTTCCACTGCAACGGCTGGTGCTTTCCGTGGACGGTGGCGGCCCGCGCGGGCGTCAACGTCTGTCTGCGCAAGTTCGACGCGAAGATCGTGTTCGAGTTGATTCGCCGCGAACACATCACGCATTACTGCGGAGCGCCGATCGTACAGAGTTCGCTCGTGAATGCGCCGGCCGAATGGCGCGGGGGCATCACGCATCGCGTGTCGACGATGGTCGCGGGCGCCGCGCCGCCGCCCGCGGTGATCGCGAAGATGAAGCAGATCGGCTTCGATCTGACGCACGTGTACGGGCTCACCGAAACCTACGGGCCGGCGGCTGTCTGCGCAAAGCAGGACGAATGGGACGCGCTCGACGATCAAATCCGCGCCGACCTGACCGCGCGCCAGGGCGTGCGTTATCACCTGCAGGCGGCGGTCGCGGTGCTCGATGCGGACACGCTCGCGCCGGTGCCGGACGACGGCGAAACGATCGGCGAGATCATGTTTCGCGGCAACATCTGCATGAAGGGCTATCTGAAGAACGAGCGCGCGACCGAAGCGGCTTTCGAAGGCGGTTGGTTCCATACCGGCGATCTCGGCGTGCGCACGGCCGACGGCTATATCCGCATCCGCGACCGCAGCAAGGACATCATCATTTCGGGCGGAGAGAACATTTCGAGCATCGAGGTCGAGGACACGCTGTACCGGCATCCCGCGGTGTCGGTGGCGGCGGTGGTCGCGATGGCCGATCCGAAGTGGGGCGAGGTGCCGTGCGCGTTCATCGAGTTGAAGGAAGGCGCGCAGGTGACCGAGGAGGAAATCATCGCGCACTGCCGGCTGTTTCTGGCCGGCTACAAGTTGCCGAAGGCGGTGCGCTTCGGCGAGTTGCCCAAGACGTCGACGGGGAAGATCCAGAAGTTCGAGTTGCGCGCGCGGATCAAGGCGGAGGGGAAAGGGTAACGCGCCGCGATTACCGCTGATTCAGGGCGGCGCGAGTGGCGCGCATCGAGTCGCGACGGTGCGCGCCGCTTCGTGTTGCCGTCAAATTCCCACCTTGTGCGCGTTAAAAATCAGCCGCAGGCCCAGCGCGGTCACCGCGCTCGCGGCGATGCGATCGATCCACCCCTTCCAGCGCAGATAGATTTCGCGCGGCCGTTGGCTCGAAAAGCACAGTGCGACGATCGTGTACCAGCCCGCCTCGATCGCGAAGATCGCCGGCGGCAGCGCGAAATAGCACCACACCGGCGGATGCTGCGGCAGCAGCGCAGCGAAGATACTGCCGTAATAGACAGCCGTTTTCGGATTGCTGAGCTGCGTGCTCAAGCCGATCCAGAACGACTTGCGCGGATTGCCGCCGCTGCCGGTTCGCGTTTCGATGAACGCGAGCGGCTTCGCGGCGCCGCGCCAGATTTTCGACGCCAGATAGACCAGGTAGACGCCGCCGGCCACTTTCAGCCCGACGTAGAGCCATTCGACCGTCGCGAGCAGCGTATAGAGCCCGAGCAGCGCGATGCCGCTAAAAAACACACCGCCGATACCCATGCCGAGCGCTGTCGCGAGACCGTCGCCGCGCGACAGACCGATCGCATTGCGTGCGACGATGACGAAGCTGGGCCCCGGACTCATCGCGCCCAATAGCAGCGCGGCGAGGATCGTGAGGATGGCGGTCGAGGCGGGCATGGTCGTGTCTCCTGATGTCGGGCCGATGCCAGAAGTTCTGGCGAATGCAGAGTCTCGCATTGTCCGCCAATCGCGCGGCGGAAGCCACGAATACCGAAAACCCGGAAGTCGCGCAATCAGTGAAATTAGAAAAAGTTCTTTGCTGCGGCCCAAATACATCGAATGCTAGAATGACTTTCCATACGCGGAAGCTCCCTCGTCACGACGAGGCGACGCACGACGCGAAACACGGGCGCAATTCGAGCCACGCCGATTTTTCGAGTAGCCGATTCGCCTGATTCCAGCGCTTCAACTCAGGCGCTTTAATTCAGGATCTGACAGGCATCACTTGCAAATGCGGGTTTTCACGCATTTGCATGGATCGCGTGAATTCGTCGAATTGCTTCCATTCAAATTGAATTACGCACGAGCCTCGCGTTGTTATGCGAGTTGCCCGTTTGTCTGATGCCAGCAAGAGCTGCGACACCAATACGTTATGAAACAACAACAACGACTGTTCGAACGCGACGAGAACCTGCGCGAGCGCATGATCGCGTGGATCCGCCGACGCATGGACGACCACGGCATCACATTCGAAGCGCTGGCCGAATCGCTCGAAGCCGACGCGAACGCCGTGGCCGCGGTGCTGTATCGCGACGCGTTCGGTAACACGTGGGACGGTCGCGGCGATAAACCGGCGTGGCTCGCGCGCGCGATTCACGCCGGACAAAGCATCGATCATTTCCGCTGCTGAGCGCGCGCAGGCGCACCGCGAAACGCCCGCGCGGAAAAAAGCCCGCGCAAGGCGGGCTCGATCTTTACTGCTCGGAGTCTCGCGACGAATCGCGCATCACAGGTCGAAAAACACGGTTTCCTGATCGCCCTGCATGTGGATGTCGAAGCGATACACGTTGGCCGTACCGGCAACGCGGCGCGCGATCAGCGTATTACGGCGCTCCGCCGGCACCGACGCCAGCACGGTATCCTGCTCGTTCGCCTGCGCTTCGTCCTCGAAATAGATGCGCGTGAACGTGTGCAGCAGCATGCCGCGCATCGTCAGGATTACGTCGATGTGCGGCGCTTCGTCGGGATTCGCGCGGCCCGGCTTCACCGTCTCGACGATGAAGCGCTTGTGCGGATCCGTGCCCGTACCGACGCGCGCAAAGCCGTGAAAGCCGGTCTTCAGGATTTCTTCTCGCGATTCCGGATAGTGGCCGTTCGAGTCGACTTGCGACATCTCGATCATCGCGTCGCCGATCACCTTGCCGTCGCCGTCGAACACCTGACCGACGATCGTGATGTGCTCGCCGGCCGCTTCCATGTCGGCCAGAACGTTCGTGAACAGGCTCTTGAAGTCGAAATCGTATTGCTGCGGGCAAAGACCGTAGGCGAAGTACGGACCAACGGTTTGCGAAGGCGTTTGCTTGAGAGTCGTCATGGCTTAGCGCTCCATCGGGGTTTCGTTCGGGCCGCGCAGCACGATGTCGAAATCGTAGCCGAGCGCGTAGGCCTCTTGCGTGGTGTCGAGCGAGAACTTCGAGATCATGCGCTCACGGGCGTGCTCGGGCGTGCCCTGGTAGATCGGGTCGAATGCGAGCAGCGGATCGCCGGGAAAGTACATCTGCGTGACGAGACGCGAGCCGAAGTGGTCGCCGAACAGCGAGAAATGGATGTGCTGCGGACGCCAGGCGTTCGGATGGTTGCCCCACGGATACGCGCCCGGCTTGATGGTCATGAAGCGGTAACGGCCTTCGTTGTCGGTGATGCAGCGGCCCGCGCCGAGGAAGTTCGGGTCGAGCGGCGCGTCGTGCTGGTCGGCCTTGTGCACATAGCGGCCGGCGGCGTTCGCTTGCCAGACTTCCACCAGCGTGTTGCGCACCGGGCGGCCGCCTTCGTCGAGCACACGGCCCGTCACGATGATGCGCTCGCCGAGCGGTTCGCCATTGCGCACCGCGTTGCGGGTCAGGTCGCTGTCGAGCGGGCCGAGGTCGTCGGTGCCGTAGACCGGTACGCGCTGGTCGCGCAGCCGTTCCTTCAGCGGAATCAGCGGACGCGACGGACCGCGTTTGACCGACGAACCGTACGGCGGATAGATGTACTCGGGATGGGACGCGAAATCTCGCGGCGAAAGAATTGAATCTTCCATGAGGTGTCTCCGTTGGAGGAATCGGGGGGATGCGACGTTATGACTCGCACTTTATACAAAGCGTGCGGTTATGAAAAATGACGTTTTTGCCCGTTTCGTATAACCTTCCGTTATGCAACGCAGTCTCGCGGATAGCCGCGTCAAATTCCGTCATCTCCAGTGCTTTCTGGCCGTCGCGCAGTTCGGCAGCGTCCAGCGGGCGGCGGACAGTTTGTCCATCACGCAGCCGGCGGTATCGAAGACGGTCGCCGAGCTGGAGACCATTCTCGGCGTGAAGCTGTTCGAGCGCGGCCGTCACGGCGCGGTGCCGACGCGCGAGGGGCAGCTTTTCATGCCGCACGCGAGCGCCTGCGTGAGCGCGCTGCGCCAGGGCGTCGATCTGCTTGCGCGGGCCGAGGGCGCGGCCGCCGCGACGCTCGAAGTCGGTGTGCTGCCCACTGTCGCCGCGGTGCTGGTACCGCCCGTGCTGAGACAGTTCGCGACGCAGTGGCCGCGCGTGATCGTGCGCCTCGCGACCGGCGCAAATCCGGAATTGCTCGAACGCCTGAAAGCGGGGTCGATCGAATTCGCGATCGGCCGCCTCGCGGACCCGGAGCGGATGGTCGGCCTGAGTTTCGAGCAACTGTTTACCGAGCCGCTGATCGCGGTCGTGCGCGCCGGGCATCCGCTGGCGCAAGGGAAGGCCTTGCCCGCCACGTCGCTGGAGGAATTTCCGATCGTGCTGCCGCCGTTCGGCACGCTGATCCGCCAATCGGCCGAGAGCCTGCTCGGCGCGTGGGGCGTGCCGCCGTTGTCGGCGTTCGTCGAGGTGTTGTCGGTATCCACGGGGCGCGCGCTGACGCTCGAAAACGGCGCGGTGTGGTTCGTGCCGCAAAGCGCGGTCGAATACGAACTCGCGCACGGCATGCTGGTGCGCTTGCCGCTGCCGTTTGCGGGCACCGGCGAGCCGGTGGGGCTGATTCGTCGCTCGGATACGCAGCCGTCGACGGTGGGACGCGCGTTCATCGAGGCGGTGCGCGAGGTCGCGCGGGGCAGACGGTTGCGAACGCCCCGCGACCCGGTGTAAAAACACGGTGCGAAAGCCGCCGCAGCCCGTTGTTCCTGCGGCACGCCGCGTGCGCGCCACGAGCGAGCACGCACCACGCAGCCCCTCGCGAACGACCGGAACACGTCGCGCCGAACCCGCAAAGACCGGCCCCGCGTCGAAAGACCGTACAAGGAGATTGCCATGCCCAGCGACTTGCCCACTCCAGAGGCCGCGCAGCGCGCCGTATTGGCGCCGCAGCACAATCCGCTCGGCACGGCCGGCCTCGAGTTCGTCGAGTTCGCCGCGCGCGATCCGCAGGCGCTCGGCGAGACTTTCACGCGGCTCGGCTTCAAGGCGATCGCGCGTCATATCAGCAAGGATGTGACGCTGTATCGCCAGGGCGAGATGAATTTCCTGATCAACGCGGAGCCCGATTCGTTCGCAGCGCGCTACGCGGAAGAATACGGGGTCGGCATCTGCGCGATCGGGATTCGCGTCGCCGACGCACAGCGCGCGTTCGAACGCGCGGTGGAACTCGGCGCGTGGGCGTTCGAAGGCGAACGCCTCGGTGCCGGCGAACTGCTGATTCCGGCCATTCAAGGCATCGGCGATTCGCACATCTATTTCGTCGATCGTTGGCGCGGGCGAGGCGGTCAGCGCGGCGGCCTCGGCGATATCTCGATCTTCGACATCGACTTCCGGCCCATCGAAATCGACACGGCCGCAGCCGATCTGAATCACGCGGGCAGCGGCCTGATCGCGGTCGACCATCTGACGCAAACCGTTGGCGAAGGCCGCATGCAGGAGTGGATCGACTTCTATCGCGACCTGCTGAATTTCCGCGAGATCCACGAGCTGCACGCCAACTGGCATGTGTCGGCGGAATCGCGCGTGATGGTGTCGCCGTGCGGCGCGATCCGCGTGCCGCTGTACGAGGAAGGCACGGGCCGGACCAACCTGATGCACGAGTATTTGCCCGATCATCCGGGCGAAGGCGTGCAGCACATCGCGCTCGCCACCGACGACATCTTCGCGTGCGTCGAGCGTCTGCTCGCGAACGGCGTCGAATTCGTCGAGCCGCCGCCGCGCTACTACGAGCAGCTCGATGCACGTTTGCCGGGCCACGGGCTCGATGTCGAGCGACTGCGGCGCACGCATGTGCTCGTAGATGGCGAGATCGGCGCGAACGGCGTGCCGCTGCTGTTTTTCCAGACCTTCGTGCGCCGCCGCGCCGGCGAGATTTTCTTCGAGATCGTGCAACGCCAGGGACATCATGGCTTCGGCGAAGGCAATCTCGCCGCATTGGCCCAGGCGCGCACCGGCAGCTGAACACTGCGCGTAGTCGCATGCGTGATTGGATCACTTACACATGCGGCTTTCGTCACCTCACGCCCCCTCGGGCCGCTCCACCAACTCCGGATAAATCGCGCCGTATGCGGCGGCCTCACGCAGCAGCCACTCGCGGAAACTCGCGAGCGGCTTGCCGTGACTCAACTCGGTCGGATAGACAAGGTAGTACGCGGCCTCGGCGAGCGCGGGTGTGTCGAACGGAATCACGAGACCGAACTGCTGCAACTGCGTGTCGACGAAAAAGCGCGGCACCAGCGCGATGCCGAGTCCGGCCGCGGCCGCGCTGATCAGCATCGTGTGCAGTTCGTAGCGCACGCCCTGCATCGTGCGGTTTTCGTCGACGCCGAGATTCGAGAACCAGGTCGCCCAGCCGTCGGGTCGCGTCGTCGAATGCAGCAGCGGATAGTTGAGTAGTTCGGCGACGTTGCGGACCGGCCGCTTCAGCAGACTCGCTGTGCAGACCGGCACCACTTCCTCGCGGAACAGAAAATCGGCCGACGTACCCGGCCACGTCGGCTTGCCGTAGTGAATCGCCGCTTCGAAATGCGTGTCGGCGAACGGGAACGTCGCGGTACGCACGCCCATGTTCACGCGCACGTCCGGGTATTGTCCATTGAATGTGGCCATGCGCGGAATCAGCCATTGCGATGCGAACGTCGGCAATACCGCGAGTTCCAGATAGCCGCCGCCGCTGCCGTGCGCGATGATCGACAGCGTGTCGCGATCTAGGTGTTCGAGCGAGCGTCTCACCTGCGCGCTGTAGACCTTGCCCGCGCGCGTCAGCACCACGCGTTGCTTGACGCGCACGAACAGCCGCACGCCGAGATTGCTTTCGAGCGTATTGATCTGTCGCGACACCGCGCTTTCGGTGAGGAACAGTTCGCGCGCCGCATGCGTGAAGCTCTGGTGCCGCGCGGCGGCTTCGAACGCGAGCAGCGCGCCCATGTTGGGAATCTTGAACTTTCGCACGTTAATTCCAAAAACGCATCAAGTGGCGAGTTTATCTCGCTTTACGGGGCGCAGCGCATTTCGAATAATCTCGCCCGTTATGAGGCGCTCGTGCAGCGCTCAACGTATAGCGTGGAGAAGCCGGATGCGAAACCTGAAGAATGCGAACGTCGAACAACTACTGGTGAAGCTGCTGGGCGCGGAGAAAGCCGCGCGCCTGTTTGCGACGCTGAATCATCCGCGTGTGTTGAACGAGTGGGAAAGCGGCAGCGTCACGCGCGCCGAACTCGCACAGGCGATGAACATGGCGCTGTTCGACGATCTGCTCGCGCGCTCGGAAAACGGCCGCCGCTATACGGAGGAAACCGTCGCCGCCGGCGGCAGCGTGTACTTCGATCATGGCGCGCTGCGCACCGTGCGCTGGCCGCACAGCGGCGCGCTGCCGCCCGGCGAGGCCGCGTTCGCGCGCATCCTGCGGCCGCTCGGCTTTCGGATCAACGGCCGTTACCCGCTCGATCGTCTCGGCATGACCGGCCGCGCGTGGGCGCATGAGGACGCCGCCGACGAGATCGCGCAGTTCTTCGTCAGCGAACTGCACCCGGAGCGTTTTTCCGCGGCGCTCCAGCAGGCGGTGACGAACGTGATCGGTGCCTCGCGCGATCCGTTGACGCCGCGCGCCCATGGCCTCTTGTGGGAACTCGAACGCGATGGCGTGCTGCCGCTCGATGCGGCGCAGGAGTTGCTACCGGTGATCGTCGGTGCGTTCGCGCGTCAGCACGAGATGCCACGCGAAGCCGATTACGAAGTATTGTTGAAGGAATCGGCGGAGATGGCGTGGATCGCGACCGAAGGTAACGCGTTCAATCACGCGACCGATCGCGTCGCGGACGTCTTCAAGCTGTCGGACGAACAGAAGGCGAAGGGTCGGCCGATGAAGCCCGAAGTCGAGCATTCGCGTTCCGGCCGCGTGTTCCAGACCGCGTATCGCGCGGATGTCGTGCAGCGTGAATTTCGCGCGGCCGACGGCAGCGTCGTCACGCGCGACGTGCCGGGCTCGTTCTACGAATTCATTACGCGCAAGCGCAGTTTCGATCAGGACGCGCGCCGCTGGGAAACGGACCTGCGTTTCGACGCGGGCAACGCACAGGGCATCTTCCGGATGACCGCGAGCCAGGCGGCCTAAGCGCTTACGGCGGCGCGAGCGCCGGCATCGCAGACGAGGTGCGCAGTGGGGACGTCATTGTCATTGGATGAAGAGCGGCGGGTTGGCGCGCAGCGGGGCGCTTTGCATGAACCGCGTGTCGCCACGCCTTTCCCGGCCAGCGCGGAGCTATTGCAGGCGCTCGAAAGCGACCTGCGCCAGCACGTGCGCGGCGAGGTGCGATTCGATCAGGGTTCCAAAGCATTGTACGCATCGGATGCGTCGAACTATCGGCAAGTCCCGCTCGGTGTCGTGGTGCCGGCCGATATCGACGATCTGCTCGCAACGCTCGCCGCATGCCGTCGCCACGACGTGCCGTTTCTCGCGCGCGGTGGCGGCACGTCGCAGAACGGCCAATGCGTGAACGTCGCGGTCGTGGCCGACGCGAGCAAGTATCTGAACCGCGTCGTCTCGATCGATCCGCTCGCGGGCGTCGCGGTCGTCGAGCCGGGCGTGGTGTGCGACTCCTTGCGCGATGCCGCCGAACAGCACGGCCTCACGTTCGCCCCCGATCCCGCCACGCATAGCCGCTGCACGCTCGGCGGCATGATCGCGAACAACTCGTGCGGCGCGCATTCGGTGATGGCCGGTAAGACCGTCGAGAACATCGAAGCGCTCGAAATCGCGACCTTCGACGGCGCGCGTTTCTGGGTCGGCCCGACCTCCGGGGAAGAACTCGAACGCATCATCGCGGCGGGTGGCCGACAAGGCGAAATCTACGCGGCGCTCAAGCAACTGCGCGACACCTACGCCGAACGGATTCGCGCGAAATTCCCGCAGATCAAGCGGCGCGTGTCGGGCTTCAATCTCGATCAACTGCTGCCGGAAAACGGCTTCAACGTCGCGCGTGCGCTCGTCGGTAGCGAAGGCACGTGCGCGGTCACGTTGCAGGCGAAAGTGAGGCTCGTGAAGAGTCCGGCCAGGCGCGTGATCGTCGTGGTCGGCTTTACCGACATCTATACGGCGGCGGATGCGGTGCCGCATTTCATGCGCTGCGGGCCGATCGCAGTCGAGGGACTCGACCGCGCGATCATTCGCGGCTTGCAGGCGCGCGGCCTGAAGAAGGACGAGATCGCACTGCTGCCCGAAGGCGATGCGTGGGTCGTGCTCGAATTCGGCGCGGACACACAGGACGAGGTGCTGCAACAGGCACGCGACGCGGCCGCGTATTTCCAATCGGGCGCGGCCGGGCCGCAAATCTCGACGATGCTCGTCGAAGATCGCGCCTTGCAGGCGAAGGTGTGGTCGATTCGCGAGACGGGGGCGTCGGCGGTCGCGTTGTCAGTGGATCGCGACAAGCCCGATCCGGTCGTCGGCTGGGAAGACGCGGCGGTCGATCCGCTGCGGCTCGGCGATTATCTGCGCGCGTTTCAGGCGCTCGTCGATCGCCATGGCTACGAGACGAGCCTGTACGGCCATTTCGGCGACGGCTGCGTGCACGCGCGCATCACAGTCGATCTGCGCAGCGCGGAAGGTATCGCGACGTGGCGCGGGTTCTTGCGCGAAGCGGCGGAACTGGTGGTCGAATTCGGCGGCTCGCTGTCGGGCGAACACGGCGATGGTCAGGCGAAGGCCGAGTTTCTGCCGATCATGTACGGCCCCGAGCTGATGCAGGCGATGGAGCAGTTCAAGGCGATCTGGGACCCGGCGAATCGTCTGAATCCGGGCAAAGTCGTGCATGCATACCGCGCCGACGAAAACCTGCGCATGGGCCCTGCGTACAAGCCGGTGACGCTGCATACGAAGCTCGCGTTCGCGAGCCAGGAAGGCGACGGCTTTCAGCGTGCGATCGAACGCTGCATCGGCATGGGCAAATGCCGCTCGCTCGAAGGCGGCACGATGTGTCCGAGCTATCGCGGCACGCGCGAGGAAAAGTACTCGACGCGCGGGCGTGCGCATCTGTTCTGGGAAATGCTGCAAGGCGACGTGATCGCCGACGGCTGGAACAGCCGCGAAGTGAAAGAAGCGCTCGATACCTGCCTCGCGTGCAAGGGCTGCAAGTCCGATTGCCCGACGCATACGGACATGGCGTCGTACAAGGCGGAGTTCCTTTCCCACTACTATGAGAACAATCGTCGGCCGCGTCAGGCGCTGTTCATGGGGCGGATCGGCGAATGGGCACCGTGGGCCGCGCGTTTTCCGCACGTGACGAACTTTCTGACGACGGCGCCCGTTTTGTCCGCGCTCGGCAAATGGATCGCGGGCGTGGCGCAGACGCGTGCGTTGCCGCGGTTCGCCGCTGCAACTTATAGACGGAGTGCGTCGTCGCAAGCATCCGCGATTCATGCGCTCGACGGCGACGCAAAGAAGGTGATCCTGTGGGTCGATACATTCAACGACCACTTCACGCCCGAGATCGCGCAGGCCGCCGCTGAGGTGCTCACGCAACTCGGCTGGCACGTCGTATTGCCGAAGCAACGTTTGTGTTGCGGGCGTCCGCTGTACGACTTCGGCCTGCTCGAACGCGCGCACGAGCTGCTCACGCATATCGTCGACGACCTCGCGGACGACATCGCCGCCGGCGTGCCGCTGGTCGGTCTGGAACCTGGCTGTCTATCGGTCTTCAAGGACGAGTTGCTGAAGCAACTCCCCGATCATGCGTTGGCGAAGAAGCTGTCCGCGCAAACATATCTGTTTGCCGAATTCGTCGCGCGTCAGCCGTTCGAGTGGCCGACGCTCGCGGCCGATGTGATCGTGCATGGCCATTGTCATCAGAAGGCGCTATTCGGCATGCAGGGCGATACGGCGTTGCTGAACAAGCTCGGCGTCAAATGGAAGCTGCTCGATACCGGCTGCTGCGGGATGGCGGGATCGTTCGGCTTCAACATCGAGCATCACGCGTTGTCGGAAAAGATCGGCGAGGACATGTTTGAGGCCGTGCGCGATGCTATGGCGGCGAATGCGGAAACGATCGTGCTGACCAACGGCTTCAGTTGTCGCGAGCAGATCGAGCACGGCACGGGGCGACACGCACTGCATATCGCGCAACTCGCGCAACGGGCGCTGGCGGCGCGCTGAGTGCGCGCGCCGTGCAGGGCGCGCTATTTCCTCGCTGACTCGTTCGCGGCAGGCGGTGTATGCGGAAGGTCCGCATTGGTCGCCATCCACAAGACTTCGGCGTCTTCCTCGCTGGTCGACACCGCCGCGTGACCCGTGCGGCTGTCGAAGTAGAGGCTGTCGCCCGTGTTCAGATGTGTCGGCGCGTACAGCTCCGAATAGAGGCACACGCTACCGCTGATCACGTAGAGAAACTCCTCGCCTTCGTGGCGGCCCCAGTCGTCGAATGCGTCGAGCGTGTGCGCCGAGATGCGGATGCGAAACGGCAGCATCGCCTTGTGCGCCAGGTCGGTGGCGAGCAACTCCATCTGATAGCCGCGATAAGCGTGGCGCTGGCCTTCGTTCTTGCGCGTCAGCGCGCGCCGGCCGCTCGCGCTGACTTTCGGCGTCGAGCCGAACAGTTCGCCAATTTCGATCTTCAGGCCCAGCACGATTTTTTGCAGCACGTCGAACGTGGGGGACATCAGGCCGTTTTCGACCTTCGACAGCGTCGAGCGCGAGACACCGCACAGGCGGCTCGCGGTTTCGAGCGTCAGATCCTGCGCTTGACGGGCGGCGCGCACGCGCCGGCCGAGATCGGTGGAGGACGTGTCGGCGGATTTGGTGAGGTGGGTGTCCATGAGGCTTGCTGCTGGTCGGGTATGCGCTTGATTGGGCGAATAATGTTTCCGATCATAACATTTGGCGTGGCCGGGGCCTTTGTACGCCGATTCAGGCGTTCGTGCGCTTTTCTCATCGGAAACGTCGCGGCTTTTCCGATGAGTTCGACGCAGCGTGGCGATCTCAAGTTGATGAGGCGTCCTTTGCGCGGCGTTTTTCACGCGCTGCGATTGAAAAGCTCATTGAGCTGCGTGCCCGCCGTCGCGCCGGTGAAGTCGAAGCGGCCATCGGCCAGCGCCTGAGCGGCGTGCATGAAGCCACCCCACGCCGCGCGCGCGAGCCCGCCGCCGACGCTGATCCGGCGCACGCCGAGCGCGGCCACGTCCTGCAACGTCAGGGTCGATGTCGAGCCGATCAGCAGATTGACGGGCTTCGGCGCGACGGCCGCGACCACCGCTTCGATCTGCTCGCGCGTCTGGATGCCGGGCGCATACAGGCAGTCGGCGCCCGCCGCCGCATAGGCCTTCAGACGGGCGATGGCATCGTCGAGATCGGGCTTGCCGGCGAAGAAATTCTCCGCGCGGCCGACGAGGAGCGTGTCGCCGCCGTTCTGATCGATTGCACGGCGGGCCGCGCTGAGCCGCTGCACGGCGACGTCGACCGGAAACAGCGGCGCGGCGGGGTTGCCGGTCGAGTCTTCGATCGACAGACCCGCGACGCCCGTTTCCACCGCGAGCGTCACGCTCTCGGCGACTTCTTCCGGGTCGCGGCCGAAGCCGTTCTCGAAGTCGGCGTTGACCGGCAGATCGGTCGCGTCGACGATTGCGCGCAGGTGCGCGAGGATCGTTTCGCGCGGCAATGTGTTGTCCGCATGTCCGGTCGACCACGCAAAACCGGAACTCGTCGTCGCGAGCGCCTTGAAGCCGAGTGTATGCAGATAACGGGCGCTGCCCGCGTCCCACGGATTGGGCAGCACGAAACAGCCAGACGAGTGCAGCGCGCGGAAAGCGGCGCGTTTTTCAGCGGCGGTGCGGGGCATCGCATGTCTCCTTGGTGTGAGGGAGCGGCTCCCTCGTTGAGGGGAAAACGCCGCGCCAACTGTTGCGCAGGCGAATCGGCATTCACCAGGGGAGAGTCTATGTCCATATCGAAACCGTGGTTGATGAAATGGGTGGCGACTTTCACAGACGTTTCCAATCATTCAAAATGACGACAGGCGAAGAAGTCGGTTCAGAGATGCGAAGGGCCGCGTGGGAAGACGGCATTCGCGACGAGGTCATTTCCCCAAAGGAGGCGCAACATGAACATCGCGACCCAGATGCGGTCGATCCCTGCCGTGTTGGTGCTCACGCTCGTTGGCTGCGCCGCCGGCGGCGGGAATGGCGGCGCGCAAACGCATCTGAGTGCAACGCAATGCCGCGATCTGACCGACCTCAGGAACAAGGCACCGGCCACGCACCAGCGGAGCATGAGCGAACTGACAGCGCTGCAGCAAGCGGGCTACCATCCTGAACGACGCTTTGATCCTGACTATCCGGCGAGTCTCGAGCGCGCGCAGAGGCAGGTGGACATCTGGTATCAGGCGGAATGCCCGCAGGCACGGGCTGGGTGAATCTGCCGCGGCGTCAGAATTGGCGGTACGTTGTTAGTGCCGCATAAACGTAAAGAGCGGGCGCATGCCTTGAAAACATGCGCCCGCTTCATATCGGTTCGAAACGGCGAAAACCGCAAAGAGGGGAAAGGGCCGTTAACTCGAGAATCTTTCCTCGCTACGGACATTCGCCGTACGTTCGCGACTCGTCACTGACCGTCCGGATTGACCCACATCGGATGATGGCCCGCTTGCGATGATCCGCCCATCGACGACCCATAGCCAGACGTGTCGCCTTGGCCCTTCGCCTTCATCGCGGAGACGCGTGCCTCGGCCGCCTGGATATCCGCGGGATACTGGGCATCGAGCACGATGGCCGGGTTATAGCCAGTCTGTTCGAGTTGCTGCACCTCTGCCTTGACTTCGGCCCGCGTGATCGGCTGTTCCGATTGCGCGAACGACGCGACCGGCGCAGCGATCAGGGCCGTAAGCGCAACTGCCTGGATAAGCGATTTCATGATGTTTCCCTCCGTAGTTGTCTATCCGGCACCGCAGCGATACCGGTGCCATAAGCGCAGTCTAGAGGGGGGTGAACTTGGGGAAAACCACTAGCCGACTAATTCAGTATTGCAAAGAACGGGTAGTCGGCGAGCTGTAATCTCGCCGTCGCGGGTTCTCGTAAAACAGCGCGAAAGCGGCCGTCAATCTGGTCACACACCTTTGCGCACATCGACGCGATAACTCGTGATTTGCCGATAAGTATCTCCGGGTCGCACGATCACTTCGTTCTGCCCGGTCATATTGACCTCGTTCGGGAAACCGCCCGCCTCGAGGCACAAGCCGGCGTGCCGTTGATAGCGGACACCGCCGCGTCCCGGGTTGCCGTTCAACGCGTTGCCCGTGTAAAACTGCAAGCCCTGCTGATCGGTCGCGACGGTCAGTTCGCGTCCGCTGCCCGGATCGTATGCACAGGCGACTTCGCGCAGCGGCGGCGCGTGGCCGTCGTTGCCCTGCATCGCGTTTGCCGGCGCCTCGCGCAGCACGTAGCAATGATCGAAGCCGCCGGCGCGCGCGAGTTGCGCGTGCGGCCAGTCGAGCCGGCCGCCGATCGGCGCGCTCTGCCGGAAGTCGAATGCGTTGCCCGCGACGTCGGCGAGCTTGCACGGAATCATCGTCGCGTCGACTTCGAAAAAGCGCTCGGCGTCGATCGACAGCACGTGGCCGCGAATGTCGGTGCCCGCGCGCCCGGTCAGGTTGAAGTACGGATGGCTCGTCAGATTGAGCGGCGTCGGCGCGTCGGTGATCGCTTCGTAGCCGATTGTCAGCGTGCCGTCGTCGTCGAGCGAATAGCGTACTTGCACCGTCACGTTGCCCGGAAAACCGGCATCGCCTTCGGGCGACTCGAGCCGCATCAGCAACGCGCCGTCGTCCTCGGCGACCTCCCACAACGCCCGATGAAAACCGACCGTGCCGCCGTGCAGCAGATTCGGACCTTCGTTGCGATCGAGCGTGTACTCGATGCCGTCGAGCGAAAAGCGCGCGCCCGCAATGCGATTCGCCCAGCGGCCGATCAGTCCGCCCATGTAGGTCGAGGCCGCCACGTATTCGGCGGGCGTGTCGTGACCCAGCAGAATATCGCCGAGACGTCCGGCGCGATCCGGTGCGTGCCACGAAACCAGCGTCGCGCCGAGGTCGCTGATGGCGACTTTCATGCCGTGCGCGTTGCGCAACGTGTAAAGCCGTACGCGATCGCCGCCCTGCAGCGTGCCCCACGGCTCGGAAGAGAGTTGTGCGATGCTGATCATGTGGTCAGTGCGAAGAAAAAATAGAAAGCATGCTCAGCCAGCGGTTTTGGCCTTCGGGCCCACGCGCTCCTGGTATTCGCGCGGCGTGCAGCCGAGTTCGCGGCGAAATACCGCGTACATGTATTGCAACGACGTGAAGCCGCAACGGATCGCGACTTCCGCGCTCGACGCATCGCGTTTCGCGAGCAGCGACTTCGCGACGTCGAGCTTGTGGCGCAGGATCTCCTGATGCACGGTGCACTGCCGCTCGCGCCGGAAATACTCTTCGAGCGACGAACGCGACACGCCCACATAGTCGGCCACCTGCTCGGTGCGGATGCCCTGGCACGCGTACTGGCGAATGAAATGGCGGGCGCGCATCACGTATGGACTCGCGAGCGGCTGATGCCGCGTCGATTCGAGCACGTTGATGCCGACCGGCGGCACCAGAATGCGGCGCCCCGGAAAGCGCGCGCCGTGCAGCATCTGATGCAGGATGTGCGCGGCGGTACGGCCCATTTCCTCGGTACCCTGGATCACCGACGACAGCGGAATGCGCGTCAGCGTCCGCGTGAGCGGATCGTTGTCGATGCCGATGATCGCGACTTCCTCGGGCACCGGAATGCCCGCGATCAGACATGCCTGCAGCAAATGCCGCGCACGCGCGTCGGTCACCGCGATGATGCCGACCGGCTTCGGCAGTTGCCGCAGCCAGGTGGTCAGTTGTTCGATGGCCTGGTTCCAGGACGGCGCGCTCGTCGACAGACCGCGATAGATCTCGCTATCGATCTGCGCCGTGCTGCGTCCGTTGGCGCTGCGCAGATTCGCGAAGGCGAGTTCGCGCTGTTGCGCCCAACGGTTTTCCTGCGCCTGCGGCAGGCTGTACAGCGCGAAGTTTTCGAGGCCCGCGCCGATCAGGTGCGTGTACGCGAGCGACACGAGCTTGCTGTTGTCGGTCGCGATATAGGGTAAATCCGGGGGGTACTGCGTCGGGTCCTCGTACGACGAACCGACCGCGACCACCGGCAGTGGACAGTCGCGCAGGGCTTCGTCGACGGCGGGATCGTCGAAGTCCGCGATGATGCCGTCGCCGTCGAAGCGCTGGATACCCGCGAGCCGGCAGCGGAAGTCTTCTTCGAGGAAGAGATCCCATGCGACGCGCGTCGACAGCAGGTAGTTGCCGATGCCCGTGATGATCTCGCGATCGTAGACCTTGTTCGCGTTGAACAGCAGCGCGATGCGATGGGTTGTCTGAGGTGCTTGTGGACGGGTCATGGCGGTGAGCGGCGGGTGGATCGATGGACCACGCGCCTTTGTCTCCATTGTGTCGGGTGCCTGGGAGCAACCCCTTTTTAAGCGTCTGGTTATTCTAGGCGCCGAATCGCGCGACGGCAGTAAACAAACGCGCGGGCGGTAAGAAACATCAAGCGCGCTGCGCAATTTCGCAATTGCCGGCACATCGTGCAAGCGGCAGCATGGCGTCACTTTGTCGGCCTGCGCGGCTTCTCGCGTGGGTTGCAACGCAGCATACATTGGAGACGCCGATGTCCTACTTCGAACACATTCCGGAAATTCGTTACGAAGGTCCGCAATCGGACAACCCGCTCGCGTATCGTCACTACGACAAAACGAGGAAGGTACTCGGCAAGACGCTCGAGGAACATCTGCGTATCGCCGTCTGCTACTGGCATACCTTCGTATGGCCCGGCATCGATATCTTCGGTCAGGGCGCGTTCCGGCGGCCGTGGCAGCAACCCGGCGACGCAATGGAGCGAGCGCTGCAAAAGGCCGACGCCGCGTTCGAATTTTTCTCGAAGCTCGGCACGCCGTACTACACGTTCCACGATACCGACGTCGCGCCCGAAGGCGCGAGCGTGAAGGAATACAGCGAGAACTTCCTGCGCGTGTCCGACTACCTCGCGCGCAAGCAGCAGGATACCGGTGTCAAATTGCTGTGGGGCACCGCGAATCTGTTTTCGCATCCGCGTTACGCGGCCGGCGCCGCGACCAATCCGAATCCGGAGGTTTTCGCCTTTGCCGCGACCCAGGTGCGTCATGCACTCGACGCGACGCTGCGCCTCGGCGGTGAAAACTACGTGTTGTGGGGTGGCCGCGAAGGCTACGACACGCTGCTGAACACCGACCTCGTGCGCGAGCGCGAGCAGTTCGCGCGCTTCCTGCACATGGTGGTCGAACACAAGCACCAGATCGGTTTCAAGGGCGCGCTGCTGATCGAGCCGAAGCCGCAGGAGCCCACCAAGCATCAATACGACTACGACGTCGCGACCGTGCACGGCTTCCTGCTGCAGCACGGCCTTGACAAGGAGATTCGCGTCAACATCGAGGCGAATCACGCGACGCTCGCGGGGCACTCGTTCCATCACGAGATTGCGACCGCATTTGCGCTCGGCATCTTCGGTAGCGTCGATGCGAATCGCGGCGATCCGCAAAATGGCTGGGACACCGACCAATTTCCCAACAGCGTCGAGGAACTCACGCTGGCCTTCTACGAAATCCTGCGCCACGGCGGTTTCACGAGCGGCGGCATGAACTTCGATGCGAAGGTGCGGCGCCAGAGTGTCGATGCGGAAGACCTGTTTTATGGCCACGTCGGCGCGATCGACAACCTCGCGCTAGGCCTCGAACGCGCCGCGGTGCTGGTCGAAAACGAGCGCCTCGAGCAGTTCAAGCGGCAACGCTACGCGGGCTGGGATGGCGAGTTCGGCCGCAAGATCCTGTCCGGCGACTACTCGCTGTCGACGCTTGCGGCGGACACGCTGGCGCGCGATCTGAATCCGCGGCATGTGAGCGGGCAACAGGAACACATGGAAAACATCGTAAATCAGGCGATTTATAGCGGACGTTGAATAAAGATCGCGCGGCCACGTCGACCGCGCGCACCAGCAAGCTGTGGGTTGTCGCTTGTCCGAGTCTGCGGCTCGCAGCGCAGACCGATACGTCCGGTATTCCGGCTATCACTACACAAAGGAGACATCAATGAAATTTGCAATGCGTCGTAACGTCCTGAGTTCGCTGTTGTGCGGCGCGGTACTCGCCAGCCTGTCGCTCGCCGCGCCGCTCGCGCACGCCAGCAAGGCTCATCCGGAAATCGGCTTCTGTATCGACGATCTGCGCGTCGAGCGCTGGTCGCGCGATCGCGACTATTTCGTCGCCGCGGCGGAAAAGCTCGGCGCGAAGGTGTCGGTGCAATCGGCCGATGCGAGCGAAGAGCGTCAGATCTCGCAGATCGAAAACCTGATCTCGCGCGGCGTCGACGTGATTGTGATCGTGCCGTTCAACTCGAAGACGCTCGGCAACGTCGTGGCCGAAGCACGCAAAGCGGGCATCAAGGTCGTGTCGTATGACCGCCTGATTCTCGACGCCGATATCGACGCCTATATCTCGTTCGACAACGAGAAGGTCGGCGAGATGCAGGCGCAGGGCGTCTATGACGTGCGGCCGAAGGGCAACTACTTCCTGCTCGGCGGCGCACCGACCGACAACAATGCGAAGATGCTGCGCAAGGGCCAGTTGAAGGTGCTGCAACCGGCGATCGACAAGGGTGACATCAAGGTGGTCGGCCAGCAGTGGGTGCCGGAGTGGAGCGCATCGACCGCGCTGCGCATCATGGAAGACGCGCTGACCGCGAACAACAACAAGATCGACGCAGTCGTCGCGTCGAATGACGGCACCGCTGGCGGCGCGATCCAGGCACTCGCCGCGCAGGGCCTCGCCGGCAAGGTACCGATCTCGGGTCAGGATGCCGACCTCGCTGCCGTGAAGCGCGTGGCGGCCGGCACGCAGACGATGACGGTCTACAAGCCGCTGAAGCTGATCGCGAGCGAAGCGGCGAAGCTGTCGGTCGCGCTTGCCAAGGGTGACAAGCCGGCGTTCAACGCGCAATACGACAACGGCAAGAAGAAGGTCGATACGGTGCTGCTGCAGCCGACCAAGCTGACCAAGGCGAACCTCGACACCGTCGTGAAGGACGGCTTCTACACGCAAGAGCAACTCGCGAGCAAATAACACAGAGACGGGCTATGTGAACGCCACGCTCCCGGGTCATGGCGCCCGGGAGCGTGATCGAACATTGGCCCAACTTGCAGCGAGGCATAGCGAATGACGCAACCTGTTCTGACGATGCGCGGCATCGTCAAAGCTTTTTCCGGCGTGAAGGCGCTCGACGGCATCGATCTGACCGTATCGCCGGGCGAATGCGTGGGCCTGTGCGGCGAAAACGGCGCGGGCAAATCGACGCTGATGAAGGTGCTGTCCGGCGTGTATCCGCACGGTACGTGGGATGGCGAAATAACCTGGGAAGGCGAGACGCTGAAGGCCGCGAGCGTACGCGACACCGAACGCGCGGGCATCATCATCATCCACCAGGAACTGATGCTCGTGCCGGAGTTGTCGGTCGCGGAAAACATCTTTCTCGGCAACGAAATCACGCTGCCCGGCGGCCGCATGAACTACGCGGCGATGTATCAGCGTGCCGACGAACTGTTGCGCGAACTCGGCATCAGCGGCATCAACGCCGCGCAGCCCGTGATGAACTACGGGGGCGGCCATCAGCAACTGATCGAAATCGCGAAGGCGCTGAACAAGCGCGCGAAGCTGCTGATCCTCGACGAACCGTCGTCGTCGCTGACCGCCTCCGAAATCGCGATTCTGCTCGATATCGTGCGCGATCTGAAACGGCGCGGCATTGCCTGCGTGTACATTTCGCACAAGCTCGACGAAGTCGCGGCCGTCTGCGACACGATCAGCGTGATTCGCGACGGCCGCCATGTCGCGACCGAGCCGATGCACGCCCTGACGACCGAGCGGATCATCTCGCTGATGGTCGGCCGAGAGATCAAGAACCTGTTTCCGCGCGAGCCGCATCCGATCGGCGACGTGATCTTCGAAGCGCGCAACGTGACCTGTTTCGACGTGACGAATCCGCGCCGCAAGCGCGTGGACGACGTGTCGTTCTCGTTGCGGCGCGGCGAAATTCTCGGTGTCGCCGGGCTCGTCGGCGCGGGCCGCACCGAACTGATGCAGGCGATTTTCGGCGCGTATGCAGGCATCAGCGAGGCGCACGTCATGCTCGACGGCAAGCCGCTGAAAATTCGCGCGCCGATCGACGCGATTCGCGCCGGCATCGCGATGGTGCCCGAGGATCGCAAACGCCACGGCATCGTGCCCGGCATGAGCGTCGGCCATAACATCACGCTTGCGGTGTTGCAGCGTTTCGCGTCGGGCGGGCGTATCGATTCCGCGGCCGAACTCGACACGATTCAGACGGAAATGAAACGGCTTTCCGTGCGCGCCGCGAATCCGATGTTATCGATTGCAAGTCTGTCGGGCGGCAATCAGCAGAAGGCCGTGCTCACGCGCATGCTGCTGACCAACCCGACCGTGCTGATTCTCGACGAACCGACACGCGGCGTCGACGTCGGCGCCAAATACGAGATCTACAAGCTGATCTTCCAGCTGGCGCAGCGCGGCATGTCGATCGTGATGGTGTCGTCCGAATTGCCGGAAGTGCTCGGCATCAGCGACCGGGTGCTCGTGATCGGCGAGGGCGAGTTGCGCGGCGACTTCATCAACGACGGTCTCACGCAGGAAGACATTCTCGGCGCCGCGATCCGCCCCGTGCACCTATCTTCGAACCCAACCGCAGCGAGTGCCGCATGACTCCCGAAGTAACTTCCCAACGCACCGACAACGCCGCGCCGCGAGGCGCATTCGGCGGCACGCAACGGATCCAGCAACTGTTCGCGCGCTACAAGATTCTCGCGCTGCTGATCGCCGTCGCCGTGATCTGGATTTTCTTTTCGGCGCTCACGCACGGCGCGTTCGTCACGCCGCGCAATCTGTCGAATCTGCTGCGGCAGATGTCGATTACCGGCATGCTCGCGTGCGGCATGGTGTTCGTGATCATCGCCGGTGAAATCGATCTGTCGGTCGGTTCGCTGCTCGGTTTGCTCGGCGGCGTTGCGGCGATTCTCGACGTGAACCGGCACTGGCCGATCGGCGTGACGATTCCGGTCGTGTTGCTGCTCGGCATCGGGGTCGGCATGTTCAACGGCTGGTGGTCGACGTATCGGCGCGTGCCGTCGTTTATCGTCGGGCTCGGCGGCATGCTCGCGTATCGCGGCATTCTGCTCGGCATTACCGGAGGGTCGACGATCGCGCCGGTGTCGGACAGCTTCGTGTTCGTCGGCCAGGGCTATCTGCCGCGGCTCGCCGGCGACACGCTCGCCGTCGTGCTGTTCCTGCTGCTGGCATTCCTGACGATCCGCCAGCGCGCCAATCGGCAGCGTTATCAGTTGCGCGTCGTGCCGTTCTGGCAGGACGTCGCGAAGATGATCGGCGCAGGCGCGATTCTCGCCGGCTTCATCGCGATGCTCGACAGTTACGGCGGCATTCCGGTGCCGGTGTTGCTGCTGCTCGCGCTGCTCGGCGTCTTCACATGGATCGCGACGCAGACCGTGTTCGGACGCCGCATCTACGCGGTCGGCTCGAACCTCGAAGCGACGCGGCTGTCAGGTGTCAACACCGACCGCGTGAAGCTCGCGATCTTCGCGCTGATGGGGCTGATGTGCGCGTTTGCCGGCATCGTCAACACGGCGCGGCTCGCGGCCGGTTCGCCGTCGGCGGGCTCGATGGGCGAACTCGACGCGATCGCCGCGTGCTTTATCGGCGGCACCTCGATGCGCGGCGGCTCCGGCACCGTGTATGGCGCGCTGATCGGCGCGCTCGTCATGGCGAGCCTCGACAATGGCATGTCCATGCTCGACGTCGACGCGTACTGGCAGATGATCGTGAAGGGCGGCATCCTCGTGCTGGCCGTGTGGATCGACGTGGTGTCGGGTTCGAACCGCCGTTGATCCAGTCGCATGATCGCCTGATTGAATCAAGCGCAAGGTTCGCGGTGTGCCGGCGGTGACTTACGCCGGCACACCGCCGCCTCTGCGCGGTCGCAGTTAATGAAACACCCCACGACTTTCCCCCGCCGCTTTCAGTCCCCGCCTTCCCACGCCGCACGGCCGCTCGAGGTTCACGCGCGCATTTAAGTCTCACGCTCGCCGATTCGTCTTATTACTATTCGCAGACAAAGACGGGTGCATCGGCGCTGTCGCCGCTTTCCTACCATCGAGCCAGCCGAGCGAGCCATGCCATGTTGACGCGCAGAACCTTTCTGCTTGGCGGCGCCAGTGCGTTGGGCGGACTGCTGGTCGGCTGGGCCGTGGTGCCGCCGCGCCAGCGCCTGATGACGTCGACGCCGCTGCCGACGCAAGGCACGCAGGTCGCGCTAAACGGCTGGGTCAAGATCGACGCCGACAACCGCGTGACGATCATGGTGCCGAAGGCCGAAATGGGGCAGGGCATCCATACGGGGCTTGCGATGCTGCTCGCCGAGGAGCTCGACGCCGACTGGCCTCAGGTGAAAGTCGAAGAGGCGCCGATCGACCGGATCTACAACGCGGTGCAGAGCATCGTCGACGATCTGCCGTTTCGCCCCGACGACGACAGCTACATCCGCCGCGGCACCGTGTGGATCACGAGCAAGGCAGTGCGTGAGATCGGCACGATGATGACGGGCGGCTCCTCGAGCATGAACGATCTCTGGACGCCGATGCGCGAGGCCGGCGCGTCGGCGCGTGTGATGCTGATCGAGGCGGCGGCCGAGCGCTGGGACGTGCCGGTCCGCGAATGCCGCGCGGAAAAGGGCTACGTGCTGCACCCGTGGGGGCACAAGGCGACGTTCGGCGAGTTGTCGTTGATGGCCGCGCGCCAGCCGCTGCCGCGCAGCGTCGTCCTGAAGCAGCCGGCCGACTTCAGGCTGATCGGCCAGCCCGTGCGGCGCATCGAAGCCGCGTCGAAAATCGACGGTGCGGCGCGCTTCGGCATCGACGTGTTGCCCGACGGTTTGGTCTATGCAAGCGTCGTGATGTGTCCGACGCTCGGCGGCACGGTCGCGCATTTCGACGCGACGCCCGCGCAAAAGATACGGGGCTTCATCAAGGCGTTCGCCGTGCCGCCGTACGCGGGCGGCACCGGCGGCGTGGCCGTGATCGCGGACAACGCGTTTCGCGCGATGAGCGCGGTCGAGGCGATCAACGTGACCTGGCATGACGGCGCGGCCGCGAAGGTGTCGAGCGCGGCGGTGGACTGCCGCCTCGTCGAGGCGCTCGACCATACGGACGGCCACGTGTATTACCACGTCGGCAACGTCGACAACGCGATGAGTCGCGCGGCGCGCACGATCGAAGCGGTCTATCACGCGCCGTATCTCGCGCATGGCGCGGTCGAGCCGCTGAACTGCACGGTGCAGGTCGCGGACGGCGCAGCGACCGTCTGGGTGTCGACGCAGATGCCGCGGCTGGCGCGGCATCATGCGGCGAAAGTGCTCGGCCTCGACGTCGATCTCGTCGATGTACAGACGCAGTTGTTGGGCGGCGCGTTCGGCCGGCGCCTCGAACTCGATTTCGTCGCGCAGGCCGCGGCGATCGCGCGCGAGGCCGAGGGCCGTCCGGTGCAAACCATCTGGTCGCGCGCGCAGGACTTCACGCACGACTTCTACCGGCCCGCATGCGCGGCATGGCTTCAGGCCGGCTTCGACGAGCACGGCAAGCTGGTCGCCTGGCACGCGAAGTCGGCGGGTCAGGCGATCGTGCCGGATGCGCTCGCGCGTTACTACGGCGTGCCGCACATCCCGATCGACAAGACCACCTGCGAAGGCGCGTTCGATCAGCCCTACGAGTGGCCGGCCGCGCGCGTGTCGCACAAGATAGTCGAATTGCCGGTGCCGATCGGCTTCTGGCGCTCGGTCGGCCACTCGCATCAGGCCTTCTTCACCGAGAGCTTCACCGACGAAGCCGCCGCCGCGGCCGGCCAGGACCCGATCGCGTTTCGCGCGATGCTGCTCGCGCAGCATCCGCGTCATCTGGCAGTCCTGAAGCGTGTCGAGAAGTTGTCGGACTGGGGACGTCCGCTAAAACCCGCCGCCGATGGCGCACGTTGCGCTCGTGGCGTCGCGTTGCACGAGGCGTTCGGCAGCGTGGTCGCGCAGGTCGCGGAGGTGTCGATCGGCGCGAACCGGCAGATTCGCGTGCATCGGGTGGTGTGCGTGATCGATTGCGGCTTGCCGGTGAATCCGAATCTGATCCGTCAGCAGATGGAAGGCGGCATCGTGTTCGGGCTGTCGAGCGCGTTGCAGAACGAGATCACGATCGTCAACGGCCAGGTGCAGCAGAAGAACTTCGTGGACTTTCCGGTCGTGCGGATGAACGGGTGCCCTGCGATCGAAGTCGACATCATGCCGAGCCAGCTGCACCCGCAAGGTGTCGGCGAGCCGGGCGTGCCGCCGATCGCGCCGGCGGTGGGCAATGCGGTGTTCGCACTGACGGGGCAGCGTTTGCGGACGCTGCCGTTGCGGCTTGCATGACGGACGGTGGATGAGCAAAAGCTTGCGGTGTAGCGCGGCGACTCAGGAGGCAAGCATGGCGGTACTGAATATCAACGGACGCAAGGTGAAGGTCGATGCCGATCCGGACATGCCGCTGCTATGGGTGCTGCGCTGCGATCTCGGCATGACCGGCACCAAGTTCGGCTGCGGCGTGGGCATCTGCGGCGCGTGCACGATCAATCTCGACGATGCCGCGTGCTTCGCGTGCCAGACGTTGATGTCGAGCCTGCATACGCAGAAGATCACGACGATCGAGGGTTTGCAGGGACGCGAGGCGCAGGCGCTGAAGGCCGCGTGGATCGAACTCGACGTGGTGCAGTGCGGCTATTGCCAGAGCGCGCAATTGATGGCGGCTTGCGCGTTGCTGAAGCACAAGCCCGATCCGACCGATGCCGACATCGACGAGGCGATGACGCCGGTGGTGTGCCGTTGCGGCACGTATCCGCGGGTACGGGCGGCGATACATCAGGCGGCGGCGAAAGTGCGGAAGAGCTGAGCCGCTCTTTCGGTCCGCCGCTCGCCCAACTCAATTCGCCAACATTTCGACCACCGCAACCACCGCGGTGAAGATACCGATGCATCCGCCCAACGTGACTACACCCTGCATGAATGGCGACATACGAGACTCCGTAGCGTGAAGTGGTGTCACGTATTTAACCGAAAGTGAAAGCAAAAAGAAAGATTGTCAAAAATAAATCGTAAGACGGCCGATCAAGGCGCTTTCGCAGTTGCGGCCGTCGACGCTCCCGACTTCGCGGACGGCTTGGCCGCGACAGGTGTTGCCTTCAACTGCGGCCGCGTTTCACCCGGCGTGCTTTGCCCGCCAACTTCCCACCCGCCGCCCAGCGACAGGAACAGATTGACCTGATCGATCGCCACCTGGCCCTCCGCCGCCGCGAGCTGCGACTTCGCGGCCGTCAGCGTGCGCGTCGCGTCGAGATCGGAGATGAACGACTCGCGCCCCGCGCGATATAGCCGATGCGTTTCATCCGCCGACTGCGCCGCCGACTTCAGCGCCGCACGCAGCGATTCGGCGCGCGCGTAATCGGACGCGTAGGTCGCGAGGTTGGTCTCGGTTTCGCGCAGCGCGGTCAGCACCACGCCGTCGAACTTCGCGAGCGCGACCTGGCTCGACGCTTCGGCTTCGTGGACCCGTTGGCGCGCCCCATTGGCCGGGAAGGTCCAGCTGATCAGCGGACCGAAGGCCCAACGCGCCGTCGGCGAGGTGGGAATGTCTTCCAGAATGCCGGTGAAGCCCGCCGACGCGCCAATGCTGATGCTCGGATAAAGCGCCCCGGTCGCGACGCCGATGCGCGCCGTCGACGCCGCGAGCTGACGCTCGGCTTCGTGCACGTCCGGGCGTCGCCGCAGCAGCCCGGCGCCGTCGCCGATCGGAATCGGCTGGTGGATTTGCGGCAGCCGGTCGCAGGCGAGCACGGCCGGCGGCAATTGCGACGGTGCCTGGGCGAGCAGCATCGCGAGCCGGTATTGTGCGATCTTGCGGCGCGCGGTGTAGCGCGGAATGTCGGCCGTCAGAGTCTCGACCTGAGTCTGGCCGCTCGTGACCGCGGTCTGGTTTCCGCGTCCCGCGTCGCGCAGACGGCGCGACACGTCCACGCGCTCCTTCTGTAGCGCGAGCGATTGCTGCGCGATGCGCAGCTCCTCGGCCGCCGAGCATTGTTCGACGTACGAGCGCACCACGTCCGCGACGACAGTGATGCGCGCGAGGTCGCCCGCGGCTTCCACGGCCTCGGTGTCCGCCGCGGCCGCTTCGACGCCGCGGCGCAGCTTGCCGAACAGGTCGATTTCGTACGAGACGTTGATGCCCATGTCACCCAGGTTGGCGACCGGCAGTTTCTCGAAGAGCAGGTATTGCTCGGCCGATTCCTGCGCGCGCTGGATCGCCACCGACGCGTTGCCCGAAAAACCGCCCTGCGCTTGCGCTATGCCCAGCGCCTCGCGCGAGCGCGCGAGATTCGCGGTCGCGACGCGCAGGTCGGTATTCGATTTCAACGCCTGGTCGACCAGACCGTTGAGCACCGGATCGTCGTACAGCTTCCACCAGACGGTCGGCAGATTGAGGGTTGACGTCAGCTTGGGATCGGCGCCCTCGATCGCTCCGTTCGCGAGCGGGGCATTGACGAGCGCCTGTTTCGGCAGCGTGTAGTTCGGCCCGACGTTGATGCAGCCGTTCAGCGCGACGGTGAGCGGCAATAACGGCAGCAGTGGCAGCAGCGGCAGCAGCGGCAAGCGCGGCGCCAGCGAGGACAAGGTACGCACGAACTTCATTGCGACGCGCCCGACGGTGCGGTGCCCGACCCAGCGGACCCGGACGCCACCGACGAACCCGGCGCCACCGGCGCAGCCGAAGCGGCGACCGTGCCAGATGCGCCACCCGTGCCCGACACGGCTCGTCTCCTGAGCGGCGACAGGTCACGCACCGACACCGTCGCGGTACGCCCCGCAATCAGGCGGAAATCAGCGGGCACTTCATCGAGCGCGACCCGCACCGGAATGCGCTGCGCGAGCCGCACCCAGCTGAACGCCGGGTTCACGTTCGGCAGCAGATTGGCGCTTTGCGTGCGGTCGCGGTCTTCGATACCGGCGACGATGCTCTGCACGTGCCCGCGCAGCGGCTTCGGCTCGCCCATCACGATGATGTCGACCGGCTGGCCGATGTCGATGCCGCGCAGCTTGGTTTCCTCGAAGTAGCCGTCGACGCGGAACGAATGCATGTCGACCACCGCGACCACCGCGCGACCGGCCGCGACGAATTCGCCGACGCGCGGCGCGCGGTCGTTCAGATAGCCGTCTACCGGGCTTTTGATCGTCGAGCGCTCGAGGTTCAGCTTCGCGGTGTCGATCGCGACGTTCGCGTCGGCGAGCGCGGCTTCGCCCGCCTCGACGCGCGAGCGGCTCTCTTCGAGTACTTCGGCGGCGACGAGGTTGCCGAGCTGACGATTGCGCGCGTATTCGCGGCGGGCCTGATCGAGCGTCGCGCGGCGCTGCTGCGCCGTTGCCTCGGCCTGACGCAATGCGAGCGTGTAGCGCGCCTGATCGATCCTGAACAGCACCTGGCCCTGCTTGACCTGCTGGTTGTCCGTGACCTCGACCGACGAAATCAGTCCCGACACGTCGGGCGCGACCTGGATCACGTCGGCGCGTACGCGCCCGTCGCGGGTCCACGGCGCGAACATGTAGTAGTTGACGAGTTTCCACAGCACGAATGCTGCGACCACTACGACGATCAGGGTCAGCAGGATCTGACCGACGGAGAACCAGGTTTTTTTCACGTTATTAGTCTGTGCGAAACGACGACGACAAGGCCCAGCACCAGCACATAGACGCCGAGATCGAAGATGGTGCGATGCCAGACGAAGCGGTAAAAGCCGGTGTAATCGAGCGCGGTGCGAATGCCGAGGTTGATCAGATACGCGATCAACATCAGCACCAGCACGGACGGTACGAACACGCCGAAGATATCGATTTCACCGATCATCGCGGGAACTGGGAAAAGGGAGGGCGGGGTGCGAAGGCGGGCGCAAGCAGGGGCGCAAGCAGGGGCGCAAGAATGGGTGCATCACGCGGCGGCCTCCGGTTCGGTCGGCGTTGGTTTCGTGAGGGTCGCCGGAAACAGCGAAAGACGCAAGCCGACCAGCGCGTGCAGCGCATCGCGCAACTGACGCGCCGAGGTCTGCGAGGTCTCGGTCGGCGCCGCGGCATTGGCGAGCCCCTGCGCGGTGACGCGCGCGACGGCCACGTCGATCAACGACATCAGGCTGTCCGGCACCGGAACGCGGTGACGTCGATCGATGCAGTTCTCGTAGTATGTACGCACTCCATCGAGAACATGGTCGATCGCGCCGGCCGCTTCGCCGCCGAGCTTGCGTGTGAGGCGGCGCAGGTCCAGCGCATTGAACCCGATGCGCAGATCGCGGAAGCTCTCGATCGACGGATGGCGGTAGTCGTCGGTGGCCGCGAGGCGCGGGATCAATTGCATCAGCCGGTCGAGCATGCGCGCGGCGAGATTGCGCGGATCTTCGATCGGCCGCGTCGACGCGCTCAGCGCGACGTCGGCCCAGCTCGAGCGCAACAGGCGCGCCGCGGCCAGCTCGGCGCCGAATGGGCGCGTTACGCGGGTCCACAGGTATGCATAGAGCAGGCCGGAGAGGCCCGCGAGGTTGGCGTTCAGGAACGTCAGGAAGTTCGCGTCGTACGCGTCCTGAATGCTGATGAAGGTGGCCGTGTTCACCGCGACCAGCACCGTCACCATGTTGAACTGCGGGCGCGGAATCAGCGTGCCGACCAGAATGAACGGCGCGGCGAACAGGATCACCAGCATCGCGAAGTCGTGCACCTGCGGCAGCACGACGAACAGATAGAGACCCGCGGCCACGACGGCGACGCCAGTCGCGAGGAAGAAGCGGAACACGAACGGCGCGGGTTCGTCGAGCGCGGCGAAGAAGCAGCAGGCGACCGCCGCGAGCGTGACCGCGCTCGCGCCGTCGTTCCAGCCCGAGCCGATCCACAGCGCGCACGCGAGCACCACAGCCGCGGCCGCCGACACGGTCGCGAACAGCATCATGCCGCGATCGTAGAAGCGCTCGGTGCCGCCGAGTCGCCAGTGACGGAAATGCGGCCGCCACGAACCTTCCTCGCGCGTGATGATGATGCGCAGCGAGCGGCAGTCTTGCCACACGTCGATCACTTGCGCGAGGCGCCATAGTGCATTCGACAGCAGCGCGCCGTCCCAATGCGCGAGCGCGGCGGCGGGCGGGTGCATCGCGGCGATGCGCGCGCGCAGCGCGTTGGCGGTCTCGTCCGCGTGATAGCCCTCGCTCGGCGCGGGCAGCGGTTGGTTGAACCACTTGATGACGTCGTCGATCAGCGTCTGAAGTCCTTCGGGCCAGTGTTGCGGGCCGTTGTTGTAGAGCGCGAGCAGCGGATCGGCGAGCGACGACATGATCGGCAGCAGCAGTTGCATGCGGCCACGTAGTTCATGCGCGCGCGCGAGGACGTCGGGCCGCGTGTGATCGTAGGCGAGCTGGCTCAGCAGCAGTTCGAGACCGTTGATCGTGCTCGCGAGTCGTTGCCGAGCGCCGGAAATCGCCGAGCTTGCGATGCGGCCCGACAGCGTTTCGGTCGCGTAGAACGCGGCGTCGCGAAACCATGCGTCGGTGCGCTCGATGATCGTCGGCGCGAGCCGGCTCGGAAACACCGCGCTGCCGACGATGCTCGCGCAGACGATGCCGAGAATGATCTCCTCGGTCCGGCTCACGGCGAGATCGAAGACGCCGGTCGGATTCGTCACCGACGGCAGCGCGATGATCGGCATCGTATAGGCCGCCAGCATGAACACGTAGCTGCGCGCGGTGCGGTCGGACACCGCGAGGTAGAGCATCGTGCCGATCCACGCCGCGACGATCACGCTGAACAGGTACGGCGATTCGACGAACGGCGGCACCAGCAGCACCGCGCCCGACGCGCCGAGCGCAGTGCCCAGCGCACGATAGATCGCCTTCGAGCGGGTCGCGCCGACGAACGGGTTCGACACGATGTAGACGGTCGCCATCGCCCAGTACGGCCGCGGCAGTTCGAACGCGAGGCCGATGTAAAGCGCGAGCATGGCCGCGGCGAACGTTTTGACGGAAAACAACCAGTCGCGGAGAGTGGGATAGACCATAAACCGTTACGCGGAATCGGCGTTGCGCGGCGCGGTGGCTCGCGCGCCGCTCCTGGTGGACTTGCGCGCCTTGGCGGTGCCGCGTGATTTGCCGGCCGTTTTGGCAGCGCTTTTGCCGCTCGTCCGTTCGACCTTGCTGGCAAGCGCCTCGCCTTTGGCGGGCTCGCGCTTCGCCGACGAGGTGCGCTTCGTCGCCTCGTGCCTGACCGGTTCCGGGCGCACGGGCTGCGCGCGTTCGTGACGCGCGTCGCGCTCGACGCTTCCCGGTTCGGCGCGTGCGGCGGCATCGGCCGTGAATGCGCCGAGCACGCGCAGGGCGGCTTCGAGATCGTCGCGCGATACGCCTTTGAGCGCCTGCGCGCGCAACGTGACCAGTTCCTCTTCCATCTTCGCGGTGACGGCGCGGCCTTCGTCGGTCAGTACGACGGTCTTCGCGCGGCGGTCTTCGGAATCTTCGTCGCGGCGCATCAGGCCGGCCGCGCACAACTGGTCGAGCAGCCGCACGAGGGACGGCCCCTCGATGCCGATGTGATCGGCGAGCGTGACCTGACGCACCGCCGAGCCGAGCCGGCTCGCGGTCAGAAGCGGCGTCGCGCACGCTTCGGATACGTTGAAGGCCGCGAGCACACCATGACTCGTGCGCCGCCACTTTCTGGCGGCGACGACCAGCGTGCTGCTGACGGTGCGGCGCAGGGCATCGAGATTCGACATGGCCGGTATTGTATTTCCAAAATATTCGTTAGCAAACTATTGAATTGGAAATCGTGGCCGAACCGGAGGAGTCTGCGGCGCGAATGCGACAGCGGCATTAAATCGGTGGCCAGGAGGTGGGCTTACAGAATCGTTGGGTGTGCGGTGCGCCGCGATTCAATGGGCATTTTGATGCAAGTGGTCTACTTGATTCACTTGAGCTCGATTCACGCGAGCAGCCCGATCCGCACCGTGCGCGCCAGATCGTCGAGCTGAAACGGCTTGCGCAGGATCGTGCAATGCTTGACCGCGAGATCGGCAATGTCGACGTCCGCATAACCGGTCGCCAGGACCACCGGTAGATCGGCACGAAGCTTGCGCGCCGCGGCGATCACGTCGATGCCGTTCATGCCCGGCATCGCGAAGTCGACCATCAGCAGATCGGGATGATCGTCGACGAGGCGGTCAAGGCCGGTCTGGCCGTCGGCGGCCTCGGTCACCGTGTAGCCGAGCATGCGCAACGATTCAACGAGCATCGCGCGCACTTCGCTGTCGTCCTCGACCACGAGCACGCGCTTGTCGCCGACCGCGTTCGCTTCCGCATCGGACTCCGCTTCGCTGTGCGCGGCGACTCGCTCGCGCATCGGCAGCCAGATCTGCACCGTGGTGCCGGTACCTTCTTCGCTGAAGATGCGCGCGGCGCCGCCCGCCTGCCTCGCGATGCCATACACCTGGCTCAGGCCTAGCCCGGTGCCCTTGCCGATCGGCTTGGTCGTGAAGAACGGATCGAACACGCGCGACACGACGTCTGGCGGAATGCCCTCACCCGTGTCGGCGACTTCGATCACGACGTAGCGGCCATGCTTCAGCGTCTGGTCGGGCGCGTCGCGCAGGGTCACGTGGATGTCGAGGCGCCCGCCGGCCGGCATCGCGTCGCGCGCGTTGATCGCGAGATTGAGCACCGCGAGCTCGAGCTGATTTGCGTCGGCCTGGGTCCACATTTCGGTGCGCTCGAAGTCGTTGTCATAGCGGATGCCCGAGCCGAGCGACACCGCGATGATGTCGCGCATGCCCTGCAGCAGCGCGACCACGTCGATCGCTTTCAGATTCAGGTTGCTGTTGCGCGAGAAAGTCAGCAACTGGCCGGTCAGTTTCGCGCCGCGCTCGGTCGCGCGCTTGACGGTGGCCGCCATGCCCCGCAGGCGTTCGTCGCCGCTCACGCGCGCGATCAGTTCCGCGTTGACCATGATCACGTTCAGCAGATTGTTGAAGTCGTGCGCGATGCCGCCGGTCAGCTGACCGAGCGCCTCCATCTTCTGCGATTGCACGAGCACGGCCTGAACCTTCGCGCGCTCGTGGATCTCGGCCATCAGCCGGTCGTTGGCTGACGCAAGTTCGTGCGTGCGCGCGGCGATGCGGCTTTCCAGCGAATCGTTCAGTTGCTCCAGCGCGTCCTGTGCCTCGATGCGCTCGGCAAGCAGCCTTCGGGATTCATACTGCCGTCCGCGGGCCCGCAACGACGACGCGACCGCGCGCCGCAACGTTTCCGAATTGAGCGGACGTTCGAGCACCACTACATTGCCGAGCCGTTCGAGCACTTCGAGCCCGCGCGCGGATCGATGGCCGATGCTGCGGGCGGCGAGCAGGATGAACGGGAAGTCGGACCATGCGGGCTGCCGTTCGAGCCACGCATACAGGCTCGAGCCGTGGCCGTTCGCGAGCGCTTCCTCGGTGAGCAGCGCGGTGCCCGCGCCGACGTCGAGCTCGGTGGTGAGCGCGTCGGCGTCGTCGCAGGTCACGCAGGCGCGTGCGTCGTTGTGCAGAGCGGCGGTGATCACTTCGGCGTCGCGGCCGAACGGTGCGAGGATGAGGACACGCTGCTCCATCGCTCACTGTCCTGACGTATCGATCAGATGGTTCGTCGCGCCGAGCATCGCGGTGCTGCCGCGATACGAGGGCAGGCCCGACAGCACGCCCTCGAAGTCGCGCAGCGCTTCGCCGACCTCGACGCCTTCGGTGCCGAGGCGGAACTGGCGGATCGTGCGTTCATGATCGTTCGCGCGGCTCTTGACGGCGGTTATTGCCGTCAGCACTTCGCCTTGGTGCTCGAAATAGCGGAACAGCACGACCACGTCGCTCAGATAACTGACGTCGACCTCGGTCTGCACTTCGCCGATGATGCCGTGCTGCCCGAGCACGAGCATCGTGACCACGCCCTGCTGATTCAGATAGCCGAGCAATTCGTGCATGTGCAGCAGCAGGTAGCGCTCGCCGGGCATCGCCTGCAGATAGGCGTTCAGGCTGTCGACCGCGACATAGCGCACGTGCTCGTTTTCGACCGCGTTGCGCACGTCGCTCGACAGCTCGCCCGGCGAGATTTCCGCGGGATCGATCTGGCGCAGCATCAGCAGACCGCTTTCGACGTGCGGGGCGAGATCCATGCCGAGCGTCGCGCAGCGTGTGACCAGCATGCTGAGCGTTTCGTCGAATACGTAGTACGCGCACCGCTCGCCGCGTTCGAGTGCGGCAAGCAGGCACGACACGACGGTGGTGGTTTTGCCGACCCCCGACGGGCCGATGATCAGCGAATTGGTGCCGGGGACGAGGCCACCGCCGAGCAGCGCGTCGAGGCCGGGCGTGCCGGTGCTCATCGGGCTCGTGCCGAATTCGCTGTGATGCTCGGCGGCGACCAGACGCGGATAGACGCGCAGACCACCGGTGTTTAGCGTGAAGTCGTGATAGCCCTCGCGGAACTTGATGCCGCGCATCTTCGCGATGCGCAGACGGCGGCGATTGCCGCCGTAATCATGAGCGACGTTTTCGAGGCTGATCACGCCGTGCACGATGCTGTGAAGCTGAATGCCGGAGGCGCTGGCCGACGTGTCGTCGAGCAGCAGCACCGTGCATTCGCGCGTCGAGAAATGGTGCTTGAGCGCGAGAATCTGCCGACGGTAGCGCAATGGGTTCTCCGCCAGCAGACGCAGTTCGGACAGGCTGTCCAGGACGACGCGCGCCGGCTTCAGTTCGTCGACGTGCTCGATCACGTTGCGCACGCTTTCGCCGAGTTCGACTTCGGCCGGGTGCAGCACGGTCTGTTCGTATTGCGGTTCGAGCCCTTCTTCGGGCAGTTGCTCCAGTATCGTGAAACGGCTCAGATCCCAGCCGTGGCTCACGCCGATCGCGAGCAGTTCAGCACGGGTTTCGGACAGCGCGATATAAAGGCCCGTCTGCCCTTCGTGCAGGCCCTTGAGTAAGAATTGCAACGCGAGGGTGGTTTTACCCGTGCCTGGCACACCCTCCACTAGAGCGTGTTAGGCACTTTCTGTCAGACCTGGTAACCTGGCGGGATGATAGAACGCAAGCCATACCCGACAGATGTTTCGGACGAGGAATGGAG
>NZ_JACHDM010000021.1:0-129368 GCF_014201065.1 Paraburkholderia sp. Cpub6
CTCCATTCCTCGTCCGAAACATCTGTCGGGTATGGCTTGCGTTCTATCATCCCGCCAGGTTACCAGGTCTGACAGAAAGTGCCTAACACGCTCTAATTCGCAGCTAATTCGGCGAGAGCCCTTCGCCTTCAAAAATGGCGCATTTGCTTTCAACAAGCTTCCTGACGATTTCGCCATTTTCATGCCATGCAGGCGTTGGTGCCATCGATCTAGCATAAGCGCAGATTCAATCCCTCCCTCCACCCGCATTTTCTCTGGCCCGTTTCAATGTGGATCGTCAACGTAGCGCTTAAGCGGCCATACACGTTCATCGTGATGGCAATTCTGATCGTGCTGGCGACGCCCTTCGTGCTGTTCACCATGCCCGTCGACGTGCTGCCGGATATCAACATTCCGGTCGTCAGCATCATCTGGACGTATACGGGGCTGTCGGCCGAAGACATGGCCACCCGCATCACGTCGGTCAACGAGCGCAGTCTGACCACGACGGTCAACGACATCGAACATATCGAATCGCAATCGCTTCCCGGCATCGCGATCCTGAAGGTGTTTCTGCAGCCGAACGCGAACATCCAGACGGCGATCGCGCAGACGGTCGCCATCGAGCAGGCGCAATTGAAGCAGATGCCGCCGGGCGCCACCGCGCCGCTGGTCATCAGCTACTCGGCTTCCAGTATTCCAGTCATCCAGCTCGGCCTGTCGAGTCCGAAGCTCTCGGAGCAGGATCTCAACGACACCGCGCTGAACTTCCTGCGACCGCAACTCGTGACGATTCCGGGCGCGGCCGTGCCGTATCCGTATGGCGGCAAATCGCGGCTGATCTCGGTCGACCTCGACACGCGCGCGCTGCTGGCCAAGGGCCTGACACCTGCCGACGTGGTCAACGCGTTCAACGCGCAAAACCTGATTCTGCCCGCGGGCACGGCCAAGATCGGGCCGAAGGAATACACGATCGAAATGAACGGGTCGCCGCCGACATTGGAAGGCCTCAACGACATTCCGGTGCGCACCGTCAACGGCGCGACGACCTATCTGCGTGAAGTCGCGCATGTGCGCGACGGCTTCTCGCCGCAGACCAACATCGTGCGGCAGAACGGTCATCGCGGCGTGCTGATGTCGGTGCTGAAGAACGGCAACGCGTCGACGCTGTCGATCGTCGATACGTTGAAAGGCATTTTGCCGGCCGCGCGCGCCGCGCTGCCGCCGGATCTGCAGATCACCGCGCTGTTCGACCAGTCGGTATTCGTGAAGGCGGCGGTGCAGGGTGTGGTGCGCGAAGCGCTGGTCGCCGCCGCGCTGACCGCCGCGATGATCCTGCTGTTCCTTGGCAACTGGCGCAGCACCTGCATCATCGCGATCTCGATTCCGCTGTCCATTCTGTCGTCGCTGATCGTGCTGCACGCGCTCGGGCAGACCATCAACATCATGACGTTGGGCGGCCTCGCGCTCGCGGTCGGCATCTTGGTGGACGACGCGACTGTGACGATCGAGAACATCGAGCGGCACCTGCACCTGGGCACGAATCTGCACGATGCGATTCTCGACGGCGCCGGCGAAATCGCAGTGCCGGCGCTCGTCTCGACACTGTGTATCTGTATCGTGTTCGTGCCGATGTTCTTCCTGACCGGCGTCGCGCGCTATCTATTCGTGCCGCTCGCGGAAGCGGTGGTGTTCGCGATGCTCGCCTCGTACATCCTGTCCCGTACGCTCGTGCCGACGCTCGCGATGCTGCTGATGGGCCACGCGCACAAGCCGAAGGCGGGCACGAAGCCGAATCTGTTCATGCGTCTGTATCACCGCTTCGACGCAGGCTTCGAGCGGATGCGCGCGACTTACATCATGATCCTGAGCAGCCTGCTCGTGCGTCGCAAGATGTTCGGCGCGCTGTTCCTCGGTTTCTGCGTGCTGTCGATGGGTCTGTTCTTTGCACTCGGCGAAGACTTCTTTCCGAGCGTCGACGCGGGCGACATCCGTCTGCACATGCGCGCGCCGACCGGCACGCGTATCGAAGAAACCGCGCGGCTGGCCGACGAGGTCGAGAAGGTGATCCGCGAAGTCGTGCCGCCCAAGGAGTTGGGCACGATTCTCGACAACCTCGGGCTGCCGTATAGCGGCATCAACCTGTCGTATAGCAATGCGGGCACGATGGGCACGCTCGACGGCGAGATCCAGATTGCGTTGAACGAAGGCCACAAGCCGTCGCAGATCTACATGGACAAGCTGCGCGCGATCCTGCCGCAGCGTTTCCCGGGCGTCGAGTTCTTCTTTCAGCCGGCCGATATCGTCACGCAGATCCTGAACTTCGGCCTGCCTGCCGCGGTGGACGTGCAGATTTCGGGCGCGAATCAGCAGGGCAACCTCGACGTCGCGCGCAAGCTGCTGAAGCAGGTGCGACTGATTCCCGGCACCGTCGACACGCATATCCAGCAGAAGCTCGACGAACCGGTGATCGATCTGCACATGGACCGCACCCGCCTGCAACAACTGAACCTGACCGCGAACGACGTCGCGCAGAACGTGCTCGTTTCGCTGTCGGGCAGCTCGCAGACGTCGCCGGGCTTCTGGGTCAACAACAGGAACGGCGTGGAATACAAGGTGGCGGTGCAAACGCCGCAGTACCAGGTATCTTCGATCGACGAACTGTTGCGCACCCCGGTCTCGGCCACGATGAACGGGCCGACGCAACTGCTCGGCAACCTCGTGCAGATCTCGCCGAAGAGCCAGTTCGCGGAAGTCACGCATTACAACATCCGTCCGGTGATCGATCTGTATGTGAGCGTTGAAAAGCGCGATCTCGGCAGCGTGGCGAATCAGGTCGACAAGATCGTCGACGAGGTGCGCGGCTCGCTGCCACGCGGCAGCACGATCACGGTGCGCGGCCAGGTACAGACGATGCGCAGTTCGTTCTTTGGGCTCGGCATCGGCGTCGCGATGGCGATCGTGCTCGTGTATCTGCTGATCGTCGTGAACTTCCAGTCGTGGGTCGATCCGCTGATCATCGTCAGCGCGTTGCCGGCGGCGCTCGCGGGGATCATGTGGATGCTGTTCCTGACCGGCACCCATCTGAGCGTGCCGGCGCTGACCGGCGCGATCATGACGATGGGCGTCGCGACCGCGAACAGTATTCTGATGGTCGCGTTCGCGCGCCAGCGGCTGTCGGCCGGCGCGCCGCCGCTCACGGCCGCGCTCGAAGCCGGTGCGAGCCGGATTCGTCCGGTGCTGATGACCGCGTTCGCGATGATCATCGGCATGATTCCGATGGCGCTCGGTCTCGGCGAGGGCGCCGAGCAGAATGCGCCGCTTGGCCGCGCGGTGATCGGCGGGTTGCTGTTCGCGACCGTATCGACGCTGTTTTTCGTGCCGCTCGTGTTTGCGGGAATTCATTCGTGGCTCGCGCGCCGTCATAAGAACGGCGGCGACGACGACAACGGCGGTGGCGACGCTGGCGGCAACGGCGGTGGCAGTGGCAGTGGCGGCCATAGTGACACCCCCGCACCGGAACCCAGCAGTGCGGCGACGCCCGCGTAAAAGTTAAACGATGGTTGACTGAGATGACCGAAAAAACTCATGCATCGCTAGCGATCCCCGCGCGGGAAACCGAAGAAGGAGAGCACCGGCTGCCGCCGCGCCATCGCGAATGGAAGCGCGCGAAGATCGCCGTCGTGATCGTGCTCGTGCTGCTCGTGGCAGGCACACTCCGCACCGTGATCGCGAACGTGCTGCAAAACCGCGAAGTCGCGGCGATCGCGCAGCAGAATGCCACGCAGTACGTGAACGTCGTCACGCCGACCCAGACCGAGGGCGGCGGCGACACGCTGCTGCCGGGCACGCTGCGCGGCTATGTCGAGTCGCCGATCTATGCACGCGCGACCGGCTATCTGCTGCACTGGTACGCCGACATCGGCACCCACGTGAAGCAGGGGCAACTGCTCGCCGAGCTCGATACGCCGGAAATCGACCAGGAACTCGCGCAGGCTCTGGCACAGCGTCAGCAGATCAATTCGAGCCTCGCGCTCGCGAAGAGCTCGCTGGACCGTTGGCAGCAGTTGCGCCAGCGTGATGCGGTGTCGCAGCAGGAACTCGATGAACGGCAAAGCACCTACACGCAGGATCTCGCGAATCTCGCGGCCGCCGATGCGAACGTCAAGCGTCTGCAGCAGCTCGAATCGTTCAAGCGGATCGTCGCGCCGTTTACCGGCGTGGTCACGCAGCGCAACGTCGACGTCGGCGATCTGATCGACGCGGGCAGCGGCACGAGCCGTGCGTTGTTCGCGCTTGCCCAATCGGACCCGTTGCGCGTCTATGTGCAGTTGCCGCAGGCCTACGCGCAGAACGTCGCGGTCGGGCAGAAGGTCGCGGTCACGCAGGCCGAGCTGCCGGGCCAGCAGTTCAACGGCAAGATCACGCATATTTCTGGCGCGATCGACGTACCCACGCGCTCGTTGCAGATCGAAGTGACGCTGCCGAATCCCGACGACAAGCTGCGCCCCGGCGCGTACGTGCAGGTCGCGGTGCCGGCCGCCGCGCATGCGCGTCTCACGGTGCCCGGCAACGCGCTGCTGTTTCGCGCGGAGGGTCCGCGCCTCGCGGTCGTCGATGCAAAGGGCAACGTGAGCCTGCGCAAGGTCGTGATCGCGGTGGACCTCGGACAGCAGCTCGAAATCGAAAGCGGTATCTCGCCGAGCGATCGCATCATCGTCAACCCGAGCGATTCGATTGCCGATGGCGATCACGTGCAGGTGCAGCCGCTGCAGAAGAACGGCAAGGGGGCGTCGTGACGTTCGCGGCTTCACGCCAGGCGCGTACGCGTGGCGCTGTCTTCACCGCGCTGAGCGCGTGCGCCGGCGCGGCGCTGCTCGCCGCGTGCACGGTCGGCCCGGACTATCAGCGGCCGCAGGCCGAGGTGCCGCCCGAATGGCACACCGATTCGTTCTGGCGCGTCGCCGCGCCGTCGCATGCGCCGATCGCGCCGGACTGGTGGACGGGCTTTGCCGACCCGACGCTCGCGACGCTCGAAACCCAGGCACTCGCGCAGAACCAGACGCTCGCCGCGGCGAGCGCGCACTACGAGCAGGCGAAGGCGACGCTCGCGAACATCAGCGCGCAGCGCGTGCCGGAAGTCGATTTCAACGCACAGGCCTCGCGCTTCCGTATTTCGCACGACCGGCCGCTGACGAACTACGCGACGCCGACCGAATCGACGGTGCAGAACAGCATCCAGCTCGGGCCGACGATCAGCTACGACACCGATCTGTTCGGCCGCATCCGTCGTCAGGTCGAGGGCGCGCAGGCGTCGGCCGAACAGTCGGCGGACGATCTCGCGAACGCGCGCCTCGTGCTGACGACCGACCTCGCCACCGACTACTTCTCGCTGCGTGAGCTCGACAACGAGATCGACGTGCTGAACCAGTCGGTGAAGCTGCAGCAGAAAGCGCTCGACTACGTGAACACCGAGCACGATCTCGGCTCGGTATCGGGCCTCGACGTGCTGCAGCAGAAATCGCAGCTCGATTCGACGCGCGTGCAGGCGCAACTGCTGCTCAATCAGCGCGCGCAGTTCGAGCATGCGATCGCCGCGCTGGTCGGCGTGCCGGCACCGCAGTTCGCGATCGAGCCGAAGGTGCTCGACATCAAGGCGCCGACCGTACCGCTCGGCGTGCCGAGCGACGTGCTGCAAAGGCGTCCCGACGTCGCCTCGGCGGAACGTGCGATGGCGGCGGCCAACGCGCAGATCGGCGTGGCCAGGGCGGCGTTCTTCCCGAGCCTCACGCTGACGCCCGGCATCGGCTGGGAGAGCACCGAGTTCGCCAATCTGCTGAGCGCGCCGACGCTGATGTGGACGCTCGGCGCGACGGTCGGTCAAGTGATCTTCGACGGCGGCCGGCGCGCGGCCAACGTCCAGTACGCGAGCGCGGGCTACAAGGCGACCGAGGCGAATTATCGGCAGACCGTGCTGAGCGCGTTCCAGCAGGTACAGGACGGCATCACAGGACTGTCGGTGCTCGACGGCGCGGCGAAGCAGTCGCGCGAGGCGGTCGAGGACGCGCAGCGGCTGCTGTCGCTCGCGAACGATCGCTATTCGGGCGGCCTCGTCGCGTATCTGAACGTGATCGACGCGCAGGAGTCGCTGCTGACGAGCGAGCGCACGGACGTGCAGATTCACGGCCAGCAGTTGGCGCTGTCGGTGGCGCTCGTGAAGGCGCTCGGCGGCGGCTGGGAGGGCGCCGCGCAAGGTGGCGCAATGGCCGGGAACGAGGCTACCCCTACGAACGCGACAGCGAACGTCGCCAGTGCTACGGCATCGCCGCAGCAAGCGCCAGCCGGCGGCGCGCAGCAGAAGGAGATGCCGGCTCCTGCACACTGAATCGCCCCGGCAGAGCTTCCATGCCGAGGGAGTGGGATCGGCGCGAGGCATCAGGGGCGTTTCGTATAATGGACAGTTGACCGCCAAACGTGGCATGGGGACGCGGATGAAATTGCTGATCGTTGAAGACGAGCACAAGGTGGTGGACTACCTGCGCTCCGGTTTGACAGAGCAGGGCTGGGTCGTCGATGTCGCGCTCGACGGCGAGGAAGGCATGCATCTGGCCACCGAATTCGATTACGACGTGATCGTCCTCGACGTGATGCTGCCTAAGCGCGACGGCTTCAGCGTGCTGAAGGCGCTACGCATGCGCAAGTCGACGCCGGTCATCATGCTGACCGCGCGCGATCACGTGAACGACCGCGTGCGCGGCCTGCGCGAAGGCGCGGACGACTACCTGACCAAACCGTTCTCGTTCCTCGAACTGGTCGAGCGTCTGCATGCGCTCGCGCGCCGCACGCGTTCGCAGGAGTCCACGTTGATTTCCGTCGGCGATCTGTTCGTCGATCTGATCGGCCGCCGCGCGACGCGCGACGGCGTACGCCTCGACCTGACCGCCAAAGAGTTTCAACTGCTCAGCGTGCTCGCGCGCCGTCAGGGCGACATTCTGTCGAAGACCGCGATCACCGAACTCGTGTGGGACGTCAACTTCGACAGCCACACGAACGTCGTCGAAACCGCGATCAAGCGGCTGCGCGCGAAGCTCGACGGCCCGTTCCCGTCGAAGCTGCTGCACACGGTGCGCGGCATGGGCTACGTGCTCGAAGTGCGCGACGAGGCCGAGACATCATGAACCGTTCGATTGCCCGCCGTCTCGCGTCGATGTTCGCGCTGGTCGCGCTGTTCGTGTTTACGCTCGTCGGCACGGGGCTCTTTCTGGTGCTGCGCACGCAGCTCGAACATCATCTGCGCGAGTCGCTCGACGATCGCACGCAAATCGCACGCATCATCGTCTATCACGCGGTGACGCCCGAAAAATGGCGGATGTGCCGCGAAAAACTCACCGACATGACGCCGCACGACGGCAGCACCGTGTACTCGGTGACGAGCGCGGACCCGAGCTATCACTTCGGCACGCCGGTGCAGGGCACCGTCACGAAGAGCTGGCCGGGCGGCTATGCGCGCATCGCGCCGGCGGGCGGCGGCCCCGACATGCTGACTTCGACGGTGACCTTGCCCGCCAACGCCGCGCGGCCGCCGGTGCAGTTGCAGGTCGCGTCGAGCTATTCACCGAACCTGCGCACGATGCGGGTGTTCGGCTCGGCGCTCGCGGCGCTGTCCGCGCTCGGCAGTCTCGCGGTGCTGCTGCTCAGCTACTCGGTCACGCGCATCGGTCTCGCACCGCTCACGCGTCTGACGCGCGACGCATCGGCGGTCAGCCCGAACAACCGCTCGCAGCGGCTCAATACGGCGTCGCTGCCGCTCGAACTGAACGACCTCGCGAACTCGTTCAACGGCGCGCTCGAACGGCTCGACGGCGCCTACGGCCGGCTCGAATCGTTCAACGCGGACGTCGCGCATGAACTGCGCACGCCGGTCACGATCCTGATCGGCCAGACCGAGGTCGCGCTGACCCGCAACCGTTCGGTCGACGATCTGCGCCACACGCTGCAATCGAATCTCGAAGAATTCGAGCGGATGCGCACGATCATCAACGACATGCTGTTCCTCGCGCGCGCCGATCAGGGCGAACGCGCGACGGGGCTCGTCGAGGTGTCGCTCGCGGCGGAACTCGCGCATACGCTCGAGTTTCTGGAGATTCCGCTCGAAGAGGCGCACGTGCATGCGCAGTTGCACGGCGATGCGTTCGCGCGCGTGAACCGGTCGCTATTCGGCCGCGCGTGCACGAACCTGCTGATGAACGCGATCCAGCATTGCGAGCCGGGCGCGTCGATCAGCGTGACGATCGCGCGCGGGAAAGGACCGATGCGCGACCAGGTGCGCGTCGCCGTGGCAAATCCTGGCGAGCCGATCGCGCCGGACGTGCTCGAACATCTGTTCGATCGTTTCTATCGCGCGGAAGTCTCGCGCACCAATAGCCGCGAAAACCACGGGCTCGGGCTCGCGATCGTGAAGGCGATCGCGGAGATGCATCGCGGCACCGTGTCCGCGCACAGCGCCAACGGCGTCAACACGTTCTCGTTTTCGGTGGCGGCGTCGGCGCTGTCCACGTCAGGCGACGTGCCGGCCATGCGTGCGAACGCGACCGGCGTCGCCGGCGACAGCGCCTATTCGTCGCTCGCGAAAGGCAAGTCGGCCTGAGCCGGCAGGCGCGGCTTCAGCGCCTGTTCGCTGGCCGACGTCAACGTGCTGATGCGCACGCCCAATAGCCGCAGCTTGCGGTTCAACTCCACGCGTCGCAAACATTCGGTCGCCGCGCGGCGGATTTCGCTCGCGTCGGCGGTCGGTTCGTCGAGCGTCAGGTCGCGCGTGACGGTGCGGAAATCGTCGTAACGCAGCTTGATGCCGATCGTGCGGCCCACGTAGCCCTTGCGCACGAGATCGTCGGCGACACGCACGCACAGCCCCGTAAACGCGCTCGATAACGCCGGTCGATCGTGGCGCGGATGCAGATCGCGCTCGAACGTGGTCTCGCGGCTGATCGACTTCGGCTCCGATTCGACCACCAAGGGCCGCTCGTCGTGACCCTGCGCGACCTGCATCAGCCAGGCGGAATAGCTGCGCCCGAAGTTGTCCTGCAACAACCCGGCGTCGGCGGCGGCCAGATCGCCGACCGTCGCGAGGCCGAGTGTGGTCAGCTTCTGCGCGGCCTTCGGGCCGATGCCGTTGACCTTGCGCACCGGCAGCGGCCACACGCGCAGCGGTATATCGGCCGGCGTGAGGATCGTCAGGCCGTCAGGCTTGTCGAGTTCGGAGCCGATCTTCGCGAGCAGCTTGTTCGGCGCGACGCAGATCGAACACGTGAGACCGGTGGCCTGATGAACGGCGTCCTTGATGCGCCGGCCGATGTCGGCCGGTTCGCCCGGCAGGTCGGTCAGGTCGATATAGATCTCGTCGATGCCGCGATCCTCGATGCGGTCCGTGAACGTCCTGACGGCGGCCTTGAAAAGACGCGAGTAGTGGCGGTATGAATCGAAGTCGGTCGGCAGCAGGATCGCGTCGGGCGCGAGCGCGGCGGCCTTCATCATGCCCATCGCCGAAAATACGCCGAGCGCGCGCGCCTCGTAGGTCGAGGTGGTCACGACGCCGCGGCCCGCGTAATCGCGCAGCTTCGCGAAGCGCCTGCTGCCGTCTTCGAGCACCTGCGGTGCGCTGTTGCGCCCGCCGCCGATCACCACCGCGCGCCCGCGCAACTCCGGATAGCGCAGCAGTTCGACGGACGCGTAAAACGCGTCCATGTCGAGGTGCGCGATGCGGCGGGTTGGCGAATTCATGGGAGTTGAAGCGGGCGATGGCAATGAACGAAAGCGGTGACGGCGCGCGTCGCGACGCCGCCAGCCCGTAATGGTACCTTGCCGCGCTCGCCGCCGGTCAGGGCCGGCGCGGCCGGCCGCACGCGTGTCGTTCGACACGTTGTTGAAAAAGCGGGTTCAGAAACTATGCTTTCGCCGTACGCACCTGCGTCCCACGAATTGGGGGTGGAAGTCGTGGCGGAGGGAATCGAGCGCGACGAGCAGGTCGAGTATCTGCTGCGCCGAGGCGTTCAGTACGGACAGGGCTGGCTGTTCGCGAAGGCCATGCGCTGCGAGGAACTGGTCGCATGGCTGGAGGCGCGCCGCGCGTCGCACGCGCCGGCGCAGCCCGCAATCCAGTAGTTCGGCGCCCGGCCGTGCCGGGCGTGATGCGCTTACTGCTTGACGCCTTCGGCCTGGATATGCAGCGTGGTCTTCATGTTGAAGCCGTACGCCTTGCCGAAGTCGATGCCGAAATCGTCGCGATTGAACGTCGCGACCGATTCGGTGCCGCACACTTCGCGCTTCAGCATCGGGTGCTGGATGCACTTGAACGATTCGATCTTCAGGTTGACCGGTTTCGTGACGCCGTGCAGCGTCAGCGTGCCGATCACTTCGACCGGCTTGTCGCCGTCGAAGCGGATCTGCGTGCCCTTGTAGGTCGCGGTCGGGAACTTCGCGGTGTCGAAGAACTTGTCGCCGACCAGTTCCTCGTTGAGCTTGTCGTTGCCGATGCCGACCGAGGTCAGGTCGATCGTCGCCTCGACCGTGCCGGTCTTCGCCGCGCGATCGAGCACGACGGTGCCGCTGCTTTTCTGGAACTTGCCGCGCCAGATCGACAGCCCGCCGAAGTGGTCGGTCTCGAAGCTCGGCGACGTGTGCGTCGGATCGAGCAGGTAGGTTTCGGTGGCGGCCATCGCGTTGAACGAGCATGCAGCGGCGAGCGCGCCGGCGGCGAGCAGGAAGGATTGCTTCAAGTTGGACTCCAGAGGTCGAAGGGTAAGGCGGTGCTGCGGCGTGGTGGGTTATTTCTTCGCCGCGACCAGATGAAATTTGATGACGACTTCGTCGCCGACCACCGACGTGTCTTTCCATTCGCCGGTGCCGACGTCGAACTGCGTGCGCTTGATCGGCAGCGAGCCGTCGAAAGTTTGCGTGGCACCCTGGCTCGCGATCACGACCGGCACGACGACCGTTTGCGATTTGCCTTTGATCGTCAGCTTGCCGGTCACCTTGTACTGGTTGCCGCCAGCCGGCGCGATCGAACTCGACACGAAGGTCGCGCTCGGGAAGGCGCCGCTGTCGAACCATTCCTTGCCTTGCGCCTGCTGGTTGTAGTCGTCGGCGCCGAGGTCGTAGCTCGCGGTGTCGATCGACACGTTCGCGCTGCCCGCGGCAGGCTTCGCCGGATCGAAATTCAGTTGCGCGGAGAACTTCCTGAACTTGCCGTCGACGGGCACGTTCATCTGTTTGGTCGTGGCGATGACGCTGCTTTTCGCGAGGTCGACGTCGGCGTGCGCGAGGTTCGCGCCGAGCAGCGCAAGCACCGCGAAAGAAGCGAGCGTCGCGCGATGAGCGGAGAGATAAAAGGGTGTCTTCATGATGGTACGCATCCTATCCGAGCTTCGCGGCCTGATTGCACACCGCGAGGAATTTGATTGCCAACCAGTCGTAACCAATCGACAGGAGTTATGGCTTTCTTCAAGCTGTCGTATCGTTATGCGCGGGTCTTCAGAAACGGCATCATGCGCGCGAGCAATCCGTCGCGATCGACGAACTGATGCTTGAGCGCCGCAAGCACGTGCATGATCACGAGCGCGAGCAGCGTGTAGTTGAGCAGCACGTGCACCGTGCGCAGCGCGGCCTTCAGCGCCTGATCGGGACCGATGATCGTCGGCAGCGGCACGATGCCCAGATACACGACCTGAATGCCGGCCGCCGAGCTGTAGAAGTAGCCGGACAGCGGAATCGCGAGCATCAGCAGATACAGCAGGCCGTGCACCAGATGCGCGGCGGCCTTCTGCCACGCGGGCGTCGCGGCATCGAGCGCGGGCGCGCGATGCGTCGCGCGCCACAGCACCCGCAGCAGCGCCAGCGCGAACACGGTCACGCCGATCCATTTGTGCCACGAGAAGTACTTGAGCTTCGTCGGCGTGAAGCCGGGGATATCGGTCATGATCCAGCCGATGTAGAAGCCGCAGATCATCAGCGCGGCGACCAGCCAGTGCAGCGCGATCGCCGCGCCGTGGTAGCGCGTGGGAGCGCAAGCGTGTGTTTGCATCGTGTTCTATCCGTTGCTCGCGAGAAGCCGCGTGAGAATGCGGATAGTAGGGATGCCCATTCAAACTGAATAGGCGGGTGGGCGGGAACAGATCGTTGTTGCGGTGATGTTAATCGTGTCGAGAGGTATGCGCGCTGAAAGGTGCGCGCATGAAGGCATGCACACTGCTATGGAGCGCTCGCCGTGGTACCGCTGTGGTAATTTGTTGCCCCGAACAACAAGGTTGCGCGCTTTGCGCAGCCACCGACATAACCCATTATCCGGGCGTCAAGCCGTGAATTCCATTTTTCTTTCCTGGAGTATTGCCGCGTTCGCCACGGCCGGCGTGATCATGCGGCCGTTCAAATGGCCCGAAGCCGTGTGGGCCGTCGCCGGCGCGGTGCTGCTCGTCGCCCTCGGCCTGTTGCCCTTGCATCTCGCGGTCGAAGCGATCGGCAAGGGCACCGACGTCTATCTGTTCCTGTTCGGCATGATGCTGCTATCCGAAGTCGGCCGCCGCGAGGGGCTGTTCGACTGGGTCGCGGTGCTCGCTGTCAATCATGCGCGCAGTTCGCCGCGCAAGCTGTTCGTGCTCGTGTATCTGTTCGGCGTGGTGATCACCGCGTTTCTTTCCAACGACGCCACCGCCGTCGTGCTGACGCCCGCTGTGTTCGCGGCGGCGAAGAAAGCGAAGACACCGCCGCTGCCGCTGCTGTTCGTCTGCGCGTTCGTCGCCAATGCGGCGAGCTTCGTGCTGCCGATTTCGAATCCGGCCAACATCGTGCTGTACGGCAATCACACGCCGCCGCTGGGACCGTGGATGCTGCGCTTCACGCTGCCGTCGGTGCTGTCGATTGCCGCGACCTTCGTGATGCTGCGCTGGACGCAACGCGAGGCGCTCGCTGGCGTCTGCGAGGCAAATCTCGATGCGGTCGAGCTGTCGGCGAGCGGGCGCGTCGCGCTCGCGGGCATCGCGGTGACGGCCGGCGCGCTGCTGACGGTCTCCGCCTACGACATCCAGCTCGGCCTGCCGACCGCGATCCTCGGCACGCTGACCGCGCTCGTCGTGCTGATCAAGGAGCGCAGATCGCCGCTGCCGATGATGCGCGAAATTTCGTGGAACGTGTTGCCGCTCGTCGCCGGGCTGTTTGTGCTGGTCGAGATGCTCGATCACACCGGTGTGATCAACATGTTCGCGGGTGCGTTGCGCCGCGCGACCGAACACAACGAAATGGAAGCGGCCGGGTGGGCCGGCGCGAGCGTCGCGTTCCTCAGCAATCTGATCAACAACCTGCCGGCCGGCTTGATCGCGAGTTCGACCGTGATGCAGGCGCATAGCCCCGAGCGCGTGATCGACGCGCTGTTGATCGGCGTCGACCTCGGGCCGAACCTGTCGATCACCGGCTCGCTCGCGACGATCCTGTGGCTCAACGCGATTCGCCGCGAAGGCGAAGACGTCAGCTTCATGAAGTTTCTGAAAGTCGGCGCGCTGGTGATGGTGCCCGCGCTCGTGCTGGCGCTTGGGGCGCGGATATTAACTGGCTGAACGGATGCCGGACCCGCCCGCCATCAGCGGGCTTGTGCAGGAACCGACGCGCGTCGCGCCGGCGAGCTGGTCCAGGCGCGCGCCGACCGAGCGCAGCCTTGCTTCGAGGTGGGCGACGCGCTGGCGTTGCGCGGGCACCATCGACGAACGGCTCAACGCATGCAGCCGACGATGCCAGTACGACAACGGAAAACGGTCGCGCCCAGAAAGTGCGTTGAAAACGACTTCGAGGTGGGCGATTTCCTTGTCGATATCTTGGTAGCTCATCACAAAGGTCCAGGAAAGAAGGTGGGATAAGGGGCGCGCGAACCTGACAGGGGTCGCAAGGTCCGTTCCATCCCGCCTATATGTAGTCAATATCAGCCGTGCCGGCGCAGAGCGCCACATCGGGCGCGCGCCTGGCGCGGTGCGCGATGGTAAGAAGCGGCAAGCTCCATGCAAGCTTTACGCGGCGCTCCACCTTTCAACGGGACAACGGGAATTCACCAGGCGTGCCCGCGAGGCGCGTGTCCTATGCTGAGTCAACGGCGCGGGCCGGTCTCGGGGCGATCGAAACCGCCCGCGCGACGGCCCGGCGCGCGCTTTCAACGCGGCGCGATCACGAGCGGTTGCGCATAGCTGACCGTCGGCGCGGGCACCACCGCATAGTTGAGCGCGGGCGGCGCCGCGACGATGGTCGCGGCCGCCACAGGCACGGCGACGGGCGGTGCCGATACGTACACGGGATTGACCGGCACCGGGTAGTAGACCGGCCGCGGCGGCGGCGCGTAGACCACGGCGGCGGGCAGATACACGACGACTCTCGCGTAGGCAGCGGAAGAACAGGCGAGACCGATGGCGGTGAAAGTCGAGGCGCAGGCGAGACGGATAGTCATTTGGGACTCCTGATACGTGAATGCCGACGAACGGCAGACGGAACGATACGCAGCAGGCCCCCAAAACGAAACCGCGAACTCATTTCATTCGATGTCAAGCTGCAGCGGCACCCGGCGCCGTGACATGATTCGACATGATTCTCGAATTGCGATCGCGCGGCGTCTGACAAACAATTCGGCCAGTCATCGAAACGGCTCGCGGCACCCAGGCAGGCGACGGTCGATGTTCCAACCGAAGGAGTCAGTCATGAAGAAGTTGCTCGCCACCGTGCTGCTGTGCTGCGCGTCCACCGTCGCGTTCGCTCAGGCCGCCGCGCCGCAAGGTATCAGCCAGCAGCGGATGGAGCGCGTGGAGCAGCAGTTGCAAACGCGTTTTTCAAGCGCGAACACCACCCACGACGGCAAGCTGACCCGCGACCAGGCAGCGGCCGGCATGCCGCTGCTCGCGCGTCATTTCGACGAGATCGACACGCAGAAGGCCGGCTACATCACGCTCCCGCAGATCGAGGCATTCATGCAGGAACGCGGGGCCGCACACTGAGCGGCTCGGTTATCGAGGAGCTTTCGGATGGAACGCCCCGCCAGGATCATCGTGCTCGACGACGAAGCCGAATTGCGCAACATGCTGCTGCGCTTTCTGCGCGGTCATGGCTTCGACGTGCGCGCGGCCGAGGACGGCAAGCGCCTGAATCGCTACCTGGAGCGCGAGCCGTTTGACCTGCTGATACTCGATCTGATGATCGGCGAAGAGGACGGCCTCGAGATCTGCGCGAAGCTGCGCGCTCAAGGGCAAACCTTGCCGATCCTGATGTTGACGGCGAAGGGAGATCCGCTCGATCGCGTGACCGGCCTCGAAACCGGCGCCGACGACTACCTCGCGAAACCATTTCTGCCGCGCGAACTGGTGGCGCGAATCAATGCGTTGCTGCGCCGCCAGAAGATGGCCGCGGGCGACGTCACCCTGACGTCGCAGCGCGTGCGTTTCGGCGACTTCACGCTCGACATCGGCAAGCAGGAGTTGTCGCGCGCGGGCGAGCCGCTCGAGATTCATTCCGCGCAGATGCTGCTGCTGGTCGCGCTCGCGTCGTCGCCGAATCGTGCGGTGAGCCGCGACAACCTGCTCGCGCGTGCGCGAGGGCGCGACCATGACGCGCTCGATCGCAGCATCGACGTACAGGTGCTGCGGCTGAGGCAGATCGTCGAGGACGATCCGTCGAAGCCGCGTTTCATTCGCACCGTCTGGGGCGTCGGCTATATGCTCGTCGCCGATGTCGAATCATGATGCGCTCACTGTCGCGCGCACTGCTGCCGCGCACGCTGCTCGCGCGCAATATCGCGCTGTTGATCGCGCTCGTGATGCTGAGCCAGATCTGCTCGATCGTCGTGCTGCTGCATTACGTGCAGCGGCCACGCGTCGAACGCGCGGCGGCCGTGTTCGCGACCTACGTGACGACGCTCGACAACCTGCTCGCGGCCACTCCGCCCGCCTCGCGCGCGGCGCTGACCGCGCGTCTCGACGCGCGCGAGCAGTTGCCGCCCGAAGCGACCGACACACCGCCGCACGATTTGTTGCGGCTGTACAGCACCTATCAGCGCGGCGTTTTCATCGACAGCCTGCAGAAGCATCTGCCCGCCGATATGCCCGTGCGATGGCAGACCGAGGGCGCGCAGCGGCTGTGGATTCGCATGCATGCGCCGGCTGCCGGGTCCGACCACGAGGCCGGTTCGTTGGCCAGCGCGCCATACTGGATTGCGCTGCCGGTTCCCGAGGACGCGCAGGGCAGCGGCCTCGAAGCGGCGATCTTCCTGTCGTTGGGTCTCGGCGTGCTCGCCGCGCTCGCCGGCTACGCGATCCAGCTGCACCTGAACGAACCGTTGCACGAGCTCACGCAAGCGGCGCGGCGCGTCAGCGCCGGCGACCTGCCCGCGCCGCTGCCGACCGACGGCCCCGCCGAAATCGCCGCGGTGGGCAGCGCTTTCAATCAGATGACGCGCGCGTTACAGGACGCCGAAGCGACGCGCGCGTTGATGCTCGCGGGGATCTCGCACGACATCCGCACGCCGTTGACGAAGCTGCGCCTGTCGATGGCGATGGCGATGCCGCAGGGGGCCGACAGCAGTTTCGTCATCGCCGCAGAATCGTATCTCGATCAGATCGAGACGATTCTGCAGCAGTTCATGGATTACGCGGGCAGCGGCGAGCGCGAGGAAGCGCAGCCCGGCGATCTGAATGCGCTGATCGAACGGCTCGCGGGCGACTTCGCGGGGCTCGGGCACGAGTTCGACCTGTCGCTGGGCAGCTTGCCGGCCGTTCGATATCGGCCGATCAGCATGATGCGGCTGCTGATGAATCTGATGCAGAACGCGATCGTCTACGGCGGCAGCGGGCTTGCGGTGCGCACGTGGGCGACGCAGGACGCGGTCACGGTTGCGGTCGGCGATCGCGGTAAAGGTTTGACGGCGGAGGAGTTGGAGAAGCTGAAGGCGCCGTTCCAGCGCGGCCGCAATGCGCGTGCGCATAGCGGCGGCACGGGGCTGGGGCTGTCGATCGTCGATCGGATCGCGCGGCTGCACGGCGGCGGCCTGCAGTTTCATCCGCGCGACGGCGGCGGCCTCGAAGTGTGGGTCGTATTGCCGGTCGAGGCGGCATGATGAGATGAGGACGGGGCGTTCTTGCCGCTCACTCGCGATCGAGCCACGCGTCGAGCCCGACCCGAAACGCGACGCCTGCGATGACCGGCACCGTCAGCATCAGGATGATGCCGAAGTTCGGGATCTCGTCGCCGTACATGATCGGGTTGTACAGCACGACGCCCGACACGATCGTGAACATCACGACGCCAATGGCGACCATCAGGAGATTGCGCACGGACATGGACAGCGTCTTGCGCTTCGGCTTGTCCGTCGTGTCGTGAGCGCCGGGTGCTTCGTCGTGTTGGGCAGGCATGATGGTTCTCGTGGCAAAAAATGCGGCATCGGAAGCGGGTGCGGCGGGCACCGCGCCCGGCATCATACCCGCACCCGCGCGGCTGATGCAGATCGGGGCCGCGCCGTTGCGGTACTCATCCTTACCAACAATATATGCCATTCCAGGCCGCGATTTCAGGCGTCGGCAGTCGACCCCGCCGGAGGCGCCGAATCCGCGCGAGACGCCGATGCAAGCGCGCAACCGCTCAGGCCGAGCTCGTCGAGAATCGCGCTCATCAAGCCCGTGCGGCGCCATTGCAGCCACCTGATGTAGCACGTCTGCGACGGCGGAAACGTGCCGGGCAGCCGATGCCATTTCTCGTTGCGCGTGACGACCCACAGAATCGCGTCCAGGATTTCGCGCGGAGGACGCGCGGGCCGGCCCAGACGTTTCTTCGGGTCCTGCTTGAACAGATGACTGATGCGCGCCCAGGCGTCATCGGAAAGAGGAAGATCTAGCATGCGCGAACACCTGACTGACCGGTTTATGTCGATCTTACGGTTTGGGCGGTTCCTTCTAATTCCGGATTTACGCGGGGTTTGGCCCGCTGAACCGCGGATTGCTTCGCGTCCGATGATGCTAGGGCCTGTTCACGCTAATAACGGGCTTGCGCTGGCCGCCAGAAGGGCCGAGCGCAAGGATTGCGACGCAACGAATACTCGACGTATTCGCAAGGAGCATGACGCGGCGATCGGCCCTTCTGGCGGCCAGCCCCTTGAAGGTTTTTTTAATACAGGGGAACGTGCCTTTGCGCCCGTATTGCGGCGTCGGTCGTCGCTTGTTTGGCTCGGCCAAACGGCGCTCCTCTCTCCTTGCACTACGCGCGCAAAGGCACGTTCGCAAGCCCGTTATTAGCGTGAACAGGCCCTAGCGTTGCTTTCCTGACCTTCATCTGCGACGCGCCGGGGATTACCGCGACCACGTTGAAGGAGCTGACGCTGATCTCTTCGGCCCTAGGACGCCGCTTCGGTGTGGTCGAGCCATTGCGCGAACTCGCGTCGCAACTGCGCGATATCGAGCGGCTTGCCGAGTAGCCGTGCACCCGGAATCGCCGCCCCGATCTCCGCGCTGCGACCGTAGCCCGACACCAGCAGCACGCGTATCTCCGGCTGCACTCGCCGCACCGCGCGCGCGAGTTCGTGGCCGGACATGCCGGGCAGCGTGAGGTCGGTCAACAGCACGTCGTAGCGTTGCGTGTTCGCGAGCGGCAACGCTGCTTCCGCGCTCGCGACCGCGGTGCAGGCGAGGCCTAACGCGCCGAGCAGTTCGCCGAGCGCCTCGCGCGATTCGGTGTCGTCCTCGACGAACAGCACGCGCGCGGCTTCGTGGGCCGCACGCGGCTGGATCGGCTTGTGCGGCTTTTTCTTCGGCTCTTTGTTCGACGCTTTCCGCGGGCCCTTCGCAGTGGCGCACGTGTTGGCGCTTTCGTACGCGGCGGGCGGCACGCATGCGGCGATCCGCGCTTCGCGCATCCCGGCCGCGTGGTCCGCGCGCGCGGCGCCCGCGCATAGAACGTTACGCACCAGACGGGCAAGATCGTCGCGCCGGTACGGCTTCGACAGCAGCGTGATACCGGCGTCGAGCTTGCCGTGGTGGACGATTTCGTCGCGCGTATAGCCCGACGTGAACAGCGTAGGCAGCGGCGGCGTGCGCGCGGCCGCGCGTTGCGCGAGCTCGACGCTCTTCAGCTTGCCGGGTATCACGACGTCGGTGAACAGCAGATCGATCGGCACGTCGCTGTCGATGAATTCGAGCGCCGCGTCGCCGTTCGACGCGGTCAGCACCTTGTAGCCGAGCTGCGCGAGCATTTCGACCGCGGTCAGCCGCACGTCGGCATCGTCCTCGACGACGAGTATCGTTTCGCCGCCCCCGACCGATGCCGCGGTGCCATCGACGGTCTCCGGCGTCTCCGCCTCGCAGCAGCGCGGAAAGAACAGCGACACCGTGGTGCCGTGTCCCACTTCGCTTTCTATCGACACATGCCCGCCGCTTTGCCGCGCGAAGCCGAACACCATGGACAGGCCAAGGCCGGTGCCGTGGCCGTCGGGTTTGGTCGTGAAGAACGGCTCGAACACGCGTTGCAGCACTTCAGGCGGCATGCCCGAGCCGGTGTCGGCAACCGAGAACTCGACGTATTCTCCGGGCGACAACTCCGGCTTGCCGCGGCAGAACGCGGCGTCGAGCGTGCGGTTGGTCGCGCGCACGGTCAGTACGCCGTCGGCGCGCATCGCGTCGCGCGCATTGATCGCGAGATTGAGCAGCGCGTTTTCGAGCTGGTTGCGGTCGACCTGCACGTTCCACAGATCGTCGCTGAGCACCGTGTCGATCCGCACCGTTTCGCCGAGCGCGCGATGCAGCATCTCGCTCATGCCGGTCAGCAGGCGGCGCGGATTCAGCACGGTCGGCGACAGCGGCTGACGCCGCGCGAACGCGAGCAGATGCGCGGCGAGCTTCGCGCCGCGTTTGACGGCATCGGTCGCGGCGGATAAACGCCGCTGCGTGACCGGGTCGTCGTCGGCGTCGGCCGCGAGCATCTGCAGATTGCCGTTGATCACCTGCAGTACGTTGTTGAAGTCGTGCGCGACGCCGCCCGTCAGGCTGCCGATCGCTTCCATCTTCTGCGCCTGGCGCAGCTGTTCCTCGGCGAGCGCGCGCGCCGCGATCGAATCGGCGACGCGCTGCTCGAGCGTTTCGGTCAACTGAAGAAGCTGCTGTTCGGCGATCTTGCGATCGTGAATGTCGATCAGCACGCCCGGAAAGCGCGTCGGTTCGCCGTGTTCATCGAACTGGCAGCGGCCGTTCGCCTGTACCCACATATAGCCGCCGTCAGGCCGCCGGATTCGGTACTCGGCGCGAAACGGCTCGCCGCTGCGGATCGCTTCGGCGGTCAGGCGGTCGTTGAGCGCCTGGTCGTCGGGGTGGATCATCTGCGTCACGGCATCGCGCGCGACGCCCTTCGACGCTTTGTCGCGCGCAAACAGGAAGGTCCGCGCGAAGCGTTCGTCGCCCGTGACCTCGCCGGTGCGCACGTCGAGCACCCAGGTGCCGAGCACCGCGCCGGTGTTCAGAGCGAGCTGCAGGCGTTCGTTGGTCTCGTGCAATTCGGTTTCGGCTTGCTGGCGCCGGCGCTCGGTCAGCACGCGCCCGGTGGTCTCGACGACCATCGCGAGCACGCCGGCCGGCGCGCCGCTGTCGCCCGCGACCGGGCTGTAGTACAGATCCATCCACACGTCTTCCGGCTTGCCGTCGCGCAGCAGCATGAGCGCCTTGTCGCGATACGACAGCGTGCCGCCCGCGAGGCAGGTGACCATCACGTGATGGTTGAAATCGGCGACTTCGGGCCAGCCGTCTTCGACCGGACGGCCGAGCAGATACGGATGCCGCCCGCCCGCGAAGACCGCATAGGCGTCGTTGTAGATCATGTAGCCGGGCTCGCCCCACAACAGCACGAGCGGCACCGGCGAGGCGAGCATCATCTGGACCGTCGAGGTCAGACTGCGCTGCCAGTTTTCGATCGCGCCGAGGGTGGTGGCGCGCCAGTCGAATTCGCTGATGCGTCGCGCCATCTCGCCGCGCCAGCCAGCGCAGCCGCAGTCTTGTGCCGGAAAAGGCATGCAGCGCTCCACGTGAAATCACGTCGAAAATGATTGGCTCTTGACCGAAGCTTGGAGGGTTCGCGCGCGTTGCGCAGCCTCGCGAACCCCAAATATTGTAGGGCACAACGCCTTATCGTTGATGCATCGCAGACGCTATTCGGGGTTTTGCCGGGTAAGCACTCAGAAGAAGCGCCCGCATTTCCGGCGTGGCTCGATACCTTCGCGTAGGGCGTGGTCGTGCCCGCGGTCAGGTGCGAATCGTGCTGTCGTCCCCGATTCCTGCGCGAGCTTCGAACTTCACGGAACGCACCGTACGATGGCGAAGGAAAACATCACACGATATCCACTCCCCAAACCCGCCGTCGAGCTCGCGAGCAGCCACGAGGCCGGCTATCTCGAGCATTGCCGGCGCTATTCGATGGAGTGCGAACGAAAGTGAGGGCGGGGGCGACGAGGCTTGCGATTCATCGAATGCAAACCGCGACCTCACCCAACCAGTGCGTCCGTCAGTTGGACAGCGACAGATACTGCGACGTCAACGGCACCGGCGGGAACGGCTGCAAGCCGGTCTGCTTGTTGAAGCTGTAGCGCACGTACACGGCCGCGAGCCACTCGCGATATTCATAGGCATTGCCGAGCGACGCGGTCGCCCCGACCGCGAGCTGCGGCGCGAGCTGATATTCACCGACGCCGCTGATCGAATACGACACGCCGGTCTTGCTCTGACCCGGGTAGACGGCGGTCAGACCGTTGCCGAGGGATTGCGCGGCGGCGGCCGCGTCGCCTTGCCGCGTCGAGCCGTCGTTCAGCGGGAAATAGTTCGACGCATCCTCGCGATAATGCTGCACGCCGATCGAACCCTTCACGTCATATGTAAACAGGCCCGCGCGGCCCGACCATTCGACCGGCAGATTCAGGATCACGTACTGCTGCGGACTGAAGTAGCCGCCCTGGCCGTAAGTGAAGTACGACAGATTGCGGTTGTAGCCCATGATCGTCGTGTTCACGCCGACCGTCAGCGTCTGGTCGGCGTCTTTCAGCAGACGCGTGTAGACACCGCCGCCACCCTTGATCGCGTTGTTGCTCGGCACGTTGGTGCCCATGTAGTGCTGATACGACGCGCTCACGTACAGGCCGCTCGTGCCGTCGTCCCAGCTGAGGCTGGCAAGCGCGCCGTTCGACGTGACGCCGCCCCATTCGAGGCCGGCGGCCGCATCGCGCGCGCCCGCGTACGACAGCAGGCTGTCCGTCACCGCGCGCCGCGCGACCGCGATCGAGTACGAGACCTTGTCGGTGATGCCGCCGTTGTATTGCGCGCCACCGACGATGTTGGTCTCGCGCAAGCCGATCGGCGTCACGCCGATATCGCCGCTGATGCTGCGACTGTCATAGCCGACGGACAGGCCCACACCGCTCGCGGTCTGGCTGCCGTAGTTGTTGGTGCCGTTCTGCGCCGCCGATTTCGACGACGCGGTCGAAAGCCCCGCGCCGAAGCGCGCGAGCGTCGACGTGCTGTTCGACGCGGTGCCTGCGTCGAGCGTGACCGGGGTCGCGGTCACGACCACGTGACCGTTGCCCGCCTTGATACGCCCCTGAATCGGCGCCTCGATGTCGGTGAGCGACGACAGTCCGTCCTCGCCGACGCGATTGCGGAAGATCAGGCCGCCCGACACGGTGCTCGACTGCTCGCGATTGACCTGCGCAAGCTCCTCGGCGACGCCGAGCGTCTGCGCGTTCGCGACGTTCGACTGCGGGTTGTTCTGCGCGTTGCTGCCGGGCGGGTAGTACGGCTGCGCGTAGCCGGCCGGCGGTTGCGGAATGTACGGCTGCTGCGCGTAGTAGCCCTGGTTCGGGTAAGGCTGCTGTTGATAGGGCTGTTGCGGCTGATACGGCTGATACGGCTGCGCGTAGCCCTGCTGCTGCGGATACGGCGGCGGCTGCGCGTAGACCGGCGCGGGTTGGCTCGTTTTCGCCGTGCTCTTCTTGGCGCTCTTCTGCGTGCTCGTGCGTGTCGATCCGTACGGCAGCGCCGTCGTCGACGCGGCGTTGGCCTGCGCCTCGCGCGCGGCCGGCGACATAGGCCACGGTGTGGCCGCATAGCCGTCCTGCGCACCGTAGGGCTGCTGCCCGTTTGCCGGCTGCCCGTATCCGGGTTGCCCGTACGCCGGTTGCCCGTACGCCGGTTGCTGCGGATACGCTTGCTGCTGCGGGTAAGGCTGTGGCTGCGGATACGCTTGCTGCTGCGCATAGGGCTGCGGCTGCGCATAGCCCGCGTCGTACTGCTGCCGCGGCATCGGCTGCCCGGGCGCCTGGCCTGGTCCCGGATAAGGCTGCAACGGCGCGCCCGACTGGCTCGATCCGTTGGATTCCTGTCCGTAGCCGCCGACCTCGGCGGCGGAGCGAGGCGCTCCGTACGGTGCGGCGACCGGCGCGGGCTGTGCGGCAGGCGCGTTATAAGGCGTCGCGGTGGGCGCCGTATAGGGCGCGACATACGGCGCGACATACGGCGAGGACTGAAGGGGCGGCGGATAGTTCGGCACGGTCTGCGTCGGCGAGGAAGACTGCGTATTCAGGAACGGAAGCGCGGGACGCGCGGCATTGTCGGCGACGCCCGAAGGGACGATCGCCGTTTTGCCTTCGAACGGATTGGTGCCCGGCAACGGCGTCGCGCCGATCTGGCTCATCGCCGCTTCCCAGCCGCGCGGCACGTTGGTGCCTGCGTTGCGGGGCGCGTTCGCCGCCAGCGGCGTATTGGCCGCGACCAGCGAGCGTTGCAGATAGGTCGACGCGAGCGACAGCTTGCCTTGGGCGCGATACATGCGCCCCACGGTCGCGAGCACGCCCGGGTCGTTGGGCGCGAGGGCGAGCGCCTGGTTCGCGAGGGTTTCGGCGTAGCTGAACTGCTTCGCGCCGGCCGCAGCCGAGATCGCCGCCTGCAGCAGATTCAGATCGTCGGGGCGGCGCTGCAGCGCGACACGGAAGCTCGTGAGCGCGTTGCGGTCGTCGCCCGCGCTCGCATACATGCGGCCGAGCGCGGCTTGCAGGTCGGGGTTGTCGGGCATCGCGGCGAGCCACGGCGCGATCACGTCGTAGGCGCTCGCGAGATCGCCGCGCAGGCGGACCGCGTCGGCTTGTCGGATGACGATGCCGAGATTCAGGTTGTTGAAGTCAGTGCGCTGCTGCGGCGTCAGTTGCATGCCTTGCAACTGGCGCATCACGGCGCCGAGCTCGGCCTGCTGGTTGGCCGCAGACAGAATGCTCGCGTATTGCAGCAGCAGATCGGTGTTGCCGGGCGCCGCGCTCATCGCGCCGCGCACGAGTGCGAGCGCGCGGCTCGGGTCGCCGGCCTGCTGGTACGCGCCGGCGATCACGCCGATCAGCTCGGGGTTGTTGCCGGCCACCGGCTCGGCGGCGCGCAACGTCGCGATGGCCTGCTGCGTCTGGCCGTTCTTCGCCATGCGCGTCGCGAGGTCGGCCTGCCGATGCACCCACAGCCGATGCTGCAACGTCGTCATCGCATCGGTGCGCTGCGCGGGCGCAATACGGTCGAGCTGCGCGAGACCGGTCGACCAGTCCTGCGTTTCCGCCGACAGCAGCGCGCTCGCGTACAGCGCATCGGTCATGTCCGGACGCGTGGCGAGCAGACCGTCCATCATGCTGCGCGCATTCGCGACTGCGCCCTGGCGCACGTAGATGCGCGCGAGGTCGAGCCGCAGCCACGGATCGTCGGGCTTGTTCAGCAGCGCGTCTTCGAACAGGCTGCGCGCGCTGCCGAGATCGCCGCGCGCTTCGGCCGCGCGCGCCTGCGCTGCCTGCGCGTCGCCGCGCAAACGGTCGATGCCGCCGACCTTCGCCTGTTGTTGCGCGTTCAGCTGATTGGCGAACTGCAGCGCCTCGTCGGCACGGCCCTGCGCGGCGAGCGCACCGACGAGGCCGCGAATCGCATCCGGGTTGTCGGCCTGGCGGCGCAGTGCCATCCGGTATGCCTGCTCGGCGCCGGCCGGGTCGCCGGTCGTGAGCAGCATTTCACCGAGCTGCACCTGGGCGGTCACGTCGGACGGATTCAGCGCGATCGCGCGCTCGAACAGTGCCTTCGCCTTCGCGAACTCGCCATTGCTGCGCGCGCCGATCGCTTCGCTCGTGTAGGTCCAGTAGGTCGCGCTGTCGAGCGCGGTTTTCCAGCGCGCCGGATTCGGTCCGCGCGAGGCACGCTCGAGGTAGTTGCGCGCCTCGGCGAAACGCTCCTGCTTCAGCGCGGCGATGCCCATGCCGCCGAGCGCGTCGGTATCGTTAGGACTGTTCGCGAGTACCGACGAGAACCTGGCGCGCGCGCTCACGAGGTCGTCGCGGTCGAGCGCGGCGAAGCCGTCGGCGATCACGCGGCCGCGCGCGTCGGCGGCGGCGTTTTCCTGCGCGCGGGCGCGCGCCGCGCTGCCCTGCTGCACCATCGATTCGAAGCGCGCCTTCACGGCGGCATCTTCACCGGCGGTCTGGAAGTACGACTCGTACAGCGCGGCGTCCGAGGGCCGCGCGTCGAGCCACAGCAGCGCCTGGCGCCAGCTCTTTTTCGCCGCCGCGCCGACCGAGGCGTCGCCGGCGAGCTTTTGCAGCCGCGCGATACCGTCGCGCCGCGTGACGTCGCGATAGGTCAGATGCTGCGCGTACGCGAGTGCGAACCGCGGGTCGTTGGGGTTGTCGTGGGCGAGCTGTTCGAGGCCGCGGCGTGCTTCGTCCCAGCCCTGCGGCGTCGCCGACAGCGCCTGGTAATACTCGAGCTGCAACTGGGGCGTGGTGGGCTTGCCGGCCAGCGCGCGCTGATACTCCTGCACCGCGCTCGCGCTCTGACCGGCTTGCGCGAGCCGGCGCGCCTCGCTGATGGTCTGGTCGCGCGGGCTCGTTTCGCCAAGGCGGCGGCCGAGCTCATCGAGATTCGGATAATTCGGCGCGGCCGCCTTCAGCCGCGCGAGGTATTGCTGCGCGCCGGCGCCGTCCTTGCGGTCGGCCAGCACCATGCCCATGCCGAACAGGGCGTCGGGCTGCTTCGGATCGATGCTGAGCACCTTCTGCCAGGCCTGCTCGGCGAGGTCGCCGCGCTGATGCGACTGCCAGTACTTGCCCTGATCGATCAGCACGGTCAGCGGATCTTTGCTCGCCTGCGCGAGCGCATCGGGGGCGGCCGCGGCCGCGCACAAGACCGCGCCGACGGACAGCGCGATATGCAGCGACCCGGCGAGGGCGTTCAATCGCATGCGGTCCTCCAGGCGGGCACGAGACTGCCGGCTTCATCGAAGCGATAGCGGCCATCGATGAACCCCGTGCCGAACAGACCCAACACACGATCGTAGTACACCGGTTCACGGCCCGGAACGTTCGCGTCGAGCGCGGCGAGCCGCGTGCGCGCGAGGCCGAGTCCGTGCTCGTCGCCCAGCGTCTTGAAGTAAGGCGCGAGCGCGCCCCAATAGCTGAGCGGGCCTTCGCCGCTCGCCGCGCCGGTGGTCGACGACACCTTCTCCGGCGGGAAGCCGTTCTGCGCGACCTTCGCGCGCATGCCGCCGAGCGCGCCGAGCCACGGCTTCGCGAGCGGATCGGCGGGCGAAGCGAGGCCGGCCCACAGATAGACGCGGATCGCATCGTAGCTGCCGACGTCGCCGTTCTTCGGATCGACGACGAACCGACCGTTCTGCCACGCCGCCCAGTCAGGCGCGAAGCCTTGCGGCGACACGGTTTTGACGAACTGATAAGCGTTGTCGGCGAGCTTGGCCCACGGGCCGTCCGGCACCTCGTGCGCGAGCGCGCGCAACACCGGCAGCGGCAGATAGCTCGGATTCAGACGCGTGACGTTGCCGTTCCTGAAGCCCTGCGCCCCCGGCAGCAGCATCGGCCCGAGGCCAGATAGATTCGCGACTTCGTCGCGCGCGATGCGCTCGGCGAGTGCCTGGCCCAGTTGCGTGTAGGCGGGGTTGTGCCACAGGCGGCCGGCCTGCAGCAGATCGTAGGCGATCCACAGGTCGGAATCCGACGCCGAATTCGGATCGAGCACGCCGTACGAGCCGTCCGGCTTCTTGCCCCATTGCCATGCGGGCAGCCGCAGGTTCTGGGCGTCGAACTGGTTGCCCGCGAGATTCGCGCGGGTCCAGCCGAGCAGCTTGTCGAAGGTCGCGCGGTCGTTGGCGACCAGCGCGAAAAAGAGCGCGTAGGACTGGCCTTCCGAGGTGGTCTGCTGGGCCGGCGTCGAGTAATCGATCACGCGGCCGTCGGCCTGGACGAAGCGTTGCACGAAGCTTTGCCAGGCGACCCAGTCGCCGCATGCAGCGCCGTTCTGCGCGGCCTGAGCGGCGCCGCTCAAACCCGCCAGACTGGCCGACGCCGTCATGCCGATACCGAGCGCCAGCGCAAAAGAGGTTCTTCTGTTGATCCGAAACCGCATACGAGTCATATCCGTTCCATCAGTCCTTCAGCCAACGCACGGCGATCGCGCGTCAGTCCTTCAGTCGACGCGCGGCGATCGCGCGAAGCGTCCGGTAGCACAAGGCCGCGATGATCAGCGCGGCGAGCACGCCGCCGAGCAACAGCAGCAGCGGATGCGACGATAGTGCCCAGCGCAGATACTCCTGCGGCGACAGACGGCCCACGTAGTATGCGGTGCCGTTCGACGTGATGGTGACGGCGCGGCCATGGATCACGGCCATCGCGCCTTGAATCTTCGGCAGCACGTCGGCGTCGAGCAGCGCGGCGGACAGATCGGCATCCGACTTGCCGGCCGCGCTGATCAGCGCAACCGCGCTGCGGCCTCGCTGCAGCGGCGACTCGAAGCCGGTTAGCAGCGCCGCGCCGTTCGAGCTGACCATCGTCAGATCGGCACGCGCGGGCGTGCGCTCGACGCCGCGCTCGCCGTGCCACCAGTCCCGCAGCTTGAACACCAGGTCGGTGAGCTGGAACGTGTGCGCGGCGCCGTCGCTGGAGAACGGCATCGACTTCGACCAGCGCTGCAACAGCGGCTGCTTGCCAGGCGCGCCGAACACCAGCAGGTCCTTGTCGGCGAGGCGGTCGACGTCGGCCGCATGGGTGACGGTCACGCCGGAGACCGGATAGCCGGTCGATTCGCCCATCCGGCCCATCGTCAGCAGATACAGGCTGTAGTCGCTCGCGTCCGGGTCGTCCGGCAGCACGACGGCGGTCTCGGAGAGGTCCGCCATCCGCGTGAACGGAAAGCCGCTGTTGGCGAACGCGGCCAGATCGGGCAGCGCCATGTAGTGCGGGAACGACGACAGGTCGATCGTCGAGTTCGGATCGATCGCGCCGACCACGTTCTGCAACAGGCGGCCCGCGCATTCGCCGGTGTTCGGGATGTCGTAGTAGAAGTGCAGCCGCAGCTGTGTGCGCGGCGTCATCAGCAGCGGCGGGATGCGGATGTTGCGGCGCGCGTCGGCGGTGCCGTCGGGCATGATGAGGTTGAAGTAGCGGCTCAGGTCGAACACCGACGCAGGGCGCGCCGGAATCGGCAGCGCCTGCACGAAGCCGTTGTTCACGCTGACGTTCAGCGACGAGCGGTCGCGCGCCGGCCGCACCGTGTAGCGGTAGCGCAGATCGATCGGCACGCCGCGCGTGTGCCACATGAACAGATCGGGCGGCACCCGCATGTTGATGCGCACCGCGTCGGCGTCGTAGCCGAACACGGTCAGGTCTTTCGGATCGGCTAGCTCGCCGAAGCGCACCGCGCGGTCGGTCGGCAGCCAGTTCGGCGCGTCGTACGGCACGCGCGGCGTAATTTCGTTCAGTGACGTGATCGTGGCGCTCGCGCCGGACAGCGCGCTATGGCCGATCCCGAGCGACTTCGCGGCGGTCTTCAGCTCGGCCTCGTTGCGGCCGAGCACGAGCAGCAGCTTGCCGCGCGCGTTCGCGTCGCGCTCGACCACCGCGATGGTCGGCCCGGTGATCTCGGGAATCGTCACGCCGGCCGGATGCTGGTCGCTGGTCGCGAACACGACCGCGTTGCCCGACAGCGGCGGGTTGTCGAGCTGGGCGGGAAACACCGCGCCGCGGTAGCCGGCGAGCGAGCCGAACCACGACGCGACGATGCCGGCGGCTTCGAGCGTGCCGTTGCCCGGCTTCTGCGCGAGCACGAACGGCAGCTCGAGGCGGCGCACGTCGCGGCGGTCGAAGAAAGGCTGCGGCAGCGCGGCCAGCTCCGCTTTCGTCGCGAGCGACGAGTAGGTCAGGTCGAGCGAGCTCGCATTGCTGATCGTCGCCCACAGCGACGAGTTCGCGGGGTCTTCGCAGGCCGTCGTGTAGTGGCCGATCAGCTGCAGGTTCAGGTGGTTGAAGTCGGTGATGAAGCGCGGATCGATCGTGATCTCGCGCGCGACCAGCATGCCGGCCTGCTCGTGCGGCAGCGGCAGTGTCGCCGCGACTTCGCCGTTGACCAGCACCTTCAGCTGCGACAGGTTCGCCAGCAGCGCGGGCGAATAACTGTAGATCAGATGCAGCGTCGCGCCGGTCACGACCTCGTCGCCGCGCACCGAGAACACGATGCCGTTCTGTCCGTCGACGCCGCGCAATTGCAGCGGGTCGAGCGCGCCGAAGTCGGCGAACGTCAGCGTCTGGCGGCGGCCTCCGGGCACCAGCGTGCCGGGCTCGGCGGTGGTCGGCGTGCGCATGCCGAGCGCCTTCACCGAGGCCGCCGCGAGCGCGGGCGTCGGCGTGGCGAGCTGGCCCTGGGCGATCGCGTTCGGATCGAACGGCACCGCCGCGCTCGGCGCGGGCACGTTGCCGACGCCGGTCGCGACTTGCGGGGTTTGCGGCGCGCCGGCGGGTGCCGCCGCGTCCGACGCCGGTTTGGCCGCGGCGGCGGCAGGGCTGGCCGCTTCAGCGAGCGGCACGAATGACGTCAGCGCGGTCTGCAGCGCGAGCCAGCAGGCGACGCCGCGCATGATTCGCCGCGAGTGTCGCAAGCCGTGACAAGCAAACAGGCGCGATTGGGGTCCAATGCTGTTGCGCCCGTGTGCCGGGCGTTCGATATTGTCCGTGGCCATCCGGTAGCCCATAGATCAGTCTTTCGTTTTTAGCTTCTTGACGTCCGCGGGACGGCTTTTGATCGAACTGCGCAAGTCGTCGTACAGATGTTCGAACAGCCCCGCGATGCCGCGCACGCCGACCTTCAGCACGTGCGACAGACCGCGCAGCGGTGTGTCCGTCTCGCGTCCCTCGGCCCAGCCGGTCCACGCGTCCGCGCGCGCGAAGGTGGTTTTGACGAACTCGTACTCCTGTTCGCGCGACATCGACGAAAAGCGCAGCCCCACGCGTCCCGGCCCGGTAAAACTGACGGTGGCGGGGAACGCGTACTCTTCGTCGCCGCGGAACAGCGACACGGTCACGCGCTCCTGCATCGGCACTTCGATGGTGCTGGGCAGCGCGACGCCGACGCCGCCTTCCGAGTAGTCGATCGTTTCGCACGCGAGCGTGCGGCCGGTCGAGAACTTCAGCATCACGGGCATCTTCATCGCGACGCGCGGCACCGCGCGGATCTGGCGGCGCTCGCTCGCGGCGGCCACGCTCGCGCCGAGGATCAGCATGTTGTAGCTGGTCCACGCGAGATTGAGCAGCGTGGTCTCGACGATGCTGCGCACGTGCCAGTTCATGTAGATGTGCACGAGACCCGCGAGGAAGCCGAGCAGGTTCAGCAGCAGCAGGAACAGATACGGTCGCGAGATCGACCAGTCGAAGTAGCTCTTCTCGATCACGCCGCCCTTGGCCGTCACGTTGAACTTGCCGAGCTTCGGGTTGATCAGCGCGAGCAGCGTCGGCGCGGTGATGTACGACGCCAGCACCGACTCGTACACCTCGGCCCAGAACGAATGGCGGAACAGGCGCTGCATCCGCGAGTTCGTGATGCTCGCGTGCATCATGTGCGGCAGCGCGTAGATCGCGATCGTGCTGGCCGCCGCCTCGATCACATGCGCCCCGAAGAACAGATACGACAGCGGCGCGGTCAGGAACACGAGACGCGGCACGCCGTAGAAGAAGTGCATCATCGCGTTCAGGTAACACAGCCGCTGGCCGATCTTCAGCCCCTTGCCGGTGAGCGGATTGTCGATGCGGAAGATCTGCGTCATGCCGCGCGCCCAGCGGATGCGCTGGCCGATGTGGCCCGACAGGCTTTCGGTCGCGAGGCCTGCGGCCTGCGGAATCGCCAGATACGCGGTGGTGTAGCCGAGGCGGTGCAGCTTCAGCGCGGTGTGTGCGTCCTCGGTGACGGTCTCCACCGCGATGCCGCCGATCTCGTCGACCATGCTCCGGCGCAGCAGCGCGCACGAGCCGCAGAAGAACGTCGCGTTCCACAGATCGTTGCCGTCCTGCACGAGGCCGTAGAACAGCTCGCCTTCGTTCGGCACCTTGCGGAAAGTGCCGAGGTTGCGCTCGAACGGGTCGGCGGAGAAGAAGTGGTGCGGCGTTTGCAGCATCGACAGCAGCTTGTCGCGCAGGAACCAGCCGAGGCCGATCTGCAGGAACGAGCGGGTCGGGATGTGATCGCAGTCGAAGATCGCGAGGTACTCGCCGCTCGTGATCTTCAGCGCCTCGTTGATGTTGCCGGCCTTCGCGTGGCGATTGTGCGTGCGGATCGTCCAGTTCACGCCGACTTCCTCGCAGAACGCCCTGAACTCGGCGCGGCGGCCGTCGTCGAGCACGTGGATCGACATCTTGTCGGCCGGGTAGTCGAGCGCGAGCGCCGCGTAGACGGTCGGCTTCACGACGGCGAGCGGCTCGTTGTAGGTCGGGATGAACACGTCGACGGTCGGCCATTCGTCGCGATTGGCGGGCAGCGGCATTGGCTTGCGCTTGAGCGGCCACGCGGTCTGGAAGTAGCCGAGCATCAGCACGATCGTCGCGTAGAGTTCGGCGGACACGAGCAGCAGACCCCAGGTGGCGTCGAGCGGATGCTCCCAGTACGTCGTTTCGGTCAGCCGCCAGTACATGTAGCGGCCCGACGCGACGATCGACAGCATGATCATCACCATCGTCGCGTAGCGGCCGGGCCGACGGCGAAACAGCAGCGCGAGCACGAAGCACAGGGTCGCGAAGGTCAGCTGCTGATAGAACTCGAGCGGCACCGTGAACACGAAGTACAGCATGTACAGCGCGAGCATCGTGACGAGCCCGGTGACGATGCGGCTGTTCCAGAAGCTTGCGTCGATGAAGCGTTGGAACCGCGACGGCTCGCCGCCCTCGGGCTCGCGCGAGGAGGCTGGACTGCTCATGCGACGTTCCTTGGCTGGGCGGCAATAGCGTCGAGCGCCGCCATGAGCCAGGCGGCGCATGCGCGGAAATCGGCGGCGGCCTGGCTCAGCGGATCGTAATGGATCAGTGTGGTGTCGCAGGCGAGCGCTTCGCTGACGCCTTCGTCGAGATGGATCACGCCGGGGAACACCTTGCCGGCGAGCATCTGACGCAGCACCTTCAGCACGTCCTTGCTCAACTGGCGGGATTGGTCGATCTGGTTGATCACGTAGCCGACGCCGCCGAAATCCGCGCGCGGCGCCGCATAGGTTTCGATCAGCCGCTCCATCTGCGGGATCGCCGCGTACGACGCGGCGTCGGCGAGCACGATGTTCAACGCGAAGGTGGCCGCGCTCAGCGCGGTTCGCACGTAGGTCGACGAGCCGGGCGGCGTATCGACGATCACGATGTCGGACGCATCGAGCCGCAGGTGCTGCAGCGACTGCGTGAGCCATTGCGGATGCTGGTCGATCTGCGCCTCGAGGCGGCGGCGGTCGTCCTCCAGCAGCGCGCCGTACGGCAGCACGGTCACGCCGTCGATACCGTCGAACATCACCGTTTGCCACGGGTTGCCCGACAGAGTCGCGCGCGACAGGCCGTCGATGCTGTCGAGCGGCACGCCGAAGTGCAGCCGCAGGGCGTTCTGCGGATCGAGATCGAGTGCAATCACACGCCGGCCGCTGTTGGCGAGCACGGAAGCGAGATTGGCGGCGAGGGTGGTCTTGCCGACCCCCCCTTTGGCGGACACCACGGCAATGACTTTCATGAGCGACGCGGACCGTTGGTGAGCCACGAGGCGAAGCCGCCGCGCGCGGTGCCGGCGGGTGCTTGCGCGCCTTGGGCGGACGTGCCGCGCAGACGGTCGAACACCGAGTTCAGCGACGCGGGCGCGGCCGCTTGCGGCGGCGCGCTCGGGGTTTGCGCTGCAAACATCTTGCCGAGGCTCGACGGCGGTTGGGCCGGTTGCGCGGGTTGGGCCGTATAGGTGGGTTGCGGCGCTGGTGGCGGTGACATCGACGATGCCGGTGCCGTGCTCGCGCTGCCATAAGCGGGCGCGGCGGGCGCGGCGGGGCGTGTCCTGCCTGGCGCGACAGGCGCAATCGTTTGCGCGGCCGCCTCGTCGAGTTCGTCAGCCGTGCGGAAGCGTGACGCGCCGCTCGGCGCCGCGGGCTGGGCCGCGGCCACAGGTACCGGTGGAATGTCACGCCGGTGCGGGCGCGTGAACAGCGGTGCCTTCGCGCGCGTCACGGATGCCATGTCCTTCGGTGTCGTGTCCTCGTGGACGGCGGCCCGTGGCGCCACGGTTATCGGCGGCTGTGGTTTCGCGTCGCGAAGCTGGCCGATTGCCGGAATGGCCGGTTGCGTCAGATCGAGCGTCACGAGCAGCGGCCAACGAGTGCGCGCGGTGCGCGCGTCGTTCTCGCGGCCGATCTCCTGGTACGCGTTGGCGTCGCCGCCAAATTGCTCGAACAGTTTTTCGATGTCGCTCGATGAACTCATGATGCCGTCGTCTGTTACATACCGTGCATGGCCCCAAACCGACTGCTCGGGGTGCTGTTTACTTGAACTGCCTTCTCTGATCCTGCATGGCGGCTGTATCGCCGTCGCACACTCGTTCGCACGTACGCGTGCAGAACCGCTGGTGCTCAGGCGGGGTGACGGCCGAGGCGGAATTCGAGCGAGCTGTCCTCGCCGAACGCGCTCGTCTGCACGACCGACAAACCCTGTGCGCCCAACGCGTTCAACCATGACTGATAGGCGCCTTCGAGAAATGCCGGCGTCCAGGCGAGCGCCGATTCGCCGAAGGCGGGCAGCGGCGCGCAATAGTGAATGATGCGCAGCCACTCCGCCTCATCGGCGAGCGCGACGTAACCCCAATCCATCTGATGCCAGTAAGAATTCAATACCTGCTCGAGTTCGGCCGTCGATGCGCAGGCGGGCAGCGGATGCGCGAGCGCGAAACGGCTGCCGACGCGATGCATCAGCTGGCGCAACTCGTCGTGTCCGATTTGCGCTTCGAACTCGCTCGCCAGCGCGCTCAGCATGCCGCGCCATTGCGGCGAGATTTGGCGTTCGAGCAGATAGTTGAGGATTGGGACCATGTTTTCCGGAAGTGGTCGCGGCCCGTTGCACATTGCGAACGTGACAGCCATTGAGCATCGGAGTCGTTCGGCAATCGGGCGCCGATTACGTCATTTCTACCGGGTTGTCTAGGGTGCCCGGCACACATCGTGAGAAGTCTACTTAAGAGACCGGCTTTTAGCCACTTCCATTGTTCAGCTTATACGTTAATGAATGCGCATTCGAGACACATGAACTGCGTAATTTTTGCTGCTTAAAAGAAATTGAAAGGTTAATCTTCGCCTGGCGCGCGAAAAGGCTTGCGGAACCATAGGTGTATTAGCCGGCAATCCGGCCTGCTTTGCGCTTGAGTCTTTTAATCATGCACTCGGCGGATGGTGAGTCGCGCGAAAGATCGGCGCGGCGTTCGATTCAAATAATTTGCAATGCTCAATCCACTCACTATTCTGCTGGTCACGATTCTGGCGGACGCAATGGCGATGGCCGTGCTGCTGTCGCTAAGGCGCGCGAAGATTCCCGGTGTCAACTACTGGATCGCCGCCAACGCGCTCGCGGCCGTGGCCCGCTTATGTGGGGCTGCTGTTCGTGCTGGTCGGCATGGTCTACTGGACCTTCGTCGCACCGAACTTCAATGCGCGCGTCGCGCTGGTGTCCGCCTATCACGCGGGCCTCTATGGGGTGCTCGGGCTGTTGATGCTGACCGGACGCCCGGCCAACCGGCCGCGCTACAGCTTCTACTTTCTCGCGACAGCGGCGCTGCTGCTGTGCCTCGGTCACACGACGCGGCGCCATGTACGGCTCGCGCAGATGATGGCGCGCGCCCACCGTGCGTTGTACACGGCGAAAGCTGCGGGGCGCGATCGGGTGATGGCGGCGTAGCGCGGCCCGGCCGGTGGCCGGATCGCCGGATCGCACAGTGGGAAAGCAGCACGACTTCAAGCACGTAGGCGCCGAATTTATACGTCGTGTTACGTTAGCCATAAATGTTTATCGAACGTTTGCCGATAACTATTGGCGGAGTGACCGGAAACCCTGATCAACCATCTATGTCTGCCATCCCGACGCAGCACCTGCCCGAGCCAAGCATGCGTGAGCGCTTTCACCGGCGCTCGCTCGACCATCAGCGGCCGCTTTCCCTCGTGACGATGGGCTTCACGGTGGTTGCGTTCCTGTGCATGGTAACGGCGCGCGAACTGATCGGCGCACCGGCCGGGCCGCTCGCGTACCGGCTGCTATGCGCGCTCCTGCTCGCGCTGCTGGTGCTGGCGATCCCACGCGCGAAGTCGACGGCGCTGTTCGGCGCGATCGGCGTCGCGTACGAACTGGTGCTGATCGCCGGGCTCGTGCTGAACGCGAAGGGCCTCGCGCATCCGTTGCCGTGGCTATTGCCCGCATTCGTGGTGATACCGATCTGCGCGGCGCCGCTATGGCTCACGCCCGCGCATTTCGTCACCGGCAGCGTGGTGTTCTACGCGGCGGCCATCGCGCTGCTGCGCGGCAAAGCTCATGCGCCCGAGGTTGACGCGGCCGTGTGGACGTGGGTCATCGCGATCGGTGCGCCGACGGCGGTGGTATTCCATTTCGGCTTCTACCGTTTCCGGCGCAATCACTTTCTGCTCGAGAGCCAGCTCGCGCAACTCGCGGCGACCGATCCGCTGACCGGCCTGCAAAATCGTCGCTCGTTCGTCAAGCACGCGGAGAGACGCCTCGAGACGCTGGCGCCAGGGGCGCAGATCAGCGCGATCTTTCTCGACATCGACAGCTTCAAGTCGCTCAACGACCGCTTCGGTCATGCGGTCGGCGACCATGCGCTGTTCCAGGTCGCGCAGGTGCTGAAGGACGCGGTTGCGCTCTACCAAAGCGTGAGCCGCATCGGCGGCGAGGAATTCGCGCTGCTGCTCGACGATGATCTCACCGGCGCGCTGCAGATCGCCGAGCGGCTGCGTCTCGACATCGCCGGGATCGAACGGCCGGACGGCCATCTGACCGCGAGCTTCGGCGTCGCCGAGCATCGGCGCGGCGAAAGCTTCATGATGCTGCTCGATCGCGCGGACGAAGCCTTGCTGCGCGCGAAGCAGACGGGGCGCAACCGTGTCTGCGCGGAACGCGCGCTGCCGTTCGACGCGCTGCAGTCACCGTTCGGCGATCCGAGCGCCGACGCGGCGCGTTACCGCTGGGAAGACTTCTATCTGATCTCGCACTTTCAGCCGCTCTACAGCCTATCGCATCAGAAGCAGGTCGGCTTCGAGGCGCTGCTGCGCGGAGAGCATGACGACGGCACGCTGGTGCCGCCGGTCGTGATGTTCGCGCCGAAGCCGTCGAGCGACGAAGGCGCGCTCGACCGCGCGAGCCACGCGGTGCATCTCGGCAACGCGCGTCGCGCGCTGCCCGGCGACGCGTGGCTGTTCCTGAACATCCTGCCGTCCACCTTCGTCGCCGAAGGCTACGCCGACCAGTTGACGAAGATCGTGCGTGTGGCAGGGCTCGAACCCGAGCGCGTGATTCTGGAGATTCTCGAATCGCATGGCGGCAGCGTCGACGAGATGTCGCGCGCGGCGGCGCGCTATCGCCAGCACGGCTTCCTGATCGCAGTCGACGACTTCGGCGCGGGCCAGTCGAATCTCGACCGGCTGCTGCGGATCCGGCCGGACCTCGTCAAGCTCGACGGCGAGCTGATTCGCGCGACCACGTACGGCACGCAGCAGCCGATCTTGCCGAAACTCGTGTCGCTGCTGCACCAGGCGGGGATGCTGGTGGTCGTCGAAGGCGTCGAGACGGCCGACGAGCTGATTCTCGCGGTCGAGTCGAATGTCGATTTCGCGCAGGGCTATCTGCTAGGGCGGCCCGCGTCAGAGATCGCGCCGCCCGAGTCGGTGCATCGCCAGATCGACGATGCGTTCGACGTGATCGCGCAGGGCCGTGCGCATCAGCATGCGTTGTTCGAATCCGAAATGGAGCCGTACCGGCTCGAACTGCGGCGCGCGGCCGACGGCTTGCGCGCCGGCGCCATGATGGACGACGCGTTCGCGCTGCTCGCCACCTTCGAGCGTTGCATCAGCTGTTTCATCCTCGACGCCACCGGCCGCCAGATCGGTCACGAGGTGCGCGGGCCCGCATGGTGCGAGGACGCGGCGTCGCTGCAGCCGGTCGCGAATCCGCGCGATGCGCGCTGGGATCATCGGCCGTACTTCCGCAATGCGGTGCTGCTGCCCGGCGAGGCGGTCACCAGTAATCCTTATCTGTCGCTCGCGAGCGGGCGGCCGTGCATCGCAGTGACACTTGCCGTGCAGCTGGCGACCGGGCGCTGTGTGATGGGGGTCGAGCTGGATTGGTCGGCGCGAGGCTTGCCTTGGCCGGCGGGCGAGTAGGGGAAGTGAAAGGCTTTCGCTTCAATACCCGCCTTTGACCTGCGGCGCGCTCGCCGCCAGGTCCTTGTACGACGCGGCGAGGTCCGCGGCCGCGCGGCTCAGCAAGCCGGTGTCCGTGCCGACCGCGACGAAGGTCGCGCCCGCCGCCAGATATTCGGCCGCCAGCGCGGGATCAGGGGCGAGCACGCCCGCTGCCTTGCCAGCGGTGCGCACGGTGTCGATGCCGTGGCGAATCGCGTCGCGCACGCGCGCGTCGCCCGGCTTGCCGAGCAATCCCATCGACGCGCTCAGATCCGACGGCCCGAAAAACACGCCATCGACGCCATCCACATGCGCGATCTCCACGAGATTGTCGAGGCTCTGCACGGTCTCCGCCTGCACGATCACGCACAGTTCGTCGGCGGCGGTGTCCAGATAGTCGGACACGCGATTCCAGCGCGACGCACGCGCGAGCGCGCTGCCGACGCCGCGAATGCCTTGTGGCGGATAACGCGTGGCCGCGACCGCATCGAGCGCTTGCGCGGCCGTATCGATCATTGGCAGCAGCAGCGTTTGCGCGCCGATGTCGAGCAACTGCTTGATCAGCGCGGCGTCGCTGCGTACCGGCCGCACGACCGGATGCGACGGATACGCGGCGACCGCCTGCAATTGCGACAGCGTGCTGCGCACGTCGTTCGGTGCGTGCTCGTTGTCGATCAGCAGCCAGTCGAAGCCGGCGGTGGCGAGCAGCTCGGTCACGTAGGCGTCGGCGAGCGCGGCCCACAGGCCGAACTGCGGTCTGCCTTCGGCGAGCGCGCGCTTGAAGGGGTTGTTCGGCAAGGACATATTGATGCGTTCAGATGAAATTCAAACCGATGCCGCCGAGCGGGCCATAGTCGATGTGGAACGTATCGCCCGCGCGGGCTGGAATCGGGCTCGTGAACGAGCCGCTCAGGATCACGTCGCCCGCATTCAACGATTCGTCATGCGGAGCAATTTTGTTGGCGAGCCACGCGACGCCGGTGGCCGGATGGTTGAGCACCGCCGCCGCGAGCCCGCTTTCCTCGACCGCGCCGTTCTTGTACAGCAGCGCGCCGACCCAGCGCAGGTCGACGTCGAGCGGACGCACCGGCCGGCCGCCGAGCACGACGCCCGCGTTCGCGGCGAAGTCGGAGATCGTGTCATGGACCTTGCGCGGCGCGCGTGTTTCGCGATCGAACTGCTCGATACGCGCGTCGATGATTTCGACGGCCGGGCTCACGTACGCGGTCGCGTCGAGCACAGCGAACAGCGTGACGCCGGGGCCCTTCAGCGGTTTGTTCAGCACGAACGCGAGTTCCACTTCGACGCGCGGCGCGATGAAGCGATCCACGCGAATGTCCTGGCCGCTTTCGATGAACATGCTGTCGAGCAGGGGCGCGTAGTCCGGTTCGTCGATCTGCGACGAGCGCTGCATCGCGCGCGACGTCAGGCCGATCTTCCTGCCCTTGATTACGTGGCCTTCGGCGAGTTTCAGCTTGACCCACTCGCGTTGTATCGCGTAGCCGTCCAGTACGGTCATCTCTGGATACTGCACGGAAAAATGCCGCAGCTGCGTGCGGGTCTTTTCCGCGTGATCGAGTTGCGCGGCGAGGTCGCGGATGGTTTGTTCGTCTAGCATGATGATGTCAGCCCTTGAACCGCGCGTGCAGATTGTTGTGCTTCCAGGTGCCCGCTTCGCTGAACTCGTTGATTTCGAGCGACAACGCGAGCCCCTGCCGTTCGAACTCAGTGTCGAAGCGCTGCTTGATCAGCGCGAACAGCGCGTCGCCGGTCGCCTTCTTGACGGCCTCCGGGCGGCCCGCGCCGATCTTCAGATTGGCGTGCAGGAACGCGGCGTCGGGCCGCCCATCGGCGATGCAGTACTGGTCGCAGCGCAGCGCGCGCACGCGGATGCCGCCGAGCGGATAGACGCGCTCGCCGTCATCGCGCTGCGCGTCGAGGCACTGCGCGAGGTCTTTGCATAGTTCGCCGAGGCGTTGCGCGTCCGCGAGGTTGGCGCTGTATTCGAGTGTCAAGTGAGGCATGGCGATCCCTTCGCGAGTGTCAGACGGGTAGCGGCGTGACCGGGAAGATCGCGTTGATCTGGCCGGTGCCCGAACTGCCGAAATAAGGCGTGACGACTTCGACCTTGCCGTCGTAACGATCCCAGCCGAGCGCACCGAGAAGCATCGCGGTATCGTGCATGCCGCCTTCGCCCCAACATTTCTCGTTGTAGAGCGGCAGCATGTCGCAGAAGGTCTTCCAGTCGCCGGCTTCCCACATGCGCACCACGCTGCGATCCATCTGTTCGAGGAACGGGCTCCAGACTTTGTGCATGAACTGCTCGGCGGTGCCGTTGTTCGCGAAGTGATGCGACAGCGAGCCGCTCGCGAGAATGGCCACGGTACCGTCGTAGCGTTCTTCGATGGCCTTGCGTACCGCGAGGCCGAAACGCGCGCTGGTCGCGAGGTCGTGCCACATGCACCAGCCCGCCACCGACACCGCCTTGAAGTGCTGATCGCCGTTCATATAGCGCATCGGCACCAGCGTGCCGTATTCGAGCTCGAGCGTGGTCTCGCTGTGCGCGCGGCTTTTCACGCCCATTTCGTTGGCGACGTCCGCGATCAGCTGACCGAGCCCGACATTGCCCGGATACGCGTACGGCATGTTCCTGATGAAATGCGGCAGCTCGTTGCTCGTGTACACGCCTTCGAACTTCGGCGCGCAATTGATGTGGTATTCGCTATTCACTAGCCAGTGCACGTCGAACACGACGATCGTATCGACGCCAAGTTCGCGGCAGCGTCGGCCGATTTCATGGTGTCCGTCGATCGCGGCCTGACGGCAACCCTTGTGCGGACCGTCGAGCTCGGATAAATACAACGACGGCACGTGTGTAACTTTTGCTGCCAACGCGAGTTTGCCCATCGCGGTCTCCAGTGTCGAGCGGAGTTAGAGCGTCAGCTCTTACTCCGGTCCCATGCTTTAGCAATTTCGTTTGACGTCGCGATTAAATGCCCCAGCGCGGAATATGATGCGAGCCGAGCGACACGCAGACGTTCTTCGGTTCGAGGAACACTTCATAACTCCACGTCCCGCCTTCACGGCCCACACCCGACGCCTTCGTGCCGCCGAACGGCTGGCGCAGATCGCGCACGTTCTGGCTGTTCACGAAGCACATGCCGGTTTCGACGGCGGCTGCCACGCGCAGCGCGCGGCCCGTGTTCTCGGTCCAGATATAGCTCGACAGACCATACGAAATATCGTTGGCGAGACGGATCGCCTCGGCTTCATCGTCGAACGGAATCAGGCACGCGACCGGTCCGAAGATCTCTTCCTGCGCGATGCGCATATGGTTGTCGACGTCGACGAACACGGTCGGCGTGACGAAATTGCCGTGACGCAAGGCGTCGGGCAATTCGGGCGTATCGAGCCCGCCGCACGCAAGCGTGGCACCTTCCTTCGGGCCGAGTTCGATATAGCTGCGCACTTTGGCGAGATGCCCCTGGCTGATCATCGGGCCGACGATCGTGCTGTCCGCGAGCGGATCGCCCACCGTCAGGCGCTTCGCGCGCTCGACGAAGCGCTCGGCAAACCGCGCGTAAATGGAGCGCTGCACGAGAATGCGCGAGCCCGCGGTGCAGCGCTCGCCATTGTTCGAGAAGATCATGAACACCGCGGCATCGAGCGCGCGTTCGAAGTCGGCGTCGTCGAAGATCACGAACGGCGACTTGCCGCCGAGCTCCATCGAGAACTTCTTCAGGCCCGCGGTTTGCACGATGCGATTGCCGGTCGCGGTCGACCCGGTGAACGACACCGCGCGCACGTCGCGATGCGCGACGAGTGGCTCGCCCGCTTCCTTGCCATAGCCGTGCACGACGTTCAGCACGCCCGCCGGGATGCCCGCTTCGAGCGCGAGCTTGCCGAGCATCGAGGCGGTCAGCGGCGACAGCTCGCTCATCTTCAGCACAGCGGTGTTGCCGAACGCGAGGCAGGGCGCCACCTTCCAGGTGGCCGTCATGAACGGCACGTTCCACGGCGAGATCAGCGCACACACGCCGACCGGATGAAACAGCGTGTAGTTCAGATGCGAGTCGGTCGGGTACGTGTGGCCGTCTACGCGCGTGCACATCTCGGCGAAATAGCTGAAGTTGTCGGCCGCGCGCGGCACCAGTTGCTTGCGCGTCTGCGAGATCGTCTGGCCGGTGTCCTTCGTTTCGGTCTCCGAGATTTCCGGCACGTGCTTCGTGATCAGCTCGCCGAGTTTGCGGATCAGCTTCGCGCGTTCCGCGGCGGGTTTCGCGGCCCAGACGGGGAAGGCGCCTTTGGCCGCTTGCACGGCCGCATCGATCTGCTTCGCGCCGCCGCGTGCGACCTCGGCGAGCACTTCCTGGGTGGCCGGATTGACGGTTTCGAAATAGTCGCTCGAGGTGCACGCCTCGCCGTTGATCAGATGGTCGATCGGCATTGCCTTGTCCTTTCGCTGTTCGGTGGGTTTTTGCTGTCGATCAGGCGCGGCCGAAGTCCGCGTCCGAGGCGATCGTGTTGACGAGACGGCCGAGGCCGTCGATTTCGCAGACGACTTCGTCGCCCGTGTTGACGTTGACGATGCCTTCGGGCGTGCCGGTCAGGATCACGTCGCCGGGCGCGAGCGTCATGAAGCCGCTCAGGTATTCGATCAGTGCGCGGATGTCCGTGACGAGATCGCGCGTATTGCCGCATTGCTGACGCGTGCCGTTGACGAACGTGCGCAGCTCGAGCTGCGTGACGTCGGCGATGTCGGCGGCGTCGACGAACCAGGGGCCGAGCACCGTGCCGCCGTCGCGATTCTTCACGCGCAGATTCGGGCGATAGTAGTTTTCGAGGTAGTCGCGAATCGCGTAGTCGTTCGCGATCATGTAGCCCGCCACGTGCTGCATGGCGTTTTCACGCGCGACGTTTTGCGCGGTTCGCCCGATCACGACCGCGAGCTCGCACTCGTAGTGCATGAACGTGACGTCGGCGGGGCGACGCGTGACGCCGCGATGGCCGAGCACCGTGCCGGGCCCCTTCAGAAACACCAGCGGTTCTTCCTGTTTGCTGAACTGCAATTCCTTCGCGTGTTCGGCGTAGTTCAGGCCGAGCGCGAAGATCGTGCCGACTTCGATCGGCGCAAGCCAGACCACTTCGTCCTCGCGACGCACGCGGCCGTCGGCGAGGCGGACACCCTGCTCGTGCGGATACGCTTCGTGAATCGCTCCCGCATAGGCGACGCGGCCGCGCATCATGACGGTTCTCCGTTGTGTTGACCCATGCCGATGAACGATACGGTCAAGGGCGGCAGCGTGCCGATCGACAGCGTGGCCGTATCGCCGACGTGCGCGACCGGCGAGCCGTGCCGGACGCCGAGCGTGAGCACGTCGCCCGCGTTCAGCGTCATGAAATCGGTGACGTCGGCGAGCAATTGCGCGACGTTGCGCACCGACGTTGCGGTGCTTGCCGTGAACGGTTCGGCGCGGTTCAGCGAGACGGCGATGTCGAGCCGATCCGGCGCGGCGACGTGGCGCGCGGCGACGAGCGCCGGTCCGATCACGCAGAAGCCGTCGCATGCGCGCAGTCGCACGTTCGGGCGATACACGTTGGTATGCGGCACGCTCAGATCGCCGACCAGCGTATAGCCTGCGATGTAGTCCGCCGCGCGCTCGACGCCGACGCGCGTCGCGGTACGGCCAATCACGATGCCGAGTGACGCACCGACCTCGACGCCGAGCGTGTTATCCGGCACGACCACGCGCGCCCGATGCCCGGCCAGCGTGTTGCGCGGCTTCAGATACAGAATCGGCGCTTTCGGCGGTGCCTTGTACGGTGCCGCATGCACTGCGTCGCCCAGCGCGTTCAAGGCGGCGCGATCGTTCAGCAGGGTGCCGTACACGGCGCCGCCGACCGGCGCGCGACACGCAACGCCGCGTGCCAGCAACGCGGCCGCGGTGTGCGCGTCCACGTCGCGAGGCAGCGCGTCGCCTTCGGGATGCAGCAGATGATCGGCAAGGGCAAACATAAATGCGCAGTCTCGTGGCGAAAGTTTTGCGAAAACACTAAGATGTTAGTAGTATCCCGCTTGATATCATTGACGGTCAATAGGCTGCCGCTTGATCGCGGGTTTTCCCGTAAGCTTCGACAGCTGTTTTTTTCTGATTCCTTGCCACCATGTCCGCTGCGTCCACCCGAGTTTTGCACCGCAATTTGCCGATGCTGTTGTTACGCGCCCGCGAAAAAATGATGGAGCATTTTCGTCCGTTGATCACCGCGCATGGACTCACCGAGCAGCAATGGCGCGTGATTCGCGCGCTCAACGAGCACGGCCCGATGGAGCCGCGCCACATCTCCGACATCTGCACGATTTCGAGCCCGAGCATGGCCGGCGTGCTCGCGCGCATGGAGAGCATGGAACTCGTGACGAAAGAACGTTTCGCGGAGGATCAGCGGCGCGTGCTCGTGTCGCTGACCGATACGAGCGTCGAACTGGTGCGGGTGATTTCGAAGGATCTCGAGGCGCACTATCGCGAGCTCGAGCGCAAGGTGGGACCGGAGATCGTCGAGCGCGTGTATCGCGCGGTCGACGATCTGTTGGCGGGGTTGTCGGAAGAGGATGAGTGACCGACGTTTCGCGGCAGGTTTGGGGCTAACTACTCTCTCAGGAGACGCTTCACTTCGTCGAGAAATGAGGCGGTCGTGTGACCCCACGGTTCGGGATCAACGTAGAGGCCATAGATTTCCTCAAAATATCCGTCCAGGTTGGCGGAATGGTCGCTTTCAAAACGATCGATTTCATCCACGACTAACTTATGAAGGCTCTTGTCGCTCTCTTTTTTGAAGCACGTGACAATTTCCTGTACGTTGTTGCCCCATAAATCGAAATCTTCATTGAAATAGCCATGAATCAGAAAATCCAGATTCGGGTAAGGTGATTCGTCTTTCACAGTAAGCTCATGGCATCAGGTAGGCGGTCAGGACGTAGTATGGCATGCCGTTATATTCCTTCCGGATCAAGAACATGTGAACCTTGCGCAGATTCACCGTCTCCCCCGTCTTGCGAATGACCCCGTACCCTACCTGCCTACCTGCATCGCCCATCAGTTCCAGTCGTATGGAACCGGTATGAGATTGCGCCCACGTCGTTATCCGGGCCGTGTTGTCCTGCATGACCTTGGAAATCGCCCACTCTGCCGTTTGTAGATCAGTGAACGATGAAACAACCCGGCGCTTTGGTTCGCGCGCCAGTCGCTCACGCAACTGTGCTTCAGTCCGCGCCACATGCTTTTCGAATGTATGCCCGCCAAAGCGGCTGCCAGGCTTTGCTTCATGCTGCATCAGCCTGAACCGGCCCATCGTGATCTCGGACGCCCGTACCGCCTTGATCGATCCGGCCACGCCCACCGAGACTGCTAGATCAAGAAAGAGGCCGATGTTGTTCACCGCGTCAGGACCCGCCCTCATTGTCTCGGCCAGCTTCGTCGTGCCCAACTGTGTCAGCGTGGCCGTATCCCGGGCCGTCCAGATTTGACGCAAACCCGCCGATGCCGTATCAGACCCATGTGCGCCGAACACAATACACCCGGCCTTGCTCGCCATGGTCGGTTCCGGCATGACACACAATGCCCCAGCACCGACCATTTCCAGCAAACCGCCGACGAGTTGCAACCCGCCCCATAGCCGGTTAGAAAGCATTTCGGTCTGACTGATCGATTGGCGGGTCAGCACCGCCGCCAGTTGCGGGGCGCTCAGCACGACGCGAACGCCGTCTGGTTCATTCAACTCGGACATGCAAGAATCCTCTGTATTCCTGTGGAGACTCCACGCTAACGGCGGGATTCACGGTCCGTCTATAGGCGATGGATGATTCTGGCAGAAGGCGTTGGTTCTCCTTGAGTGTGCCGAGTGCGCCGGGCATGTTTTGAAGCCGCCGACCTACCAGCCGTAAAACCGCTGCCATTCGACGCTGCTGCCGTCCGGCGCAACCGCGTGATACTCGGGGAACTGCGCGCCGGTCGCACAAGCGTGGTTCGGCAGGATGCGCAGTTTCATACCGATCGGAAAGCGCTGCGCGATGTCGTCGATCTGTGCATCGGCTCGCGCATCGGCTGGAACCGCCGCAAGAATCCCATGCTCCTGATTGGCGCCGCTCACGACATAGTCCGGCAGCAACGTGCCATTGAGCAAACACGGCTGCCCATAGCCGAAATCGTGCGACTGCCGCGACGTACCGCGATCACGGCTTAACGCCATCCAGCCCGCGTCGAGAATCGCCCAGCCTTTGTCTTCCTGATGACCGATCACGGTCGTGAGTACGCTAAGCGCGATGTCGTCGAGCGTGCAAACGCCCACGTTGTGCATGACCAGATCGAACAGCACGTAGACCCCGGCCCGCACCTCGGTGACGCCTTCGAGATGCCGCGCGGCGAGCGCGGTCGGCGTCGAACCCACGCTGACGGCCGGACACGCGATGCCCGCCTCGCGCAACCGTTCGGCGGCGCGCACGCAGCCCGCGCGCTCCTGCTCCGCGAGCGCGGCGAGCGCCTCAGGCGTATTCAACTCGTAGCTCGAACCCGCATGGGTCATCACGCCGCCGACCTTCACGCCGTTCTCGTGCAGAATCCGCCCGACGTCGAGCAGCGTCTGCTGTTCGGGCTGGATGCCCGAGCGATGTCCGTCCGTATCGACCTCAATCCAGACCTCGAACGTTTCGCCGTGCTGGTCGCCGAACGCGGCGATCGCCGTGGCGGCGGTCGGATTGTCGACCACGAGCTTCAGTTCGCAGCCCTGGCGGCGCAGCGCGAGCGCGCGCGGCAGCTTCGACGGAACCATGCTGACGGCGTACAGGATGTCGTTGACGCCGGCCGCGAAGAACGCTTCCGCTTCCTTCAGCGTCGACACCGTAATGCCGCGCGCACCGGCGGCGATCTGCGCGCGCACGACGTCGATGCACTTGGTGGTCTTCACGTGTGGCCGGAACGCGACGCCGAGCGCATTCATCTGCCCCTGCATCCGCGCGATGTTCTTCTGCATCCGCGCGACGTCGATCAGCGCGGCCGGGGTTTCGATCTGTTCGAGTTTCATGTTTGCACCTGAGGAGCGGGGTGAGGTTGGAGATTCAGTGACGGCGATCGCGGCCAAAGCCTGCGAGCCACGGCACCAGCCCATCGAGCGATGCCGCTTCGACCTCGGGCGCCTGCGCTCCCGTGACGAGCGGCAGGCCGACGTGGTTGTGCCAGTAGGTCCGCAAGCCGACGGCCGCGGTGCCGAACATGTCGTAGCTCGAGCCGGCGACGAACGCGGCGCGGCGCGGCGCGACGCCGAGCTTGTCGAGCGCGAGGCGGTACGGTTGCGGGTCCGGCTTGTAGACGCCGGCTTCCTCGGCGGTCACGATCGCGTCCCAGCGCACGGGCAAGAGCGCGGCCGCCTGCGAGCCGAGCCGCGTCGAGCAATTGGTGACGACCGCGAGCTTGCAGTGCGGCGCGAGCGCGCGCAACGCACCGAGCGCGCCGGGCCACGGCGTCAGGTTCAGCCAGTTCGCCTGGAGCGCGTTCGCGGCCGATTCGGACAAACCGACTTGCGCGGCGGCCTCGCGCACCAGTTGTTCGTAGGGAACGTAGCGGCCGCAGCCGTATGTCAGACGCAGATAGGCGGCACGCCATGCGCGGCCCGCTTTGTCGGAGCCTGCCGCACGGTTCCATGAGGTCCACGAGTCGAGCAGGGCGGTTAGCAGGTCGAACAGGACCGCGTCGGGGTAGGCGGGGGTGTCGGTGGAATGGGCGGCGGCAGTCATGATTGCATGGGGCCGGCTGTTGAGGATGAGTCAATTATAGGTTTTCGATAGTACTTCAGCGTTCAGATAGGTTGACTGTTAGATTCAGATGGACTGAATCACCGCCGCCACGGTGGCAACGGCCTGAAGCGGCCTTGCAGATACTGCATGAAATGGCGCGTGCGCGCGGGCAGTCCCGCCCGCTGATGCGTGAGCGCGATCACGTTCGCGTCTGGCGCTTTCCAGCCCGGCAGCAGACGCACGAGTTTGCCCTTCGCAAGATCCTCGGCGACGTCCCATTCGGAGCGCAGAATCACGCCGCGTCCCTCGCAGGCCCATTGGCGGATCACGTCACCGTCGTTGCAACTCAGATGCGCGGACACGCGCACGCCGCGGCGCGTGCGGCCCTTGCTGAACTGCCACAGTGACACGTCCTCATTGTTTTCGCGCAGCACGATGCATGGCAGCCGGCTCAACGCATCCGGCGATTCGGGCTGGCCGATTCGCTTGACGAGCGCGGGCGCCGCGCAGACGAAGCGCGCGTTCGGCGCGATCGTATAGCCGACCAGGTTCGACGGCGGCAGCTCGCCGATATGCACGACGATATCGAAGCGATCGAGCGTTTCGGTCAAGGGCCGGTCGGACAGCGTCAGCGCGACGTCGATGTCGGGGTTCTGCTGCTGGAACTCGCCGATCAGCGGCGCCAGATGGCGTCGTCCGAAACCGAGCGGCGCATTGATCTTCAGCGTGCCGACGGGGCCGCCGCGGCGCGTTTGCAGATCGTCGAACAACGCGTCGAACTGCTCGATCAGTTCGGCGCCGCGCTCGCACAGCAGCAGGCCTTCGTCGGTGAATTGCAGGCGGCGCGCGCTGCGGTTCACGAGCTGCATGCCGAGCTTCTTTTCGAGTTGCTGCAGGCGCTGCGTGACCGCCGACGGCGACAGCGCGAGTCGGCGCGCGGCGGCGATCAGGCTGCCGCTCGCGCGCAGCGTGAGCAGGAAGCGAATATCGGCCGAATCGTTCATGGGTGCGAGCTGGGTGCAATGGCGGGAGCGGGGAATCTCGCAGCATAATGCGTCCGGATCGATCACAGGGTAAAGTGGCGCTTCCAGTCTATTGATCCAACCATTGGAAGAGAAGTCCCATGCCGTTGCCTCATGAGTCGTCCGCGTACGACGCCACGCCCAATACTCCGCTGAAACAGGCGGTTTTTCTGCACACGGGCTGGCGCAGCGCGGGCACGTGGGTGTGGTCGCGGCTGCGCGAACACGAGCGCGCGGCCGGTTTTTACGAGCCGCTCAGCAATGTGCTCGCCGATCTCAATCCCGCCGACGTGCCCGCCTCGCGGCCGACCTTGACCTCGGGGCACCCGCCGCTCGCCGCACCATACTTCGACGAATATCGCCCGTTTCTGCGCGAAGACGCGCGCGGCGTGGCGGGTTACGACCGGCGCTTCAGCATCGATCGCTTTACGCGCGATCCCGATGCGACATTCACGTCACTGCAGGCCTATCTGCGTGCGCTGAGCGAGCACACGATCGAGCAGGGCCGCGTGCCCGTCTTCAAGTTTTGCCGCACGGGCGGTCGTCTGCCGTGGCTGAAGCGCGCGTTTGCCGAGGCGCTGCACGTGGGCGTGCTGCGCAATCCCGCATCGCAGTTCGCATCGGGTTGGATGCTGCGGCAGCAGTGGAGCAATGCATTCTTTGTCGCCGCGCCGTTTCGCGTGCTCGGTCTGAATCAGATGGACCCGCTGGTGCGCGAAGCGATCGGCGTGTGCGGCGTACGCCTGCCGCCGCTACCGTCGATGCCCGATGACGCGTATGCCGTCGCCTGCGAGCAATTCGCGCGCACGGTGGACAGCGACAACGCGTATCGCGCGTTCATTGCGTTGTGGATCCTCTGTGCGCTGCGCATGGGCGAGGGCGTCGATTTGCTGATCGATATGGAGCGGCTCGGCGAGTCGCGCGACTACGCGGCCGGTCTGCGCGCCGCGTTCGACGCGCAATGCGGCTTGTCGCCCGACTTCACGAGCGCGCGCGATCTGGTCGAGGAAACGCGCCGCGGCGCAGCGCGTATGACGGGCATCGACGGCGGCGCGTTGCGCGCCGTGCATTCCGCCGCGCTTAAATTCCTGAAGGCGCAGGCGGGCATCGACGCGGCCTTCGTCGAGGCGGTGCGCCAGAAGATAGTGCTGGCCAACGAGTTGACCGAAACATGGCGCTAGCCGTGCGAGGCCAGCGCCGCGCGGCGCGTTCCCGTGGCTAGCCCGCCGCCGATACCGCCGCGCGCAGCCCGAGCAGATAGCTGTCCACGCCGAAGCCGCAAATCTGTCCTTTGACCAGAGCGGCACGCCCGCCTCGGCCGCGAGCGCCTCGGCCGCGGGCGACGGGTCGACGATCGCCGACAGCGTGCACGCGTCGCTTTGCTGCGCGACCGCCCAGATGGGCGCGGCCGATGTACCCCGCGCCGGCGACGGCGATCCGGGTGCGGTTCATGAGCGGGTTCCCTGAAAGTCCTGATCAAGACGCGTTAGAGGGCAAGCGGGCTCAAGCAGCGGCCTTTTTCGCGTCGGCCATGCTCTGCGCGCGCATTGCGTCGTAGCTGAGCTTGTCGAGCGGCACGACGTTCTTTTCGCCCAGGTCGCCAAGCCGCACACGGAAGTTCTCACGCGCGCTCCATGCGGCGATCGCGCAGACGATCGTGATGGCGAACGTGATCGCGCCGATCGTCAGCGGCACGTTGTGCGATCCCGGCGGCGCGACGTAGGCGAACAGCGCCGGCAGCAGCGCGGTGATCGTCGTGCCGATGTTCTGGCCGATCGCCATCGCGGAGACGCGCGAACGGGTCGGGAACAGTTCCGGGTAGAAGCTCGGGAAGATCGCGTTGTAGCCTTGATAGATGACGCCCCACATCAGAATCGACATCACCATCGCGAGCGGCACGTTGTGGATGCTGATTGCGTACAGATACGCGAAAGACAGCAGTCCTGCGCCGAGCGAGCCGACGATGATCGGCAGACGCCGCCCGATCCGGTCGGACAGATTGCCCACGTACGGAATCACCAGCACCGCGACGATGTTGCCGATCACCGGAATCCACAGATACAGGCTCTTCGAAAAGCCGATGCCGTACGATGGCTGCACCGCGTACGCCGCGCCGAAGATCGTCGCGACGACCGGGATCACGTTCATCAGCGAGCACAGCACGACGCGCAGCATGTCGTCCCAGTTGTACTTGAACGCTTCGACGATCGGCGAGCGCGGCACGCCGCCGCTCGCGTCCTCCTTCTCGAACGCGGGCGTTTCGTGGACTTCACGGCGGATGATGTACCCGGCGATCAGAACGACCGCGCTGAGCAGGAACGGAATGCGCCAGCCCCACGCATTGAACGAGGCGTCGTTCATGAAATAGGCGAGCGGCAGGAAGACCGCGGCGGCCAGAATCTGGCCGGCCTGCACGCCTTGCAGCGTGAAGCTCGCGTAAAAGCCGCGTCGCCCGAATGGCGCGTGTTCGAGGATCATCGAACTGGCGCCCGAGATTTCACCGGCGACCGCGAAGCCCTGGATCAGTCGCAGCACGACGAGCAGCACCGGCGCGAGAAAGCCGACGTGCTGATAGGTCGGCAGCAGACCGACCGCCATCGTCGACAGACCCATCAGGAACATGCAGACGAGCAGTACGTTCTTGCGCCCGTGTGTATCGCCCCAGTGCCCGAGCACGACCGCGCCGATCGGCCGCGCGACGTAGCCGACGCCGTAGGTTGCGAGCGATGCGACGATCGCGATCTTGGGATTACCGGAAGGGAAGAACAGCTGAGGAAAGATCAGGGCGGCGGCCTGCGCATAGATGAAGAAATCGTAGTACTCGAGTGCCGAGCCGATCCAGCCGCTGGCGGTAGCCTTGCGCGCCTGCGAGCTATGCCCGCTGCTTGCCGATGCGTTCGTTTGCATGACGCCTCCTGAATGGGAAATGTTTTTGTCAGCTTCTACGGCTGAATCATTGGCGCCCTTAAACGGGCGCCGCGCAAGCCAGGATTTTCCTGGTCTCGTTGCCGCGGTGCGGCACAACGGGACGGATCGACGTGTGTCACGAGCTGGCGCGGCGCACTTCGGGTTAACCACGGCCTGAGTGCGCCGGGCATTGCATTCAAACCGGCTTCAAACGACTGCCCCTTGCCCCACTGTTTCGCGGCCGCGCCGACCGCTTCGGGGTCTGGCGCCTGAGCGGGCGGCATGGCGAAAGGAGCGTGAAGGTGACGGGCACGGTCGCGTCGAATCTGAGCGACATCGTCGTGCAGTGGGCGAAGGAGGGATACGGGAGTGTGCGCGGTGACGGCCGAGCGTTTGTCGTCGTCGGCGCGGATTCAGGTGTGCATCGAGTTTCTCGGGGAGCAGCTGACGCACGGACCGTGTGCACTGGCGACGCGCGGCGTGGGCGGACTCTGAGCTGCGCCTGCCTGGATCCGGTGCTCACACGCTTGCGCTTTTACACGCTCGGAGCCGTATCCTCTTCCGCCTCGTCCAACTCGCTACGCTGAACCGTCGTTACGGAGTCGGGAATGACCGCGGTGGCCGTGACGGGCCGCGGATCTTCGATGCTGTAACGCAGGCGCCAGCCTTCGCGATAGAAACGCAGTTGCCGGTATCGCATCAGATAGACCAGTCCGACGAGCGCGGCGCCGAAGCCCGATGCAGCGCCGACGCCGAGCGCCCAGCGCGGCCCGAAACGGTCGGCGACCCAGCCGACCACCGGCGCGCCGAGCGGTGTGCCGCCGAGCGCGATCGCGAGCAGGATCGCGATCACGCGGCCGCGCATGGCCGGTTCGGTGGTCAGTTGCACGAGGCTATTGGTCGAGGTGGTGAAGGTCTGCGTCGACACGCCGATCGCGATCAGCACGATGCCGAACAGCACGTAGTTCGGCATCAGCGCAGCCGCCGTGCAGCCGACGCCGAACATCGCGCCGGCGCCGAGCAGCAGCCCCATGGTGGGCCGCGCGCGGCGCGCGGCGAGCAGAGCGCCGGTGACCGAGCCAATCGCCATCGTCGAGCTGAGCACGCCGTACTCGCCCGCGCCCGCACGGAACGCGGTGACGGACATCGTCGAGATGAAGATCGGGAAGTTCAGGCCGAAGGTGCCAATCAGGAACAGCATCAGGAGCGCCGCCTTCAGATCGGGGCGTGTCCAGACATATTTGAAGCCTTCGACGAAGCTGCCGCGCGAGCGCACATTGCGCGGCTTGATATGTAACTGGTCCAGCCGCAGCATGCGCAGTGCACCGAGCACGGCGACGAACGAAAGCGCGTTGATCAGAAACACCCAGCCACTGCCCACCGACGCGATCAACAGACCCGCGACCGCTGGCCCGAGCATGCGCGCGGCGTTGAACGACGTGGAGTTCAGCGCGACGGCATTCGCGAGATCGCGTTCGCCGACGAGGTCGGATACGAAGGTTTGGCGTGCGGGGGAATCGAACGCGGTCACGCAGCCGAGCAGGCCCGCGAATACGTAGACCTGCCATAGCTGCACGAGCCCCGTGACCGTGAGCAGACCGAGCGCGAGCGCCAGCGTACCCATTGCGGCCTGGGTCGCGAACAGCAGCTTGCGGCGGTCGAAGTGATCGGCCGCGTAGCCGGTGAGCGGCAGCAACAGCATCTGCGGTCCGAACTGCAGCGACATCACGATGCCCACCGCCGTCGCGTTGTGATGCGTAAGCTCGGTGAGCACGAGCCAGTCCTGCGCCGTGCGCTGCATCCATGTGCCGATGTTCGAGACGATCGCGCCGCTCGCCCAGACACGATAGTTGAATATGCGCAGCGAACGGAACGTGGTGCTCACGGCAGGGGTTTCCTCAACGCGGGGTGGGCCGCATGCGGGTAGCGGCCCGCTTCAATTCGGGCTTTCAGCGCGCGAACGTTCGAGCAGATCGAGCACTTCCCGCGTCGTGCCGGTTTCGCCGAGGCGCGGGAAGATGCGCGTGATGCTGTTGGTGTGCGCGTCGGCGTTCAGATCGGTCATCGCGTCGACGACGAGCGTGACGTTCAGGCCCGCCTCGCTCGCGAAGCGCGCGGTCGATTCGACGCCGATGCTGGTCGCGACACCGACGAGCACCACTTGCGTGACGCCTTGCTGTTGCAGATACGCGGCCAGGTCCGTGTTCGTGAAGGCGCCCCACGTGCGCTTCGTGACCAGATGGTCCGACGGCTGCTGCTTCAGTTCGGGCAGAAGGTCGGCGAAGCCGGGCGGGAAGTCGGCGGAGTGGCGACCCTGGTCGGTGCGGCCCGGTGCGCCGGCGGTGACGTTCACGAGCACGACGGGCAGGCCGTGGCGGCGGAACGCATCGAGCAGCGTAACCGAGCGTTCGACGATTTCGCTGGCCGGATGGGGGGCGGTGGGCAGCGCGACGATGCCGCGCTGCAGGTCGACGACGACCAGTGCGGTTTTGGCGTCGAGAGTAGTGAGTGCCATGAAGTGCTCCTGCGAGTGGCGAGACGCGTGTGCGCGAATTGCGAGTTACAAATCGACGAGGCGTTTCAGCAGATCGACGCCCGTCGCGAGTTGTTGCTGTTCGGCTGCCGTGAAACGCGTTTGAATCGTGCGGTACAGCCAGTCTTCGCGTGCCGCGCGGCTTGCCTTCACCTTCTTGCGAAAGGAGGGTGTCAGCGACAGAACCGTCTGCCGTCCATCGTTAGGATCGGGCGTGCCGCTGACGAGCCCCGCGGCTTTCAGTACCGCGAGCGTTTCTCCCATCGACTGCGGCCGCATGCCGTGCGCACGCGCGAGCGAGGTGACGGTGGCCGGGCCTTCGCGTTCCAGCAAGTTCAGCACCTGCACCTGCGACGGCGTGAAGTCCCCGACATGCGACTCTTCGCGCAGACGCCGGCGCAGCTTGCCCGTCAGCACGCGCAGATCTTCGGCGAGCGTATGAAGTTCTTCCGGCGTAACTGCGGGAGGGGATTGGGTCATGCGGTGAACTCGTGCGATGACATGATGTGAAGGTTTCCTGATAAGGTTACCTTCGTATCTCGCCCGGGTCAAGTTTCGAGGTGGCGGGAGGCTGTACGCCGGGACGTCGCCGCGATGGCCTCAGCGCGCCCGCACGCGCCGGTTGAAAAAGCGCCATACCGCTCCGCCGACGAGCATCGCACCGCCGAGCGCGAGGCCTAGCAACACCAGCGAACTCAGATGCTCGCGCACCACCGGCACATTGCCGAACAGATAGCCGCCCGCGATCAGCGAGACGACCCACAGCGCCGCGCCCGCGGTGACGAACGTGACGAAGCGCGAGAACGTCATGCGCGACACGCCCGCGGCGAACGGTGCGAACGTGCGCACCACGGCGATGTACGGCGACAGCAGGAAGGTCAGGCGGCCGCGCGTCTCGCTGAACACGTGGGCGCGGCGCAGCGCATCGCGATTGAGCCAGTAGTAGTTGCGGGTATAGACCTTGTCGCCGACCGCATGGCCGATCGCGTACCCGACGCTGCTGCCGGCCACCGTCGCGACGAACAGCACGGGCGCGATGATCCACACGTTCAACGCGCCGGTGGCCGCGAGCGCGCCGCAGATGAAGATCAGCGGATCGCCGGGCAGAAAGAACAGCGGCAGAAAACCGTATTCGACGAACACGACGACAAACAGCAGTGCGTAGATTGCCGTGCCGAACTGCACGATCAGCGCGCTCAGGTGCTGGTCGAGGTGCAGCGCGATCTGCAGCACGTTCATCAGGTTCATCTTGGCATGGCCTCGGGTGGCGTTCGGATGTGACGAGTGTAGTCCCGCGAGCGGGCGTGCAGGGCGCTTGCGCGAGTTTATGCCATATGCCGCTTGTCGATGTCGCGGTGCCGATGTCAAACTCGGGCGGTCTTCATCGGACGCAACGCCATGTCGCACGATTCCGCCATCACCTTCCGATTTGCCGCTTTGCACGATGCCGAAACGATTCGTGCCATCGAATTCGAAGCGGGCATGCGTTTCGTCAGCGTCGGCATGACCGGGATTGCCGACGCGCCGCCCATGGCGCGCGAGGTCGTCGAGCGCAAGATCGAGGCGCGCGAGATCATCGTCGCGCTCGACCAGCAGACGATCTGCGCGGGCTTCGTGATGTTCGAGCCGCAGCCGACGCGCATCTACGTTCAGGAACTCGATGTGCTGAGCTCGCACGCGGGCAGGCGCATCGGCGCGGCGTTGATCGAAGAGGTCGCGCGAATCGCGCGCGCGCGACAAGTGACACAGCTGGTGCTGTCGACGTATCGCGACGTGCCGTGGAATGCGCCGTATTACCGGCGGCTCGGATTTCGCGATCTCGACACGTCGGAGCTCGACGCGGCGTTGCTCGCTCGGCGCGACGCGCATATCGCGCGCGGACTCGATGAATCGAAGCGGGTGTTTATGCGGCGCGAGCTTGTCTAGCGCACAAAAAGCGGCGGGCGTGACTGGAATTCAGTTACGCCCGCCGCTTTGTCATTTCATACAGCGGACATGAGCCCGCTGTCGCTACCGATTACACCGTTTCGAGCGCCGGATAATCGGTGTAGCCGACTTCGCCGCGCGCATAGTACGTCGCCGGGACCGGCTTGTTCAGCGGCGCATCTTCAGCGAAGCGGCGCACCAGATCCGGATTCGCGATGAACAGCTGACCCCAGGCCACCGCATCCGCTTCACCGGCGTCGAGCACCTGCTGCGCGCTTTCCCTGGTGAACTTCTCGTTCGCGATATACGGGCCGCCGAACGCTTCCTTCAACTGCGGGCCGAGGCGGTCGTCGCCGAGCGCTTCACGTGCCGCGATAAACGCGATCTTGCGCTTGCCGAGTTCGCGCGCGACATAGCCGAACGTTGCGGCCGGATCGGAATCGCCCATCGTGTGCGCGTCGCGGCGCGGCGCGAGATGCACGCCGACGCGGTTTGCGCCCCACACGCTGATGCACGCGTCGGTGACTTCGAGCAGCAGACGCGCGCGGTTTTCGATCGGGCCGCCGTAGGCATCGGTACGCTTGTTGGTGCTGTCCTGCAGGAACTGGTCGAGCAGATAGCCGTTCGCGCCGTGCACTTCGACGCCATCGAAGCCCGCGGCCTTGGCGTTTTCCGCGCCCTTGCGGAACGCTTCGACGACACCGGCGATTTCATCGAGCTCGAGCGCGCGCGGCGTCACGAACGGACGCTCGGGACGCACGAGGCTCACGTGACCACCCGCCGCGATCGCGCTCGGCGCGACCGGCAGCTCGCCGTTCAGGAACACCGGATCCGAAATACGGCCGACGTGCCAGAGCTGCAGGAAGATTTTGCCGCCCGCGTCGTGCACGGCCTGCGTGACGAGCTTCCAGCCTTCGACCTGCTCCTGCGACCAGATGCCCGGCGTTTCGGCGTAGCCGACGCCTTGCGGCGTGACCGATGTCGCTTCGCTGAGGATCAGACCGGCGCTCGCGCGCTCGGCGTAGTAGCGCGCCATCAACGCGTTCGGCACGCGGATTTCCTCGGCGCGCTGACGCGTGAGCGGCGCCATGATGATGCGGTTCGGCAGCGTGATATCGCCAATTTGCAGCGGATCGAAAAGAGTCGGCATAAGAGTTCACCTTTGGCGGCGGGCAAGGCCCGAGCCTCAAAAAACTGCGTGAAAAAGGAAGCGCGGCGATGCGAATGCGGCGCTCAGAGCTTCGCGTTCATGTATTCGAGGAACGCCTGAATGACGGGCTCGTTGCGTTTGAAAAACACCCATTGACCAACCCGTTTCGACGTGACGAGCCCCGCGCGCTGCAACGCGGCCAGGTGCGCCGACACGGTGGACTGCGACAGACCACAGCGCGAGTCGATCTTGCCCGCGCACACGCCGTGGTCGAGCGGCAACTCCTGATCGGCAAAATGCGCGTACGGCTCACGCAGCCAGCCGAGAATCTCCCGGCGGACCGGGTTGGCCAGCGCTTTGTGGATCGCGTCGAAATCGGGCGTCATGTGGATGGTTTTCAGGTGATTCGGCAACCGGCACGCCGCATGGCGTGCGCGACATGCATCGCTACAGAACGAATCATATATCGGAACTTAACGATATGGATAAAAACACTACTGCGGATGGGGCGATAGGTATCGACATACAGAAAGTCCGCATTTTCGGAGCACCGCTCTAAACTGAACCGCCCCGGATTTGGTGGAGGCGCCCACTTTTGAGAAAAATCGTATGGGCGCCCCCCCCTTGAGGAAATGGTAGGAATTTCGCAGGTAACCAAGGTCGACTTTCACGGACCTATGGCATGGGCATGCTCATGGTGCAAGATTATGTGGATGTTCAAAGGCAAACCGGAGAGGCCGAGATGAAGCTGACGCCAGTTGGAATCGATATTGCAAAGACGGTCTTTCAGGTGCACTACGTGGACGAGGACACGGGCGAGATCGTGAACAAACCAATCAAACGTGCGGCGTTACTCGAACATTTTGCGAACCGGTTGCCTTGCCTTATCGGCACGGAAGCGTGCGGTGGTGCGCACCACTGGGCGCGGACACTGGTGAAGATGGGCCATCAAGTCAAGTTGATGCCAGGAGAATTCGTGAAGGCATTCAACATCCGAAACAAGACGCGCGGCGACACATATTTGCGAACGCTGCTAATCCACGGTGCACGCAGTGTGTTGATAAATGCGAAAGAACCAGGCGCGTGGGTCGAGCAGCTGAAAAAGCGGCGGCATCCGAACGTGGTGATTGTCGCACTGGCAAACAGAATGGCGCGGACGATCTGGGCGGTACTAGCCAATGATCGTCCGTTCGAGAAGGGATACGTGAGCATACATCCAGCGGAAGTGGGAAACGTCTCGTAAGAAATTGACCCTGTTGAAGTGGAGCGTCGAAGGTTGCGTTGGGAATCGAGAGTGATGGCAACACAGGTCGGACCGTGATTCGCTAAACCTGAATGGCTGCAGGAGCTCCGAGCTCGTGAGAAAAATGAGGTGCGGGTCAGCGGATTCCATAGTGGCCCGCAGCGGAAGAACCAGCTGCAGCAAGGCTGATATACAGCTGTAACCCATCCTGTCCGTCTACGCACAAGAGAGCTTGCTCAAACGGGAGACGTTCATATACGAACTACTATCGGCAACTTGAAACAACGGTCGCCGAACTCGCATTAACTTAAACCAACCAGCCTCCACGATTCCCGGGGCGGTTCACCGGTGCGCTTGACGTGACTCCCCACTTGCGCACCTGGATTGCTGTTCGTACGTCAACTCTTTCGTCGACTCTGCGTCCGGAACTCAGTAGGCGACATCGAGAGCTCTTTACGGAAAAGCTTCGACAGTCTCTCTCCGTTGCTAAGACCGGTTCTACGAGCGATCTTGTCCACCGGAAGATCGCTGTTGGCTAGCAGCTTGCACGTAAGATCGAGCCGCGCACCAAGAAGGTACTTTGAAGGCGTAACACCGAGCTCCCGTTTGAACAGACGCAGGAAATTGCGCTCGCTCATCGAAGACGTGCGCGCCGCATCGCCCACCGATATGGGCTTCGCGCAGTTCTGGACGATCCAACGCGCCGACGCACGTGCTTTCTCGGCGAGCGTCTTTGCATCCATCTCTTCGAACGCGGGGGCTAATGTACGCCCGCTATCCGAACCGAGACGGTCCGCCACGCGCGCCGCCAACTCCGCTCCCAGATCCATCCTGAGCAGTGCGAGCGAGGTCACCAAAGCCTGATCGCGATCATGCTCCGCAGCGCTCGCGGATAACGATCGGAGACGGATATCATGCTTCATCGAAGGCCAATCGCACCGCGCCATGCCGGCAGCCGACAAAACCATGTGCCCATTCCCGATCGCGGTGACACGGACGCCTCTTGCACAAACCAGTCGCAACAGATCAATGAGGTTGTCGTCGACGGAGGCGTGCGCGACACCACTTCCGCTGGGAATGAAGAGGTTGTCGAGACGATCGAAATCGCGCGTGGAAAAATGCTCTGTCCAAACCATCATCGATGACGAGCACGCAACCCCTCCACCGCCAGCCGAGATGAGGTTCACGCGATATGTCACGGAATGATTCGAACTTTGAGATTGTAATTCATTAGCGACATGCAGAGCTTCGGCGAGCGTACCGGCGTCCAGCAACGAAAATCCGTCATACAAAATAATCGCCACGTGCTTCACGATTGTCGAACACTGAACAGACCGAATGTCCTGTCTCGGACAATCAAGTGGTGCTAGCGCGTCAGATAAGATTGGCGTCATGCGGCCTCCAGTTCGGCAGGTTTCTATTCGTCACACAGAAAGAAGACAGGATTTCAATGTGTCGTCGGACTTGATTCTCGCGTTTTCAGATTTATCCTTGTCGTTTTAATCGACAAGGTTTCAGGCGAGAAAAATACGTTGCCGAAGGGCGGTGATGCAAGCCCGGCATCCAGGTCGCGGCGCGCGATAAAAACGACTGTCAGCGGAAAATGCAGCGGCCTTGCCTCAATGTCGAGATGCAAGGTGTCCGCTTCAAAATAGCGGAGGCGTCACTGCAATATGGGCAGCAACCCCGGTAATCAGAAAGAAAATAGTAATAACAAGCATCGACTTTCCGTTTCGTATAACGATATCGTGAGTCTGCGCCTGATGAGAATCAGCGAGGTTCCCATATATCGGTATTCCTGCTTCAAGCGTATTCTTCATATAGTAGACCTTGAAGATAAACTGGCGAGATAATGAGAAGTTGTGCCATGTAAATATCGTTACACGCCATAACTTACCGCGTGAAAAAAAATCCCACCAATTACTTTCGACCTTTATCGGCCGGACAGGGCTAAGTTTTGACTTAATGAAACTACGGCGCGTTCAACTGGCCGCATACCTTGGTGAATTAGTAGGGAAGGCCGGCAAAAGTCCAGGTGTTGACGTCTGGGTGGACGAAAAGCGCTGCAAGGCGAAGCCGCTTCAGATCTAGTCCCGGCTAATTGAATCATTCATGCCCATGGCTTCACCGAGTCTCGTGACCGCAACCATACAAATCCGGTCTCCGGCCTCTTCAAGCGTGATGGTCTGTTCTTTGTAGGCCACTGCGATCGCCTCCACTGCACGCATAAAGAACTCCGACTCCTCATCCGTCCAGTCTACGGGAAGGTCAGCACTAAGCCCTTCTGAATTCATCCCTGCCTCCTGAGGATACCTTGTGAGGCTTACGAAGCAAGCTGGATCTCGCTCATTTTCGCTAGCACCGGATCCGAAGACTGTTAAGTGGGCCTACGTTGTCGCGCGGTCTCCGAGGTCTCGTTTGCCGAGAACTGAGCTGCGAAGCCGTGCCTCAAACTGGAGAAGAATCGTTTCTTTCGAGAAATTGGATGCGGCGTATTGCCGTCCGAGGGTGCCAAGGCGCTCACGAAGCGACGGGTCGTCGGCGAGACGAAGGATGGCGTGTGACAATGCCGTGAAAGAGCCGGGCTCGACTGCGACGCCGACCGAGTTGATGACGCTCCATAACTCGGTACCTTCATTTGCAGTCGCAATTACCGGTCGGCTGCTCGACAGCATTGGGCCAAGCTTCGAAGGCATGACGAGATCCGCGGCGCCCGCAAGCTGTGGAAGGACGTGTATGTCCGCAAGCGATAGCAATTCATTGAACCGCTCTTTAGGTTGCAGCCCGAGAAACTTGACGTTCGGTACGTCACGGGCCTTTTCGAGCAGGACATCTTTTGCTGGTCCAGCGCCACAAATCAGGAACATGATGTCCGCGCGCCACGTGAGAAGCTTTGCAGCGTCGACAATGATTTCCAGACCTTGCTTGAGTCCGAGATTGCCTGAGTAGAGGACGACCAGCGCTCCGTGGCCGATGGTGAGCTGTGCGCGATAGGGGTTGTCCGTGCTGTTTGGATGCGCGTGTTGAGTATCGACCCAGTTGGGAAAGGTGAAAGCTTTTTCCGAGGAGACCCCCTTCTGCACGGCGAGCCGTGTCATCGCTGCGGAGGGTGTCGAGACGACGTCGGCGCGTGACATCAACCATCTTTCCACGCGCAAAGCCAGCTTTCTTGCGACATGGCCTTTCAGTATGCCCAGTCGAAACGCTGCGTCGACTTCGTAGTCCTGTACATGAAGCCAACATGAGGCGCTGGCGACGCGGGCGGCGAACAACGCGACGGGAGACGCGAACAAAGGTGGCTCTACGAGCCACACGGCGTGTGGACGCCACGCGATCTGCCATAGGGCGGCCGGACTCGCGAAAACCGCGAAGCTCATCAGATGTAGCACGCGCTTCAGACCCGACGGGCGCTTGGGGCACCAGAAGGGAACGCGTATGACGGAAACGTTGTTGATTTGCTCAGTCGAGTACGTCAACGCGTTATAGCCAGCCTTGATGCGCCACTCAGGATAGTATGGAGACGCGGTTATCACGCGTATCGTGTGCCCCTGTAATGCGAGCCATTCCGCAAGCTCCGCGGAGTATTTTCCCACCCCTGTCACCTCTGGGGCATAGTTGAGCGAGATTATCAGCACTTTCATTGAGCAATCCACATCTTGGGAATAAGAAGATCAAGTCTGCGTTGGGCACGGGAATGTACGACCCATGCGTTCGGACTCTGATGGAGGCTATCGTTCCGTGGCTTGCTCGCAGTCGCATTCGTATTCGCGTTGTGTCAAAGCTGCGCGTTCGCCTTCCTGATTCGAAGATCGCAGATATCCAACTGCCCGGTCGGACAAATGCTTGTCGTGCCTCGCCTAGATGGGCTTCGCCAGCCAGGACATATGATCGCTAGTCGTGTGGGCGCAGGAGGCCTGGTGCCGGTCTCTTCCCACTCGCGGTGGGCGAAAGCCGACAACTTCTTGCCAATTTCCGTCTTGACCGGGGGCGTCAGGGCGCGGCGCTTATATTCTTTTCACGTCGACGAGATTCAAGTTCGCCACATGCGATCGCGTGAGCACGCTGTGCTAACCCATCCAGTGCTCGGTATACAGCGGCCTTGACGGAGAGTTCGTACAACCATGCCATGGATACTGACACGGTTAATCTGGCGGACTACGCACAGACCTTACTAAGGAACTGACGTCTTATCGCCGCGGTAACGCTGATCGTCGGTAGAACATTCTCGTCATTCAATTCAAGGCGCGGTCTTGACGAGCATTTAGCGGGAGCTAATCGTGCAAAGCGTTCAGTTGACCGGGACTCCCATCGTACTTTCTCGATTCATATTCGGCACCGCCAGTCTTTTCAACAGTGGCTCCGAAAAAGCAAGGCGACGACTATTATTCTCTGCGGTGGACGCCGGGTTCACCCATTTCGACACGGCCCCCTACTATGGATTTGGCTTGGCCGAGCGCGATCTTGGCCACGTTCTCAAAGCACGACCGGAGGTCACTGTCACCACCAAAGTCGGTATCTATTCGCCCGGCGGCGAGGAGCAAAGCGGGGCCGCTGTTTTTGTTCGCAAGGCGACAGGGCGCTTCATAAAGACCATCTCCGGTCCAACGGTGGATTTCTCAGTCGCCCGAGCGAAGAGAACACTCGAGGGCAGTTTGCGTCGTCTGAAGCGTGACTCTATCGACATCTACGCGCTGCACGAGCCTGAACTTTCCCTGCTCAATACTGATGAATGGTTGAAATGGCTCGAGAGTCTCCTACGCGACGGAACGGTCCGTACTTTCGGCCTCGCGCTAACTACGGATAAGGTCGAACCGTTCCTCGCTGCCGGCTCCGAACTGACCCGTTTCATTCAGGTCCACGACAGTCTCACCGGTCGCGAGGCTGACGTACTGACCTGCTACCGCAAGCCCTTCCAGATCACTTATGGTTATGTCTCCGCGTCCCGCAAGGAGGGGTCGCCGCTGTCCGTGACAGAGGTTCTGCGTCGGGCACTACTTCGCAATACCAATGGCGCAATCATCGTGAGCACGAAGCAGTTGGCCAGGCTGCAGCAATATGCCCGGCTCGTGGAGGAAACGGCCGATGCTAAATGACCTGGGCGGGCAGGGCGCGATTTCGCGGGCAGCCGATTTCATAGTCATCGGCGCGGGAACCGTCGGCCTACCGATCAGCGTACTACTGGCGCGGAAGACAGGCGCAACCGTCATCTGCCTGGAAACCGGCGGATTGCGCCAGGAAGAGGACACGCATCCGCTCAATGAAGTCGTCCAGCAGGGGATGTTCTACAAGGGTGCCTCGCACGGACGTTTCCGATGCCTGGGCGGTACCTCGATGCGATGGGGCGGTGCCCTCATTCCCTTCCAAAACTCTGATCTCTGCAATGCCCACTGGCCGATCTCACTCGATGAACTAACCCCTTTCATCGGTGACGTCGAGCGGCTATTCTCCCTGGAACCGGGCCCGTATTCCGACGTCTCCTTTCCGTTCGAACTCGGTGGGACCCATGTCAATCGTCTCGCCAAGTGGCCAGAATTCCGGAAGCGCAATGTGGCGGCGTTGTTGGACGCTGACGTCGCCGCGGCAGCCAACCTTCAGGTCTGGTTGAATGCTCATGTCGTCAAAATCAAAACTCAGTCTGAAGGCGTCCGACTGGAAGCGGTATCGCAAAATGGTGACAGGCTAGCTATTTCGGGGAGGAAGCTCATCGTCGCCGCTGGCGCGATCGAAACAACCCGTCTGGCATTGCTAATCGACCGTCAGAACAATGGAGCCGTCTCCGCCCTTACGTCTGCGCTCGGTCATAACTTCACGGATCATATTTCCGCAGAAGTAGCGGAAATCGTCGCCTCCGAAAGCGCTTTGCTAAACAAGATCGTCGGCTTTCGATTCGGCGCCGCCGGTTCAATGCGCAATATTCGTTTCGAGCTAGCGCCACAAGCGGAGGCGCGGCGGCATCTGCCGCCAGGTTTCTGCCACATCGGGTTCGAGGTTGAGAAACCCGGTGGCTTTGATGTGCTACGGGAGATATTCCGGAATGTACAGCGTCGTAAGTCACCGCCGCCACGAGTGATGTTCGATTTGATTGCGAATACCCCCTGGCTTGCGCGCGCCATGTGGTGGAGGCTCGTGAACAAACGTCTACTGTTTCCCGCCCACTCGCGCCTGATTGTCCATGCGGTGGTTGAGCAGCTTCCATCTCCCAACAATCGTATCACTCTCAGCGATACGTGCTGCGACCGCTTCGGCTTGCCACTCGCTGAGATCAACTGGAGGTTGTCCACGGAAGACAAAGAAAACGTAATCGAGACATCGGAACTATTTAAAAGAACCTGGAGAACGAGCAAATTCGCCTCGCTTGGCGTATGGAAATCGATCGAGCCACAGCAAATCTGGGCCAACATCGATAACGCAGAAGGCATCTTCCATCCGACAGGTTCGACTCGCATGGGTGCTTGCCCCGCCGATGGCGTGGTGGACAAAAACCTCAACCTCTTCGGTGTCGCGAATGTCCAACTGCTTGCCACGTCAGTCTTGCCGACGGGAGGTGGGGCGAATCCGACTATGATGCTCCTGCTGCTGGGGATGCGATGTGTCAATCAGCACGCTACCGGCAGCACGCCGCCAAAAGCTTGATGCTTTCCGCCAACCGCGGGTATTGAGCCGTGTGGACGCTACGATGGTCCGTTGAGAGAGGAGTCTATGCCTAAAGATGCAATCAACCGGGAAGGCGTTCATCCCAGCATCATCCTGAAAGGCGTGAATTCGAGACAGGGACCTTCATTTTCGTTGTCGAACAGATTTCTGAGGGTTCTTTGGGGCGTCATCTACATCGTTTTCTTCGTGCCGACGCCGCGTGTCTTTCATGCGTGGCGTCGCTGGATTCTGCGACTATTCGGGGCCACTATAGGCGCAGGTGTTCACGTCTATCCGCGTGTGCGCATCTGGGCGCCATGGAATCTTTCGATCGGCGACTTTACAGGCGTTGCCAATGGAGTGAACTTGTATTCCATCGAACGCATCACGTTAGGTGAGCGTTGCACGATATCGCAGGGCGCGCAGCTCTGTACAGGAAGTCACGACTACAACCATCCGACGTTTCAGCTAACGGCAAAGCCGATTATTGTGGGATCGGACGCGTGGGTGTGCGCTGAAGTCTTCGTTTGCCCTGGCATTCATATCGCGCCGGGAGCGGTTGTAGGCGCGCGATCAGTGGTAACGCGGAGTCTGCTGGATGAGTGGACTGTGTATGCCGGCATGCCAGCAAGGAAGATTTCTCTTAGAGTCAAGCACGGAGAGCCCAATGAGCAAAGTGTCTGTACTAGTGCTGACGAAGAATGAAGAACAGGATTTGCCTGGTTGTCTTGAGACCGTCATCGGGTGGTCCGACGACATCCACGTATTTGATTCGCTCAGCACAGACGGGACCGTCGCGTACGCTCGCTCGGTATGCGCGAACGTGATCTCCAGACCATTCGACGACTGGTCCACTCACCAGAACTGGGGATTGAAAAACATCCCATTCAAGCACGAATGGGTGCTGTATCTGGATGCCGACGAGCGCGTTCCCCCATTGCTCGTACCGGAGATTGAAACGGCGGTCTCGAACGCCGGCGATGCGGTGGCGTTTCAGATTAGACGCCGCGACTTCTTCAATGACAGGTGGCTCAGGCACGTGCAGGCTTCCCCGTACTTCGTTCGGCTTTTCAGGCCCCAGCATATCCACTATGAACGGCTCGTCAATCCCGTCACCGTGGTGGATGGCAAGACTGGCCGGCTCGACGGCTATCTCGATCACTTCCCTTTCAGCAAGGGGCTATCGCACTGGCTTTCACGGCATAACGCCTACAGTTCGCTGGAAGCAGATCAGTTCCTTCGCAATAAGGCGAACGGCAACAAGTTCAGCTTTTACAAGGCGCTGTTTGCGGCCGATTTCCAGACTCGCCGCTATCATCAAAAGCGCCTGTTCTACCAGCTTCCATGCCGCCCGGTGATCAAGTTCGTTCTTCTTTACTTCGTTCGTCGCGGCTTCCTCGACGGACACCCTGGCTTGGTGTATGCGACGCTGCAGTCGGTCTATGAGTACTTCATCGTTTTGAAAGTCAGGGAGAAGATGAGGGCGGCGAGAACGCAAGTCGATCGCCCTACGTTAAGCGAAGAATTGAAGAGTTGAACCGCGCATGCGCGTTATGATGAATGTCAGTGTCAGCCGGAGATCCCGCCTTGAGAACCCTTCACATTATCTCGTCAATCGAGCGAAGATATGGTGGTCCTGCTGAGGCGCTCAAACGGCTCGCGATGGAGCTCCGGCTTTCCGGACACACTATCGACATTGTCTGTCTTGACTCATCTATTGATGCTGACAAATCGGACGACAATGTTTTCGATCTGGTTGTGAGGCTAGGCCACCACGCTGGCAAATACGCGCTCAACTTCAGGCTTGTTGGGTGGCTGACACAGCATGCGAACCAGTACGATGCAATTATCGTAGACGGCATATGGCAGTTCCACAGCGCGGCGGCCGTTCTCTCGCTTCTTCCGAAAAAGATCCCATATTTCGTGATGCCGCACGGCATGCTCGATCCATGGTTCAACATCGGCCGCCCGTTGAAACATGCCAAGAAGCTAGTCTATTGGATATTTGTGGAGCGTCATGTCATCGGCAATGCGAAGGGGGTTCTCTTCACCACCGACAGTGAGCGCGAACTGGCCCGCTTGGCGTTTCCGCTGTACAGGGCGAAGGAGCTGATGATGATGATTGGCACGGCACCCCCACCTTCGACGGAAACGTTGGACGTTGCGCAGCGGCATTCGCTAGAGACGCCGGGCAAGATTATCCTTTTTCTCGGGCGAATTCACGAGAAGAAGGGCTGCGACTTGCTAATCCAGTCGTTTCACGATCTCCAGAACTTGAGCACCGACTATCGCCTCGTCGTCGCAGGCCCCGATGATCATGGACTCGGGGCGAGATTGCGTCGCGAGGCCGTGCGGCTCGGCATCGCGGATCGTGTTAGCTGGCCTGGCATGGTAACGGGGGCGCACAAGTGGTCCCTGCTGCGCGCTGCCGACGTCATGGTTTTGCCCTCGCATCAGGAAAACTTCGGCGTGGTGGTGGCCGAAGCACTAGCGTGCGGCGTGCCGGTGCTCTTGACCGACAAGGTCGGAATCTGGCAAGAGGTCGTTGCCGATGGAGCCGGGTTCGTGGACGACGATACGCGAGAGGGTATCACCCGCCTTCTGACGCAATGGGCAATGCTGCCGGACGACGAGAAGGTTGCGATGCAATGTTCGGCAAAGCAGTGTTTCAACAATCGGTTTCATATCTCCAGAGTCGCGCAGAACTATATCGCGTTGATGAGCAGGCAGGTAGCGTAAGCATTTCTGCTTTAACACACGCGTGCAGAATGGCTGTCGCAGGAAGTTGAGTTCGTCAGCGCGATTTTACGCTCAACCGTTGCTGCCCCTTCCAGGACATCTCATTCGCGGAAGAGCAGCGTCAGAGGATCACACGCTCCAATGCCGCTTGCAGATAATTTTTTCGTGCGCGCACCGGTCTCCATCCTGCGGCTCTGTTTTCGTCGCTTGCCGTTTGGTATCGGAGCCTCGGAAGGGCGCGACAGGGATCGCTATGTGCGCGCCGCGCGTTCCGCTGCATGCAATGCGGTGAGTGCCGCGATGGGCTTTGCGGTAGTGCTGCTCTCGGTCTCTTTGACGCTTCCGTATCTCGGGCAAGAGCGCTTTGGCATCTGGATGACAATATCAAGCCTCGCAGTGATGTTGTCGGTGCTTGACCTTGGCGTCGCGAATGGCCTCGTCAACCTGGTTGCGGACGCAAAAACGAGCGGCGATCAAGAGAAACTGCAGACGATTGCGACTCGCGGCGTACTGCTGCTCGTGGTGATCGGCGCAGCCGCTGGGGCTGTGCTCGTTGGTGCCGTGAGGTTGCTGGACTTCCAAAGGCTGCTCAAGATCGAATCGGCAGACGTCACAAGAGAAGCGGTGGAGTCAACGGTGGTTTTCATCACACTGTTTTGCGTGAACATCCCACTAAGCGGCGTGAGAAAGGTTTTTTATGGTCTTCAGCGAGCATGGGAGCCACATATCGCTGCTGCGATCGGATACTTTTTCTCGCTACCGCTTCTTTATCTCTGCAACCGCTATCGCGCACCGTTGCCGTATCTCGTGCTTTCTACCTATGGCATGCAGGTCGGCACGACGTTGATTCTCGTTTGGCGTCTTCGCCGGGAGCGGATTTTTCGCGTTCATCGCGGCATATGGCTGGGAACGGGGTGGCAAGACTCGAGGCTGCTACTGCGGACGAGCGGCATGTTCCTGATTCTTCAACTTGGCATGATATGCGGCAGCGCATGCGATCCGCTGATCGTTTCAAACATTCTCGGCGCGAAGGAAGTGGCGAGACTGGCCGTTGCGCAGCGGTTGTTCCAGGCGATCACCGTCGGGATGGCCATGCTGTCGGGGCCGCTCTGGGGTCTCTATGCCGACGCACACTCGCGCGGTGAGAAGATGTTCATCAGGCACACGCTGAAGGTGTCCATGGGCGTCACGGGCGCCATCGCGGTGCTGACAAGCGCGCTGATTCTGGCAGCTTCCCCCTGGCTTCTGAAGGTTTGGACGGGCAATCACCTGGCTGTACCTTTCCCATTGCTGTGCGCGGCGGGGATGCTGGCGGTGGTCGAAGCAATGGGAAACGCTTTCACCATCTTTCTGAATGGAATGAGCGAATTACGCCCCCAGTTGCTTGCCGTATTGATCTTCAGCGCGGTATCCATTCCGCTCAAGGTGTGTCTGCTCTTGAAGTTCGGCACAGTGGAATGGGTGGTCTGGTCGTCCATCATTGCGAGCATCATCGCCGACTATGGCGTCTATATCGGCCTCTTCAGGAAGCAGATTCTTGCGCACGCGTCGCTCGGTCCGGTTTCGTGACTCTCACACCCACCTTCTGAACGTATGGCCGACTTCCAGGAAAAGTTGCGGTTGGCGGGGGACGCGCTCAAAAACAGACGTGGAGCCTTGAGGAGAATCATGGCCGCCTGCTTCGGCCTGTCTGGCGCATCTGCACAAGCGGCGCAGCGGCAGGCGTCGGGACTGCAGCCGTCGCACACGCAGAGCGGTTCGACCTCGATGCGGCCCGTGAGCGACTTGTCGCCCGACGACAGGGTGATAGTCACCAGGTCTTCGCTCGCATACACCGAAATCCGACACCTCGCTGAATTTGTGCTTGCGCAAGGTCCGATTCAGGGCTACGCCAGCTTGCGTGACTACGGCGGACCGCTTACGAGACTGCTCGTTTTTCAGCACGCTGCGGGCGAACGCGATTTGGATGCTGCATATTATTGGCTCGATCCTACCGACGTCTTGAGCCGGGACAACGGCGGCACAGTGCTGGTTTCGAAGAGCGGAAAGCGTTGGAAGCGCGTATTCGAGGGCGACATCCATGCCCGATGGTTCGGTGCATGCGGTGACGGCACGACGGATGACGGTGACGCGATCAATCGCGCCGTCGCATTCGCAGGATCGCTCTATGCATCGACGGGCCGGACTCAGTGCGTTGTGCTTGATAACGGCACGTTCTACCTTGCAGCCGCGCGCGGAACGCTGGCCATCCCTTGTCACGACGATGGCACGGTTAAGCAGGGAAAAGGCGGGAGGCTCCCGTCTGAGCCTCCCATGCGACAGCCCTATTGCGTAGGCGTATGGCCGGGGGTCAAACTATATGGACATAACGCCGTGGTGAAGGGCAACTATCGCTACGGCATGGCGGACGCGTCGCAGCCAGTCACTTTCGGCTTGCTCGATCAATTCGACACGGCGATGGATGCAGGGCTCGAGAATCTGACATGCGTGGATTGCTTCATGGCTTTTGGCGCCCTGTCCGCGACGCTCGCAGGCTGCATCTTTGACAGACTTCACTTTGTCGGCTGCGGGGTGGGTATCTATGCGGCTGTGCTGGAACAGTGCACGTTCAGCAATATCGAGGCGCTGCGCACGGGCGTCCCTGTTCTTGTCGGAGGGCAATGGGTCGATCGCAACGACGACTACAACGAACGAGGCGGCTTCGCGGACAAGTGCACCATCATCAACGTGCGTAACATCTATGACCGCGTCTATGGCGACGATGAGCGCAAGATCGATCAATGGTTCGATGCCACGTTCTTCAAGTCAATCAACAACGAGCGCAGACTCAGCGCGCGGACTAATGCCGCGTCACCGGCGAGGGCGTATCCCTATCGGGGCATTTGCGGATTCTGCATACGCGTCATGGCGCGCTATGCGCGCCCTTCGAATAGCAATGTCTTCATGCAAATAACGCACGCTTACTCGCCGCGTCCAGCGGTGCTGGTTGATGCATGCCAATCGGCTGTCTTCAACGGCGTTTATATGGAACGCGTCGGCTATCGCGACCATCGCAAGCGAACCGGTGCCGTTGGCGCCGGATGGGACGATCCTTACCTTGGTCATGGCGTCCTCGTCCCGGCGTTCATAGGAGAACTCGACGTCTCCTCCTGCGTTTCCGGTGTCAACATCCAGCAGTCTTTCGGCGTTTCGGTCGTTCGATCTGACGGCCCTGTCGGATCCGTCCAGTCATCGGACTGTGTTTTCAAAGAACCGCAGCCTCGCTACACCCTGCCTGCCACCACTTTCACCAACGATGTGACGATACGCAGTGGAGCGCTTCGCGCATTGGAGGATGCCAGGCATCGGATCGGTGGATTGGGCCTCTACACCGTGCATTTCGATGGCGGCAGTTTCGACACTGAGATTTCCTGCCCGAAGGACGAAGAAGGGCATGCAGTCATGGTGCTGGTGTCACGCGATGCGAACCGCGTAGAGAGCGCGTCGTCCGGTCTCTATCTGCTGCAGCTTTCGCGCAATAGTACGAGCGCTCCGGTTGGAACGCTCGTGTCGGGAAGCGATGTCCTGCGTTTTGCTGTAAGTCCGCGGAACATGCTGGAACTACGAGCTACTGTCCATGGCGCACACCACGTCGTGATGATCGGCAACCGGCCGTTCGAGACTTAGGACTGACCCCGCATCGAGGGCAAAGCTGATCAAGCCCACCGCAGAGCTACTCCGAGCGTTGTAGATCGGAGTGAATAAGGAAGGCAGAACAGGATGAAGCAGCAGACGCTGGCGATGGCAGTTGATGGTATCAGGATGAACGCCATGAACATCAATACTGCGGCGATTGACGATGCTGTCCTCGCGCTCCTCTATTTGACCCTGCATGACCATAGCCGGGCCTGGAAAAGCTTCGATTGGGATGCGCTCAACCGACTGCATGAACGAGGGCTCATTGCCGATCCGGTCAACAAAGCAAAATCCGTGGTGCTGACGGAGGACGGCCTGCGAGAATCTGAACGCCTCTTCAAGCAGCACTTCGTCACCGCTGGCGGCAAAACCAATTAATGAAACGAATTTCCAACTCACGACACTAGGGGGCACGCTACTGGCCAGTGGATCGTTTCATTCTAAACGACCGTCCTATCGTGCCCGACAACATCTTGGCGATTTCGGTCTCGACACGGCGCAAGCAGCAGGCTTATCTAAAATAGACTGCGGCGGCGAATGTTCCGCATTCTCGAATTTCAGTCATTGAAGTAGTGGCAGAGTACCTGTCTAAATGGACGCACGGTCAATGCGTCGCGTCGTCGCTCCCGTAACTGGTTGCCCCTGGCGTTATCCCGCTGGCGGGCGCAAAGCACCCCACCCGAGAAACCATGGCCTCAAGGAAACAGATCACGCGCGATGATCCGCTGCAGGGCGACGAGATCTCCATCTCGGACTACCTTCGCACAATCGGCGAGAGCTGGCGTCTAATCGGCATGATTGCGCTCGGCGTTCTCGCGCTGGGATTGTTGTATGGCCTGATGCATCCGCCCTTGTACCGGGCCGATGCGCTCATACAGATTGGCACACCCGCGTCCAGCTCTCCCGAAGCCGAAGCGTTGGGCCGGCTTGCCTCGATATTCGATTCGAGGGTGAAAGCCAGTGCAGACGCCGAGATGGAACTCATGCGCTCACGCCTGGTGGTCGGCGAGGCGGTGCAGCAACTGAATCTCCAAACTACGGCGCAACCTCGGTACTTCCCACTTATTGGCCGTTGGATCGCGCGACTCCGCAGCGGATCCGCCAGCATGAAACCCCTGTTTGGACTGCGGCAGTTCGCCTGGAGCGACGAGTCGATCGAAGTATCGAAATTCGATGTTCCTCATGCTGCAATCGGCCACGAATTCATCGTAAAGGCGAGACAGGTCCCGTACTTCAAGTTGATTGCGCCTGACGGCAAAGCGCTCGGAATAGGAGAAGTCGGCCACGAGCTGGTGGTGCCTTTCGGCGACGGCAAGGTGCATCTTCTCGTCAATAAGTTATCCGCTTCTCCAGGCGGGGAATTTACACTGAAGTCAAGTTCGATAGAGGCCACGATCCTCGCGCTGAAAGATGCTTTGGTCATTTCAGAAAGAAAGTCGCAAACCGGCATGATCGGTGTTGCCCTGGAGGGACCCGACCCGGTGCGCACTGCGGACATCGTCAATGCGGTTGCTCAGCAGTATCTCGCCCAGGATCTTGCAAGGCGTACGTCCGAGGCCGAACACTCGCTTCTCTTCCTCGAGGATCAATTGCCGAAGCTGCGGGACGAATTACAGCAAGCAGAGGATAAGTACAACGCTTTTCGTAATAGCAATGGAACCGTCGATCTGAGTGTGGAAAGCCGGTTGTTGCTGCAACAGGTTGTCGATCTCGATACCGCCTTGCGCGGACTCTTGCAGCAGCGCGACGACATCTCGCAGCATTACAAGGAGGGTTACCCGCTACTTACGGCGGTGGACTCGAAGATCGCCCGATTGCAACAAGACCGCGAAGCGCTGAGCCAGCGTGTTGCCAGTTTGCCGGATAAGGAGCAAAACGCAGTGCGTCTGATGCGCAACGTTCAGGTCGACACAGACCTCTATACGAATCTCCTGAACAGTGCGCAACAGCTTCGTGTCGTCAAGGCGGGCAACGTAGGCAACGTGCGCATTGTCGATCTCGCGGTGCCCCCCGAGAAGTCGAGCAAGCCTAACTGGCAGGTACTATTGTCGTTGTCTGCCGTGCTTGGGCTTGTACTGGGAATCGTCACCGCGTTCCTTCGCAAGGCGTTGTCTGGTGGAATCGAGCGAAGCGCCGAGATCGAGGCAGCCCTTGGAATACCCGTTTGCGCTGTCGTGCCGCACAGCGAACGGCAAATTCGTTTGCAGGAGGCAATGCGCCGCAAGGCTCCGGGCATACATGTGCTTGCCGCGGTATGGCCAGGGGATGTCGCGGTCGAAGGCGTGCGAAGCTTGCGAACAGCGTTGCAATCGATCGGATCGGAAGTCAGGAACAATGTCGTGATGATCACAAGTTCCCGTGCCGGGGTAGGAAAGTCGTTTGTCGCGGCCAATCTTGCAATCGTGTTGGCGACAGGCGGGAAAAAGGTGCTCCTGATCGATGCCGACATGCGCATGGGCGACATACACAGATCCTTCAACCCGGCTGGCGGCCCCGGCTTGACCGAGTTGCTAAAGGGTGCGGCGTTTGACGACGTGGTCGTCCGCGATGTCATGAATGGCGTCGACCTGATCCCGCGCGGGGGCGAGACGCCAAACGCCGCGGACTTGCTCACGACTCGGAGACTGAGCGAGATACTCGAAGTTGCATCGCGGCGGTATGACGCTGTCGTCGTCGATACGCCGCCTGTGCTTGCTGTCACCGATGCAACGCTGATCGGCCGGCAGGCCGGTACAACGCTGCTGGTCGTTCGGCACGGTCGGCATCCGGTGGACGAACTGTATGAGGCGCTCAACCGGTTGCGCAGTAGTGGCGTGAACGTGGCAGGAACTCTCTTTACCGATGTTCCGCTCGACAAGGCGCGATACGGTTCAGGCTACGGCAGGTACGACGGGTACGGCAAAAGCGACGGCGAGTCCAATGTCAGGACAGCCTGAACGAATCACAAGAAGTATCACGCACAGCGCAGTATCAAAACAAGGAGAAGGAACCATGTCGAACAAGGTTGCACTGGTCACCGGCATCACAGGCCAGGATGGCTCTTATCTTGCTCAATTCCTGCTCGACAAAGGATATGAAGTGCATGGTGTCAAGCGGCGCACCTCGCTCTTCAACACGGATCGCATCGACCATTTATACGAGGACGACCACGCATCGCAGCGCCGCTTTCATCTTCACCATGGCGACCTGACCGACTCGTCGAGCATCTTGCGAATTATTCAGCGGGTGCAACCGGATGAGATCTATAACCTCGCCGCGCAAAGCCATGTTGCGGTTTCGTTTGAAGAGCCTGAGTACACGGCGAACGCGGACGGCCTGGGTGCGCTGCGCATGCTAGAAGCCGTGCGAATTCTGGGCTTCGAGAAGACGGCCCGGTTCTATCAGGCGTCGACATCGGAGTTGTTCGGGCTCGTGCAGGAAGTGCCGCAACGGGAGGGCACGCCCTTTTATCCGCGCAGTCCGTATGCGGTAGCGAAGATGTACGCGTACTGGATCACGGTCAACTATCGCGAGGCGTATGGCATATACGCTTGCAACGGCATTCTGTTCAATCACGAATCACCCGTTCGGGGCGAGACGTTCGTTACGCGCAAAATTACGCGCGCCATCGCACGTATTGCAATCGGTTCGCAGAATTGCCTTTACCTTGGCAATTTGTCGGCGAAACGCGATTGGGGACACGCGCGCGATTACGTCCAGATGCAATGGCTCATGTTGCAACAGGACGAGCCGGAAGACTTTGTCATTGCATCTGGCGTGCAATACAGCGTGCGCGAATTCGTTCAGCAGGCGGCGTGCGAACTCGGCATCAAGCTTCGGTTTGACGGAAGCGGAGTCGATGAAGTCGGGATCGTCGAAAGTGTGAGCGGCCGGGAATGCCGGGTCGCGCCCGGGACGGTCATCGTGCGAGTGGATCCTCGCTATTTTCGACCGACAGAGGTCGAGACCTTGCTCGGCGATCCGTCGAAAGCCCACGCGAAGCTCGGATGGGCACCGACCGTGACGTTCGGCGCTCTTGTCAGGGAAATGGTGTTGTCCGACTATCAGATCGCCAAGCGGGATGCGCTGATCACGCTGGCTGGCTACAGGGCGTTGGAGCATCACGAGTAAGGACGAAGTTTGGCCGAGTCGGCATGTAACTCAGGAGCGTGTGGAATGTCGCCGCGTTTCGTATTTTCACTCACTGTCTTTACGCTCTTCGCGGCAGGCGTGGCGCAATACGCGGATCAGGCGCTTGGCGCGCTCGGCACCGGAGCAATCAACGTCTGGAACTTAAATTCGGCCGCCATGGATGACGCAGGTGCTGTCAAGTACGTGAAGGACGCGAGCATCGCCTTGATCGGAGTCGGGTGGCCTCTTGCGCTCGGTTTGAATCGCTTTCGGGGGGGAATGCGTACGTTTATTCTGATGTTCTTCACGTGGATTCTTTGCATCGTATCGGTGGGACTCGTGCCGTTCATCGCAGGTTGGACGCCATTGTTCTTCCTACCCGCGGGATTGCGCTGGGTTCTGCTGGTTCATGCGTCATTCGGCCTGTTTTTGTTCGCGAGTTTGCTGCCGGCCGAGAAGCAGGGACAAACGGCCCTCGTCCTCGCATTGCTCGCGCTTGCCGCATTGGACTTTTACGTTGTCCTGCGACAATGGATACAACTCGGACAAATACAGCAAGTTCTATTTATGCAGGATCGGTACACGGGCCTGTTCAGTAACGCGGCGCTAGCAGGCATGTATGCGATTTCGCTTGCAAGCATGGTGCTCGTTCTGGACCGCGCCCGGCTGTTGTATCGGCTTATATTGCTCTCCCTCGCCGTCGCGATTGCCGTCTCTTCGGGAACGCGATTCGCTATGCTCAGTATCGCGTCCATCGTCGGCGTAGTGGTTTGGGAAACGCTTGGGGGACGGCTGAGCCGTAATGATCGGATGCTGCTGGTGGTGACTGCGCTACCGATTGCTTTTTGGCTCGCAATCGTTGGCTATTCTCACATGGTGGAAGCGGTCGGCCGCGGTGATGTGCTGACTGATCAACTCGAGGAAGGCGGTCGTTTATCCAACCTGGGGAAGATAGCGGAGCAGTTGTCAGAGGCAACTCCGGGAGAACTCTTTTTGGGGCGGGGCCTCGGCGTAGGCACGAACACAGCCGTCATGCTCCTCCAGCGTGCGGGCGTCGACCCTGAGCAATACCGGTTCAATCTGCTCATCGATAACGCCTTCGTGACGATGCAGTTTCAAATCGGAATTGTGGGTATGCTAATTTTCGCGACGGGTGCGACGGCGTTTTTCTGGCGCATCCGTCCGCGTCATTCGAGGCGTCAGTCAGTTCGATATGTGGTGTTCGTTGGGATCACGATTGCAGCCTGCATGGACATCAACCTATTCGAGCAGTATCCACTGGTGACGACTCTGATGCTCTGCTTTGGGGACATCTACGGGTGCTCTCTCGGCGCGTATTTGTCCACGCGTCGATCACGTGGCGTTGACTTGCGTGGCACTGAAGCAGGAGTCGCTGACGTGGAGCAGCAGAAATGCTTGTTTTCATAGCGCCTTACAGCGCCTCTAATCGTGGGGCGAATGTGAATCTGGGCGCCGCACGCAAGGTGGAGTTTTTTCTGGCGTTGGCATCGCAACTTTCCAAGGATGTTCTTTTGATCAATACGGGCCACATAGAGGCAGGATGGTCACGTAGAAAATGTCGGGATTCCGTCATCGGCACGCAACGCATTCGGGAGATTTCGCTTCGCTGCTACCCTGTAAGGCCCATCGGCAAGCTGCTGAACCTCTTCGAAGTCTTGGCGCTGAGCGATGAGATAGCGAAGGTCGGCAAGCCCGAAGCCGTATGGATCTATAACGCTTACGCGTTCGAGTCCATGCTCGCTCGCGTGCTGACGCACCGGTTCGGTGCGCGTCTGATCCTCCAGTTCGAAGATTGGCTGCTTTCTCGTCGCCGCTGGCATCCGAAGCCGTTGCTCGACTTCATCGCATGGCGATACGTGTTACCCGCTCCATCGTTATGTCTTGCGGTTAACGATCACTTATCGACACGCGAACATCAACGCAGCGGTTGTCCCGTGGTGCTGTGTCCGGGCGTGGTGTCGGACGATCTCATTGAAGCTTGTGGACAGCGGCGTCCATTCTCGCGAACGGCAGATGCTAGAACGATGGTTGGCTATTTCGGTGGGCTGAGCGTCGAGAAGGGTGCTGACGTGGTTCTCGACCTGATCCGGAAGTCCGGCGGACGCCTCATGTTTCACGTCTGCGGAACGGGTCCGCTGGCACGCGAGTTCGTAAGGCTGTCCGCCGAGGATTACCCGGTGCACTTCCACGGTCGGGTGGACGAAAAAGTCTTGTTCAAATTGATTTCCGACTGTGACGTGCTGGTGAACCCGCATGTTTCGATAGAGAAAATGGGTAACGGGGTCTTTCCTTTCAAGGTTGTCGAATATGTCGCGTCGGGAAGATTGGTCATTTCCACCGAACTTCCCCCGATGAGCATGAAGGAGATCCACGACGCCATATGCTTTGTTTCCGCGGATGCAAGGTCCATCGCCGATGCGTTGGCAAACGCAGAGCAGACGTATCGCCGAAAACGCATGAGCATCGAGCGGGCAATGAAAGCAGCCGCTCAACTTCTGACGCGAGACGCGCTAGAAAGGTCGATATCCAGGGCTTTGAGCAGTCGAATCAAGGACTAGTCCATTGAACCAATGAAATTGCACTGAGCTAATAGTGCGTGGGAAAAATGAATCTGAGTGAAACCGAGCGCGAAGAGCTGATGTCGATGCAGCGCAGCCGCACGATGGCCGTTGGCCAGGTGAGGCGTGCGCGGTTGATCTTGCTGCTCGACGAAGGAGCCTCGCGTGCGGCGATCATGGCGGAATTGCGTTGCGATTCGCGTTTCATTACAACGTGGCAAATGCGTTTCACCAGTGAGCGTTTGGCTGGGTTGTACGGCAGACATCCAGGCCGGGCACCGCGACCTGACCTGGCGGTTCTTGAAGCGAGAGTGGTCGACTACACACTGCGACGTAAGCCGGCCGACGGCTCGACACACTGGAGCAGCCGCAAACTGGCGGCACAGTTGGGCATGGCCTTCATGACGGTGCAGCGTATCTGGCGCAAGCACGACATTCGGCCACATCGCCTCGATACCCACATGGTGCCCAACGATCCCGACTTTGAGGCGAAGGTAGCCGACGTGATCGGGCTGTACCTCAATCCGCCGTTGCATGCGGTGGTGTTCTGCGTGGACGGGAAGACAGCCATCCAGGCGCTGGATCGCAAGGACCTGATGTTGCCGCTCTCGCCTGGACGCGCCGAGAGCCATGGCTTTAAATACAAACGCAACGGTACCCTGAGCCTGTTCGCCGCATTGAATGTTGCCACCGGTGAAGTGCTGGGCAAAACCGCGCCACGCCATACCAGTGCCCAGTTTGTTGCGTTCCTCACGGAGGTGGTATGGGCACAGCCGCGCGGAAAGGAGATTCACGTGATCTGCGACAACGTGAGCAGCCACAAAACCAACGCCGTTCAAACATTTCTGGTTGACCATCCGAAAGTGTCGATACATTACACCCCGACGTATTCGTCATGGCTGAATCAGGTCGAGAACTGGTTTGCACGCATCCAGCGCGACGACATTGCGCGTGGCGTAGTCACCAGCACCAAGGATCTCAACAAAAAGCTCATGCGTTATATCTGTCAATACAACAGGCAGGCGCGCCCATTGAAGTGGAAGTACTCCGATTTATCGCGGCGAATCCGGTGCAATTCATCCGGTTCAACGGACTAGGCCGACGCTTTGATCAAGCCGCTCTAACCGGAATGACCTGTCGTGGCCTTGAAAGTGACATGATTTGCTGGCATTGAGGTACAGGAACCGCAGTCGGCAGACGGGTACCCTGGATACCAGGGGCGGAACTTCAATCCGTGGCGCAGGATCGCGGACGCCGCGTGAATTCGTCAGGCGCTGGCGAGCCCGGTACGCTGCACGTCATTCTCGAAGTCGGCGTAGGTTGAGGCGATGCCCTCTCTGAGCGTAATCGTGGGCGCCCAACCCAGAGCGGCGAGCTTCGATACGTCGAGCAACTTTCGCGGCGTCCCATCGGGCTTCGACGAGTCGAATCTCAGCGATCCAGAAAAACCGACGACATCGCAGATCAGTCGTGCGAGGTCCGCAATCGCTATGTCCTTTCCATATCCGACATTAAACATGCCCTCGACCAGGTCGTTGCTCAGCAGGACGAGAACCGCGGCCGCCAGATCGTCTACATGAAGGAATTCCCGTCTCGGCAATCCGGAGCCCCATACCGGGAGCGATTCGAGTCCGTTCAGCTTTGCCTCGTGCGCCTTGCGGATGAGCGCGGCCAGCACATGGCTGCCTTGAAGATCATAGTTGTCGTTGGGGCCATAGAGATTCGTGGGCATCACCGATATGAAGCGCGTTCCGTATTGCTTGTTATACGCTTCACAAAGCTTGTGACCCGCGATCTTTGAGATGGCATAGGCTTCGTTGGTTTGTTCGAGAGCGCTCGTGAGCAGGTAATCCTCTTTTATGGGCTGAGGGCAAAGCTTTGGATAGATGCACGATGAGCCGAAGAAGACGAGCTTCTGCGTGTGACTCTTGAATGCTGCATGAATCACATTGGTTTCGATGACGAGGTTCTCGTAGAGAAACGAAGCCGGCTGAGTCGAATTGGCATGAATTCCGCCGACTTTGGCTGCGGCCAGGAGGACGACGTCTATATGCTCCCGAGCGAAAAAATCCATCACGGCGCGCTGATCCAGCAAGTCGAGCGACTGTCTCGAGGCCGTGATCACGTGATCATATCCGGAACTGGCAAGGCGCCGAAGGAGAGCCGAGCCGACCATTCCCTTATGTCCGGCGACATAGATGCGAGAGTTTCTGTTCATGTGAATGGCCAATAGTCGAGAGAGACACGTCGGTCGGAACGTGAGTTGCCCCGCCACTTGATTCAAAGGGCTACGACGTGCGGTTTCATCAGCTTAGCAACGCATATGGACCATTCAAGGTCATGGCGGACGGTGCCAATATATTGGCGCGGTCCGTGTACCTCTCCGCGGTCGCTGCCGAGGATATAAAGATGCGCGAGGTGACGCTGCAACGTAATACCCCGGTCAGCCAACTTCATTCCGTATTCGGCCATTTGACCGTGTGGCCGCCGAACCGATCCTAAGCTTCGGGGGGGACGCATGAAGGACCTCCGTGGGCCAATTTATGTCGTAAGCGGCCTTGCTCCCGGAAGGTTCGGTGTGTCGGGATACTACCGGCTTTCTTCGAGGAACAAAAATGGAAGCTCTATCGATAACGGGAAACGCAGAGGTCGTTCATGACTCGAATTTCGAAGTAGTCTCGTTCGAAGGTGAAACGCTCGCCATGATCATCCGGGATTCGTTCTCGAGAAGTGGTGTGAGTTTCTTTACTCCGAAGGAGTTTCCTCAGCAACTCGCGTACATGGAACATCCCGCCGGAAAAGTGATCGACGCGCATCTTCACTGCAAGTTGGTGCGGCAGATCGAATGGACGCAAGAGGTGCTCTTCGTCAAGCGTGGCCGTGTCCTGGTGAAGTTCTATACGCCCGATAAGGACTACCTGTCGAGCCGTGTACTGTACGCGGGCGATGTCATCTTGCTGGCGTCGGGCGGTCACGGCTTCGAGATGCTTGAGGACGCGTCTTTCTTCGAAGTCAAACAGGGTCCCTATATGGGGGAGCAGGAAAAATTGCGCTTCGCGTCCGCACACCTGAGCCGATGCAGTGAAGCGAGCAACGGCCCAGGCGTCGAGCTTGAAGTTAAGGACGGCGCGCGATGATTCCGGTCAACGAACCCCTGCTCGACGGAAAAGAGCGCGTCTATCTGAACGAATGCATTGAAAGCGGGTGGATTTCTTCGGACGGGGCGTTCGTCGAGCGTTTCGAACGTGCGATGGCGGGTTACGTCGGCCGCAGACACGCGATTGCCGTCGCGAACGGCAGCGCTGCGTTGGACGTGGCGGCGGTGGCTCTGCGGCTCGGTCCCGACGACGAAGTTATCATCCCCACGCACACGATCATATCGTGCGCATCGGCCATTGTTCGCACCGGTGCCCGCTTGAGACTGGTCGACTCAAGTCCGGATACGTGGAACATGGACGTGACGAAGATCGAAAGCGCTATCACGAGCCGGACACGGGCGATCATGGCCGTGCACACTTTCGGTCTGCCGGTGGACATGGCTCCGTTGCTGGATATCGCAAGGAAATACGGCCTCGTTGTGATCGAAGATGCTGCGCAGGCAATCGGACAAACCTATGCCGAAGCGAAGTGCGGCAGTTTCGGCGATATATCGTGCTTCAGCTTCTACGCCAACAAGCACATCACGACGGGGGAAGGGGGCATGATCGTCTGCGACGACGACGAGCTGGCTACGCGCGCGAGAAGTTTGCGAAACCTGTGTTTCAAGCCTGAGAGGCGATTCGTCCACGAAGAGCTTGGCTGGAATTATCGGATGAGCAACCTCCAGGCGGCTGTCGGGCTAGCGCAATTCGAGAAGCTAGATGCGCATGTCGCGCGAAAGCGCGAGTTGGGCCGCCGCTACGAAAGCCTATTGCGGGGAGTGCCGGGAATCGGGCTCGCGCCGGTGGCATTGCCATATGCCGAGAATATCTATTGGGTCTTCGGTATGGTATTGGACGACAGCTTGCCCTTTGATGCCGACGAGCTCCGGTCCATGCTGGCGGAGGCAGGTGTCAGCGCGCGGCCGTTCTTCTGGCCGATGCACGAACAGCCGGTTTTTCTCAAGCAAGGGATGTTCCAGGGAGAGAATTTCCCGATTGCCGAACGCATGAGTCGCAGGGGATTGTATCTGCCGAGTGGTCTCGCGCTTACCGAAGCACAGCAGGACTACACGGTGGGCGTGGTGCGCGACATGCTGGCCACCGCCTTTTCGCGAAGTTTCCGCAACAGCAGGTCAAGTTCAGCGCGGTGCTGACCGACTGCTCGCCGCAGCAAATATGGCCCGTCACGCAACGGAACAAACACTTGATCCGGGTGGCAGGTGGTGGCACGCGGCTTTCGGCGAGCCGCTTTGACGCGATGCGCTTAGCCAGCGCAGGACTGCCTGGCGGTTCAGCCTCGACTCATTGACGAGGCTGGCTATGATATGCCATTCGTTGTTCTTTCCGACGTTTTCTCGCTCGGGCTGTTTCCGAGCATCACCGTTTTCTCGCGACGAATGTCGCTGAGAGATCGGTAGCACCCAACTCGCCGCCCATGCACTTCAAACTGTCCAGGACCTCGAATCCGCTGAGGTCCAGCATCAGTTCGATCTCAGGCTTGAACATGTAGCGCATCACATGCGTCTCGAGGACGGTCTCGACCGACAGCGTTTTCAAATCCGTTAGCAGGACGGTGTAGTTGAACGCGACAGTATTGTCATGAGGACGCATCGTGGGCTCGGCGATTTGTATCACCGCGGTTTCTTCGCTGGAGGCGCGTTTGATGCGTACGTCCGGCGGAGCGGCGAGGACCGCGGGACCGTACCAGCAATCGAACACGAACAGTCCTGATGGCCGCAGGTGCGTCGCAGCGGTGTGACACATTGCCATGAAATCGGAGTTGGTCGTTTGATAGCTCGCAACATGGAAGAGCGAGACGACTGCGTCGTAGAGTTCATTCGTGCGGACGATCCGCGCGTCGCCTTGCTGAAACGTCAGTCGCTTCGCTACTGCGCCTGGCAGAGCGGTACACCTGGCAGCGGCTCGGGCAAGCATATCGGCGCTCATGTCAACGCCAGAAACACAAAATCCCGCGGCTGCGAATTCCGCCGCGTGGCGTCCGGTGCCGCAACCTAGATCCATCACGTGACCTCCAACTATTCCGTACCGCCCGAGCAATCCGGTGACAAACGACGCTTCCGCCTTGTAGTTCTTGTCATCATAGAAAAGATCATAGTATTGCGAATATCTCGTGCTGAAGCTCATGAAGCGACTCCATGTCTGGTCGTATGGCGGTGGCGAAGTCCACGCGTGACGCGAACGCACTCTTGTTCATTCGAAGGAAACCAAAGCCAAAGCTCAGGGTGCTCATGAGAAAGGGTATCTAGCGGGGATTTTCAGACTACATGCATGACCGTTTTCAGCAAGGTGTTGACGGGTCGTATCCTTGCTGAAGCATTCGCCGTCTGATCGGTCTATCGCTCAGCAAGTCCAGTGGGTCGGGAAACCCTGATGAGCGGCTTTATGGTTTTCAGTTTCAGCGCTGAAGAAATCAGACGATGTTTTTGGTCTTGTTGATTCTGGGAGCGACGTTCTCGGCCAGAAACATGCTTTTGGCGGACACCGCGGCAATGGTGGATCGAATATGGCAGTAAGCTCACGAGGTCATACGCTTTCCACAGCGTTCCAACGCAAGCCAGAGCAGCGATCCAGAACCGAAGCAAAATGGAGGTAACGGCATGTCCCACGCTACTAGCTTAGGCGATGCAGGAAATAACGGTATTTTCCACCGATTTAAAGAACGCGCAGTCAAGCTCATAGGAATTTTGTTGTACGACGGTTTTTCGCTGCTGGAAGCGGGCACCCTTGCCGAGGTGCTTCATATCGCCAACGAGATTCAGTCTCGCAGTCTGAGAAGAAACGCAACTTACAGCGTCCGTCTAGTCTCTGCCTGCGGTGGGATGATAGCCTGTTCGTCATCCGTTTGCGTTTGGACCGAGCGCCTGGGCGGCCAGCGGTTCCAAGGCTTCGACGCACTGTATATTGCGGGCGGACCCGGCGCAAAGCGTGCAGCCGCCGACGAGGTGCTCATTGGGTTATTGACCATAGCATGTTCGCAGACCGGCGTCGTCAACCCTCTCGGCAACGGCGACTTGCTGCTGGCGGCAGCGGGCATTTCTCGTCGCGATTGGACTTCTGTCGATCCGGGAATCTGGAGTCCGGAGACGTCTAACGTCGCGGCGTCGACCGAAGGCGGCGATGCGCTGATCAACTCGCTCGCGCTCGTGAAGCGGGACCTCGGATACGACATCGCGACAGCGGTTGCCGATCACTTCACCGTCTCCAAAGATCAGAATTTGACGACCATGCTGAGCACCATGGGAACGAACACGCAGGCGGAAAAGGCACAGGAATCCGCGCGCTGGCTCGAGCGAAATTGCGGACGCCCGGTTTCAATAGGCGACGCGGCTCGTACGGTGGCGATGAGCGAGCGGAACTTCCTGCGTCTGTTCAAGCGCGAGATGGGAGTGACACCTTCGGAATATCTTTTGCGAGCGCGCCTCGATCTCAGTTGTGAACTGTTGGTCAGAAGCGACTTGCCGATAGACAAGATCGCTCGCAGGGTTGGACTGACGAATGGCGAGCGGCTTTCGAAAGTGTTCAGGAGGCAATTCTCGATGTCGGCGACGGAATACCGCTGTCGAAAGAAAGGCGGCGCCACGGCCGATCCTGTGGAGAGGTCCGCTTAGGAGCTGGCCAGGGAAAGTTTCGCCGCGAGACGATTGATCGATTCAACTACCTGTTCACCGTTTGGAATCTGTCCCATCGCGACGACGTCGAGTTTCCCGAAGTCCGGATCAAGCACGAATTCGAGCGTCGCGAATTTCTGTACGGATCTGCCTTGAAGAAGGCCTGCGGCATCTTCGTCGATTCGCAGGCCGGCCGCGAGAAGGTTGTCAGGCGATATGGAGTAGACAGCGAACGCGTGCATTTGATGCCATTCTCGCCCGCCCGCGCGACAGTGCTTTCCGAGGAGGCGTACGTGGAGCACTTCGTCGATGTCAAGACGAAGTACAAAATTCCGCGCGATCTGAAATACGTCTACCATCCCGCGCAGTTCTGGTCGCACAAGAACCATGTGTTTCTGTTGAAGGGACTGCACGCGCTGGAGTCCCGCTATGGCATCCGTGTAGGTGCGGTCTTCACAGGAAGCGATTTTGGCAACATGAGATACGTGCGTTCGGTCGCCGCCGATCTCGGTCTGGGCGACCGTGTGTTCTTTCTCGGTTTCGTTCCGGACGGCGACGTGCCTTACTTGTATCGCGAGTCGATCGCGTTAGTGATGCCCACATATTTCGGCCCGACCAATCTGCCGCCACTCGAGGCGTTCAGTCTGGGCGTACCGGTCCTTTACCCGGACCTCGAGGCGCTGCGCGAGCAAGTCGGCGACGCGGGACTGCTGGTCGATCTGGCTCGGTCCGACAGCATGGCGGATGCGCTTTTCAGTCTGATCGACCAGCCTGCATTGCGCCAGTTGATGATCGAGCGCGGCACGCGGCGTCTTGCGAGCAACGATGACGCAGCCCGCTTGTCGACGCTAGAGCGGGTGCTCGAACGATATCGCACCCGTGCGGTGTGTTGGGGAGAGGAAGCCTGGATGAATTAGAGTACGGTGAGGTCACAGACGAGACAGGCGAGATCCGCGATTGCAGTGTCCCCGTCCCTATCCGATATTGAAGACGCCTTCGGCCCCCGTCGGCGTCGAGCAAGGCCAGTGCGGCCGACCCGGGGTCGTTGACGTGCAGGAACTCCCGGTTCGGAGAGTCGGAGCCCCAGACGGAAATCGACTGAACGCTTTGTGCGCCCAGGACGGCGAGATGATGGGCGACCGACGCACCGATGACACCAGCGCCAATCACGATGAAATCGTAGTGGCTCATGTGGACCTCTGTGTGGGCAATGAGGCGAATTCTAGGAAAACGTTGGCTGCACCAATTTTGTATTAGGCAAACTTATGCCGAGCCAATGCAATTACTCATCCTGCACACCAACCCTGTGAACCCCGGCACCATGCTGTCGTGCCGCACAGGATGACCGGCAAGTCACCCATGCGAGCGGAGCATTTCAAGAGACGAACCCTGACCCCGATCGATCTGCGCGCGCTACAGGCATTCGTCGCCGTGTGCGAAAGCGGCTCGATGACGTGCCGCGAAGCAGCTCGGCCTGAGCCAGAGCGCGGCCCGAATGTAACGGGGCGCGCGTTGGTGGAGTTGGCGGGGCCATTGATCGAGCATGCGCAGATGGTCAGAGCCCGCATCGGCGATGCCTCGCATACGGGCAAGATGCCGGTGCGGCTGGGTTGCGTCGATTCGTTCGCGGCGACTTTGCCACGATTTCACGATTCTTGCTCGTTCTTCCATAAACAGCAGATCAAGCTATAGCCTGGTTGGATACGAGGCGCTCCAGTGCCTCGTCAAACAACGGCCGAAAGTCAAGAAATTTGTCAAAGCAACTAAGTGCGCGCCTTCGGTAACCTTCGTAATCTCCTGCGATGCGAGAGAGCGCATCCAGTATCTCGGAGGGCTGACTGACAGCGATTCCGCATCCGCTGACATCCATCATCCGCTGTAGCGAAGGCAGATTTCGCACTACGACCGGGATCCCGTTTCGCAGGCAAAATGCCAACTTCCCAGATGCCGCTGCCATCTGGTGAAAGTTTGGCCCTATATCGTCCGCGTAATAAACCACCCCTGCCCATGCGGATGCGTAGATGCTATCGAGCTGGTCATAAGGAACTGGATCAAGTGACAAGATAGCCCGATTCTGGCTCGCGTTCGAAACTTCGCGGATGTACGGATCATCGATGGTACGGCGGCGCCGTTCATGAAATAGCAATCGATAGGGGTCTGGCCACGAAGCTGCGGCGCGAGCCAGTTCAATGGATTGCATTTCTCGAGAAATCATGCCTGCATGTAAGACGATCCTGATATTGGGTGGCAGTGAAAATCGGCGATGAAGAAAAGCAGTGTCGACACCGCCTGCACGACCCATAGGGGAATTAGGCACATATGCTATGCGCTGCTCAGTGAATCCGTTCTCGAGAGCTAGCGAACGCCCCCGCTCTTCGTCTTGAGCTATGACGAGGTCTGCTCCACGACTCAGCGAGATCTCGCGCTTCTTCGCCCAGCGTATGACTGGGTTTCGGATAGTGCTGAGTAGATATATTTCGAGTGACCAGTAAGCCAGGCGACGAACCTTTAATTTACGAGCCACCGCGTTTGCCGCTATCAAACCAAATAGGTCAACACCGAATGCGACGTCGTAGGCTCGTCCCCGCAGCTCGTCTACCGCTCCGAACGCGAAATCATGTACGCTAACCGCCAATGCTGCACAATTCAATGCGCTTCGTATCCACGTCGGGCACCATCGTTGGCTTTCTAGGCCCCGGTTCTTTTTCTGCAGAGCTATGATCGTCACACCCGCTGGGAACCCGGGCGCGTCCGGATAATCCGCACCAAGATCTCGCACGACTACGTCGACTCGATAGCCATTTTCAGCCAACCGACGGATCGCATTGATGATGCTCGGGGCCGCCCCGATGTACTCTTCCCAAAAACAGATCAGCGCTCGCGGGGCGGGCGGGTTCGGCATGGTGGTCTCCGCATTCGTTTGTCGCCTCGAATCGACTTTCCGTAGGGCGTCTTCTGCTATAGGCCGGGCTATGCAGAAAAATCGGCTTCGTTAGCGATATCTTGGTAGCGAAATCTTAATGTAACTTCAGGTTCAGCCGCCGGTACTGGCGGATAATGGCAAGTAGTTGGCCGACGACGCGGCGCGTTTGCAATAGCAATGTGAAACAGACGGCGCGATCAAATCTGAACTGCAACACCTTCCTCGTGTAAGGTGCGCACATGCAAAAAAGAAGAACGTATCAGCAGCTTCAGCCTGAAGAGCGCATGACCATTGCAAGCATGAAGCAGCAGGGTTCGAGTGTTCGGCCATGGCCCGAACTGTGAGCCGTCGTTGTCGTTCGGACATCACCGATATGTACCGCGTTCCGTGCTGTCGGTTATACCCCTCGCAAAGCTTGAGCCCGGCGACGTTCGCGATAGCGTAGGCTTCGTTGGTATGCTCGAAGCTGCTCGTGTGCAGGTACTCTTCCTTTATGGGCTGCGGGCAACACTTTGGATAAGTGCATGATGAACCAAAGAAGAGCAGATCGGGTGGTGATAGCCGTGACTGGCAATGCGCCGGAGAAGGCCGAACCAACCATACCCTTGTGTCCAGCGACATAGATCCGGGAAGTCTTTATTCATGTTGGTGCCCAATCGTCCATTGAGGCGCATTGATCCGAAGGTGATTTCAAGTGGAGCGTGGATCCTGAAAGGCCCGACGTGCGATTCTCAGGTTAGTGACGGGTGTAGACAGGTCTCAGCCTGTTGCGGCCGGTGCCAGGATCTTGTCGCGGCCCGCGCTTCCTCTCATCGATGACATCGGCGAAATGAATGCGTGTGAGACCACCTTGTACCGCGAAACTCGCTTCAGCCAACGTCATGGCATATTCGGTCAACCCGTCTAGTGACCCTGGAACTGCTCCTATGCTTGCAGACGCGTGAGGTCGTTCTCTCTTCAGCAAGCGGGGCCGCATGATGGTCAAGCTCTATACGGCCGATCGAAAATTCCTGACGAGCCGCGTGCTGTGCGCGGGTGATGTCATCTTGCTGGCGTCAGGTGGGCACGGGTTCGAGGTCATCGACGACGTATCTTTCATCGAAGTCAAGCAGGGCCCCTATGTGGGAGAGCAGGAGAAAGTGCGCTTCACGGCGAACCCATAACCGATGAATCGAATTGGCGATGCCGGGAAGTACGTGTTCGACGCAAGACCAGAGGGGTGGATGATGGAAGACGCGGTGAGTTCTGAAGACGCAATGGCAGCGGCGAAGGCAGAAGCGTCGCTCGGGCACTCCTGTCGGCGCATCGTCCCGGTCATTCTCGCAGGCGGATCGGGCACGCGCCTCTGGCCGATGTCGCGTGAGCAGTTTCCAAAGCAGTTGATCGATGTGGTCGGACGGGATTCATTGCTACAGGCTACCGTCACACGGATGGAGGGTTTCGTCGGCGGCTTCGACGTCGACACTCAGCCGATTATCGTGTGTGGGGAGGAACACCGGTTCCAGACAGAAGAGCAGGTGCGGGCGTGCGGCGTCTCCGCGAAGATTATCGTCGAGCCTGCGCGGCGCGATACGGCGCCGGCGCTCACGCTCGCGGCGCTCGCAGCCGTTAATCAGGATGACGACGCGATCATGGTGGTGATGCCGTCTGACCATTCCATCTCAGACATTCCGGCGCTGCATCGTGCGATCGCAATTGCCGCTGAATATGCCGAACGCTCCATGATCGTGACGCTCGGCGTTGCGCCCACACGGCCGGATACCGGCTTTGGCTACATCCGAATCGGCGACGCCCTCGAAAACGGCGCACATCTGATCGACCGCTTCGTCGAAAAGCCCACGACCGAACTCGCCGCGCAGTACGTCGCTGCAGGCACGTACTGGTGGAACAGCGGCATCTTCATCGTGCGAGCGGGCGTGTGGCTCGAAGCGCTAGCCAAGCTCAACGGCGACATGCATGCGGCCTGCACCGCGGCGTTCGTGGAAGGCAAGGCGGACGACAACTTCATTCGTCCTTGCCCGTTTCAGTTCGGCCGTGTGCCGGCGGATTCCATCGACTATGCGGTAATGGAGCACATCGGCGCGGCCGGCTCGCCTTGCAAAGGCGTGGTCGTGCCATTGGCGGCGGGATGGTCGGACCTCGGATCCTGGGATGCCGTGTGGGAAGCGATGGAGAAGGACGGGCTCGGCAACGTCGCGAGCGGGCGTGTCGTTTTCGAAGGCGCGACCTCGAGCTATGTGCGCGCCGAGGGCGGGCGGCTGGTTGCATGCGTTGGCACCTCCAACGTAGTCGTCGTCGACACGGACGACGCCGTGCTCGTCGCCGACCGCTCACACGCGCAGGACATCAAGACGCTGGTGGCGCGCTTTCGCGAGCAGCGCGCGCCTGAAGCCGAGACGCACCGGAAGGTGCGCCGTCCGTGGGGCTTCTACGATGCGATCGAGCGCGGCGAGCGGTTTCAGGTGAAGCGCATCGTGGTTGCGCCAGGCGCTCGCCTGTCATTGCAGATGCACCACCATCGCGCCGAGCACTGGGTCGTCGTGCGCGGCACCGCGCTCGTGACACGGGGCGAAGACCAGTTTCTTCTTTCAGAAAACCAATCGACCTTCATTCCGCTCGGCGTGCAGCATCGGTTGGAGAATCCGGGCAAAGTGCAGCTCGAAATCATCGAGGTTCAATCGGGCAGTTATCTCGGCGAGGACGATATTGTGCGCCTGGACGACTGCTACGGCCGAATTTGACCCTATCGCATTGCATAGTGCATCGGAACCCAATCCTATCGACTTGAGGATTGCCACATGATGGCAGCGTCTCACTGCTCATTGGAGATGATTCTGCTGTGTCTCGCCATTCGGACGGATCACGACGGGCGCGGTTGCCGGTATCGTGCGCGTGTCCGATGGCGCACAGGGCGTACAGCCGGTCAACAACGCTAGCGACCAGCTGTTTAACCCAGGCAAACCAGCTTATCAACGATGTCGCCAATAACGCTTATGCCGGCATCGCAGCGGCAATGGCTATGCCGAACATAATGCCGTCCGGTCCCTGGCGCACGGCGCTCGCGGGGCGCGTGATAAACGCGCAGCCAGAGGCGTGAGGTTTCGGCTTCAGCCCTGAATCAGCGAGAGCCCGAGCAAAGCGTCGACCTTTCTGACGACGCTCCCGGCGTTGGCCAGCGCCATTGAGGCCGATTTTACCGACGTGCCGTACCCGGTGGCCGTCCAGTTTCCCCTTGATGCCCAAGCGCACGCGACAGATTGCCCACCTCGCGCTTGAGCAACTCCGCGAACTGCGCGACGCGCTCGTCGGTCACGCGCACGCTCGGCCCGAAGATGCACACCGAACCTGCCACCTGGTTCGCGCCGTTGAAGAACGGTGCGGCTACCGCGACTGCGCCGGCGATCAGCTCGTGATGGCTGGTGCCGAAGCCTCGTGCGCGGACCGCGTCGAGATCGGCGGCTAGCGCCGCGACGTCCTGATCCGGGTCGGTCAGATAGCGCCGCAGATCGTCCTTCGACAGCGGCATCTGCGAAAGAATCGTGCGGCCGCTCGCGCCGAGCACGAGCTTCTCGCGATAGCCGACCCCGCGCCGGAAACTCAGCGGCTGCGGACTTTCCAGTTCGGCCACGCAGATCCGGTACGTCCCCTCCGGCACGAACAACGCGACCGTCTCCGATGTCGCTTCCCAAAGCTCACGCAGCATCGGCTGCGCGAGCTGCGCGATCGTATTGTTCGCCATCCACGCGTGCGCGAGTTGCGCGACCGAACTGCCGAGCCTGAAGCGTTGCGGCTCGCCCGACGAGGCGAGAAAGCCGTTCTGTTCGAGCGTATTCAGCAGGCGGTACAGCGTCGGTCGGCTCAGGTCCACGCGGGTCAGCAGCTCCGCGACGGTCAATTCTTTGTCCCCGGGTCGGTACGCCAGAAGAATTTCTAGCGCCCGTTCGACTGCCCGCACATTTTCGTGCGGCTTTTTTTCTTCCATTTGAAATTTCCTTTTTGCGGCGGTCCGCGTCGATTGCACATTGTAGTGAAAGTCCCTAGCCGCAAGAACTTGACGTCGATCAATCTGTCCGTACAATGAGACTACATTCTCACACAACGGACAACGGGATTCGGAGGAATGATGGACAAGAACATGTCGGAAACTCTGGTTCGCACTGGCCCAGGCACGGCGATGGGCAATCTGATGCGCCGCTACTGGGTGCCGGTGCTGCTCGCCAGCGAAATCGCAGAGCCTGATTGCCCGCCGGTGCGCGTGCAGATCCTCGGCGAAAAGCTGCTCGCTTTTCGCGATTCCGACGGCCAGCCGGCGCTGATCGACGAGTTCTGCTCGCACCGCGGCGTGTCGCTGTACTTCGGCCGCAATGAAGAGAACGGCATCCGCTGCTCGTATCACGGTCTGAAATTCGACCGCAACGGCAACTGCGTGGAAGTGCCGTCCGCGCCGCAGGCGTGCAAGCACATGGGCATCACCGCGTATCCGTGCATCGAACGCGCGGGCATCGTGTGGGCGTACATGGGGCCGAAGGACCGCCAGCCGGCGCCGCCGGATCTCGAGTGGTGCAATCTGCCGGAGAGCCACGTGTTCGTCTCGAAGCGGCTGCAGGAATCGAACTACCTGCAGGCGATGGAAGGCGGCATCGACACGAGTCACGTGTCGTATGTACACCGCTACGAAGTCGACGAGGACCCGATGCACCAGGGCACGAAGGCACTCGACTACATCAAGGCGGACGGCAACGTGATCTTCGAGATCGAGAAGCAGCCGTTCGGCCTCACGCTGTTCGGCCGCCGCAACGGCGAGCCGGATTCGTACTACTGGCGCGTCACGCAGTGGCTGTTCCCGTGGTACACGCTGATCCCGCCGTTCGGCGATCACTCGCTCGCGGGCCACGTATGGGTGCCGATCGACGATCACACCTGCTGGGCGTGGAGCATCAACTTCCGCCCGGACCGTCCGCTCGACGAGCAGGAACTGGCCGACCTGAACGCCGGCAAGGGCATTCATTGTGAGTACGAGGAGGGTGGCACGTTCCGGCCGAAAGCGAACAAGGACAACGACTACCTGATCGACCGCCAGGCTCAGAAGGAAAAGCGCGCGTACTCGGGCGTGTTCGGCTTTGCGATGCAGGACGCGTCGCTGCAGGAAAGCATGGGTCCGATCCAGGATCACAGCAAGGAAAAGCTGCTGCCGACCGATCGCGCGATCGTGATGGCGCGCCGCATGATGTACGAGGCGGCAACGGCGCTGGTGCCCGACACCGATCCGCCCGCGATCGACGCCGACCAGCAGCGCGTACGTGCTGCCGGCGTGCTGCTGCCGCGCGATCAGAAGCCGCAGGAATGGGCGGTGATCCATCTGCACGACGGCAAGGACCAGCCGATCTACTCGATCTGATGCACCGCGGAGCCGGACTTCGGTCCGGCTGCGCGTGTCGTCGTCTGGTCCGACTGGACCTTCTGCCCATTCCGCAAAAGGAGGCCGGCTGCGCGCCGGCATGCAATGCAGCAACGTAAAAGACTCGAGGACAAGGTCGCGCTGATCACCGGCGGCGGAGGCGGCATCGGTGCCGCGACCGCGCGCGTGTTCTGCGCGGAGGGCGCCGCGGTGGTGCTGGTCGATGCGAACCCGCAGGCGCTCACGCGCGTCGCCGACGAACTGAAGGCGGCTGATCCGTCCGCGCGTGTCGAGACGTTCGCGGCCGACGTGTCGCACGACGCCGATGCGGTGCGCGCGGCGCAACTCGCCGCCGATTCGTTCGGCCGGCTCGACGTGCTGGTGAACAACGCGGCGATGCGCAACTACAGCGCGCTCGCCGACGCGACGCCGGCCGAGTGGCAGGCGATGGTGTCGGTCAATCTGGTCGGCACATCCAACTATTGCAGGGCAGCGCTGCCGTTCCTGCGTCGCGCGGGCCGCGCGAGCATCGTCAACGTGTCGTCGTGCTACGCGGTGACCGGCCGCAAGGGCATGGGCCTGTACGACGCGACCAAGGCCGGCATGCTCGCGATGACCCGCACACTCGCGTTCGAGGAGACCGCGAACGGCGTGCGCGCGAACGCGGTGTGCCCGGGTTCGACGCTGACCGAATTCCACATGAACCGGGCCATTGCATCGGGCAAAAGCGTCGAAGTGCTGAGGACGCAACGCCAGGACACGTCGTTGATCGGCCGTTGGGCGTCGCCCGAAGAGATCGCATGGCCGATCCTGTGGTTCGCGAGCGACGAGGCTTCGTACATAACCGGCACGACGCTGATGGTCGACGGCGGCCTGTCGGCGATGTGAGCGGAGGAGGTGGCATGAACATGACCGATTCCACGCTGATGGTGCGTGTCGCCGCACGGCGCGACGAAGCCGACGGGATTGCGGGCTTCGAGTTCGTCGACATCGACGGCCGCGACCTGCCGCCGTTCGAGGCGGGCGCGCACATCGACGTCTACGTGCCCGGTGGGCCGGTGCGGCAGTACTCGCTGTGCAACGCGTCTCGCGAGCTTCACCGGTATCAGATCGCGGTGTTGCGCGCCGCCGATTCGCGCGGCGGATCGCAGCGCATGCACGACGCGGTGAACGAAGGCGACGCGATTCGCATCGGCGTGCCACGCAATCACTTTCCGCTCGCCCGGCATGACGCGAAGCCGCTATTGCTCGCGGGCGGCATTGGCGTGACGCCGATTCTCTGCATGGCGGAGCAGCTGGCGGCACTGGGCGCGGCGTTCGAAATGCATTACTGCGCGCGCTCGAAGAGCCGTGCGGCGTTCGTCGAGCGAATCGCCGCGTCGTCGTGGGCGGACAACGTGCAATACCACTTCGACGACGCGCACGGCATGCTCGATCTGAATGCACTGCTGACGGACGCCGGCGCGGACCGGCATCTATATGTGTGCGGTCCGCAGGGCTTCATGAACGCGGTGCTCGACACGGCCCGCTCGCTCGGCTGGAGTGACGATCGTCTGCATTACGAATACTTCGCGGCGGCGCAGCCGTCGGGTGATGGCGCGTCGTTCGACGTGCGGCTCGCGCGCTCGGACCGCGTCGTATCGATTGCGGCCGATTGCACGGTCACCCAGGCGCTCGCGGCGGCGGGCGTCGACGTGCCGGTGTCGTGCGAGCAGGGCATTTGCGGCACCTGCGTCACGCGGGTGCTCGAAGGCGAACCTGACCACCGCGACCTGTTCCTGTCGCCAGAAGAGCAGGCCCGCAACGATCAGTTCCTGCCGTGCTGTTCACGCGCGAAGTCGAGGGTGCTCGTGCTCGATCTGTAACCGTAATCGCCGGCCCGGCCGCCAGGCGCGGTCGGCGCCATCCATCAGAAAGAAAACGGGCGGCCGCTGGCACGCCCGGCATCGGAGGAGTCATGGAGAAGAATCTGGCGTCGTCGGAGGGTATGCCCGCGAGCGTCTGGACCGGGAACGATGCGAGGGCGGCGAGTAGCGCCGACACGAGCCCGTATCGCTGGGTCGCGCTGTTCATCGTCTGGGCCGCGTTTCTGCTCAGCTATGTGGTCCGCGTCGCGTGGAGTACGGTGGCCGCGCCGGTCGGCGCGTCGCTCGGCATTGGCGTGTCGATGCTCGGTGCGTTCGTGACCGCGTTTTACGCGGGCTATGTGATCGCGAACGTGGTTGGCGGCATGCTGACCGATCTGCTCGGCGGTCGCGCGATGCTCACACTTGCGCTGCTGCCGCTCGGCGTGCTCACGTTCACCTTCGGCTATACGCATTCGCTCGCATTCGGCATCGTGATTCAGGCCGCGATGGGTTTCGCGGCGGGCGCCGACTACTCGGCCGGCATGAAGATCATTCCCGCATGGTTCACGCGCGACCGTGGCCGCGCAATGGGCCTCTACACGACCGCGACGTCGCTCGCCGTCGTGATCGCGAATGCGGTCGTGCCGTCGTTCTCCGCGCGGCACGGCTGGTCGAACGCATTCCATATGCTCGGCATCGTCACGTTCGCGTGGGGCATCGTCACGTTGCTGCTGCTGAAGAACCGGCCTTCGAACGAAGCGAAGCCCGCGCGCAACAGCCTCCAGGAAATGCTCGGCCTGTTGCGCAACCGTAACCTGATCGCGCTGTCGATCGCGGGATGCGGCGGGTTGTGGGCGACCGTCGGCTTCGGTGCATGGGGCAACGCACTGATGACGCGCCAATACGGCATTGCGCCGATCGTCGCCGGATCGATCGTCGCCTCGTTCGGCATTGGCGCGGTGATCGCGAAGCCGACGCTCGGCTGGATCTCCGACCTGCCTGGTGTGTCGCGGCGGATGATGTCGATCGGCTGCCTGATCGCCTTCGCGATCGCGCTGCTGGTGTTCGGCTACTGCTCGACGGTGCATCAGTTCTATCTGGTCGCGCCGATTCTCGGTGCGTTCTCGTTCGGCTATCTGCCGGTGCTGATGGCTCAGGTCAGCGACGCATCGGGCAAGCGTCTCGCGGGCGCGAGCGCCGGCTGGACCAATGCTATCTGGCAGTCCGGCAGCGCGGTGTCGCCGATGGTGGTCGGCTCGCTGTATGGCGCGAGCCATTCGTTCATGCTCGCGCTCCTCACACTCGCGATCGGACCCGCTATCGCGGTCATCGCGATGTTCTTCGTCAACCCGCACATCGCACGCGAATGACCGATTCTCCGCTAGCCGACGCGGCCCCGCGCCGGCTACCGCGACGACAGAGGTCGGACGATAACTAATCCGCATCACAAAACAACTCACTTTCCAGCAGGAGACACATGGTGAAGCACAAGCCTCTCGCCAGGCCGTCGAAGGTCCTTTTTGCATGTGGTATTGGTATCGGCATCAGCGGCGCGGCGCATGCGCAGTCGTCGGTCACGCTCTATGGCATCGTCGACTCGGGGGTGACCTACGTGACTCACGCTGTCGCGCCGCAGGGATCGTCGGGCACGCAGGTCGCTCTCGGCACCGGCAACCGGCTGAATTCGCGTTGGGGTTTCACGGGCAAGGAAGATCTCGGCGGCGGACTGCGGGCGATTTTCACGCTCGAATCGGGCATGTCGATGAACACCGGAGCCCTGCAGCAAGGAGGGCGGCTGTTCGGCCGGCAGGCGTTCGTCGGACTCGAATCGGACCGCTACGGCGCGATGATGCTCGGCCGGCAGATGACGCCGATGTATCGCTACTTCCTCGCGCTCGACCCGCTCGGTTATTCGAGTTACGGCCTTTCCGCGCAGGACGCGCAGTTCGTCGGTCGCGCGGATAACGCGGTGTCGTATCTCGGCCATGTGGGACCATTCGAGCTGAATGCGCTCTACAGCCTCGGCTACGACGCAGTCACCTACAACGTGCCGGTGGCGGGCTCGTTCCGCGTCGGCAAGCAGTACGACATCGGCGGACGCTATGTGCAGGGGCCGCTGAATCTGACGTTCGTGTACGAGCAGCGGCAAGGCTCGGCCATCGCGTCATCGGGCGACAGCGAGCGCCGCTACGTGGCCGGCGGCTCGTATGCGATCGGCAAGGCGACGCTGTACGGCGGCTACGAATTGCTGCTGAACGACGTCCGGTCGACGCTCGCCGCATCGCCGCCGCAGTCGATGGCGTTCGCGGGCGTGCGCTACAGGGTGGCGCCGGCGCTGGACCTTGCAGCCGCGACTTACTACCACGCGTATCGCCAGGTCGACGCGCACGCATTGAGCACCGGTGTCAACGCGGACTACTGGCTGTCGAAGCGCACGGCGCTGTACACCGACATCACGTATGTGATCAACAGCTCGAAGGCCGCGCTGAGTGCGACGGGGTGGGCGACTTCGGTCGCGACGACGACCGTGAAGACCGGCGCGAACCAGCTCGCTGTTGCGGTCGGCGTGCTGCACAAGTTCTGACTTCACGCTGCAAAGAGGGCGACCGAGGCCGCGCTCTCAATCGCTCAGTGCGTCGCGATGATCGCGCCGGCCTTTCGCCGACGCGTAATACCGCTGCAAGGCGTCGGTCGAGCGCGCGCTCAACGCGCGGATCTGGGCGTGCCAGTCGGTTTCCACTGGCCACTCACCGGCGATCACGCGTGGATAGATCTGCCGCGCGTAGCGATGCAGTGCCTTCGCGCCGATGTTGCCGCTGACGCCAAGCAACGCATGCAAGCTCGCGTGCATCGCCTTGATATCGACGGCCGCGCTGTTGCCTGCGAGGCGCACGACGAGCGAGCGAATCTGTTCGATGCCGTTCAGGAACGATTCGTCAAGCAGATCGAGCGAGACCAGTTCCTTGAGGTGCGCTTCGTCGAGCAGGCTTTCTTCAGCGATGGTGGCGGCCGCGGGCGCGTTCGCAGTGGGGGGCAATGCCACCGGCGTCGCCGCAAAATCCGTTTGCGCGGCTCCGCCCGCGGTTTCCGTGATTCGTTGTGGAGCGTCCGCAACCAGCGCGCCGCGTGTGCCGAACTGCCGCGCGAGACATGCGTACAGCGAGCCGGCCTGCACCGGCTTGATCAACACCTCGTTGATCCCGGCGGCAACGCAGGCCTGCACCGCGTCGGCATCGGTGTGACTGGTCAGCGCAATGATAGGCAGCGTCGCGTAGGCATCGGTGCGCGCGCGAATCGACTTCGTCGTCTCGATGCCGTTCATGCCCGGCATGTTCACGTCCATCAGGATCGCGTCGATGAAGCCGTCTTCGTGCAGTTTGGTCAGCACCGCCTGACCGTGGTCGGCCTCGACGACGCTCGCGCCGCAGCGCTCCAGATACGCCTTCGCGACAAGCCGGCTGTAGGTGTCGTCGTCGGCGATCACAAAGGTTCTGCCGGCGAAGACATCGGGCAGTTCGCCCGGCTGACGATGCGCACCGTTGTCGAAGAGGGTCTGCAACGCGGTGAGCAGCTCCTGCACACTCGACGTCTTGCTGATGATCTCGTCCATGCCGGCGCGCCGCGCGCGCAGCCGCACCGCGATGCCCGGTTCGGCGGTATAGGCGGCGATCAGCACGTTGCGGTTCGGGCAGTCTCTGTCGGCGCGGAGGCGCTCGGTCGTCGTGTAGCCGTCCATCGCGGGCATGCTGATGTCCATCAACACGAGGTCGTAGAGCGGCGCGCGCCGCAACGTGGCGAGCGCAAGCTCGCCGCCCGACGCCTCGCTGACATAGGCGCCGGCCTTCGTCAGCACGCGGCGGGTGCGCGCGCGCAGCGTGTCGTCGTCGTCGACGACGAGCACGCGCTTGCCCTTGAACGCCGGCATCGCCCGTTCGAACAGGCGCCGCTCGTGCTCCTCGACCTCGTCGGCCGCTACCGGTGGAAAGCGCAGCGTGAACGCGGTGAACTTGCCGAGTCCCGATTCGCAGTCGATGCTGCCGCCGAACGCGCGCATCGCGCGCTGGCAGTACGCGAGCCCGAGCCCGGTGCCGCCCGAGTTGCCGGCCGTGCGAAACGGCTCGAACAGATGCTGCAGGATCTCCGGCGCGATGCCGGGGCCGGTGTCGCGTACGATCACCGAGTCGCGGTCGACGGTCAATGTGAGCGTCGCCTGCGGATACGCGACGATGTGATGCAGCGCGTTCTTGATCAGGTTGAACAACGTGAACAGATAGACCGTCTCGTCGACCTTGAACACGAAGTCGCGCCTGACGACGACGCTCACCTTCGCGCGTTCCTTGTCGTTGTCGAAGCCGTATTCGGCGAGCGCCTTGCGCGTGGTCGCGCCAGCATGGAGGTAGCTGAGACTATCCGGGCGGATCGATTTCGCGGCGACTTCGTCAAGCGTCATCGCGATGATGCGCAGGCCGCGCTCGATCGACAATTGCCCCTGCGCGAGGTGGTTGTACATCAGCGAGGCCGTGCCGTCGGTCAGCGTCGGCGCCGCGCCCGCTTCGGTCGCCGCGGGCAGCGCTTCCTCGACGCGGTCGAGCACGTGCCGCAACTGGCTCAGCGGATTGCGCATCTCGTGCGCGATTGAACCCGCGAGCGCCTGCAACGCGCGGTTCTTTTCGACGAAGATGCGTCCCTTGCTGATCGCATGACTGAACGCCATGCTGCACAGCACGACCACCGGCAGCAACGCGAGATTGGACTTGTCCTGCGCGCTCAGAACGACCGGCGTCGGCGCGCTCAATACGGCGGCGAGCCCGCCGGAAAACACGCCAATACCGATGCAGGTTATCAGCAGCAGGGGGTTGTCGATACACAGCGCCAGAATGAAGATCATCATGACCTCGGTCATCATCCACATCGTGGAGAAACCGTTTCTGACGGTCAGGAACGTGCAGACGAACGGCAGCACGTAAATCAGACAGCAATGCCAGTAGATCAGCAGCGCGGGGTTGTAGCGCCTCGGCCAGCGCGCCTGGAACAGCAGGGGAACGCAGACGGCCGCGGCGCTGAGCCGTAGCAGCAGGTTGTCGTAAGGCTGCGGAAGGATGTAGGTCCAGACGACGTAATAGATGGGGTGACACAGGAGGCCGAGTGCGCCTCCCCATCGAATTGCGAACCTGCTTCGTTCCAGCATATCCCGCATGCTTTCGCGCGGTATCGCCATCAGGCCTCCAAGTTCGTCAGGAACCCATCATTTCATGCGTATTGAATTGCTGTGATTCGACGCCTTCGGCGAGCGAATCGCCGTTCTTGCCGTGAAACGGTCCGACCGAAAAGCCATACTTCTTCAGGAGACCATGAGTATAAGAGACCGACCACACGGGCGGGCTGCCAATGATGAAATCGGAGGCGATACCTTCCTGCCATGCCGAATAGCCTTCGGCGAAGCAGGTATAGCAGTCGCGGGTGGATGGCAGCCTGAACGGGAACGCGGTGTCGAGTCCGGCGGGCCCGCGCGCGAAGCATTCAATATAGAGCGTATGACCGCGAGAAGCGAGTTCCGCTTCGACGCTTGCCGCGCGCGGATGCGAGTCGTCGATCCAGAATTGCGCGCGTTTGAGATCGGCCGCGCTCAGGTAAGGCACGCTCGTGCTGCTCGCGAGAATCGCGCCGTCGAAGTCCGGCAGCGGCGTGTCCGGACTGAACGTATGCACCGATACTTTCGATTTTCCGAGCAGGTCCGACGCGAGCAGCTCGTTCGCCTGATCGATCAGCAGGTTGATCTTGTCGGGCAGATCGATCAGCACCAGCTCCTTCGGCGCATCCTTGTAGAGCAGATACTTCGCGACCGTCGTGCCGAGCCGGCCGGCCGCGCCGAACAGCGCGAGCTTTGTGTTGCCGAGTTCGAGGTCGAGCTGTTCGCAGCAATGGATCGCCCAGTCCTTCAGCATCGCCGCGGTCGCCGCGTGGCCCGTCGTGATGTGAGGCGGCTTGACCGGCCGGGGCAGCGCGCCGTAGTTGCACGCGTAGGGCGTCGACGCGCCCATCGCGACCATGTTCAAGCCCGCCTTTCGGGCGAGCTCGAGCGCCGGAAAGAATTGCGTCTCGCGAAAGCGCTTGATGCCGCGCGGGCTGCCGAGCCACATTTCGAGCGGCACCGGGCAGGCGATATTCGCGCCGATCACCTGCGCGCCCGAATAGATCGGCGATGCGATGAAAGGCCTGGTTTTCCACAACTCCTCTTCGAACGATTCGCTTCGTTCGCGAACGTTGTGAAAAGAAAATGAAAGGGTTTCCCAATCGGTCGCGTGGAACAGAAAGCCGACTCCCCCCTGACGGGCCGGCAGGCTATCCCGGATCTGTTCCGGGTGAATTTCGTGCTTGAGCGCAAGCGGCGCACTATTCCGATGCAAAAGAAGTCCGGTTGGCTCGTTTGAAACAGGCGACACGTCTTTAAGGAGAGCGGTTTTCATTGGTTTTTCCGTGGTTTTGATTAGACGCTGGAAAAGTCAGCGCGCGGCGTGGCCAGCCGGTTGGACCGGCGACCCTTCAACTCTAGAGAAATCCACACCGATATGCCCGTCTGTTCGTGCACACAGCATTCACGAGCGGTCCATGACGGGTTGCCCGCCGGGTGGGGGTCGGCTTTGGGCAAACTTTTGAAAGGATTACGGCAGAAGTTTCGATGTATTACGGCGCGTCGTGGGCCGTCATCGAATGGAAAAGGGCCGCTCGGCGGCCCTTTGCTTGCATGCCAGGCGAATTCCGGATTAGCGTGTGATGCTATAGCCGATTCGCGCGATCCAGCGATGCTGGTTGTAGTCGAGAATGTCCTCGCCATAACCGCTGAAGAAGCCGAGCCACAGGTAACCGCCCCAGCGGCTACTGATCAGCTTCGCCAATGGATAGGTGAACTGCGTATCGACGCTGCCTTTGCCGCCTTGCGTTCCTTTGCGCAGCGTCGTGTCCAATTGCGCGCCGTCGGGGCTGCCGTAGATGAACCGCAGATCCACATAGCCGCGGTAGTCGGCGATGTCGTGGTTCTCGCCGGCGATGTGCGTATAGTAATAAATCTTCGGCTGGATGGTCAGATGGTAGCCGTTGATGTCGCCGAAATCCCAGATCGGCTTGACGAAGACATAGTCGATGCCGCGCGATTCCGGACCGTCGCGTCCATTCGATTCGTGTTCGTAGCCGGCCATCACGCCCATTCTGCTCCACCACGTGCTCTTCCAGCCGGTGTCTTCGAGGTAATAAAAGAGTGCCGGCATATAGCTGGTGTCGCGGAACGGCGCCGAGTACTTCTTGAGATCCCACAGCGAGGTTTGCGTATAGGCGAAGTACAGGTTGTCCGCGAAACCACGCGAGCGCGGGTCGTCCGGAACGACGAGGCGGAACTTGAAGCTGAGCTGGAATTTCGCGAGGGACTCGCTACCGCCGCCATCGGCGAAATACATCGGTTCGAAGGCGGAGAAGCGGCTCAGGAAAGTGTTGATTTGCGGCACGGGCGCATCCGGTCGTGATGGCGCGGGCGACGACGCGATCAGGCTCGTCGACGACGGTGCGCCGCTCGCGGTGCCCGCCTCCGTTGCTCCATTGGCGCTCCCGGCCGACGCGAGCGCCGCGTCCTTGCCGGAGCGCGGCGGACGCGTCAGCAGCACGTACGATGGCGACACGTCGAGATCCGGCACGTCGATCTGCATCGCGCCGCGCGCCCATTCGGGCCACGTGCCGGTATAGCGCACTGCCTTCAGTTCGCCGGCGGCGAGCTTCAGATGCTCGGGTGCGCCGCTTTCGCGCGTGAGCGCGAGCCGATGCGGTACCACGTCGGTATTGCTGATCGCGATATTCAATTGCGCCGGCACGTCGACTTCGGTGCCACCGGGTTGATCGCCGGCATAGACGATCGTCACTTCGAGTGGACTGCTCGATAGCGCTTCGCGCGGCGGACGCAATACGGAAACGCCGGCGACGCTATACGCGGAGTAACTGCCGAGCACCAGCGCAGTCATGCAAAGCGATAACCGGGGGAGAAGCCTGGAAAGCGAGCTGGAAACCGAGCCGGAAAGCGGACTTGAAGATAATCGGGAAACACGCGAGCGGTGGCTGCGAACGGCGGACTGGCGGTCTTTCTTCACGCGAGACATCGATCGATTCCGCACACGAAGCTCCTGGTGGTCTACGAGAGTTCAGGTCGCAAAGAGACGATAGCGTTAATGCGTGCAATTGGGTAGAAAATCGCGGCCGCCGTGTTTCATTGCGGAAATGGCGACGCGTGCCGGTTCCCGCTATCTGGCATTCTGCTCATTCTGCCAGTGCGATTACGGATTGCGTGAGTGGAAAAATGAATTAGGAGCGCTATCGGTGCAAATAGCGGAGGGAAGTGGGGATAATGCCGCTGTGTCGTTGCATTTGCGCAACGAAGGCTTAAATGTCAAATCGATTGTCATTCGCGACCGGGTGTATCCGCGCGTTCGCCTCAGTCATTTCCATTATGGCAATTGCGCGTCAATTGGCGATTCGCTTTCGTGACAATTCGTTGCGCGGCCAATGCGGCGACTGAATGCTTTCTTCAATAGGCGAATTTCCGGTATTGCTCCGGCGCGCTTGCATTGTCGAGTTCGCTCACGCGCGGCATATGGCGCAGCAGGCGTTTCGCCCGTGGCGCCAATTGCTGATAGACGGCGCCGGGTACGTCGATGTGGACTTCCGAAGCGGCCCACGGTTGTCTCCTTTATCGAATCGTCGAGTTGGGGATGCCTGAGATACCTGAAGTTGCCTGGATGTGCAGCTCATTGCCTCGGCGAGACCAGCAGCGACACCGGCACGCCGTGACAATCGACCTCCGCGAGAACCGTCGCGCCGAACTCGGCGCCCGACCTGGTGGGCGAGTCGAACGGGCTCGCGTCGTGATCGATGTGCAGAATGTTCAGCGGCCAGGAGGGCCGCGTCAGCCGCTCGTGCGCGAACGCGCCGACCCAAAGCGGCGCCGCGGAGGTGCCGTTGTCGACCGCGTAGCCGCTCGGCCAGAAGCGAAGCACGTAGCGTTCCTCGCGCGAATTGCCCGGTCGCATGAAGACCAGCGACGACGGCACGCCATTGTTCAGCTTCGGCAGCACCGGCAGCGACACCGCCGCGACGTCGGGCGAAGCGAGCGACAGCAGGCTGTGCGCGGACACGTCGGTGCCCTCGACCCAGCCCTGCGCGCGCAACTGCTCGCGTATCGAAGCGGGCTCGGCGACCCATTGCAGCGTCAGCGGCTCCTTGCGATCGCCGCCCATGTCGGAGCGAAAGCACGGCAGCCGCTTCCACCCGGAGAGCTTCCACTGCGTCTGCGTGAACTGCACGGGGGGTGGTTGCGGCGCGCCGTCCGGCGGCGTCGGCATTGCGACGCCGAGCTGCAGGCCGACACTGAGCGCTACGACCGCGAGCACCACGAGCGGCATGAAACGGCGCGGCGGCGGCGGCCGCGGATGCCGCCAGATCGCCGTCAGCGCAATCAGCGCGACCCACACAGACGCGAGCGCCGCGCCGCCGATCGCGTCGGACACCCAGTAGCGGCCGAAGTAGACGCCCGCGAGCGCGACCACGATCACGACGATGATGCTGGCGGCGGCAACCAGCACGCCTCCGAGCTTGCCGATCCGGCGCGCGAGCAGAAACGCGAGAAAGCCGTAGATGATCACCGTCGCGGCGACGTGATTGCTCGGAAACGCGAAGTGGCCACTCATGAGTTCGTTGGGCGGGGCGCGGCGCATCGCGAGTTGCAGGCCGAGAATCAGCAACTGCGAAAACACGACCGCCGCGAGCCAGTAGACGATCGTGCGCCAGCGCCGCTCCCACACCATCCACAGGGCAACCGTGACGACCAGCGCGAACAGTGTGATGCCGCTGCCGAGCGTGGCGAGCGCCGCGAGCACCGTGTCGCCCCACGGCGTGCGTATCGATTGCAGAAAGTGATAAACGGACAGGTCGATGGTCGTCAGCGGATCGCCGCTGACGACGTCTTCAAGGACCCCGAAGAAAAGCGCGCCGGCCACCAGCACGATCAGCGACGTCGCGAGCAGGTGGGTCGCATCGGGCGTGTCGGGGTCGAGCATGCGGCGCGCGATGCGGCCGAGCGGACCCGGATGGCGGCATGCCCAGCTGCCGAGATGACGGCCTGCCGCGCTCGACCACGCGTTCGCGTGCGACACCAGAAACCCCGCGCCGCGAAAGCTGAGCCACACGATGCACGCCAGCATCGCGATGATCACGACGAGCCGGAACGACACCGCCCCCGCGAGCAGCACCGACGCGCCGAACACGGCGCCGGGCAGGACGTGCGCGGGCGCCCACAGCAGCGCGGAGAGCACGTTGATCGAGAGGAAGCGCAGCGGCCGCATGCCCATCATGCCCGCGACGACCGGCACGATCGCCCGCAGTGGGCCGATGAAGCGGGCGAGCACGACGCTCTTCGCGCCATGCTTCAGAAAGAAGCGCTGGCCCGCGTCGAGTACGCCGGGGTGTGCGCGGAACGGCCACAGCGTGACGATGCGCTCCTTGTAGCGATCGCCGAGCCAGAAGCTGGCGCCGTCGCCGGCGACCGCGCCGACGATCGCCCACACGAGGACCCAGGCAAGGCTCAGCGAGCCGGTGCCCGTCAGCGCGCCGGCGAGGAACATCGCGGTGCTGCCGGGGACGAAGGTACCGATGACCGCGATCGCTTCGAAAAAAGCGGCGAGGAAAACGACCGCGAGCATCCACGTCGAGTGGCCGGCGAGCAGATGCAAAAGGTGGATGTAGGCGTGCTCCATCGTGCGCGATCGGCCGTTCGGGCGTAACGATCGATCATAACGCGCACGGACACGCCGTGGGCGCGGGCGGGAGCGGCGCCGCTGCATCGGTCGCGCGATCGGCTCAGAATAGATATCGTGCTCGGCGGATCGATGCGGTTGGAGGGTAGCTATGAAGACAGCAACAGGTGGGATCGCGTGGTCGGCGTTGCTTGCGGCGCTGTTGACGGTGGGGGCCGCTGCAACGGTAGAGGCCCAGCAACCGGGCAATCCTGGCGGCAGCCAGAACGGCACTCATGCGGGCACCAGCGGGGGCAGCGGCAATGCGGCTGTCGGCGGCGCGATGGGCATCGGTACCGGCGTCAGTCCGAGTGCCATACCGGGGCCCGGCATGTCGGCGGGCGGCTCGTATGGGCTCGGCTCGGGTGGCGCGACCGGCTCGGGCGCCGCGCTCAACAACATGCGCGCGAACGGCACGGCGCTCTATATGAATCCCGACCCACGCGCGCCGAACGTGACCGGCCGCGCGGCGCCGCCGCGCTAGTGTGGCGCGGATAGAATGCAGGTCCGATCCGACCAAAGGAGAAGCGAATGGCGCACGGCGAGCACAAGTACCACGTATCGGTGAAATGGACCGGCAACCGCGGCAGCGGCACCTCCGGCTACCGCGACTACGACCGCGATCACGTGATTTCTTCCGGCGGCAAGCCCGACATTGCGGGCTCGTCGGATCCGGCGTTTCTCGGCGACGCGACGCGCTGGAATCCCGAGGACCTGCTGGTCGCGTCGGCGAGCGCGTGTCACAAGCTGTGGTATCTGCATCTGTGCTCGGAGGCGGGCATCGTCGTGCTCGACTATCGCGACGACGCCGAAGGCACGATGCTCGATACCGCGCAGGAAGGCCGCTTTTCGCAGATCGTGCTGCGCCCGCGCGTGACGATCCGCGCGAGCGGCGATGTCGAGCTGGCCACGCGTCTGCATCACGTCGCGCATCAGAAGTGCTACGTCGCGAACTCCGTCAATTTTCCGATTCTCTGCGAGCCGGTGGTGGAGACGGACGCGCGTTAGCGCGTATGCGGCGGCGCGAAGCGTGCGAGCCGGCTGGCGAGCGGGGCGCCGGCCAGACGCTCGCTAGCGCTCAACGATTGCCGTCGAGCAGATCGCCGAGCAGTTCGTCGAACGCGGCTTGCGCGTCTTCGAGTTCCTGCAGCGCGGCGTCGAAAGTCTGCAATGCAAATTGCGAGGGCTTGCCGCTGCCTGCCGGCGGGAATTGCGATTGCAGCGACGCGAACGCGGTCTGCACCCGCTTGGTGGCGGTCAACACGCGTTCCATTGCGGCGGTTTCTTCGGCTCGCGCCTTGTCGTGATCCATGAGAACTCCGGGGTCGTCGGGTTGCGTCGGAACGGCTCGTGCCGCTTCAAAAGGGGACCAAAGGGGGGACTATGCCACGTTCGCGCTCAGGACAGCGGCAGACCGCCAAACGCTTTCACTTCGCGCAACGATAAGGCCGATTCCACCGACGTCACGCCCGGCAGGCCGCGCAGTTCGTCGCGCATGAACGTGCCGTAGTCGTCGAGGTCGCGCGCGACGATCTGCAGGATGTAGTCGGCGCTGCCCGACACGTTGTGGCACGACAGGATCCGCGGGATCGCCTGCACCTCGCGCTCGAAGCGCGTGGCCACCACGCGGTCGTGCACCGCGAAGCGCACGAGCACGAACGCGATCACGCCCAGACCGAGCCCGGCGCGCGACAGCACCGCGCGGTAGCGGTCGATGTAACCATCGTTCTCCAGACGTTTCAGACGCCGCGCGCAAGGCGTCTCGCTGAGGCCGACCATCTCGGCGAGACGCGCATTCGACATGCGGCCGTCGTTTTGCAGCGCGGCGAGAATCGCGCGATCGGTTTTGTCGAGATCGTCCGTGGACATGGTCGGGAGGGGGGCTGCAGGGTGGTGGAAGGCGTCGCCAGATGTCGAAATATTAGCGCATTCCGCTATTTTTTGAATGCAGAGGAATGAAAATCGCCAGCAAACGCTCCGCATCCGATAGCAACATGGAGCCTCGAACAACAAGGAGGCTCCGATGATTTCCGCTCACCTGCTGGCCGTCTACGTGGCGGCATTGATTGTCGTTTATGCGGTGCCTGGGCCGGACATGGCGCTGATCCTGCAAACCAGCATCGCGCGCGGCGTGCGCAGCGGCTTCGCGGCCGCGGCGGGGCTCGGCGTATCGCGCGCGACGCACGTGACGCTGTCGGCGTGCGGCATGGCGGCGCTGCTGCGCAACGCGCCGTGGCTGTACGACGCGGTGCGCTATGCCGGCGCCGTCTATCTCGCGTGGGTGGGGATTCAAATCTTCCGCTCGCCCGGGTTCGCATTGCCGGCCGGGTCGCGCGACAGGCAAGCGGCCGGCGCCCCGCGAGTGGAATCCACTGCGTCGAGCGATGCGGGCAATGCGGTGCGGCCGTTGCGGACCGCGTTCGTCAAAGGTCTGCTGACGAACCTGCTCAACCCGAAGGCGCTACTGTTCTGCTCGGTGCTGTTGCCGCAATTCGTGCGGCCGGAAGCGGGGCCGGTAGCGTGGCAGATGATCGAGCTTGGTGTCGTGCTGCTCGTGATCGGCGCATGCTTCGACGCGTTGTATGCGATCGGCGCTGCGCGCATCGCCAACTGGATGCGCGTCCATCCTTTGGCGCAGACCGTACAACGGTGGACCTTCTCGGCTGCGTTGATCGGCTTCGCGCTGCGGCTTTCGCTGGATTGAAACTCGGAGCTGGCATTTGCATTCGTCGCGCGTGCGCATACAGCCGATGCAAAGGCCGCGGTGCCAGGTGATTGTGTTAATAAAGCTGATAGCGCAGCCGGCCGCGCGCACGCGCGGCGACACAACCACCTTCTCACGCTCATCGATGCAAACCTTCCTGCTGTATGTCGTGACCGCTGTCGCCGAGATTCCCGGCTGTTACCTGCCGTGGCGCTGGCCGGCATGGCGGTGATCGCATTCCAGCCGCGCCTGCACGCGTGAGGGCGGCCGCGCGATCGACGACCCGCCTGCTCCGTTTACTGCTGCATCCCGCCCAGATAGTCGAGCTTACCGAGCTCGACACCGTTATGACGCAGGATGTCATACGCGGTCGTCACGTGGAAATAGAAGTTCGGCAGCACGAAACCGAACAGATATGACGCTCCGGTGAACTCGATCGGACCCGTCCGCAGTTTCATCGTGATGGTGCGGCTTTCCGAACCGTCGATCTGCGCCGCGTTGAATTCCTTCAGGTAATCGATCGTTTTCTGGATACGGGCCTGCAGTTCATCGAAAGTCTGCTCGACGTCGTCGAACTTCGGCGGCTCGACGCCGGCGAGGCGCGCCGCGCAACCCTTCGCGGTATCGCTCGCGATATACACCTGGCGCACGAACGGCAGCATGTCCGGCGCGAGCCGGGCATTCGTGAACACAGACGGTTCGATCTGCTTTGCGGCCGCGTGCGCTTCGGCCTTGCCCAGGATGGCCTGCAGGTTCGTGAGGCCGCGAATCAGCACAGGCAGAGATGCTTGATACATCGAAATTGACATGGGTTCCTCTGATTTCTCGATCGTGCGCGCAGGCGGCGCGCGGCAATGAAACGGCGGGAATGCCGCTTCAGCATCATAGCGTGTGGCATCCACGCCGCGCATTAGACCTGGCCATGCGGACGACTGTCGCGCTGGCCGGAACTGTGTTCGAATGCTTTGGTCGGACGCTGGGACGAAGTTCTTGAACAACCCCTGCCGCGTATCGCCACGATGCGCTTCATGCAGGCGCGTGGCGTGCCTGGCCGCCGCCGGGCCGCGCGGTCGTCCATGACCGCGTGCGAAGCCACGCTAACAGGAGAGTCGATACCATGGTTACCAAGCATCCATTGCCGGGCAGCGAGCGAAAGGTCGCGCAGGGCACGACGGTCATCGGGCAATGCGATCCCGCCGAGCGGATCGAGGTCTTCGTGATGCTGCGCCGCCAGCAGCAGGCGCAGTTCGACGCCTTGATGAAACGCATCGAAGCCGGCGACGCGAGCGTGAAGCCGCTGTCGCGCGAGGCGCTCGCCCAGGACTACGGCGCCGCGCCCGATGACATCGCGAAGGTCCGCGCGTTCGCGGCCGCGCATGGGCTCACCGTCGCGCGCGAGGATCCGGCGGCGCGCTCGGTGCTGCTGAGCGGCACGATCGCGCAATTCCAGAGCGCGTTCGAGGTCAAGCTCGAGCTCTACCAGCATCACACGGCCGGCCAGTTCCGTGGCCGCACCGGCACGCTCAGCGTGCCGGACGATCTGCATGGCGTCGTGGAGGCGGTGCTCGGACTCGACAACCGGCCGCAGGCGCGTCCGCACTTTCGCATCCGGCCGCCGTTCGTGCCGGCGCGCGCCGGGCAGACGTCGTACTCGCCGCCGCAGCTCGCCTCGCTCTACCAGTTTCCGCAAGGCGACGGCGGCGGTCAGTGCGTCGGCATCATCGAGCTCGGCGGCGGCTACAACACGTCGGACCTCAAGACCTATTTCTCGAGCCTCGGTGTAAGCGAGCCGACCGTGACCCCGGTCGGCGTCGATCAGGCTGGCAACGAGCCGAGCGGCGATCCGAACGGGCCGGACGGCGAGGTCACGCTCGACATCGAGATCGTCGGCGCAATCGTGCCGGGCGCGGCCATCGCCGTGTACTTCACGAAGAACAGCGACGCCGGCTTCATCGACGCGGTGAGCCGCGCGGTGCACGACACAACTAACAAGCCGTCGGTGATCTCGATCAGTTGGGGGGCGCCGGAATCAGTGTGGACCAGCCAGTCGATGCAGGCGCTCAACAGCGTACTGCAATCGGCGGCGGCGCTCGGCGTGACCATCTGCGCGGCCTCGGGCGACAGCGGGTCGAGCGACGGCTCGGCCGGCGGCGACGCGGTCGACTTCCCGGCGTCGAGCCCGTACGTGCTCGCCTGCGGCGGCACGCACCTGAGCTCGTCCGGTTCGGCGATCACGCGCGAGGTCGTGTGGAACGACGGCGAGCAGGGCGGGGCCAGCGGCGGCGGCGTGAGCAGCGCGTTTCCGGTGCCGGCGTGGCAGCAGGGTTTGTCGGCCACGGCGACGGGCGGCGGCGGCCAGCCGCTCGGCGGGCGCGGCGTGCCGGATGTCGCGGGCGATGCCTCGCCGTTGACCGGCTACGACGTGCTGGTCGACGGAATGCAAACGGTGGTGGGGGGCACCAGCGCGGTCGCGCCGCTGTGGGCGGCGCTGATCGCGCGCATCAACGCGGCGAAGGGACAGCCGGCCGGCTTCGTCAACGCTAAGCTGTACAAGGCGAGGGGCGTCTGCAACGACATCACGCAGGGCAACAACGGCAGCTTCGCGGCGTCGAAGGGGTGGGATGCCTGCACGGGACTGGGCAGCCCCAATGGCGGGAAGGTGGCGGGCGCACTATAGTCTGCAACACAGCGCATAACACAACAACGAGACGTAAGAACGAGGACGCATGGCAAGTAAAACGAACCCTTGGAGCGATCATGACGAATACAGAATCAGCTTCCGGTAGCCGGCATTCGCCGCACAACACGCATGCCACGGCCTCGGCAGGCGCGTCCACCGCCACGAGCGCGCCGCACAAGGCCGGCGACCAGCCGCTCTTCGACCCGGTCGCCTATGGCAACGGCCCGGACGATTCGGTTACCGATACAGTCGAGACGGCCGCGATCACGCATCATTCGGTGACGATTGGCGGCCACAAGATCGACTACACGGCGACCGCGGGCCATCTGGTGATCGTCGATCCGAGCAGCTCGCAACCGTCGGCGAGGATGTTCTACGTCGCGTTCACGCAGGACAATCAGAAGGAAGAAACGCGGCCGGTCACGTTTTTCTATAACGGCGGGCCGGGGTCGTCGTCGGTATTCGTGCTGCTCGGCTCGTTCGCGCCGCGCCGCATCAAGACGTCGATGCCGGGGTTCACGCCGCCTGCGCCTTATTCACTCGAAGACAATCCGGACAGTCTGCTCGACAAGAGCGACCTGGTGTTCATCAATCCGGTCGGCACCGGCTATTCGGCGGCGATCGCGCCGAAGAAGAATCGCGACTTCTGGGGCGTCGATCAGGACGCGGATTCGATCAAGCAGTTCATCAAGCGCTTCCTGACGAAGAACAACCGCTGGAATTCGCCGAAGTATCTATTCGGCGAGTCCTACGGCACGGCGCGTAGCTGCGTGCTCGCGTACCGACTGCACGAGGATGGGGTCGATCTCAACGGCATTACGCTGCAATCGTCGATTCTCGATTACACGCAATCGGGCAATCCGGTCGGCGCGCTACCCACGGCGGCCGCTGACGCGTGGTATCACAAGAAGCTCGGCGTTGCGCCGCGGCCAACCGATCTCGGCGCGTTCGCCGAGGAGGTCGCGCAGTTCGCGCGCACCGACTACCTGGCCGCGCTGCGCAAGTTCCCGACCACAGATTCCGCGACCACCGAAAAACTCAGCGAATACACCGGCATCGACAAAACGACGCTGCTCGCGTGGAGCCTCGACATCGCGGGCTACGACAGCCGCGGCAATTCGCTGTTCCTGACCACGTTGCTGAAGTCGCAAGGCCTCGCGCTCGGCGCCTACGACGGCCGCGTAACGGCGATCGACACCGGCATCGCCGGCAAGATCGACCCGAACTCCGGCGGCAACGATCCGACGATGACCGCGGTCACCGGCGTCTACACGACGATGTGGAACGTCTATCTGAACGAGCAGTTGAAGTACACGTCGAACTCGTCGTTCACCGACCTCAACGATCAGGCGTTCAAGTACTGGGATTTCGGCCATATCGATCCAACCGGCGCGCAGAAGGGTCTCGACTCGACAGGCAACATCATTCTGTACACGGCCGGCGACCTTGCCGCCGTGATGGCGCTCAATCCCGACCTCAAGGTGCTGTCGGCGAATGGCTTTTTCGATTTCGTCACGCCGTTCTATCAGACCGTGCTCGATCTGCAGCAGATGCCGCTGGTCAGTCAGCAGGTGCGGCAGAACCTGTCGGCACGGTTCTATCCATCGGGGCATATGGTGTATCTCGATGGCGGTTCGCGCACCGCGCTGAAAGCCGACCTCGCAAAGATGTACGAAGAGACGGTGTCGAACGCGCAGGCGCTCGGGCGGATCCGCGCGTTGCAGGCGCGGGTGGCGAAGTAGAGGCGGCGGGGCGCCCCACTCATCGCGACGTCGCGCTGGGTTGGTCTGCGCCGGCTCGCGGCGGCTGCCGCGAGCCGGCAAACGCCGCGCCCTCATGTCCGGCTTTTGTACTCATCCCTATTGAATGTGTTTTAATTGCCTTGCGAATTGAACTACCGCGTGCCGCCGCCGGCGCGCCGACGAATGAACGCAGGCATCGCAGACACCCATCGGCGCGGTCTTTCCCGCGACACGACCAGCAGCAATGACGCGGCCAACGCGCCGCGGCTCGGACGCACGCGCGTCCTTCGCCCCCGCGTGCGCATCACGCACCGTGCGCTGCTCGTCACCGTTGGCGCACTGCTCGCGCTGCGCATCGGAGATGCCGCCGCGCAAGCGAGCGCCGTGCTCGACGAACGAGTGACCCAGCAGTCGATCGGCCAGACGATTTGCCGCCCCGGTTATGCGGAAACCGTCGCGCCACCGTTCGACGAACTGATGGCGCACAAGGATCGCATGCTTGCCGCACGCGGCATCGATGCGGATGACGTCGCCGCGTTCGCGCTCGACCGGCGTGTGCCGGTCATGCTCGGCGGATCGCCTGATGCGCCGGCCAATCTCGATCTATTGCCGTGGTCCGGCCCGCAGGGCGAGCGCCGCAAGGCACGCGCGGCGGCGACGCTCAAGCGTTGCGTCTGCGAAGGCAAGCTGAGTCTCGCGCAGGCGCAAGCGGTGATCGTCGGCAACTGGTCGGCGGTGTATGCGGGCTTTGGCCAGGCGTCCTGCGACGTGAGCCGGCTCGAGTTCGCGACTCGCGACGACGATGGCGTCGACAGCGAAGACAGCCGACGCGGCGACGCGCATGCCCGCCAGCGTTGAGCGCGCCGCGCGTCCGCACGCTTGCGCATTCCTCGCGGAACCACGGTTCGCTGCCCCTCACTTTTTTCGGAGAAACACGATGACCCATTCCCGTCTCGCCGCCGTCGCGCTGACGATCGGCTGCCTGAGCGGCAGCGCCGCCGCGGTTGCCGTCGCGCCCGCGCATTGCGCGCGCGCCAATGAGCTCGAGATTCGCGGCGACGTGCCCGCGGCGCTCAGCTTCGACGTGTATCGGCAACTGCGCCCGCTGGATGCGCAGCGAATCGCGCTGTTCGAGGCCGCTGGCGAAGTGAAGCGTCTGCCCGACGGCCTGCCGGTATGCCAGATCGCTGATGACGGCGTCGAGGATCCTTCCGCGGTGCTGGTCCGTCTGCCGCATGGTAAGAATGCGTGGTGGGTGAGCGCGGCGAACGTGCAAGCGGCGGACTGATCGGCGCGATCAGTCCGCCTTTGCCCATGTCCCCCGCACGATGCTTTCGACGATAGGTCTGCGTGCCGGGCCGGGCCGGGGCTGGCCAGGCATGCAAGGTGCCGAGGCAGCCGATGTCTTCCCAGGATTGGCGCGACCGATTCAGGTAGAGTGCATCGACGGGGACGTTTCGCCGTTGCCTACGACACTGCGTCACAGTGTGTTCGCTGTCGAAGCGGGCTATCCTGACAACAGGATGCAATTCGCACAGGAGATTTGAACGATGGCCTTCTACTTGTCATGGCTCGCTATGGGGTTAGCCGGCGCGACCGGCGTCGTCGCACTTCGCGCACTCGGCGCGACTCAGACGAAGCAGCGTGCCGCGCTGCGACCGGTGCGTATCGCAAGCGCTGACCAACGGACCGACCGCCAGGCGCGGCGAGGGTAGGCCGCATGAACCTGACCGTGCGCAATATCGCCGAATCGTGCAGCGAGCAGGACGTGCGGGAATTTCTGAAGCGCGAACTCGGCCGTTACGCGAAACACGTCGAGGTGGTGGACGCCGGCAAGCCCGGCGCCTACGCGACGGTCGAACTCGACGCGAGCGTGCCGTATGTCGGCGACGTGATCGCGCGGCAGATTCACGGCAAGCAACTGGGTGGCCAGCCGCTCGAAGCGAGCGCCGATCTGTTCAGCGACGAACCGCCGCCCGAGCAGTAAGCGCCGCGGGTGGTGCAGTAAGCTCTATTGTTTTCGAAGGCGGTGGACAGGCGCGACGACGCGCGCGTGTCCACCGCCTTTATTCGCTTGAGAGCGCCGTTCGCGGGCGCATCATTGCCCATCCGGCGACGCCGGCCAATCGAACGGCGTATACGGCAGCGCCCGCTTGTGACGCGTCGCGTTGTAAAACTGCAGGACCACGTCACGCACGGTATCGCTGACCGGCTTGCCTTCGAGAAAATCGTCGATCGCGTCGTATGGGATGCCATACGCGTCTTCGTCGGGACGAAGCGGCCGCAGCATCTCGAGGTCGGCGGTCGGCACCTTGTGCGCCAACGCGTCGGGCGCGCCGAGCGTATTCGCGACCGCACGCACGCGGCGTTTGCTGAGCCCGGCGAGCGGCAGCACGTCGGCGCCGCCGTCGCCGAACTTCGTGAAAAAGCCCATCACCGATTCGGCCGCGTGGTCCGTTCCGATCACGACGCCCGAGCGCGCGCCAGCCACCGCGTATTGCGCGATCATCCGCTGGCGCGCCTTGATATTGCCGTGCACGAAATCCCGCTGGGATTCGTCCTTGAACGACACGCCGCTTTTATCGAGCGATTCGAGCATCGCATCGGCTGCGGGTTTGATATCGATAGTCAGATTTTCGTCGGCGCGAATGAAGCGTAATGCATCGAGCGCATCCGCTTCATCGCGTTGTTTGCCGTAAGGCAGACGGACGGCGACGAAACTCGCGTCGTAATGGTTCGCCCGCAAACGCTCGACCGCGAGTTGCGCGAGACGCCCGGCCGTAGTCGAATCGACGCCGCCGCTAATGCCGAGCACATAAGTTCTCAGGTGGCTGTTGCGCAGATAGTTCGCCAGAAAATCAACCCGGCGCTCGATTTCGCGGCTTGCGTCGAATTCGGCGGCGACGTGCATTTCGGTCGCGATGCGGGCCTGGCGCGCGGCTGGATCGGATTGAGCCATGATCGTTGTTGTCCTCGCGAGAGAAAAAGCGCTTGAAGTGGCTTGAAACAGATTGCAAGCAGGTTGAAAAACGGCGTGAGTATCGGCACGTGCCGCCGTCTTCGGTCTACCTTTCGTCGAACGAAATCGTATATTGCCTTTTGGGGTTTGATTTTCCGATGACCGATTTAATTGCGTATTAATTGCGTTTTCGCTGGCATGTCGATTGTCGAGAAATAGCCGATCATTTTTGAAGAGTTCGCAGGTTAGAAGGTATTTTCATCGACACGCCTCGCTTCGCTGAGTAACATCGGTCGTGCCGAACGTCGCGGGGACCCGGCGTGCGATCAATAATAATCATGTTTACTCCAAGACGCGATGAGATACCCAGATCGGCCTGGCCAGCCTGGATTGAACCGCCAGAGGATTTGCGCGTGGGTTTGCGCAGCCGTCGTCTCGAGTGCCGGTGCGATGGCGGCGCCGGTTCATGCGGCGGTGCCCGGTAGCGCTCAGTCACCTGCATCCGCGACATCAGCGGCGCATACGGTGAGTCTGGCCAATCCGGCCAACGCATGGAATGGCGCGAGCCGGCCGTTGCCCACGATCGACGCCGCCACCATCGCCGCGCCCGACGCGGCTGGCGTCGTCGATCCGCGCCGCGCGTTCCTGCTGCGCGACGTATTCGCGCGGGACGTGACGCGCCGGCTCAGACTGCCCGTCGCGGCGCAGCGAGCGTACGCCGACCGTCTGGAGACGGCGCTCAATGAGAACGAGCTTGGCAATCTGTCGGGCGAGTACGTGGTGCTCGTCGATCGCAATGCGAACGTGCAGGCGCTCCTGATTTACTTCCGCCCGGCGCCCGCCGACAACTGGCAGATGATCGGCGCATCGCCGGTATCCACGGGACGGCCCGGCGAGTACGACCACTTCATCACGCCACTCGGCGTGTTCGAACATACACCCGACAACATGGATTTCCGCTCCGAGGGCACGCAGAACGAAAACCACATTCGCGGCTACGGACGGCGCGATATGCGCATCTTCGACCTCGGCTGGGCGGAGGGTGAACGCGGCTGGGGCAAGGGCGGCATGTCGCAGATGCGCTTCCAGATGCACGCGACCGACCCCGAGCGGCTCGAACCGCTGCTCGGCATTCGTCATTCGAAGGGCTGCGTGCGGATTCCCGCATCGCTGAACACGTTTCTCGATCACTACGGGATTCTCGACGCAGCATATGCGCAGCTCGTCGATTCCGGCCAATCGCTGTGGGTGCTGAAAAGCGACCGGCAGATCATGCCGTGGGCGGGGCGTTTTATCGTCGTGGTCGATTCGCAGCGCAAGAGTCGGCCGGCGTGGTCGCCAGCACCGGGCGCGGTTGCGCGAGCGAAAATGCCCGCGCGCGCGGATACGGCCGACTGACGGGCGCTATGTGGCAATACTGGCGCGCGGCGCCCCTCACGACCTCGCCAACAACACGCCGGCCAGCGCGACCGCAAATCCGGCGATCTGCACTGGCAGCAGCGTTTCGCCGAACCCCAGATACCCTTCGAGCGCGGCAAGCGGCGGCGCAAGAAACAGCAGGGCAGTCGCGCGCGCCGCATCGCCGCGCCGGACCATCCAGACGAGCAACGTGACGCTGATGCCGGACAGCATCACGATGCCCCACGCGAGCGATGCCCACAGCGTCGGCGACGCGATCCAGCGATGCTCACCGAGCGCCAGCGCCAGCACCCCCGCGACGATCGCCGCGCCGACGTTCTGCACGGCGCTCGCGCCGCGAATATCGGCCTTTGCGAGCGAGGTCTTCTGAAACAGAGTGCCCGCCGTGATCGCCCCCACCGCGACGATCGATATCAGCACGACCAGCCACGCCGGTGCGTTGCCGTGCGTGGGCGGCGTCGCGGCAGCGAGCTTCGGCGCGAGCACCAGCACGACGCCGGCGAGGCCGAGCGCCATGCCGCTCCAGCGGCGCCGCGACAAGCGCTCGCCGAACAGCGGCGCGGCGACGGCGGCCGTCGCGAGCGGCTGCAGCGCGCCGAGCAGCGCCATCACGCCGGCGCTCAGACCTTGCGCGACGGCCCAGTAGCCGGCGCCGAGATAGACGCCTTGCAGCAGCGCGCCCGCGGCCAGGTGCTTGCCGAAGTCGCGTCCGGTCGGCCAGGTTGCGCGCGCGACCAGCGTGGCCAGCGCGAAGACCAGAGCGGTGCCGCCGAAGCGGGCAAGCAGAAACAGATTGGGATCGGCATAAGGCGTGATCGCGCGGGCGACCACGAAACCGGTCGACCACAGCACGACGAAGACGGCGGCAAGAAAGGAAGCGAGCATCGAGGCGGGAGGCGTGAAAAAGCCGCCATGTTGGCGGCACGGGCGGCGCGCGTCTTGTTCAAAGCTGCAACGCGCGCGCGGGACCGTCACCACGCGAGCAGCGTCATCCCCGCTCCGAGCACGCCGCCACAGACGACGCATGCCCACAGCAGCCAGCGCGTGCGCCGGTATTCGCGCGCGAGATCCGCGAGCAGTTGCGCGTTCTGCTGCGGGGCGCCGGTGCGATCGTGCGGCTGCAGATAGCGCACCGCCAGTTGCGGCACGCGCGGCAGCATATGCGCGAGATGCGGCAGCTCGTGTGACAGTCGCTTGAGCCAGCCCCGATGATCGAGATCGCGTCGCGCGATATCGGCGAGCACGCCGCGCGCGATGTTCCATGTATCGATGCCCGGATGCAGCGCCCGCGCGAGCATCTCCGCCTGCTGGAACGAGCGCTGAGCGGTCGCGAGCGCGCCCGGCACGTGGCCGTCGAACGGTTGCACGCCGTGCAGCAGATGGTGAAACAGCGAACCCGCCGAGCGATCCTCGGGCGCCGCCGCGAAGTGCGCTTCGGCGCGCGTGCGCAACTCGGCTTCGAGCAGCTCGGCGCGCGTGTCGTCCGGCACGTGGCCGGCCTCGCGATGCATGTCGGCGAGCCGCCCGTAGTCCTGGTCGAACAACGCGGTCGCGCCGTGCACGAAAAATTCGCGCTCGTCGCTCGACAGCGTCGCCATGATCGAGAACTCCGCGAGCACGAGGCGCCCGAGCGTGTCCGGCTCGATGCTGACGCGCACGCGGCGCGCATCGAGCGTCGCGTGGAAGAAGCCATGCTCGAATGCCTGCTCGGTGACGATCTCGACGATATGCGCGGCGAGCGGCGCCAGCTTGATGCCGTGCGCGTGCAGACCGGGCAGGTCGCTCGAGGGCAGCGTGTTGATGCGCTGCATCGTCAGCGTGTGGTCGGTGCACAGCTCCCAGATCACGTCGGGCACGACGATGCGCTTGTCGCCGTCGAAATGGTGGCCGGTCTGGCTCAGATTCGCGGCTTCGGCGCGCAGGTCGAAGCGGCGCAGGATGTCGTCGGTGAAGGTTTGCGCGAGCGCGCGCAACTGCAGTCGGCGCGCGACGCGCGACAGCTTTTCGAGCCAGCGCGCGACCCAGCGCAACAGGCCGAGTTCATCGCCGATCTGCTGCAACTGCTGCGCGCGCACGAGCTTGACGGCGACTTCGTGATGACCTTTGAGCGGCATCGCGAGCCGCGCGAAATGGGTCTGCTCGGCGAAGCCGCTGCGTACCGGCACGAGGTCGACCGCGCTGAACAGCTCGCCGAGCGGCCGGCCGAACGCGCGAGTCAAAGCCAGCGCGGAGTCGTCCGGCGACAGCGGCACTTCCATGTGATCGATGGCGTCCAGCGCGTCATGCAGCGTGCCGCTCGCGAGCTCGGGGCGCCTCGCGAGCGTCTGCGCGAAGCGGCTCGCGAGCGGACCGAGCGCCGGCAGCAGACCATGCAACTGCGCGCCGCTGCGATCCGACGCATGCACGCGGCCGATCAGTTCGATCATCCAGTGCAGCTTGTGGTCGGGCGGGGCGGCGAGCCAGATCAGGCGCGCGCCGTAACGCAGCGCATGGAACAGCAGCAGTAGACGGCGAAACAGTGGCGGCATCGGCGGTTCGGTTGACGGGCGAGGCGTTGTGCGCGGGACTCGGCCGGGCGGCGGCGTTGCGTTCGCCGCATGGCCGGCGAGTCCAGCCGTCAAGGTTAGCAGGTCGGCGCGATGGCTGGCGTGTTCGCGCGCAAGGGCGGCTCGATGCAAGCCGAGCGCGCCATGAGCGCGCCCCCACGCCACCCTGAGCGCCACCTGCACGCCAGCACCGACAACGCGCAATACGCGTAATACAATACGGCGGCCTTCCTCAACCACGGCGAAACCCAAGCGTGCCGGCTTTCGGCCTTCTCAGATGCTCGCAGAACAACGTCATCAATACATCCTCGCGCAAGTCGCAAAGCACGGCGCGCTGTCGGTCGCCGAACTGGTGCGCGAACTGAACGTATCGCGCGAAACGATCCGTCGCGACCTCAACGCGCTGGCCGGCCGCGGCCTGCTCGTGACGACACACGGCGGCGCGTTGTCGAGCGATCGGCGCGAGCCCGATCTCGATACGCGCGAAGCCGAGAACGCCGGTGCGAAGCGTGCGATCGGCGAGCGCGCGGCCGAGTTCGTGCCGGACGGCGCGTCGCTGATCATCGATTCGGGCAGCACCACGCAGTCGGTCGCGCGGGCGCTGCTCGACCGGCATCGGCTGACGGTCTACACCAACGACTGGCGCATCGCGCTGCTGCTCGGCCGACGCAACGACAATCGCGTGACGCTGCTCGGCGGCGAGCTGTCCGATATCGAAGACGCGACCTTCGGCCTCGACACGGTTCAGCAGCTCACGCAGTACCACGCCGATTTCGCGTTCATTGGCGCGGGCGGAATTTCGCCGGACGGCTATCTCACCGACTACAGCCGCATGGCGGCCGAAGTACGCAGCCGCATGATCGCCGCGGCCGACATGGTGGTCGTCGTCGCCGATCATTCGAAATTCGGACGCGTGACGCCGGTGCGCATCAACGGGATCGAGTCGGCGCGGTATCTGGTTACCGAACTGGCGCCCGAGCGCGCGCTTGGCACGGCGATCACCGCGCATGGTCCGGAGATTCTGATCGCCTGAGACCGCCTGGCGGGGCGGTTCCCGCCGCGTTCGTACGCCGCTCGCGCTGAGCGACATTCCGCGCCCGCCAAAATCTAAATAAAAAAAGCCACCCGCCGCCTCCGCATTTTCCCGACGCACCGTGCATACATCGTCATTTTCGCCATGTACGATCCACACGGGATCGGCGCGCGGGGCTCCGCTTTTGGGTGGCGCGACGAATTCCATCGGTTGGCCTGAGTTGGCAATTTGTGTCTTTTTTTGGAATTCAGCACAATCGTCATGGCCTTGTCATCGAAACCTGTGATTCTTGCCGTGCCGCGCTCAGGCGCGGCAGGCAGCGCGGGTGTGGTAGGGGGCTGTCAGTCAGGCTGGGCGAGAAGCGGCAAAGTTGTCGGCAATCTGCAATCCACAACAGACCGGCGCGGCAACCGCAGCGGGCAACACGCAAGCGGCGCGTGCCGCCGTTCAATCACTACAGGTATGGGTTATCCCGACCGTCTGGTTTTTAGCTTCGGAGAGAGCGACATGAAAAAGACGAATTCCCTTCACGCCGCGGCCGGCCTCGCGCGCAAACTGCTGCCGGCGCTGGTCGCCGCGGCCGCGTTCGGCGGTGCCGCGATGCAGGCTCATGCGGCCGACGCCGTCGTGCTGTACACGGCCGACGGCCTCGAAAATCTGTACAAGGATGTGCTGCCGGCCTTCGAAAAGAAGGAGGGCGTGAAGGTCAATATCGTCACGGCGGGTAGCGGCGAAGTCGTGAACCGCGCGACCATCGAGAAGGATCAGCCCAAGGCCGACGTGCTCGTCACCCTGCCGCCGTTCATTCAGCAGGCCGACCAGAGCGGCCTGCTGCAGGCGTACCAGAGCGCCAACTACAAGAACGTGCCGGCCATCGCGAAGGCGCCGAACGGCGCGTGGGCGACCTTCGTGAACAACTACTTCTCGTTCGCGATCAACCCCGAAGTCACGAAAACCGAGCCGAAGACGTTCGCGGACCTGCTGCACCCGGACTTCACCGGGAAGGTCGCGTATTCGAATCCGGCGACCGCCGGCGACGGCATGGCGGTGATCATCCTGACCTCGTCGCTGATGGGCGAAGACCAGGCGTTCGACTATCTGAAGAAGCTCGAGCAGAGCGCCAAGTTCCACACCAAGGGCACGGGCTATCTCGACGTGCTGCTGTCGCGTAACGAGATCGCGGTCGCCAACGGCGATCTGCAGATGGATCTCGACGACGCGGCCAACGGCGGCCTGTCGCTGAAACCGGTGTTCCTCGCCGCCACGCCCGGCGGTCAGCCGACCACGTTCCAACTGCCGTACGCGATCGCGCTGATCAAGAACGGTCCGAACCAGGCCGAGGGCAAGAAGCTGATCGACTATCTGATGTCGACGCAAGTGCAGTCGAAGGTGCCGGACATCTTCGGCATTCCGGCTCGCAGCGACGTGCCGCTCGCCGGCAAGAACGGCGAAGCGGTCAAGCAGGCGATCAGCGGCGTCAAGCTGATTCCGGTCGACTGGAACCACGTGATGGCGAAGAAGGCCGACTGGACCGCGCGCTGGAAGAGCGACGTGATCGGTTCGTCGGGCAAACAGACCGAAGTGGTCAAGCCGAAGTAAGTCGATTCAGGCGGCGCTTCGCGTGTAATGCGCGGCGCCGCATCAGCATTGATCCTGTTGGAGGACGACTCCGGTGAATACGGCCAGTCTCGCTCACCCCACTGCGCCCGGCGCTCCGCTGGATGCGCTCGACGCCGCGCGTTCGGACGCGCCGGGCGGCGTGCAGATCGATCACCTGACGGTGCGCTTCGGCGCGCGCACGGTGCTCGACGATCTGTCGTTGACCATCCGGCGCGGCGAGTTGCTCACCGTGCTCGGCCGCAGCGGCTGCGGCAAGACGACCTTGCTGCGCTTCATCGCGGGCTTCATCGAGGCCGACGGTCTGGCCGGCACGCTGACGGTGGCCGGCCGCGATCTGACGCACATGCCGCCGCACAAGCGCAACCTCGGACTGCTGTTCCAGAGCTACGCGCTGTTTCCGCATCTGACGGTATTCGAGAACGTCGCGTTCGGGTTGCGCGCGCGGCGTATTCCGGCGCGCGACGTCGCGCGCCGCGTCGCCGAGGTGCTGAAGCTCGTGCAGCTCGGCGATGCCGGTCACGTGATGCCCGCGCAACTGTCGGGCGGCATGCAGCAGCGCGTGGCGCTCGCCCGCGCGCTCGTGATCGAGCCCGACGTGCTGCTGCTCGACGAACCGCTGTCGGCGCTCGATGCCAATCTGCGCGCGTCGGTGCGCTCCGAACTGAAGGCGCTGCACGAACGCCTGCCGAATCTGACGATCGTCTGCGTGACGCACGATCAGGACGACGCGCTCGTGCTGTCCGACCGCACGCTGCTGATGCGCGATGGCCATATCGCGCAGCTCGGCACGCCGCAGCAGCTGTACGACTCGCCGGCCGACGGCTTCGTCGCGCGCTACCTCGGCGCGGCCAATCTGCTGCCGCCGCAGGTCGCGTTCGGCATGGACGACGCGCGCTACAACGAGCGCGAACGTGTCGCGTGTCTGCGTCCGGAGGCGCTGCGCATCGTGCCGCTCGGAGAGGGGCAGTTGCACGGCGCGATCGCGTCGGTCGAGTGGTACGGCGCGGCCTTGTCGGTATCGGTCGTGCTCGATGCGCTGCCGAACGACCCCGTGCTCGTCACGCTGCAGCGTGGTCTCGGCATGACGCCGGAGAAGGGCGCGCGTGTTTCCCTGCGTTACGAGGCTGGCGATGTCGTCCTTATCAAGCCCTGATACGTCCAACCCACTCGACCTTGCCGCGCAAGCCGAGGCCGAAGCCGCCGCCGCGCGCCGTCTCGCGAGCGCGGCGGCGCACGCGGCCGCCGTCAAGCGGCGCGAGCGCCTCGCGCAATGGCATCTGCTGTTCATTGCAGTCGTGGTGCTCGGACCGCTCGTCATCTATCCGCTGGTGCGGCTCGTGATGCTGAGTCTGACCGGCGCGCATGGCCTGTCTGGCCACGCGTACGTAACGTTCTTCGGTAACCCCGAAACGCGCGGCATGATCGGCACCACGCTCGGCATCCTGTTCGCGAGCGCGAGCCTGGCGTCGCTGCTCGGCGTGGCGCTCGCGTCGCTGCTGTTCTTCAAGCCGTTTCCGGGCGCGCGCATGGTCACGCGCTTTCTCGAACTGTTCGTCGCGTTCCCGTCGTTTCTGGTCGCGTTCACGCTGATCTTTCTGTACGGCTCGCAAGGCTCGGTCAGCATCGGGCTGCAGCGGCTGTTCAATCTGCAGGCGCCGCCGCTCGATTTTCTGTTCGGCATCGGCGGCGTGATTCTCGCGGAAGTCGTGTTCTATACGCCGTTCGTCGTGCGTCCGACGTTGGCATCGTTCGCGCTGCTCGACCAGCGACTGATCGAAGCCGCGCGCAGCCTCGGCGCGAACGGCCTGATGGTCGCGTTCAAGGTGATCCTGCCGCTCGCGTGGCCGGGCATCGCGGCCGGCACGATCCTGTGTTTTCTGCTGACGCTCAACGAGTTCGGCATTCTGCTGGTGCTCGGCAGCGCCCATCTGATCACGCTGCCGGTCGCGATCTACAGCGCCGCCACCGTCGATCTCGATCTGCCGACCGCCGCCGCCGGCGCGGTCGTGATGCTGCTGATGTCGTTGTCGTTGTACGCGTTGTACCGGCGTGTCAATCGTCGCAAGGTCAAAGGAGCCGGTCATGGCCGTTGAACTCGATCCGACCGTGCTGCCGGTCATGCACAAGAAGGGCCGGCCGGTGCGGCACAGCCTCGCGGTGCGACTGCTCGGCGGTCTGTTTCTCGGCTTTGCCGCGCTGCTGTGCTTCTGGCTGTTCGTGCTGCCGGTGTTGGTCGTCGCGCTATCGAGCGTCGCGTCGCACTGGTCCGGCACGATCCTGCCCGACGGCTTCAGCATGCGCTGGTTCGAGCGCCTCGGTTCGAGCGACTTCGACGCGCTGACCACCAGCCTCGAAGTCGGCATGGGCGTCGCGGTGCTCGGCACGATCCTCGGTTTGTGGCTCGCGCTCGCGCTCGAAGGACGCGACCGGCGCGGCCTCGGCGCCGTCATCGACACGATCGCGATGATACCCAACGGCGTGCCGAGCGTCGTGCTCGGCCTCGCGGTGCTGATCGCGTATCACAAACGGCCGCTCGATCTGTCGAGCTCGGCGGCGATCGTGGTGTTCGTGCAGCTCGCGCTGGTACTGCCGTTCTGCTACCGCTGCGCGGCCGCCGCGCTGCGCCCGGAGCTGACCGTGTTGCGCGAAGCGGCCGCGAGCCTCGGAGCGCCGCCGTCGATGGTGCTGCGCCGCGTCGTGTTGCCGCAACTGGTGCCGGCGATACGCGCGAGTCTCGCGCTCGGCTTTGCGCTGTCGCTCGGCGAACTCGGCGCGACGCTGACCGTATATCCGCCAGGCTTCGCGACGGTGCCGATCGTCGTCGTCGGGCAGGTGGAACGTGGCTATTACCTGCCGGCTTCCGCGCTGTCGCTGATTCTGCTGCTGGTCTCGCTGGTCGCTCTGCTGCTGATCGCGGCGCGCGCTCCGCGGCGCCGGATCGACTGACCCGACTGATCCGAGTGATCGGCGAGCGATTTCGTTGATCTGAAGCACGCGCGCGAACCGGTCAGCATCGATGTAGATGTGGCAAAAGTTGTCCAAATGACCGAATATATGCACTCTGCTTCCGTCGATCCGATCGAGGTCCTGCGCCGCCATTCGCTGACGACGCTGGTGCGCGACGAGATCGAGCGGCATATCGTCGGCGGCATGCTGGCGCCGGGCGACAAGCTCAACGAAGCCGACTGGGCGGCGCGATTGCAGGTGTCGCGCGGGCCGGTGCGGGAGGCGTTTCGCGCGCTAGAGCAGGCGGGTCTGGTGCGCACCGAGAAGAATCGCGGCGTGTTCGTGCGGACGGTGTCGCTCGCGGAGGCGGACGAGATTTACGCGGTGCGCGCGGTGCTCGAAGAGGGGGCGTGCCGGATGCTCGCGTCGAGCATCGATGCGGGCAAGCTCGCGGTGCTGCGCGACTGGGTCGACGCGATGCGCGCGGCGCTCGCGTCGCACGATCACGATGCGTATGCGCGCGCGAACGTCGCGTTTCACGATGCGCTGGTCGCGGCGGCGGGCAACACGAAGTTGTACGACACGTATCGCAGGCTCGTCAGCGAGTTGAGCCTGTTTCGGCGTGCGGCGCTAGTCGTGCAGGCCGACGCGATGGCGCGCTCGCTCGCCGAGCATCGCGCGATTCTGACAGCGCTCGCGTCGCGCGATGCGGAGCAGGCCGCGCAGTTGATGCGCGCGCATGTGCAGGGCGGGTTGCAGCGCGCGCATGCGGCCTGCGAGGCGGCGGGCGATGCGGCGCACGAGCAGCGCCTCCCGGCAGGCGCGGGTGCGGCCGGCTCGCGCGGGCGATGACGGCGCGGCGGTGAAGCCGAGGCAAGCGTACCGGCAAACGCCGCGACAGCTTCGCCCCACGAACAGACAACCCGGCGATCAAGACTTTGCAATGACAACCCCGGCAATGGAAAACCACGCGATGACACACCCCGAGCAACGCACGATCGAGGTCAACGGCCGGAGCTACCGGCTGCCTTCGCAACCGACGGTCGTTGTCTGTGTCGACGGCTGCGAGTTTGCGTACCTGGAAGCGGCGGTCGCGGCCGGCGTCGCGCCGTTCATCGGTTCGATGCTCGAGCGCGGCGCGGCGTTTCGCGGCGACTGCGTGATCCCGTCGTTCACGAACCCGAACAACCTGTCGATCGTGACCGGCGTATTGCCGTCCGTGCACGGCATCTGCGGCAACTACTTCTGGGACACCCACGCGAACGACGGCGCGGGCGCGGCGGTGATGATGAATGATCCCGCCTACCTACGCGCGCCCACGCTGCTCGCGGCCGCCGCCGACGCGGGCGCCGCGGTCGCCGTCGTCACCGCGAAGGACAAACTGCGCGGGCTGCTCGGCTCGCAGTTGAAGGGCATCTGCTTTTCGGCGGAGAAAGCCGACGAGGTGACGCGCGAGGAAAACGGCATCGACGACGTGCTCGATCTGGTTGGCCTGCCATTGCCCGACGTGTATAGCGCGGGGTTGTCGGAATTCGTGTTCGCGGCCGGCGTGCGGCTCGCGCAGACACGCAAGCTCGACCTCATGTATCTGTCGACGACCGACTATATCCTGCACAAATGGGCGCCCGGCACCGAAGGCGCGAACGCGTTCTACGCGATGATGGACAGCTATCTCGCGAAGCTCGACGCGCTCGGCTGGGTGATCGGCCTCACCGCCGATCACGGCATGAACGCGAAGCACGATCCGCAGACCGGCGAGCCGAACGTGATCTATCTGCAGGACTTGCTCGACGACTGGCTCGACGCGTCGACGGCGCGCGTGATTTTGCCGATCACCGATCCGTACGTCGTGCATCATGGCGCGCTGGGTTCGTTCGCGACGGTCTATTTGCCGCGCGAGGTCGATGCTGCGTCCGTGATTGCGCGGATCGGCCGCCTGCCGGGAATCGAAGTCGTGCTCGATCGACGCGCCGCGTGTGCGCGCTTCGGGCTGCCTGAGGATCGCATCGGCGATCTGGTCGTGATCGGCACGAAGCATGTGGTGCTCGGCACGCGGCGCGACGAGCACGACCTGTCCGGGCTCACCGTGCCGTTGCGCTCGCACGGCGGGATTTCCGAGCAGGAAGTGCCACTGCTGTTCAACCGGCGCGTTCAGCCATCAGCCACCGGCAGCGAAGGCAAACGGCTGCGCAATTTCGATATCTTCGACGTCGCGCTCAATCGCGTGTCGACATCGTGAACACGGCGCCGCGGGACCATCCTGAGTTCCGCGCCGAAGCGCTGCGGCTGAGCGGCGAGCGCGCGACGCGCGCCCGGACGCTCGACATGTTCGATCCTTATACCGGCATGCGCGTCGGCACGGTGCCCTTCGCCAGCATCGACGATGTGCGCGCCGCGTTCGACTACGCGCTCGCGTATCGGCCGACGCTGTCGCGCTACGAGCGTTCGCAGATTCTCGAGCGCGCAGCGGTGCTGCTGCGTGAGCGGATCGAACCGGCGTCGGATCTGATTTCGCTCGAGTCGGGTCTGTCGAAGCAGGACTCGCGCTACGAGATCGGTCGCGTCGCCGACGTGTTCCGCTTTGCCTCGTTCGAGGCGTTGCGCGACGACGGTCAGAGTTTCTCGTGCGATCTGACGCCGCATGGCAAAAGGCGTCGCGTGTTCTCGCAGCGCGAGCCGCTCGCGGGCGTGATCGTCGCGATCACGCCGTTCAATCATCCGATGAACCAGGTCGCGCTAATGAGGCGGTGGCCGCGAGCGCGCGCCTGCGCCTCGGCAACGAGCGCCGCGGCGCGTTGTATGCGCCGACCGTGCTCGATAACGTCGATCCGTCGATGACGCTCGTGCGCGAGGAAACCTTCGGGCCGGTATCGCCGGTCATCGCGTTCGACACGCTCGACGATGCGATTCGCGTCAGCAACGGAACACCGTTCGGGCTGTCGTCGGGCGTGTGTACGAACCGGCAGGACGCGATCACGCGTTTCATCAATGAGCTGCGCGTGGGCACCGTCAACGTGTGGGAAGTGCCAGCCTATCGGATCGAGCTGACGCCGTTCGGCGGCATCAAGGATTCGGGGCTAGGCTACAAGGAAGGCGTTCAGGAAGCGATGAAGAGCTTTACCAATCTGAAGACGTTTTCATTACCTTGGGAGTAACAGGTGGCATTGAGTCTCGACGATATCCGTGTGCTCTTCGAGCGACACGGCAGCCTCGCGTATAGCGGCGAGCCGGTGACGCAGCTCGAGCACGCGTTGCAGAGCGGCGCGCTCGCCGAGGCGGAAGGCGCGAGCGACGAACTCGTCGCCGCGGCGTTCTTGCACGACCTCGGCCATCTGCTGAACCTGCAAGGGGAGACGCCGACGGAACGGGGTGTCGACGATCTGCATCAGTATTTCGCCTTGCCGTTTTTGCGGCCGGTGTTGTCGGATGCGGTGCTGGAGCCGATTCGTCTGCACGTCGACGCGAAGCGCTGCCTGTGCGCGATCGACGCTACCTATTTTGGCCAGCTGTCCGCCGACTCGGTGCGCAGCTTGCAATTGCAGGGCGGGGTCTTCAGCAGGGAAGAGGCGCAGGCGTTTATTCAGAAACCGTACGCCGAGGACGCGATGCGTTTGCGCCGATGGGACGATCGCGCGAAAGAGAAGGATCGCGCGACGCCGGGGATCGACCATTATCTGGCCGTGGTCGAACGGGCGATGCGCGCGCATGCGACTGCGTGAGTCGAGGTGTTTTGGGTCGCGGTAGGTTGCGCGCCGAGCGGTAAAAAAATATCGCTTGCAAGTCCCGATGTCGGCGACTAGAATTCCGCTCTTTCGCGCTCCGGGCGCCGGGGTGCGGAGAAGCGGGAAGCCTTTGATGGCGTGGGCTTCAGCGGCGTGGGCAGGT
>NZ_JACHDM010000022.1:0-128856 GCF_014201065.1 Paraburkholderia sp. Cpub6
CCGTGGAAAATGCAGCGGGAAGTCGCCGCCGACCTGAAGACGATTTACACTTCATCGACCGTCGAGATGGCCGAACAGATGCTGGGCGCCTTCGAAGCCAGGTGGGACAAGGACTATCCGTCCATCGGGCAGAGCTGGCGACGCAACTGGGCACGGGTGATTCCGTTCTTCGATTACCCACCGGAGATCAGGAAGGTGATTTACACCACGAATGCAATAGAATCGATCAACATGAGCCTGCGCAAGGTGATCAAGACCCGCAGCTCGTTCCCGACCGATGAGGCCGTCACCAAGCTGTTTTACCTGGCCCTGAACAACATCAGCAAGAAGTGGACGATGCCGATCCGCGACTGGAAGGCTGCACTGAACCGCTTCACGATCCAGTTCGAAGAGCGGCTGGTGCCGGGTTAAACCTCAACCCGTTTACACAAAATTCCGGACACCCCCGCGGCAACCGAATAGTGGCGACCCGTTCGCGCAGAAAGCAAATCTCCGCGCGTTTTACGTAACAGCCCAAAGCAATGCTGTTCCCGCCAGTCTCAACGGAATTACGGGGCACGTGTCGGTGTCGGCTTAAGCGTAGTGGTAACCAGGTTAGCTATTGCCTTCTTCGTTTGCTCCGTCGCGCTCTCGTCGTACCCGATTGTCACGCCCCGTTCAACACAGGGGTCCGCATATGAGAACGGCAGGTTGCTTTTGACGTTGAGCAATTGTCCGGCGCTGTGTTCTTCCCATGCACAGTTGCGCACGGTTTGCGCTTTTGGCAGTGGGGTTGGATGCGCGAAGGCGCGCCCATCGAAGATATGATTGGCCCCGGCAAACTCGGTGAGCTCTATGTCCACCCCCTTGGCCTTCAGCCGTTCCACATAGGCCTTGCAAGGCCCAATCGGGTCATAGTTGTCTGCGCTTCCATGGAATATGCGAATAGGAGCCTTTGAAACGTTGTCGTCATCGAGGTAGCGGGCACTGCAGTCTGGGTAAAGCGGAACATAGGCGGCAAATCCTGGCGTGGACGCATCGGCATGCGCTTTCTGGAAGCGCGTCATGCTCGCGTAGAGCGTGCCTTGCCCGCCACGAGAAAAACCCATCAGCATCACGCGGCTCGCGTCGACACGAGGGTGTTTGGAAATAAGGCTGAGCGCGCGATACGCGTCTTCTATCTGGGCGAGTCTGCCAAGCTGACTCTGGTCATTGATTGTGTTTTGTATGCCTCGGCCCGTGAAACTGTCGACCACGAAAGTGGCAACGCCCAATGACAGGAACCACTGCTCCCAGTCCGTTATCTGGCCGCCGATACCCCCGGACGGGTGCAGCAGTATGACGGCGGGCAGCCTGTCGGTCCCGGGGCGAGGCAGCCGCAATTCACCGGCTATCGTCACGCGCTTGCCGTCTTCGCTTCCGGCCAGAAATTGCTCGTCTGTGAGCGTCATCGACTCGAATGGAATGACTTCCATTCGCGCCACCTGCGCGTAGAGGACGCGCGGAATGCAAAGGAGCACAAGGACAAGCAAAAGGAACGGCAAGCCTCTCACACTTGCGAACATGGCCGTCTCCCATGAGTACGGACAGAGTTATTTATGCAGCGTTATAGGCGGTCCGGGCAGGAATGCAATGCAAATGACAGAATTGTCGTGATACGACAGACGGTGACGGCAGACGGCAGACACTTTATCGATTCGTCGGGTCGCGCATGTCCAGAAAGTCGAGGATTCGAGTCGCTTTAGCCGTTCGGAATCGCCGAGCGCGATCGGCGCGCGAGCATAGCGCCGATTTCACTTCGCCGCCCCCAGGTTGATTCCTGAGCGGGAGAGGAGCAAAAACTCAAAGAAAGCCACCAAGAGCTGTTTGGCCTGAATTTCGACTCCGCGAGCAGGAAGAAAAGCTCAAGCAGTATCAACACGTCGACGTATTGTTCATCAGCCTGACTATTAATAAAAAGACCCATAAGTTTCTCAACTTACGGGCCCGTTTTTCTCAGGTTATGCGTCTACCTACATACACCCTCAAACGTCGATATTCCCCGCCCTCAACGCATTCGACTCAATAAAAGCCCTGCGCGGCTCCACATCATCCCCCATGAGCGTAGTAAAGATGCCATCAGCAGCAATAGCATCCTCAATCTGCACCCGAAGAAGACGCCGCACCGCAGGATCCATGGTCGTCTCCCAAAGCTGCTCCGGATTCATCTCCCCGAGGCCTTTATAGCGCTGCTTGGACATATTCCTCTCAGCATCAGCCAGCAGCCACTTCATCGCACTCTTAAAGTCGGTGACAGCCATACTCCGCTCCCCACGCTTGATCACAGCGCCAGAGCCAATCAACCCCTTGAACGTATTTGCGGTTGTCACCAGCTGCTGATAATCCGCAGTCAACTGAAACTCTTCATCGATCACAGAAATCTTCTGATTCCCATGATGCGTCCGCGCGACGCGCAGCGAGCGCAGCTCCCGCACAGGGTCATACATCGTGGTCACGGTCACCTCGGGCTTCAACGCATCATCCCGCAGCTTCGCTTCGAGCGCGCGCGCCGAAGCCTCGGCGGCCTGCTCACTGGACAGATCGATAGCAACCCCATCCATCACGGCCTCGAGCGCACCCGCGTCATACAGCCGGCTCAACCGATCAACCACGGCCTGCGCCAACAGATAAGCCCGAGCCAACTCACCCAACGCATCCCCGGTAATCGGAGTCGCACCTTCAGAAGCCACCAACTCCGACCCCTGCAACGCGAGCCGAAGAATATGAGCGTTGACTTCCGACTCATCCTTCAGATACCGCTCATCCTTCCCCGCCTTGATCTTGTAAAGCGGCGGCTGCGCGATATAGATATACCCGCGCTCGATCATCTCCGGCATCTGCCGATAGAAGAACGTCAACAACAGCGTCCGGATGTGCGCGCCATCGACGTCAGCATCGGTCATGATGATGATGCGGTGATAGCGCAGCTTGTCGAGGTTGTAATCTTCCTTGCCGATCCCGCAGCCAAGCGCGGTAATCAGCGTAACGATCTGCTCGGAAGAAAGCAGCTTGTCGTAACGCGCCTTCTCGACGTTCAGCACCTTGCCGCGCAGCGGCAAGATAGCCTGAAACTTCCGATCACGCCCCTGCTTCGCCGACCCACCCGCCGAGTCACCCTCGACGATATAAATCTCCGACTTCGCCGGGTCCTTCTCCTGGCAATCCGCGAGCTTGCCGGGCAAACCGACGCCATCGAGCACGCCCTTACGACGCGTCATCTCACGCGCCTTGCGCGCCGCGTCGCGCGCACGCGCCGCATCGACGATCTTGCCGCAGATGATCTTCGCATCGCCCGGCGTCTCGAGCAGGAATTCCTCGAGCGCCTTTGCGACCACTTCTTCCACCGGCGCGCGCACTTCCGACGACACCAGCTTGTCCTTCGTCTGCGAGCTGAACTTCGGCTCCGGCACCTTCACCGACAGCACGCACGACAGCCCTTCACGCATGTCATCGCCCGACGTTTCGACCTTCGCCTTCTTCGCGACTTCGTGATCGGCGATGTACTTGTTCAGCACGCGCGTCATCGCCGCACGCAGACCGGTAAGGTGCGTGCCGCCATCGCGCTGCGGAATGTTGTTCGTGAAGCACAGCACGTTTTCGTTGTAGCTGTCGTTCCACTGCATCGCCACTTCGACGCCCACACCATCCTTCTCGCCCATGATGTGGAAGATGTTCGGGTGCAGCACGGACTTGTTCTTGTTGATGTACTCGACAAAACCCTTCACGCCGCCGACGAACGCGAAATCCTCTTCCTTACCCGAGCGCTGATCCACCAATCGAATCCGCACGCCGTTATTGAGGAACGAAAGCTCACGAATCCGCTTCGCGAGAATGTCGTAGTGGTATTCAACATTGCCGAAAATCTTTTCATCGGCCATGAAATGCACTTCGGTGCCGCGGTTTTCGGTGTCGCCGATCACCTGTATCGGCGACGTGGTCACGCCGTCGATCTCTTCGAGCACGCGGTTCTGCGGCACACCACGGTGGAATTCCATGAAGTGCTTCTTGCCGTCGCGGCGCACGGTGAGGCGCAACCACGCCGACAGCGCGTTCACGCACGACACGCCCACGCCGTGCAGGCCGCCCGACACCTTGTAGCTATTCTGGTCGAACTTGCCGCCGGCGTGCAGCTCGGTCATCACGATTTCGGCGGCGCTGCGCTTCGGATCGTGCTTGTCGTCCATCTTGAGGCCGGTCGGCACGCCGCGGCCGTTATCGGTGATCGACACGGAGTTGTCCGCGTGGATGATCACCTGGATGTCGTTGCAATGGCCGGCGAGCGCTTCGTCGATCGAGTTGTCGAGCACTTCGAACACGAGGTGGTGCAAACCGGTGCCATCCGATGTATCCCCGATGTACATCCCAGGCCGCTTGCGCACGGCTTCCAGACCTTCGAGGATCTGGATGGACGAGGCGCCGTAGCTGTTATCGGGCTGCGTATTGTTCGTTTCAGTCATGGATTTTTTCCGGTTCTGCGTTACTGCAAGGTTGCTGCTCTGGACTTTTCAAAACGCCATAAAAACGCCAAAGGGGCGCTGCGCCCCTTGGTGTTCTTCTTGATGTTGGACGCGTCAGATGCGCATCGGCATCACCACGTACTTGAATTCGTCGTTCTCGGGAATCGTGATCAACGCGCTGGAGCTGGCATCACCCAGGCTCACCTGCAGCATGTCGACCTTCAAATTCGCGAGCACGTCGAGCAGATACGTGACGTTGAACCCGATATCGACGCTGTCGCCGTCGTATGCGATTTCCAGTTCTTCCTGCGCCTCTTCCTGATCGGCGTTGGTCGACATGATCTTCAACTGGCCCGGCTCGACGATGCAGCGCACGCCCTTGAACTTATCCGACGTCAGAATCGCCGCGCGTTGCAGCGAACGCTGCAGTTCTTCGCGGCCAATCTGGAATTTGTTCTTGTGCGACTTCGGAATCACGCGCTGGAAGTCGGGGAACTTGCCTTCCACGAGCTTCGACACGAGTTCAACCTGACCGAACGTGAACTTGACCTGCGTCTGCGCGATGTCAATCTTCAGCGTGTCGTCGATGTCTTCGAGCAGGCGCTGCAGTTCGAGAATCGTCTTGCGCGGAATGATCACTTCGTGGCGCGCGAAGGAGCCCTCGATCTTCATCGACGAGAACGCGAGACGGTGACCGTCGGTCGCGACCGCCATCAGCTGATCGCCGTCCACCACCAGCAGCATGCCGTTCAGGTAGTAGCGGATGTCCTGCTGGGCCATCGAGAAATGGACCATGCCGAGCAGCTGGCGGAACGTCTTTTGAGGAACCACCAGGCTCGCGCCGTAGTCTTTGGCCTGAGCGACGGTCGGGAATTCGTCCGCGGCGAGCGTCTGCAGCGCAAAGCGGCTCTTGCCGGATTGCACGGTCAGACGCTTGTCGTTCAGCGTCAGCGTGACCTGGCCGTCAGGCATCGCGCGCAGAATGTCGAGGAGCTTGCGTGCCGCCACCGTGGTCGCGACCGAATCGCCGCCCACGCCGAAATCGGCGCGCGTGGTGATCTGCAACTCCAGGTCGGTCGACAGGAACGATACGTCAGGACCGTTCTTGGTGATCAGCAAATTGGCGAGGATCGGCAACGTATGGCGGCGTTCGACGATGCCGCTCACGGTTTGCAGCGGCCTGAGGAGGTTGTCGCGTTCGGTCTTGACCAGTTGCATAGGGTTCCTTCGTTGATGTAACGGCCTGCACGCCTTACGGGACAAGCTTTTCAGCGCGCAGCCACGGCTCCCCGCCGGCGCCCTGAAAAGCGCCCGACACGGCGTGAAATCCGCCCGTCGCCGCCGGGCGGTTAAACCTGTATTGTGCCTGAAAACGGGACCGCCTCACTAAAATGGGGGCGAGTTCGGGAATAAACAGGTCGATTTTGTAGGGCGTGGTCCGGGCTGCCGCCGACTTGTCGCGCCGCTGCGCGGCGCTACCGGTTCGCAGGCTCGTTGTTCCGCCACTTCTGGCCGGTTGCGCCGCAAATTCGTCACGGGTTTGCCGCGCTTTTTACGTCGCTTCTGCCCGCTTACCGTCGCGTTCCTTGTCATTTCCCGTTCGGCCCCGACAGCGCCGTCGGGTTGTGGGGTCCCCTGCCCGTTTGTCGATTTGCAGCGTTTTCGCGGCCTCATTCAAACCACTGCGTAGCCGCTTCCAGCGTTTCCTGCCGCCGACGTCCGTTTCACGGTCGCGTGCGGCCAGCCCGTTTAGCCCTTCAGCGTCTGCTCCAGCACGTGCAGTTCGTGATTCAGCTGCGCGTCCTTGCTGCGCTCGTCGGCGATCTTGCGCACCGCGTGCAGCACCGTCGTGTGGTCGCGCCCGCCGAACAGCTCGCCGATTTCCGGCAGACTCTTCTGCGTCAATTCCTTCGCCAGGTACATCGCGATCTGCCGTGGCCGCGCGATGTTCGCCGGACGCTTCTTCGAATACATGTCCGCGACCTTGATGCTGTAGAAGTCGGCGACCGTTTTCTGGATGTTTTCCACCGAAATCTGCCGGTTCTGCACCGTCAGCAGGTCTTTCAGCGCTTCCTTGGTCAGTTCGATCGTGATTTCGCGGCCGTGGAACTTCGAATACGCGAGGATCTTGCGCAGCGCGCCCTCGAGCTCGCGCACGTTCGAGCGGAGATGCTTCGCGACGAAGAACGCGACGTCCTCATTCAGGCTCACGAACTCCGATTGGGCCTTGCGCATCAGAATCGCGACGCGCATTTCGAGTTCGGGCGGCTCGATCGCCACCGTCAGGCCGGAGTCGAAGCGCGAGATCAGCCGATCGTCGATACCCGAGATTTCCTTCGGATAGGTATCGCTCGTGATGATCACTTGCGCCTTGTTGGCGACCAGCGCCTCAAAAGCGTAGAAGAATTCCTCCTGCGTGCGCGACTTGCCCGAGAAGAACTGAATATCGTCGATCAGCAGCAGGTCGAGCGAGTGGTAGTAGCGCTTGAAGTCGTCGAACGCCTTGCGCTGGTACGCCTTCACGACATCGGACACGTACTGTTCCGCGTGGATGTAGCGAATCCGCGCGCCGGGTTTGTCCATCAGCAACTGATTTCCGATAGCATGGATCAGGTGTGTCTTGCCGAGGCCCACGCCACCGTACAGGAACAGCGGGTTATACGAAATGCCGGGGTTGTCGGCGACCTGGATCGCCGCGGCGCGCGCGAGCTGATTCGCCTTACCGGTCACGAAGTTGTCGAAGGTCAGCACGGGGTTCAGCTTCGAGCGCTCGTACATCGAGTCGCTCTCGCTGGATGCCGTGGCGCCCACGCCTTGGCCTGGGCGCCACGTGCGACGTCCGGCGGCGGCTTCGTTCGCGTCCAGGCTCGGCAGATCGAGGTCTGCGACGTCTTCGGCGGCGCTGCGCGAATTCGCGTTTTGCGCTGCGAGCGCCGCAGCTGCGGGATTCGCGCGCGCGGCATGCGCGGCGTGCACGGCGCCGACAGCCGCATGGACGGCCGCGACGCCGCCGGCATTACCGCCCTGCGGCGCGGCCGAAGCCGGGCGTGCCGACGACGGAGCCGGCGCCGCGGCCGTTGGGCTACGCATGCCGGCCTTCGGATCCAATACGAATTGCACGTCCACCGGCGCATGCCAGAAATCGCGGGCCATGTCCGCGATGCGGCCGGAGAACTGGCTCTTGACCCAGTCGAGCTTGAAGCGGTTCGGCGCGGCAATGCTCAACGTGTTCGCATCGGCGTCGAAGGCGACCGGGGCCAAGGGTTTGATCCACGTCACGTACTGCTGGGGCGTAAGCTCACGCTCCAGCAATGCGGAACAGTGTTGCCAGAATTCGTTCATCAAGTTGCTATCGTTATGGTGTGCACGGCGGTCGCCGCTGCCACTGTCGCGCACGCGCAACAAGGCCCTGAGCAGCCAGGCGTAACGGCCCCAGACGCCTGTGCCACAAGGGTCTGCGGGATAAGCGTGCCGGAGCGGCGTGCAACATTTTTGGGAAGTAAGGCGAGATTCTAACGCCAAAACGAACCCGAAAGTGAGTTATCCACAGGGACCGATCGCTTGGTCCGGCAACCTCCGGCTGCGCCAGACGACGGCTAAACTATTGACGGCCAACGGAAAACCAGTTTAAATAGCGGGTTCCGCGAAAACCAATTTCAGTAAACCACCGGCCATTGCGCTTTCAGCGATGATCGCGCGGTTTTTTTCGATCAAGTGAGAGCAACATGAAACGTACTTACCAACCTTCCGTTACCCGTCGCAAGCGCACCCATGGCTTCCGCGTTCGCATGAAGACCGCTGGCGGCCGCAAGGTCATCAACGCACGTCGCGCGAAGGGCCGCAAGCGCCTCGCGATCTAAGGCAAGCGGATTGCGCGCTGTGACCGAAACCCGCGGCGAAGCGGGAGCGGCCGGGGCGCAGCAACCGGGCTCGGTTCCGTTGCGAGCGCAAGCCGCCTTCCCCAAAGCCGCAAGGCTGCTAAAAACGGATGAATTTTCATCCGTTTTTCGTTTGCGGCCGTGGCGCCGTACCGCACACTTCGTCGTGTACGGCCGGCCCACCGGCAACGAGGCGCGTCTTGGCCTCGTGATCGGTAAGAAGTATGCGCCGCGCGCGGCTACGCGGAATCTGGTGCGCCGGATCGCGCGCGAAGCCTTCCGGCTGCGTCGCGCGGAATTCGGCGGTTGGGATGTGCTGCTGCGTCTACACGCGCGTTTCGACAAAAAAGCTTTGCCGAGCGCGTCGTCGTCGCCGTTGAAGGCGCTGTGCCGCAGCGAAATCGAGGCGCTGCTCGACAAGGCAGCGCGCGAAATTACCCGTCGTCAGGCGCCGCCCGCGGAGGCGCCCAGGACGGAATGACGCAGTGACCGCCCGAACCGCCGTCGCCGCAACGGGCGTTGCGCCGGCAGCTTCAGAGCGCGGGCGTCGTCCTGTACTTCACGTTGCGCGGCGCCGTACGGCCGCACCTGCCATGCAAACGGTACTCTTCGCTTTATTGCGCTTTTACAAGCTTGCCGTGAGCCCCATGCTCGGCAACCGGTGCCGTTTTTACCCTTCCTGCTCTGATTACGCGCGCGAGGCAATCCAGTATCATGGCGCCGCGCGCGGGACTTATCTCGCCGTGAGGCGTGTTTGCCGCTGCCACCCGTTTTCCGCGGGCGGCATCGATCTCGTCCCGCCACCCACTTCTGAAAAGCGCTGACGCGCCGTTCCATCGACACTGAGACAACGCATGGATATCAAACGCACCGTCCTATGGGTCATCTTTTTCATGTCAGCTGTCATGCTGTTCGACAACTGGCAACGCGACCACGGACGCCCGTCGATGTTCTTCCCGAGCACGACACCGACCCAGACCGCCGGCAGCGCCGCGCCGGGCACCACGACACCGGGCACCCAGCCGGCCGATCTGCCGACAACCAACGCGGCCGCGCCGGGCAACGCGCCAGCGGCCGAGCAGTCGCAGCTCGTGAAGTTCGGCACCGACGTCTATAGCGGCGAAATCGACACCCGCGGTGGCACATTGTCGCGCCTGTCGCTCGTCAAGCAGGGCGACGGCAAGCAGCCGGATCTCGTGATCACGCTGTTCGACAAAACGAACAATCACACGTATCTGGCGCGCACTGGCCTGCTCGGCGGTGACTTCCCGAATCACAACGACATCTTTACGCTGATGCCGAATCAGCCGACCCATCTGGCCGACGGCCAGAACTCGTTCCAGATGAGCTTCGAGTCGCCGGAAAAGGGCGGCCTCCGGGTCATCAAGACGTATACGTTCACGCGCGGCAGCTACGTGATCGGCGTCGAGACGAAGGTCCAGAACGTCGGCACCACGCCGGTGACGCCGCAGCTCTATATGGAACTCGTGCGCGACGACCAGCCGGTCGAAACGCCGCGCTTCTCGCACACGTTCATCGGACCGGCTGTCTACACGAACGAGCATCACTTCCAGAAGATGACGTTCAGCGATCTCGACAAGAACAAGCAGAACTTCGCGACGTCGGCCAACGACGGCTGGGTCGCGATGGTCCAGCACTACTTCGCGTCGGCCTGGATTCCGCAGGAAGGCGTGAAGCGCGAGTTCTACGCCGAGAAGATCGATCCGTCGCTGTATCGCGTCGGCATGAAGGAGGCGATGCCGACCATTCAACCGGGCCAGACCGTCAGCGTGTCCGCGCGTCTGTTCGCCGGTCCGGAAGAAGAAAAGATGCTCGCAGGTATCGCGCCGGGTCTCGATCTGGTGAAGGACTACGGCTGGGTCACGATCATCGCGAAGCCGCTGTTCTGGCTGCTGTCGAAGATCCACAGCTATGTCGGCAACTGGGGCTGGTCGATCGTGCTGCTCACGGTGCTGATCAAGGCGGTGTTCTTCCCGCTGTCGGCCGCGAGCTACAAGTCGATGGCGCGCATGAAGGCGATCACGCCGCGCATGCAGGCGCTGCGCGAGCGTTTCAAGGGCGATCCGCAGAAGATGAACGCGGCGCTGATGGAGCTGTACAAGACCGAGAAGGTCAATCCGTTCGGCGGCTGTCTGCCGGTCGTGATCCAGATCCCGGTGTTCATCTCGCTGTACTGGGTGTTGCTGTCGTCGGTGGAAATGCGCGGCGCGCCGTGGATTCTATGGATTCAGGATCTGTCGCAGCAGGACCCGTACTTCATCCTGCCGATCCTGATGGCCGTGTCGATGTTCCTGCAGACCCGCTTGAACCCGACGCCGCCGGACCCAGTCCAGGCGAAGATGATGATGTTCATGCCGATCGCGTTCTCGGTGATGTTCTTCTTCTTCCCCGCGGGTCTCGTGTTGTACTACGTCGTGAACAACGTGCTGTCGATCGCGCAGCAGTACTACATCACGCGGATGATGGGCAGTTCGAAGGCGAAGCCGGCCTGATGTTCCGTCCGGTGGCGGCCCGCAGGGCCGCCGTGACGCAAGCTCAAAACGAAAAGCCGCCCGGTGCGAACCGGGCGGCTTTTTTTATGGTGCGGTTGAAGGAAATGCGGCGGGCGGCTGCGCTTGAGTTTCGTCGTTCACTCTTCGTCGGAATCTTCGCCGTAAAAACGCACGATCATTTCCTCGACCAGATTCCGGTCCTTCGGGGTCAACGATGCGATCTTCGAAGCGAGTTCGATCGTTTCGGGTGTCGGCGGATATTTTTCGCCACGTGCCATCGGTCGTGCGCTGGCGCCGGGCGGTGGTCCGTAATGGAGCCAGTGCTCCTTGACGTTCAACCATTCGGCGAGCGTGCGCAACTTGTCCGGCTTCGGGATCGTCGTGCCCGTCAGCCATTTGTGTGCGGTCTGGGGCGTCACGGGCCGCTCGCCGTAATAGCGAAGATTGAATTGCTCGGCGAGTTTGGTCCCGCCGCGGATTTTCAGCGGCTCCAGCAGATCCTTCAGCCTCTTGGCGAAGGCGGCTTTTTCTTTGTCGGTCGGCATGGGCCAGATTGTGCAATTCGGAGTTCAGCCAGTTGACAACCGATCAAGCTTTGTTTTCTCTTATTTGAGATAGTTTTAGCTTGCAGCGCGCGCCCCATAACGCGTTGCGCGAATTTGATTTTTTTAATCTCTCGATTGCCAGGCTTGGCTTTGCCTGAACTGCAGCTCCTGCCGAGTCTCAATAATTCCTAAGTGGCGCGGTAATAATCCTAGCTTAATTGGGATAAATCTGAGTTGTTCAAACGATAGGGGCGAACGGGCACGTCATCCGCTTCGCGTCCTTGTCACCAGCCCTTCCGTGCGAGGCGCGCGCGTTACAATGCCTCGCGCCGGCTCGACCGACGCGGCCCTGCCCTTCCCCTCCCGTTTCGCCCGACTTCACATGCTCACGACCGACTCCGATCCCATCGTTGCCATTGCTACCGCGCCCGGCCGGGGAGGCATCGGCGTAGTGCGGATTTCGTTCGGCCGCGCTGGCGCGGCGGCGGCCCAGCCGTTGATGCAGGCCCTCACCGGCCAGACGCTCGCGGCGCGTTACGCGAGCTACGTGCCGTTTCTCGACGCGAGCGGCAATCCGCTCGATCGCGGCATCGCGCTGTACTTTCCGGCGCCGCATTCGTACACCGGCGAGCACGTGCTTGAACTGCAAGGCCATGGCGGCCCGGTCGTGCTGCAATTGGTCCTGCAGCGCTGCATCGACGCCGGCCGCGCGTTCGGTCTACGGCTCGCCGAGCCCGGCGAATTCACGCGTCGCGCGTTTCTGAACGACAAGCTCGACCTCGCGCAGGCCGAGGCCGTCGCCGATCTGATCGAGGCAAGCACCGAGGCCGCCGCGCGTTCGGCCGGCCGCTCGCTCGACGGCGCGTTCTCGCGCGACATCCACGCGCTGGTCGAAGAGGTGATCACGCTGCGGATGCTGGTCGAAGCGACGCTCGACTTCCCGGAAGAGGAAATCGACTTCCTCGAAGCCGCCGACGCGCGCGGCAAGCTCGTGCGCATACGCGAGCGTCTCGCGCACGTGCTGAGCGAGGCGCGCCAGGGCGCGTTGCTGCGCGAAGGTTTGTCGGTCGTGCTGGCGGGGCAGCCGAACGTCGGCAAGTCGTCGTTGCTGAACGCGCTCGCCGGCGCCGAACTCGCGATCGTCACGCCGATCGCCGGCACGACGCGCGACAAGGTCGCGCAGACGATCCAGATCGAAGGCATCCCGCTGCACGTGATCGACACGGCCGGCCTGCGCGAGACCGAGGACGAGGTCGAGAAGATCGGCATCGAGCGCACGTGGGGCGAGATCGAGCGCGCGGACGTGGTGCTGCATCTGCTCGACGCGCGCGCCGGAATGACGGTCGGCGACGAAACGATCGCCGGACGCTTTCCGCGCGGCGTGCCTGTCGTCCGCGTCCTGAACAAGACCGACCTGACAGGGCTCGCGCCCGCGACGCAGGCGCTCGACGCCGACCTCGAACTTAGCGAGGTGCGGCTGTCGGCGAAGAAGGGTGACGGCGTCGCGCTGCTGCGCGACGAACTGCTGCGGATTGCCGGCTGGCAGGCGGGCGCGGAGAGCATCTATCTCGCGCGCGAGCGGCACCTGATCGCGTTGCGCGCGGCCGACGAGCATCTGGCGACCGCCGCCGTGCATGCGGAGCAGAACGCGCAGGCGCTCGATCTGTTCGCCGAGGAATTGCGGCTCGCGCAGGATCAACTGAACTCGATCACCGGTGAGTTCAGTTCGGACGATCTGCTCGGCGTGATTTTCAGCCGATTCTGTATCGGCAAGTAACGCCGAACTTGTGCGTCGCCGCAATCCGGCCGTCATATAGGCTTTCACGGCCGAATCGGCGCCGCTGCCGCACACGCGAAAATCGCACTCCGTCGACCAAAAAGCCACCGGATTTTTGGTACACAACCGGGCAAAGGTTTAGAATCCAGCTGTCCGAGCCTAAACGTACAGCGTCCCCAAAGCATGCCCCGCCTCGCCACCCCGCTCACCGAATCCGAGATCCGCGCGCTCGAACCGCGCGCGACCCGCTACTGCGTCGCCGACGGCAACGGCCTCGTGATCGAGGTCATGACGACCGGCACCAAGGTCTGGCGCTTCCGCTATACGTTGAACGGCAAGCGTCAGCCGCTCGCGACCATCGGCGATTACCGGATGATTTCGCTGCGCGTCGCGCGCGCGAAGGCGCAGAGGTACGCGGCGCTCGTCGCGCAGGGCATCTCGCCGGTCGCAACCGCGCGGCGCGATCGCGGTGCCGAGAGCAAGGCCGACGTGCTGCGCGAAGCGGCCGAGCTTTATCTCGCGACGGCGCTGGCCGGCAAGTCGGATGAATATCGCCGCACCACGCGGCGCGCGCTCGACAAGGACGTGCTACCCGCGATCGGCAACAAGCCGATCGGCGCGGTCACCGCTGACGACGTCGTCGCGATCTGCGAGCGCATCAAAAGCCGCGGCTCGCCGAAAATGGCGCTGCACACGCGCAACGTCGTGAAGCGCCTGTACGCATACCTGATCGCGCGCCAGCTCGCGACCGGCAATCCCGCGGAAGTCGTACCGGCGCGCTCGATCGCGACCGTCGACAGCCGCACCCGCGTGCTGTCCGGCGCCGAGATCGGTGTCATGCTGCGCACGATCGACGCATCCAATATCCGCCGTCCGCTGAAGCTCGCGCTGCATCTGCTGGTGCTGACGATGGCACGCAAAGCGGACCTCGTCGAATCGACATGGGTCGAGTTCGATCTCGACAACGCGCAGTGGACGATCCCCGCCGCGCGCCTGAACGCGCGCGAGGACCGCGTCGTCCGTTTGCCGCGTCAGGCGGTTGCGCTGCTGCGCGAGCTGCAGCGCGGGCGCACCAGCGAGACGTTCGTGTTCCCGAGCGTCAGGGGCGACGATCGGCCGATCGCGAAAAGCACGCTGAACCAGGCAGTCAAGGCATTGGGGCTCGACGTGGAGCATTTCGTGCTGCACGACTTTCGTCGCACGGCGTCGTCGCATCTGCGCGACATGGAACAGCAAACGGCTGCGGGGGGCGACATCGCGAAGCGTGAAGCAACCGACCAAGCGGCGTGGCAGCGTCGCATGCTTCAGAGTTGGGCGGACTTTGTCGATAGCCAGATGGAAGTCGCGCGGTAGACGGCGAACGGGACGGCTTGACGGCATTGTCATGGGTTTTGGCGCCATGTGACGCTTGCCGTCAGGCCGGTAACAGGATGGTACACAGGCTAATGCGACCTCGCCCAGACGCTAAGCAAATAAAGGAAAATTCATCAAAAAAACAGGTTTCCAAACCGGGCGCAAATGCGCCTTTTTTCGCTTCTCTGGGCCGTTTGACATCGTCGTTCTTTCCCCGCTTCCTTCGCCTACACTGAGAGATGGATGCAAGCCGATACGGAGGTTCCGATGCCTGAATCAATGCTCGCCTATCTGATGGGGCCCGCCGTCATGCTCGTGGTCGGCCTTGCCATCTGGATGATGTCGCGTCACCGTGACCCGTCCAGGCCGCCCAGGCTCGAGCGCTGGCTCGACACGCATTACGCGGAGTGGCTGCATCACAAGCATTAAGCCGCGCCTCAAATGGAAAAGGCCGTCGCATTGGGCGACGGCCTTTTTGTCTGCGCGTTGTTCGGCTGAATCATCCGCGCATCAGAGCCTGGCCGCGCTCACCACTGCGGCTCGGGTTGCGGTTGCGCATAGCCGTACTGTCCGGGCGGCGGTGCGCCGCACGCGACATAGGCGCGCTGATACTGGTCGTAGCAATATCCGGGCGGCGGTGCCACGTAAGCCGGCGCGGGCTGGTACGCGGGCTCGGCATAGACCGGCTGCGGATACGCGACCACCGGCGCCGGCGTCAACGCCGAGGTGACCACCGCGCCCAACACCGCGCCGCCAATCAGCGCACCCACCACATCACCGCCGTGTCCGTGCGCGGACGCCTGGCCCGCCACCGTCAAACTACCCGCCATTACCAACGCCACTGCGATCTTTTTCATATTGAGCTCCCGCCGTTCAGGCATGGACGAATTGTCGCCGGCGCGCGCGGAAATAGATGCTGCAGTTGGTAACCGGAGATTAACTCTGTAACAGGTGCATAACGTTGGACGCGTTAACTCACGCAGGCATTGCGCTGCTTTTCATCCAGGCATCGCGGGGAAGATCGCCGCGCTGGCCTTGATGCGCGCGCCGACTATTATCTGACCAATGGCAGTGGTCAACGAGCGCCTCGCCTCCCCGCAAGCTGACGTGCCCTCCCTGAACTTCATCCTGGCCGAACCGCATGGATACCTCTAAACCGCCCCAGAACGCCGCAACGCTGCATCCCACAGACGACGCGAACGCGAACGCGCAGGCGCAGGCGCACGCGCTCGTCGCTGAGGATGCGCCCAGTCTCGCCTGCGACGACGCGCTCGCGCGCATCCTCGCCGACCCGCCGGCGGCCGAGTGCCCGATCATGGTGCTGCTGGTCGGCGACCAGGCGGTCATCGCCGAGGGGGTGCGCGAGGCGCTCGCCGACGAGCCGGGCATCCACTTTCGCTACTGCGCGTCATGGGAAGACGCGGTGCGCTGCGCCGAGGAAACGCGCGCGACGGTGATCCTGCAAGATCTCGTGATGCCGGGCACCGACGGTCTGACGCTGGTGCGGCAATACCGGCTGAATCCCGCCACTCGCGACATCCCGATCGTCGTGCTGTCGACCAACGAAGAGCCGCTCGTCAAAAGCGCGGCGTTCGCGGCCGGTTCGAGCGACTACCTCGTGAAGCTGCCCGACCGCATCGAGCTGATAGCGCGCATCCGCTATCACTCGCGCTCGTATCTACACCTGCTGCAACGCGACGAGGCGTACCGCGCGCTGCGGCAATCTCAGCGGCAACTGCTGGCGACGAATCTGGAGTTGCAGCGGCTCACGCATTCGGACGGTCTGACCGGCCTGTCGAACCGCCGCTACCTCGACCAGTATCTGGCGGCCGAATGGCACCGCGGCACCCGCGACAAGACCGGCCTCGGCCTCCTGATGATCGACGTCGATCACTTCAAGGCCTACAACGACACCTATGGGTACGTCGCCGGCGACGAAGTGCTGAAGAGCGTCGCGCATACGATCGAAGCGTGCCTCGGCCATTCACTGGATCTCGCCGCGCGCTTCGGCGGCGAGGAGTTCGCGGTGGTCGTGCCGGACACGTCGGCGGGCGGCTTGCGCCTGCTCGCGGAGAAAATCCGCATCGCGGTCGAAGACCGCGCGATCACCCATGCGGGCTCGGCAGAGGGCGTCGTCACGATCAGCATCGGCGCGGCGATGGTGGTGCCGTCGGCCGCCGAACCGGTCACGACGCTGATCGAGGCCGCCGGCGTCGGCCTGTATCGCGCGAAACACGACGGCAAGAATCAGGTGGCCGTGAGCGGCTGAGTCTGGCGCCGCCCTCCTCAACCTTCGGCTTACGCGGCCACGGCGCGCGTATAGCGCTCGGCCGGCGCGCTGCGCGACAGATTCGGCTGCAGATGCAAACGCGCGCTGTTCAGACGCTCCCAGTCGGCGGCATCGGGCAACGACGGGATCGTCACCAGCTCGCCCTGGTCGAGACCGGCAAGCGCCGCGTCGACCATGTCCTCGGCGCTCATCACGATCTGCGAAGGCAGGTTCTCGACCGCGAGACCCGCGCGATGCCAGAACGCTGTGCTCGTCGCGCCCGGCAGCACCGCTTGCAGCCGCACGCCCTTGCCGCCCACCTCGTGATGCAGCGACTGCGTGAGGTTCAACACGTAGGCCTTGGTGCCGCTATAGGTGCCGTTCAACAATTCCGGCGCCAGCGCGACGATCGACGAGATATTGATCACCGTACCGGCGCCGCGCGCGATGAAGCCCGGCAACACCGCCGCCGTCAGGCGCGTGAGCGAGGTCACGTTCAGCTCGATCATCTGCTCGAGTTCATCGATGTCGGAGTCGACCAGCGTCGCGGTCGCGCCGACGCCCGCGTTGTTGATCAGCATCGTGATGCCGCGCTCGGCGCGCAACTGGTTCTCGATGCGGCGCACGTCGGCCTTGTTGGTCAGATCGGCGCTGACGGTGCTCACGCGGCGGCCGGTTTCCTTCGTCAGCCGGTCGGCGAAGCTGCTGAGGCGTGCGCCGTCGCGCGCGATCAGCAGCAGGTCGTAGCCGCGTCGCGCGAGCCGGTCCGCGTAGACCGCGCCGATACCCGACGATGCGCCCGTGACCACCGCCGTACCCTTGCCTTCGTTCGAATTGCCTTGTACGCCCTTGTCTGCCTGCGTTGCCATTGAAGCTCTCCTTGCGGGCTGCGCATGATGCGGCCGCCCTGTCCGGTGAATGGGAACATCCGTGAACTCGCCGCCTTGCGGCTTTTGCGCTGATACGGCGGGGTTGAGGAGCTGAGTTTAGGTGCGTACTGTTTTGTCTCAAATGTCATATTTCCCTCGTTTCCGGACATCGTAAATGAAACGCATCGGCGTGGTGGTCTTTCCGGGCTTTCAGATCCTCGACATGGTCGCGGTATCGATTTTCGAACTCGCCAATCAGGACACCAGCGAGCCAGCGTACGACGTCGCGGTGATCTCCGAGCACGGCGGCATGGTGCGCAGCTCGGCGGGCGTCGAGGTCGCGACGCGCCCGTTCGGCGATCCGGCCTACGACACGGTGATCGTCACCGGCGCGATGGAGATCGCGCCGTCGTCGCCGGGGCTGCTCGCGTTTCTGAACGACGCCCTCGCCGCCTCGCGCCGCACCGCGAGCATCTGCACCGGCGCGTTCGTGCTCGCCGAAGCGGGCATCCTCGACGGCCGCCACGCGACTACGCACTGGGCGCATGCGCGCGATTTGCAACGGCGCTTTCCGCGCGCGCGGGTTGACGAGGACCGCATCTTCATCGTCGACGGCTCGGTGTGGACGTCGGCCGGCATGACCGCGTGTATCGATCTGTGCCTCGCGCTCGTCGAGAACGACCTCGGCGTCGCGGTTTCGCGCGCGATCGCGAAGAAGCTCGTGGTCTATCACCGGCGCACCGGCGGGCAATCGCAGTACTCCGCGATGCTCGATCTCGAACCGAAATCCGATCGGATCCAGAACGCGCTGTCGTATGCGAAGAGCCATCTGCACGAGCCGCTGACCGTCGAGCAGCTCGCCGACGTTGCGCATCTGAGCCCGCGCCAGTTCAGCCGCGCGTTTCGCGACGAGACGCGCCAGTCGCCGGCCCGCGCGATCGAAGCGCTGCGTGTCGAAGCGGCTCGCACGATGCTCGAAACCGGCCGTCATTCGATCGAAACCGTCGCAGCCGACACTGGCTTCATCGACCCCGAGCGGATGCGGCGCGCGTTTTTGCGCGCGTTCGGCCAGCCACCTCAAGCGATCCGGCGTGCCGCACGCGTGGCGTAAGCGTTCGGGTAGAGAATAGGAAACCCGCGGTGCGAAGCCACGCAAAAAAAGTATCCCGCTCGACCCGTGAATCGAACCCAGCCCAAATGAAAGGAAACGCGATGAGCTACAACGACAGCAACCCGTTCGCCAAAATCTTGCGCGGCGAACTACCGTGCATCAAGGTGGCCGAAAACGACCAGGCGCTGGCTTTCATGGACTTGATGCCGCAAGCCGACGGCCATCTGCTCGTCGTGCCGAAGGAAGCGGTCGCGGAAATTTTCGATCTGTCGGATGCGGCGCTCGTCGCGTCGACGCGCATGGCGCAAAAGCTCGCGATCGCGGTGCGCGCGGCACTGCGTCCTGACGGCGTGTTCATCGGCCAGTTCAACGGCGCGGCGGCGGGACAGACAGTGCCGCACGTCCATTTCCACGTGATTCCGCGCTGGGAGGGCCAACCGCTGAAGCTGCATGCGCGCGAGATCGCAGATCCGGACACGCTCGAAGCGCTCGCCAAACAGATTCGCGCGCACTGGCGCGCCCACTGAAGCGCGACGCGAGGCCTGCCGACGCAACGTCGCGCCCCGCATTACGGTCACGCCCGGTAACAACTGTAAAAGCCGTTGAAACCACCGATTGGCGCGTCGCGACTAGACTGCTATTGCCTTGTGTTCAAGGCATTGAGTGTGGATCTCTTTTTTCAGCCTGCCCCTGTGGCAGGCTTTTTTTCTTTGGGGACCCGCTTCGCAATCTCAGAGCCGCTCGCGCGAACGGCGTAGCGGATGCCGCCAGTCGATGCGTCGGCGACGCGCTCGCAACGGCCGTCCGTCGTGCAGGTCTCGATGCTCCTGCCACAGTTCGTCGGAAAAAAGAAACATGACGATCAGCAGCGGAACGACCAGAAAAATCCCGAGTATTACGTGCTCGTTCACGATAGCCTCCGGGTGCAGGAGATTCGTTTTCATTGTAGAGCACCGCCTGTACCCGCATACCGGCTCGACGAAGATCCACCTGGATTCAGGCCGCACGGGAAAGGTACATCGCACTGCGATCGCGCCCCCCTCGCCTGTCCACGCGGCTTTGCGCCGCGCGGCTTTTTTTCATGCGTTTTCGGCAATGGCGCGTTGCAAGCGTTTCACCAAGGCCCGTGAATGACGGCTGGCACTGTTTATTTTCTGCACTTGCCTCGTTATTGCGCATCGCAGCTTTTGCCTGTGGAATGACTTTGTGTGCGACGCACAAACCCATTGATTAAATTGTATTAAATCGCTTAATTGACGCTACGCGTTTACGTGAATGCGCGCGCAAAGCTTTACCAGCTAAGGCATGGGCGAGAGTGGATTTTTAGTTATTCATTTCATTGCCATTCGGTCAGGCATGTGCTCAAGCTTTAATCAGCTTCGACAGCAGCTGCGACAATTCGCCACTGTTGCGATCGCACACAAGATGTGCTTGTCGTTCTCATCGGTTCTCCTAAAGTGCGAGATGCGGGTCCACCGTTAAAGTTAAATACATAGCTAACCGAGATTTTTCGGCCCGCCCCGGAGGAACGAATGAAAACTCGAATTGCCGTTGTTTTCGCCATCGCGGGTTTGGCTGCCGCTAGCGTTCAGGCGCAAGACGTCGTGATCAAGCCGCAGCAAACGATCCAGTTCAAGGCCAATGCCTATGGCTGCGTATCGAAGGACAAGCTCGATGCCGCCGATCACCACGCGCAAGCCGGTGAACAGCAGCAGATGCAGGAATTCTTCTCCGGATATCAATGCGTGTCGACTCCGACCGACTCGAGTTTCCGCGTGGTGCGGGTGGTCGGCCACGACGTCGAGTTCGTGAATTCAGCCAATAGCGATACCGAGGGGCTCTGGGCGAACGACCGATTCATCAGGCAATAAGTACAACACCGGTATTCCGGCAAAAGCCGGAATACGGTCGCATGCGTATCCGCTGCGGCTTTAAAAGTCGCAGGCGTGAACGCGTGAGCTAAAGAGACGGCTTGGGCATTCCGATGCCAAGCCGTTTTTTATTGCTTTTGATACTTGCCAGGCTTCACCTGCAATAAAAAAGCCGATGCGGGTTTTATCGACCCGCATCGGCAGTACGCCTTCTCGCAAAGCGCAGGAAACCGGCCACGAGCAACGGCGCGTCAGTGCACGCGCTTGCTGCGGCGGAACTGGTCGAACAGAACCGCGAGCAGCAGGATGCCGCCGCGAATCAGATACTGATAGAACGTCGGTACGTTCAGGAGACTCATGGCGTCCTGCACCGAGCCCATGATCAGCACGCCGACCAGCACGCCGGAGATCGTCGCAACACCGCCCGTCAGCGACACACCTCCGAGCACGCACGCGGAAATCACGCCGAGCTCGAGCCCGACCGACGTCTTCGGATCGCCGAGGCTCATGCGCGACGCGAGCATCACGCCCGCGAAGCCGGTCACGAGGCCTTGCAGCACGAACACGGTGATCTTGATCCGCGTGACGGGCAGCCCCGCGAGCACAGCCGCTTCGCTATTGCCGCCGACGGCCAGCACGTTCTTGCCGAACACGGTCTTTTTCAGCAGGAAGCCGAACAGAACGAAGCCGACGATGTTGCTCCAGATCGGATAAGAAATGCCGAGGAACGAGCCGCCGCCGAGGTCGAAGAAGCGCTCCTCGGAGATCATCACCGCGTCGCCGTTCGACGTGATGTACGCGAGGCCGCGCACGACCTCCATCATCGCGAGCGTGACGATCAGCGAGTTGATCTTGTAGCGCGCGACCAGCGTGCCGTTGACGAGCCCGACCGCGCCGCCCGCGAGCACGCCGGCCGTGATGCCGACTAACACGCTGTGCGTCGCGGTGATCAGCACGGAAGCCACCACGCCCGAAAACGCGACGATCGACGCCACCGACAGGTCCACCTCGCCGAGCGCGAGCACGAACATCATCGTGACGGAGATCGAGCCGATCAGCGTGACCGACAGCAGCAGGCCCTGGATATTGCGCGTGCTCAGAAAGTCTGGGACCGTGAACGACAGCACCGCGAACAGGACGATGAACACCATCACGATGCCGGATTTGTTGATCAGGTCCCAGGTGCGCGCGGCGCGCGCGGTCAAGCCCACGGAGGCGACGGCGGGGGTCGAGGAATCGGTGGAAGGTGTATTCATGATGTCTGTTCCATTCAATGCCGTTTTCGTTGCGGTATTCGGTAAGGGGTCTGGTGGCGCGATCCGTTGGGCGATCAGCGCGGCAATGCCAGCTTGATCAGCGCATCCGGCGTGGCCTGCGCCTTCGGCAGATCGCCGACGATGCGGCCTTCCTTCATCACGATCACGCGATCGGTCACGCCGATCACCTCGGCGAGATCGCTCGACACGACGATGACCGTGCGGCCCGCCTCGGCGAGCCCATACAGCAGCCCATAGATCTCGCTGCGCGCCCCGACGTCGATGCCGCGCGTCGGCTCGTCCATCAGGAACACGTCGATCTCTTCGGCAAGCCAGCGCGACAGGATCACCTTCTGCTGATTGCCGCCGGACAGCGTGCCGATCGGCGTGTCGCCGTTGCGCGTCTTGATCGCGAGCTTGCCGATGAACTCACGCGTGGTCTGCGCTTCCTTGCGGCCGTTGAGCACGTTGAAGCGGCTGAAGTGGCGGCGGCAGCTGATGTTCAGGTTGTCCGACACCGACGCGATCGACACGATGCCTTCCTGCTTGCGATCCTCGGGACACAGCGCGACACCGGCGCGCACCGCGTCGCGCGGCGTGGCGAACTGCACGCGCTTGCCCTTCAGCGCGACCTCGCCGGCGCTCGGCTTGACCGCGCCGTAGATCAGCTTCATCAGCTCGGAGCGGCCCGCGCCGACGAGCCCGAAGAAGCCGACGATCTCGCCCTTGCGCGCCGAAAACGATGCCGGTTCGCGCAGGCCCGGTCCCATCAGGCCGTCGACCTGAAGCTGCACGTCGCCGTGCTCGCGCGCACGATAGCCGTACACATCGGTGATCGAGCGCCCCACCATGCAGCTGATCAGCCGATCGCGATCGAGTCCCGCGCCGGCCTCGAAAGTGTCGATGCGGCGGCCGTCGCGAAACACCGTGACGCGATCGCACAGTTCGTAGACTTCATCCATCCGGTGCGTCACGTAGATGATCGCGCGGCCTTCGGCCTTCAGCGCGCGGATGATGCGGAACAGTTGCGTGGTTTCGCGCGACGACAGCGAGCTGGTCGGTTCGTCGAACGCGATCACGCGCGCGTCGCGCATCAGCGCCTTGCCGATTTCGATCATCTGCCGCTGACCGATCGACAGATGCTTGACCTGCTGCGACGGATCGAGCTTTTCGCCGAGCCGTTCGAGTTCGCGCATCGCACGCGCGACCAAAGCCTTTTCGTCCAGTACGCCGAAGCGATTCGGCAGGGCGCCGAGCATCAGATTCTCGGCGACCGTCAGCTCCGGCACCAGATGCAGTTCCTGATAGATGATCGCGATGCCCGCGGCGATCGCCGCCTTGGTCGTCGCGAACTGCTGCTCGACGCCGTCGAGCGACAACGTGCCCGAGACAGGATGATTGACGCCGGACAGCACCTTCAGCAGCGTCGATTTGCCGGCGCCGTTTTCGCCCATCAGGCCGTGCACCTCGCCGCGGCGCACTTCTAGCGAGACCTGGTCGAGCGCGAGCACGCCCGGAAAGCGCACGGTGATGCCGTCGAGCCGGAGATAGGGGGCGTCGGATGCGGGCGTCGATGCAGGCGAGGGCGCGAGCGCCGCCTCGCTGGCATGAGACCCGGTGAATAAGGACGTCATCGAAAAACCTCGAACGGATGAACCTGAGCGGGCCGCGCTCGCGCTAAACGCGAGGCACGAGGCGGCCCGCCGTCTGCTGCGAGAACCTCGCTTAAATACCCAGTTCCTTGCGCACGTCCAGCCAGTTGCCGCGCACCATCAGCTTGCCGGTGGTTTGCGTGTCGGCGGGCGGCTGCTTGTCGTCCTTGATCCACTCGATAAGGTTCTCGGTGCTTTCCTTGCCGTGGTTCGTCGAGCTGACCGCGATCGTGCCGTAGAAGCCCGTCGGTTCCTTCTTCTGGAACTCGGCGAACGCCTCGCCCGCGCCGTTGATGCCGACGCCGATCACGTCCGCGGCCGGAATATGCAGCTGTTCGGTCGCGCGCACGCCGCCGAGCACGCTTTCCTCGTTGAGCGCGAAGATCACCCACTTCTTGATGTTCGGATGCTGCGCGAGCACCGGCGACACCGCGTTGAAGCCGCCTTCGTCGTCGGTGGTTTTCTGCGGCGCGTCGAAGACGTTTTCCTTCTTGAAGCCGCCGGCGAGCAGCGACTGCGTCGCGCCGTCGGTGCGCAGCTTCGCGGTCGGCAGCTCATAGTCCGTGATACGCAGCGCGCCGACTTCCTCAGGCTTCCAGCCGCGGCGCTTCATTTCGTCGGTGATCGCCTGGCCCACCTGGTTGCCGATCTTGAAGGCCGACATGCCGAGGTGCGGCACGTTCGCCAGCGGCTTGCCGGTCGAATCGACCAACTGGTCGTCGACGGTCACGAACTTCATGTTGTAGCGCTTCGCGCGCGCCTGAATCGCCGGTCCGAGACGCACGTCGGGCGCGCAGATCACGAAGCCCTTCGCGCCTTGCGCGCCGAGGTTGTCGATCGCCGCCAGCACCTTTTCGCCATCGGGCGTGCCGATGTTGACGACCGAGAAGCCGTCCTTCTTGCCGAGCGCGGTCGCGGCTTTCTGTTCGTTGATGAACCACGCCTGTTCGGGCATCTTCACGAGGAAGCCGACTTTGAGCGGCTCATCCGCGTGGGCGGACAGTTGTGCGGCGAACGGGGCGGCGAGGGCGGCGGCGGCCATCGCGGTCAGGGTCAAACGGCGAAGCTTGCTGGTCATCTACTGTCTCCTGAGGGTGAAAAGCTGCATTGATGTCGTGTAGTTGCAGCGGGTAACGCGGGCGGCGTCAGCCGTCGCGCGAATCGGGGCGGATCTGCGCGCGGCACGCCGGGCGGTTCGCGCAAGTCGCGGTGAAAACGGTGGCGCGGCTCATTGCTTCTAGCTCGCCAGGTACGCCGTTTTCACGGCGGTCCAGAACGCGGCATCGCTCGCGCCATAGGCCGACGCCTTGCGCCCGCCGCCGGGTCCATGATGCTCGACGGTCGTGGTCGGCAGATTGATCGTGACGAGACCGCTCTGCACGTGGCGGCGAAAATGCCGCGCGCGTTCGAGCGAGCGCGTGCAGATGCCGGCGCACAGTCCGTAGGCGGTGTCGTTCGCGAGATGTAGCGCGTGTTCGTAATCGTCCGCGCGCAGCACGACCGCGAGCGGCCCGAAAATCTCTTCACGCGCGATGCGATGCTCCGACTCGCCGATAAACAGCGCCGGCTCGAAAAAATAGCCGCGCGTCGCGCGCTCCAGTCGCCGCCCGCCGCGCAGCAACTGCGCGCCTTCCTGCTCACCGACGCGCACGTACTCGAGATTGCGTTCGAGCTGCGCGGCGTTCGCCACCGGGCCGATATCGGTGCCGTGCTTCAACGCGTGATCGACGGTGAGTTTCGCGAGCTTTGCCTGCAACGCGTCGACGAACGGCGCGAACACCGCGCGTTCGACGATCAGCCGCGCGGCAGCCGTGCTGCGCTGGCCGGTCGCGCTGAAGGCACCGGTGAGCGCCGCGTCGACCGCGCCGTCGAGATCGGCGTCGGCCAGCACGACGAACGGATTCTTGCCACCCATCTCGAGCTGCACGCGCGCCTGGCGCGTCGCGGCGGCCTGCAGCACGCGCGTGCCGGTGTCGGACGAACCTGAGAAGCTGATCGCCGCGACGAGCGGATGTGCGACGATGCGCGCACCGACCTTGCGTCCGCTGCCCATCACGAGGTTGAACACGCCGGCCGGCAAGCCCGCGCGACTGACGATCGACGCGAGCGCCGCCGCGCAGGCCGGCGCCGATTCGGCCGGCTTGTAGACGACGCAGTTGCCGTGCGCGAGCGCGGCGCCGATCTTCGCCGCGGCGATCGCGAGCGGCGCGCTCCAAGGCGCGATGATGCCGACCACCCCGAGCGGCTCGCGCGTCATGTCGATTTCGACGCCGGCACGCGCCGACGCGAGCGGCTCGACGAACGCGCGCAGCGCCTCGGCCGCGAACAGCTTGAACAGTTGCCCTGCGCGCGTCGCTTCGGCGAGCGCCTCGGGCAGCACCTTGCCGACTTCACGCGCGAGCAGCCGGGCCAGCTCCTCGCGGCGCGCGAGCATTTCGCTGCCGATCGCGTCGAGCGCGTCGGCGCGGCGCTGTGCGGAGGCGAGCGACCAGTCGCGAAACGCCGCGTGCGCAGCCTCGATCGCGCTGTCGGTCTGCCGCACGTCGGCGCGCACGTATTCGCCGACCGGCTCGTCGAGATCCGACGGATTGAGCGACACGCCCGTGGTCGCGCCGGTCTCCCATCCGCCATTGATGTAATGGCGAAACGGGCTGGCAACGAGGGGGACGAGCGGATCGCGGTTCATCGGCGAAAAAAGGCGCACCGTAAGTTCACAAAGTCCACGAATGGTATGAGCCGGCCCAATAACTTTCCAATCCCTTTTTAGGCTTCTCCGATATCAGTTTCGGTATGGCATCATGGAGCTTCAGAGGAAGAACGTACAAACATCGCTCGTAAAAACCCAGGAGACCCTGCGATGACGCGTAGCTATTCGAACTGGTTCGTGCGCGCGCGGCTGAAGACGCGCCAGTTGCTGCTGCTTGCCGCGATGGAGGAGGAGGGCAACGTGCGCCGCGCGGCCGACGTGCTCGGCATGACGCAGCCGGCCGCGTCGCGCCTGTTGAAAGAGCTCGAGGACATGCTCGGCGTGAGTCTGTTCGACCGCACGCCGCACGGTATGCACGCGACGCTGTACGGCGAGGTGATGATCCGCCACGCGCGCATGGTGCTGTCGAACCTGAGCCAGGCGCACGACGAAATCTCGGCGCTGCGCTCGGGGCTCGCGGGTCAGGTGCGTATCGGCGTGATCGCCGCGGCCGCCGCGACGATGGTGCCGCGCGCGATCGCGAGCGTGAAGGAGCGTTATCCGCAGCTGCAGATCTGGGCCGAGGTCGAGACCTCCGACGTGATGCTGCCGCGGCTCGCCGAAGGCGATCTCGACATCATGATCGGCCGCGTGCTCGAAAGGCAGAACCAGTTCAAGACCGACGTGCGCTACGAACCGCTCGCCGACGAACCGCTGTGCGTGGTCGCGCGTCCCGGCCATCCGCTCGAAAATGAAACGGGATTGACGCTGCGCGGTATCGTCAACGCGAGCTGGGTGCTGCATCCGCCGGGCAGCGTGCTGCGCCATCGCTTCGATCTGATGTTTTCGCAGATCGGCCTGAATCCGCCGCAGAACGTCGTCAATACCAACAACTTCCTCGCGATTTCGAGCCTGCTGCTGCAAAGCGACATGTTGGCGGTATTGCCCGATGAAGTGGCGCGCCAGTACCAACAGTACGGGGTATTGAAGCGCGTCCCGATCGATTTGCCTTGCAGGATGGATACATTCGGTATCATCACGCGCCAGTCGCATCTGTTGTCGCCGGCGGCCGCCGTCGTGCTCGACGCGCTGCGAGATGCGGCTCGCGACGTATACGGCACGGCCACGGAACCCGCGGTGGCCCGGTAAATGCTTCCTTCTGTGTCATAGGCACCGGCTGACGGCGCGGGAGGAACATCCGATGTACAGCAAACACAAGAAACGGCAACGCGCCGTCGACGATTCATTTTCGCTGCGCTCCGGTGGAGCGAGCGCCTGGTTTAGCAACGGCATGGCTCTCAAATCGACGATATACAAGGCGGAACTGCAGATCGCTGACATGGACCGGCACTATTACGCCGACCATTCGCTGACGATCGCCCGTCACCCCTCCGAAACCGACGAACGGATGATGGTCCGCGTCGCCGCGTTCGCGCTGTTCGCGCAGGAACGGCTGGAGTTCTGCAAAGGTTTGTCGGATGTCGACGAACCGGATCTGTGGGCGAAGGATCTGACCGGCGCGATCGACACGTGGATCGAGGTCGGCCAGCCCGATGAGCGCCGCATCGCCAAGGCGAGCGGGCGGGCGAATCACGTGGTCGTGATCGCGTATGGCGGGCGTACTTCGGAAATCTGGTGGCAGGGCGTGCGCAACAAGGTCGAGCGCCTGCGCAACGTGACGGTCTGGACGCTCGGCGAAGACGTCGCGGCATCGCTCGGCTCCCTTGCCGAACGCACGATGCGGCTGCAATGCACGGTGCAGGACGGCGAAGCATGGCTCGGCAGCGCCGAAGCCGATGCGGTGAAGATCGACTGGACCGTACTGAAGGCGCCCGCCGATGCGTGACGGCTCAGGTCTGAACCAGTTTTTGCGCCGCTTCGTTCTCGCATTCAGAGCGACGTGACCCGCGCCGCTTCCGGCGCCCCCTTCAGCTCGACCATATTGCCCTCCGGGTCGAACAGATACAGCGACGGCCCGAATCCGTCCGCGCCATAACGCACTCCCTGTTCGCCGAGCCGCGCGCCATGCGCGCTCAGATGCGCCTTCAGCGCGTCGGCGTCGAACGATTCGACGCGCAGACACAGGTGGTCCATGTTGCGCCCCGTGCCCGCCGCGCCGTTTTCCGCGCGATCGAGCTTCGCGCCGACCTGCAGCAGATCGATCAGCGATCGGCCCGCGCGCAGTTGCGTGAGGCCGAGTTCGCGCTGCTCCTTTTCAACGCTGCAACCGAGTACGTCGCAGTAAAAGCGCGCGAGGGTTTCGACGTGCGTCGCCCGGATCACGACGTGGTCGATCTCGCGAATGTGGATTTTCATGTCGAACGCCCTTTCGCTAGTTCGGAGAACCGATTAGGAAGTGTAGGAGAAAGGAAAGGGCGGGGTGGATCGGCGGGAAGTCGTGGGCGAACCGGACCAAATGCGGACCAGGCGCGGACAAAACGCAGGCAAAAAAAAGCCCGCTCAAGTGGAGCGGGCTGAATCCATATCAGGAGGAGACATGGAGGAGACAAGCACTAATATACACATCGGCTTGGTGCGACGCAATAACTTTTTAAGGGAAAACCCGATATCGTGCGAAATTGCCGCACTTTGAGGCAAAACGTCCGGCCGCCGGGCATTCCAAGGCGCTTCGGATTGCGATTTGCCGGGTTTGACCCCACTACGGGTACGGACAAGCGCGTCCGAATGACAGAGCAAGATCCGGCGCGTACTGTGTAGCGTTCGGGCCTAGATTGATGAGCATCGACACTGCCTGCCCATCCGGGCTCCCAGGACATCATGAACGCCACCACTCGCCATTCCGCCCCCATGCGCGCCGCCGCCGACGTCGACACCACCCAGTGGCGCACCGACGACGAACGCTGGGACGCCGTCACCCAGCGCGACCGCGATGCCGACGGCGCATTCTTCTACGCGGTCAGGACGACCGGCGTGTTCTGCCGGCCGTCGTGCGCGTCGCGCCAGCCGCGCCGCGAAAACGTCGCTTTCTTCACCGATGCCGCCGCCGCGCGCGCCGCGGGCTTTCGCGATTGCAAGCGCTGCCAGCCCGGTGGTCTGCCGCGCGAGCTCGACATCGTCGCCAGGGCGTGCGCCGCGCTCGACGCCGATCCGCAGCAGCGCCTCACGCTCGCGCAACTGAGCGATGCCGTGCACGTGAGCCCGTTCCATTTGCAGCGCCTGTTCAAGCGCGTGGTCGGCGTCTCGCCGCGTCAGTACCAGGCCGCGCAGCGCGGCGCCGCGTTGCGCGATGCGCTGCAGGGCGGCGCCGACGTCACGCGCGCGACGCTCGACGCCGGTTTCGGCTCGCCGTCGCGAATGTACGACAGCGCGCCGGCCGAGCTCGGCATGGCGCCGTCCGCGTATCGCCGCAAGGGCGCGGGCCTGACGGTGCGCTATGCGAGCGCGCCGACCTCGCTCGGCTTCGTGCTGGTCGCCGCGACCGACAAGGGCATCTGCAAGATCGGTTTCGGCGACGACACCGCGCTGCTGATCGACGAATTGCGCGGCGAGTTCGCGAATGCCGAGCTGCGCGAAGACGCCGGCCGGCTTGCGCCGTTCATCGCACAGATCGACGCGTATCTGCGCGGCACGCGCCAGGACTTCGAGTTGCCGCTCGATATCGCGTCGACCGCATTCAAGCAGCGCGTGTGGGATGCGCTGCGGCGAATCCCGTACGGCGAGACACGCAGCTATTCGCAGATCGCCGAGGCGGTCGGCTCGCCGCGGGCGGTGCGCGCCGTCGCGAGCGCATGCGCGACCAACCCGGTCGCGCTCGCGATTCCTTGCCATCGCGTCGTGCAGAAGGGCGGGGCGCTCGCCGGCTATCGCTGGGGGCTGCCGCGCAAGGCCGCGTTGCTCGACAATGAGGCGCAGCACGCAGGCGGTGTTTCAGCCAGCGACGCGCCCCGCCGCGACGCAAGCCGCACAGATGCCGACTCCCACAACTCCCAACTGGATCACGCCGCTTGAGCACGCTTAACGAGGTTGCAACTCTCGAATTGCCGTTCAAGGCACCGTTCGACTGGCCGCGGCTGCTGCGCTTTTTCAGCGGCCGCGCGACGCCTGGCGTCGAAGCCGTCGAGGACGGCGCGTATCGTCGCGCGATCGACTGGAACGGCGACGGCGGCACACTCAGCGTGCGGCTGCATCCGCGCAAGCGCTGCATCGTCGCGAGTATCGAAGGGCCGGCGAGCCGCCACGCCGACGCACTCGCCGCGCCAATCGCAAGAATGTTCGATCTGCGCGCCGATCCAAAGAAGATCGCCGCCGGACTCGCGGCGGACCCGTGGCTCGCGCCGCTCGTCGCCGCGGTGCCCGGCCTGCGCGTGCCGGGCGCGTGGTCCGGCTTCGAACTGGTGGTGCGCGCGATCGTCGGTCAGCAGGTCAGCGTGAAGGCCGCGACGACCATCATCGGACGGCTCGTGCAGCGAGCGGGCGAACGCATCGACGGGCATCCGCACGAAAACACCGCGTGGCGTTTTCCGACGCCGGCCGCGCTCGCCGAAGTCGATCTCGCGCAGATCGGCATGCCGGGCAAACGCGTCGCTGCGTTGCAGGGCTTCGCGCGTGCGGTCGCGAGCGGCGACGTGCCGCTCGACAGCGGCGACACCGTCGACGCCGCGAGCCTGCGCGCCGCATTGCTCGCGCTCGCGGGCATCGGCCCATGGACCGTCGAATACGTCGCGATGCGTGCATGGCGCGATCCCGATGCATGGCCCGAGGCGGATCTCGTGCTGATGCAATCGATCTGCGCGCGCGATCCTTCGCTCGTACGGCCCGCGCAGCAGCGCAGCCGCACCGACGCGTGGCGGCCGTATCGCGCGTATGCCGCGATGCATCTGTGGAACGAGGTGGCGGATCGGGCGGGCGCTGCGCGCGGGGGATGAGCTGAGCGTCGTCGCGACGTGCCGATGGCGATGATGTAGTTCAGCGCGACCTCGACGTGCCCGCTGAAACTCCGCCGAAGCGGCCGCAAGCAGCGGTTCTGGCGAGATGTTAAAGTGCCCGCTACTGAAAATTCCGCCGAACGTTGTCAGCCGCTATACCGTCTGTGAATCGTCTGGCGATACACGGCGACCGGCAACGCCCAACTTGCATCAATGCCAAACACCACACCTTCCTGCACGACCGACGCGCTTTCGCACCGCCTGTCCGTGCTCGACTCGAGCCCGCAGCGCGATGTGCTGATACGCGGCCTGCGCGGCATCGAAAGGGAAAGCCTGCGCGTGACGCGCAACGGCCAGCTCGCGATGACGCCGCATCCGCGCGGGCTCGGCTCGGCGCTCACGCACCCGTCGCTGACGACCGACTACTCCGAGGCGCTGCTCGAGCTGATCACGCCGGCTGAGCAGGACGCCGCCGAAACCCTCGCGCAACTCGACGTGCTGCATCGTTTCGTCTATGCGGAGCTCGGCGACGAGATCCTGTGGAACAACTCGATGCCGGGACTGTTGCCCGCCACCGACGATGGCATTCCGATCGCGCACTACGGCACCTCGAACATCGGCAAGCTGAAGTACGTGTACCGCGTCGGCCTCGCGCTGCGCTATGGCCGCACGATGCAGTGCATCGCGGGCATCCACTATAACTATTCGCTGAGCGAAGACGTGTGGCGCCTGCTGCACGCCGATCAGCAATCCACCGCGAACGCCGTCGACTTCCAGTCCGACCGCTACCTCGCGCTGATCCGCAATTTCCGCCGCACGAACTGGCTGCTGATGTATCTGTTCGGCGCGTCGCCGGCGCTCGATCGGCGCTTTCTCCGCGATCGCAAACACACGCTCGACACGTTCGACGCCGACACGCTGTACCGCCCGTACGCGACCAGCCTGCGCATGAGCGATCTCGGCTATTCGAACACGGCCGCGCAAGCCGCGCTGCACGTTGACTACGACACGCTGCCCGGCTATCTCGACGCGCTCGCGAAAGCCGTGAGCCAGCCGTATCCCGCCTACGAGCAGATCGGCACGCAACGCGACGGCGAGTGGGTGCAGATCAACACCAACGTGCTGCAGATCGAAAACGAGTTCTATTCGACGATTCGTCCGAAGCGCGTCACGTATCCGGGTGAGCGGCCGTTGCATGCGCTCGCCGCGCGCGGCGTGCAATACGTCGAAGTGCGTTGCATGGACATCGATCCGTTCGAGCCGGCCGGCATTTCGCTCGAAACGTCGCGCTTTCTCGACGCGTACCTGCTCGTGTGCGCGCTCGACGACAGCGCGCCCCTGCCTCCGCCCGCGTACACCGAAGCGAACCAGAACTTCGGCCGCGTGACGATGGAAGGCCGCAAGCCAGGCCTCGAACTGGTTCGCGACGGCAAGCCGGTCGCGATGATCGACTGGGCCGACGAACTGCTCGTGAAAATCGACGCCGCGGCGGCCGTGCTCGACAGCCTGAAGGGCGGCGACGAACACGCGCGCGCGGTCGCCGCGCAACGCGCGAAGCTCGCGGACGTGTCGCTGACGCCATCGGCGCGCGTGCTGCAAACGATGCGCGACCAGCAGCAAAGCTTCCTCGCGTTCGGCCTCGCGCAAAGCGAAGCGCACGCCGCGTACTTCCGTGCGCGTCCGCTCGATGCCGCGCAGTCCAAGGCGTTTGCCGACCTCGCGGTGCGATCGCTCGACGAACAGGCGAAGCTCGAACGCGACGAGGTTGGTTCGTTCGATGCATTCGTCGCTGCGTATCGGGCCTATACGCTCAATCGCTTCAGCGTCTGAGCGTTCGGACCACAGCATCCCGGAAGTGCTTCAAGCGGCCCACGTGGCCGCTTTTTCTTTGCCCCGAGTAACGCGCAGGTAACCTCTACGGATTGCGCTCTTCAGGCGTCCGTGGAATCGGCAAATACTCCGCGCGATGCCGCGATTCTCTGGTCTGGGTGAAACACCGCTTCGATGGGGTGGTCCAAAATCTTATGACATGCTCCACAGGGGAGGTATCGACGTGAGGAACAAAGCTCTGTTGGCCGCGCTGTGTCTCGTGGCGGCGACGGCATGCTCGACCCAGGGTCAGGTCGATCCCGATGTCATGCAGATCGCGACCAGGCCGTTGACGTGTTCGAACAAGGCCGAATGCGACCTCTGGTGGCAACGGGCGCAAACGTGGGTCGCGAGTCATTCGAAGTACAAGATCGAGACCGCTAACGACTCGCTGATCCAGACCGCCGGCCCGGACGGCGGCAAGCGCGCGCTCGCTTTTCAGATCACGCGCGCCGCAGGTCCCGATGGCACCACCACGATCGGCTTTTCGGCGCATTGCGACAGCTCGCTCGGCTGCAAGCCGAATCCGTGGGAAGCCGGTGCGGATTTCAAGCAGTATGTGAGAGGCACCACGGGCACAGCCGCCAGCGCGCCGCAAGGCAGCGCGACGCCATCGCAGAACGCGCCCGATGCGACGCATCCGGAGACGATGCCCCGTAACACGACCAGGCTGCCGAATGGCGAGGTGATGTCGCAATAGATCGAGCGGTGGCCGCAGCGGCGATGCGTTCGCCGCTGCCGCGCGTTTGCTTCAGTGTCCCAATGAAGGCCCGGTGCCTTTGCGCGGCTTCGTGATCCACACGAGCACCGCCAGCACGATAAACGCCGCGCCCGAGATGCGGAAGAAGTCGTTGGTGGCCATCATGTACGCCTGACTCGTCACCACCTGGTTCAGCTGCGCGATCAGACTGTCGCCGGAGAGCCCGGCGCCCGCCAGCGCATTCGTATAGGCGTTGGTGTTCGCCGAATACGTGTTGACCGTATCTGCAAGCATCGCGTGGTGATAGATCGTGTCGTTTTCCCAGAACGTCGTGCTGATCGCGGTGCCGATCGCGCCCGACAACGTGCGGAAAAAGTTCGACAAACCCGACGCGCTTGCAAGACGCTCGTCGGACACGCTCGACAGCGTGATCGTCGTCATCGGCACGAAGAAGCAGGCGACGCCGATCCCCTGCACGAGCCGCGGCAGGATCACGTGGCCGAACGGCACGTCGAGCGTGAACGTCGAGTTCCAGAACGATACGATCGCGAACACGATGAACGCGAAGCTCGCGACCATGCGCAGATTGAGCCGATGCATGTTCTTGCCGATCATCGGCGACAGAAACAGCGCGAGCAATCCGACCGGTGCCGTGGCGAGACCCGCGAGGCCGGCCGTATAGCCCATCACCGTTTGCAGCCATAGCGGGAAGATCACCACCGAGCCGAAGAACGCCATGAAGCCGAACGAGACGATCACGACGCCGAGCGCGAAGTTGCGATCCTTGAACAGCGACAGGTCGACGATCGGCTCCTTCTCGGTCAACTCCCACACGAGCAGGAACGCGATCGACACGAGCGCGATCACGGCGAGCGCCACGATGAACGTCGAGTTGAACCAGTCGCGGTCCTTGCCGAGGTCGAGCATCATCTGCAGACACGACACGCCAGTCACGAGCAGCACGAGGCCCACCGCGTCGATGCGCTGGCGCGTCGTCTGCGTCTCGCGGCCACGCAGCAGCAGATACGCGCAGAACGCCGAGAACAGGCCGATCGGCACGTTGATGTAGAAGATCCACGGCCACGTGAAGTTATCGGTGATGTAGCCGCCCATCACCGGGCCGAAGATCGGCGCGCAGATCACGGTCATCGCCCATAAGCCGAGCGCGAGTCCACGTTTGGCGGGCGGGTAGGAGCGCATCAGGATCGTCTGCGACAGCGGCACCATCGGCCCGGACACGAGCCCTTGCACGAGCCGGAAGGCGATCAGCGATTCGAAGTTGTGCGCGAAACCGCAGGCCGCCGACGCGATCGTGAACAGCAGCACGGACAGCGTGAAAAGTCGTACCTCGCCGACGCGTCGCGCGAGCCAGCCGGTCAGCGGCACGGCGATCGCCGAGGCGACCGAGTACGACGAGATCACCCAGGTGCCCTGGCTTGCGGCGACGCCGAGGCTGCCGGAAATGGTCGGCACCGCGACGTTCGCGATCGAGGTGTCGAGCACCTCCATGAAGGTGCCGAGCGCAAGGCCGACGGTCAGCAGCGCGAGCGTGCCGCCCTGGAGCGGGGCGAGTTCTGCTGCGGGCAGCGTGGCGTTGGAAGCCGTGGCATCCATAGGTCTGTTCTCCTCAGGCGGCGAAAGCTTGTCGCGGCAGCCTTATCGCGTGTTTCAGATACCATGCTTGCATGCCGCATCACCCTCTGCCCAGACAGATATCTGATGACAATGACGCCTTGGAAAAGCGCCTCGTGATTGTCCTGCTAGTACTTCGTGATGACGCGCCGCCGCCATCCGACGACGACCATTGTTTGACGCATGCTTCGGCTCATCCCGGCGGCTCGTCCGGCGGTGGCGCCGGTCCGCAACCCACGTCGGCGTCTCCCTCGGGACCGTTTGCGATGAAACGGGCGAGCAGGTGAATCAGCGTCGCGTGCTCCTCGGCGGTAAAACCGCGCAACTGGTCGTTCAGCACAGTTGCGCCGAGGTTCGGCAACTGGCGCGCGGCCTCGTGGCCCTGCGGCGTCAGCTCAAGCTTCACCATGCGTCGGTCGTCGCTGCTGCGCGTGCGCACGACGAAGCCCTTCTTTTCCAGCCGGTCGAGCAGACGCGTCATCGAGCCGCTGTCGTACGACATCGCGCGCGACAGCTCGAATGGCGTGCTCGCGCGCCGCGACGACAGCATCAGAATCACGCCGATCTGCTGCGCGGTGAGCCCGAGCGGCTTGACTGCACGGTCCGTGCGCTCGACCAGCACGTTGCGCGCTTTCGTCAGGTAGTAGCCGAGACTGCTCGTGAGCTCGACCTCGTCCGCTTTGTAGGGGCCATCAGTCATGGGGTTATCCGCAACATCCAGGCAAGACGAAGTTTAGCTGCCTAAGCAGACAAGTCAAATCGCATTTTGCGGTGCGCAACGAGGCCAACCGAAATACAACAGTCGAATCAATTGCGCCGCACAGTATCTTGAAATTTGATTGCATAGTCAATATTATGACAAGCAATGAGTTTCGCGCGTCCTGCGCCATTCGAGACCATGTTCTGACCGATCGACCGCACGTCGCCCGCCTCGCGACGCGCGCCAAAGGATTTCCCCGATGCTGTACCTCAAAAACACGCTTGGCGGCCTCAGCCGCTCACTGACCGATTCCGCACTCCATACCTTCCAGGGCCGACACCGCTGGTGGAAGCTCGCACTGTTTGCGGGCCTGTTCGTGCTGCCGGGTGGGTCGGTGGGTGTCGCGTTGCTCGCGTGGGCCGAGCATCGAAGGGGGACGAAGCGGGCGAGGAAAGGCAGCGTTGTGGGCGAGGAATCCAGCGAGATCGTGCTGCCGAAGGAAAGCTTCGTGATAAAGGCGGGAAACGTCGTCCCCGCGACGGCCAACAGCGGTAACGCTTGCCTCGCGCCTGGCGGTGCGTCGTGCCGGGCCTCCGCTGGCAAGCTCGCGTGTCAGCGTCAACGCCAGCAGACCCAATCCACGGAATCGCGGCTCTGAAGGTGCACCGATTCGCAGCGCGCTTTTCGGCACACAGTTTCGCTTCGTCTAGCCATCTGAACGACCGCGAACCCGCAGCCCCTCGCGCCGCCGGTAACAACGCGTAACCAGCGCGTCACCGCAAGTAACACACCTGCGCACCGCCTCGCATTAACCTTTCGGCTTTCAGTTTCCCGCTCTCGCGCGGGCTCATACGCTAACATTCCGGCAGACCACGATCTCGCCCGGCCGGTGGCGCCATTCCCGGCCGCATTGCGGCGTCCAGAAGGAATTCATTGCATGCAGTCTGATCGAATGTCGCGGGCGCTTGCGCCGCGCGTCCTGTCCCTTGCCGTGAGCGCGGCCTGCGCGACGCTCCTGGCCGCCTGCGCGGTCGGTCCGAACTATCAGCGGCCGGCCACCGAGATCCCCGCGTCGTTCAAGGAAGCCGCGCCCGGCTGGAAAGTCGCCGAACCCGCCGATCAACACGACCGCGGCGACTGGTGGGCGATTTACGAAGACCCGAAGCTCAACGAACTCGAAGCCAAGCTCAACACCGCGAACCAGACCATCGCGCAATTCGCCGCGAGCTACCGGCAGGCGCGCGCGCTCGTCGGCGAAGCGCGGGCAGCGTACTTCCCGACGATCGGTGCGTCGGCGGGCGCGACGCGCTCGGGCAACGGCACGCAAACCAGTGGCAATGCGACTACGGCGACCAGTCGCGAGGGCATCACCAACAGCTTCAACGTGCAGATGACGGCGAGCTGGGAGCCCGACCTGTGGGGCTCGGTCACGCGCTCGGTCAACGCGCAGAAAGCCGGCCAGCAGGGCGCGGCCGCCGACCTCGCGAACGCGCGCCTGTCCGCCCAGGCCACGCTCGCGCAGACCTACTTCCTGCTGCGCGCGCTCGACTCCACGCAGAAGCTGCTCGACGACACCGTGATCGCCTATCAGCGCTCGCTGCAACTCACGCAGAATCAGTACGCGGCCGGCGTCGCCGCCCGCTCGGACGTGATCCAGGCGCAAACGCAGCTGCAATCGGCGCAGGCCGCCGCGATCGACAACGGCATCCAGCGCGCGCAGGACGAGCACGCGATCGCGGTGCTGGTCGGCGTGCCCGCGTCGATGTTCTCCCTGCCGCCGATGCCGCTCACCGCGACGCCGCCCGCCGTGCCTGCGCAGATGCCCTCCGCGCTGCTCGAACGCAGGCCGGATATCGCATCGGCGGAACGCAAAGCCGCGGCGGCGAACGAGCAGATCGGCGTGGCGATCGCCGCCTTCTTCCCGTCGCTGACGCTGTCGGCGACCGGCGGCTTCGAGAACTCGGTGTTCTCGCAATTGTTGACGTTGCCGTCGCGCTTCTGGACGCTCGGCCCGCAACTGGCCGGGACGATCTTCGACGCCGGCCTGCGCAAAGCGCAAACCGAGGCCGCGCGTGCCACCTATGACGCGGATGTCGCGACCTATCGGCAGACGGTGCTCGCCGCGTTCCAGGACGTCGAGGACAACCTCGTGTCGCTGCGCATCCTCGAACAGGAAATCGTCGTGCAGCGGCAGGCGGTCGACTCGGCGCGCCAGGCGCTCGCCATCGTGACGAACGAGTACAAGGCGGGTACGGTCGGCTTCGTCAATGTGCTGACCGCGCAGACCACGGCTTTCACGGCCGAACAGGAGCTCGAGAATATCGCCGGGCAGCGGATGGTGTCGTCGGTGGGGCTCGTGAAGGCGCTCGGCGGCGGCTGGGACGCGTCGCAGATGAATCGCGAGACCGGCGATGTCGCGGCGCCCGCGCCGCTGCCGGCATCGGCGCCGACGGCTGCGGCCACGTCAGTCGGCGCGCCGTTCATCGCACAGAGCACCGCGTCGGGCACAGACGCGCCGCAAGCGCGGGTGCAGAGCAAATAATGTCCGCTGCGCTCGCCGCGCAGCAATGCCACAAAACAGAAGAGGCGTGGTCGCAACTCGCGGCCATGCCTCTTTTTTCATCGCGCCACGCGCGCGAAACACGCGCCTCGGCACACATCAGCGCACGTCAGCCCCAACTCAGCGCACGAACGTCAGCGCCACCGTATCCGGCCCGCTAGGCCGGCCAAGCAGATTCAGCAGGCCGGCGAGGTTATCGTGCTGTTCCGGCGCGGCGCTCGCCGTGCCATGAAACGACGTCGATGCGGCCGACACCGTGCCGCTGCCGGTCAGCGTCAACGGACCCTTGATCGTGCTCAGATCGAGCGCCGACGACGTGCCCTGCGCCTGAAACCTGACCCGGTACGACCCGAGCGGCTTCACGAGCGACACCCGGGAGCTGACGTCGTCGAGCATCATCGTCAGCTGGCCGAACGCTTCGCCGTTGAAACTGCGCCACTCGGACCACGACAGCTGCACGTTGCCCTGCAGATCGAGCGTGTTGAATGGCGCGCCAAGCCCCACGAGCAGCGACGCCGGCACCGCGAGCACGCCGGGCGTGACGGTTGCGCCGCGCGGGGTCGCTTCGACCGTGACCGGGTCGGGCATCGCCTCGCTATGGCGCATGACCATGCGCACGCGTCCGGTGAAAAGCGGCCAGAACGCCGTGCGCCATTCGATCCGACCAGGCAGCAGCGTCGCCGCGCTCATATCGGCGCCGGCGGCCAGCATCAGGGTCGCCGAGCCATGCCACAGCGAGCCCTCGGCGTCGACGAGATTGACGTGCCCGTGCGTTTGCCGCGCGAACTGCGGCGTAATCCAGGCGGCCGGCAGTAACGCGAGCGTCACGGCCGCCACCGACAAAACGGCGACCACCAGCCACGGCAGCGCCGCACGCAGGCGCCACATCCAGTAATTCATGCGAGATCCTGTAGCGAGCGGCGCGTTGTTATTTCGCGGTCGATGGTTGCAGCGCGACCGTCAGATCGACCTGGCCGTCGTCTTTCAACGCGGTGATGTGCGCCTCGGAGACCTGCACCTTGAACTGCTTGCGCACGTCATCGACCCACGCGGTCCAGGCCGGAAACGCCACGTTTTTCATTTGCACCTGCACCGCGTTGCCGACGAACTGCACCTGCGTCGCGGCGAGGCCATGTTCGCCGAGCGATGCGGAAAGCGCGTCCTTCAGCGCCGCGCCGGTCGGCGCGACACCTTGCGCGGCCGCCGACAGCGAGCGCGCCTCGTGCGACTGCGCGGTCATCTGCGCAAGCTGCCGCTGCAGGCTGGGCAGCGATTCACGCAGGTGCGCGCGGCCATCCTGCGCGGGCGCCCACAGCACCGACCACGCAATCGCCACGGCGAGCGCGGCGCCGCCCCACGTCAGCAGCGCCTTTTCACGATCGGTGCGCTGGTCCCAGAAGCCAGCCCATGTTTGAGCGAGTTCAGCTTTCATTGTCCGTTCCTGATGGTCCACTTGCCGGTACTGCTGTCGATCGCGCCGGTAAGGCCGTTGCGCGAGAGGCGCCTGGCGAAGTCGGGGTCGACCTTGACCGCGGGTTTGAAGGTCACGTCGAGGCGGTGCTCGTGATAGTCGAGCGCGGCAATGCCGTTGACCGGCAGCGGCGACAGCGAGCGCGCGAGGCCGTCGGCGAGCGACAGGAAATCCTCCGGCGACAGCTCGCCCGCCGCCACGCGCAGCTGTTGCACCTGACGCGCCATCTGATCGGGCGCGTCGAGTACGACGGTCGTCTTCGGGAACGTATTGAGGAGCAGCTCCGTCATCTGCGTGTTGATCGCGTCACGCTGACGCGCAAGCATCAGCCACTGCACGTTCGCGCCGATGATCGCGACGACGAGCGCGGCGAGCGCGAGCACGATCGGCAGACGCAGACGCCGCAGCGTCGCGCGATCGAGGCGCCACGGCTGCGACGCGAATTCGAACTGGCACAGGTCGAAGCGGCATTCGAGCGCGCGCCGCGCGAGCTGCTCGAACGGCAGCGGACTCGCGCCGTGAATATGCGAGGCGAGCCGCGCGGGACTCGTCGTGGATTGGTTCGGCTCGTTGCCGGGCACCTCGGTCAGCATGTACAGCGACACCGGCGCCGCACCCGCTAGCGCGGACAGCGTCGCGTTCACCGCATCGGCCGGCGCCGCGAAACCCTCGCCCTGGACACCGCGTGCAATCGCCAGTTCGACGCGCGGCACGCCGCTGTCGAGCGCGCCCTCGACGAGCAGCGCGGGTGCGGTCTGCACGACCGCACCGAGCACCGCGGCCACCATCGGCACGATGGACGGCGCTTCGGGCGCGACCACCGGCGCGACGCCCGGTAGCGACGTCGCGACGCTCGCCGCGCCGGCCATCGCCGGCTCGCGCACTTCGGCTGTTTCATCGACGTTCGCGGCAACTTCGGTCACCGGCGCCAGCGGCAGGCAACGCGTGACCGGCACCGCGCGCAGACTGCGATGACCGGCCGCCGTGAACGCCTCACAGATGAAACGGAACCAGCCGCGATCAATGATCGCGAGCAGGTGCCGACCTTCACCAAGCCCCTGCGGATCGACCGCGATGTGGCAGGTCTGCGGGTCCTGGATCAGTTGATCCTCGACGATATTGGGCAGCGCCTGGCGCAGCTTTGGGCCACGCAGCGGCGGCAGCGTCGCGGGCATCAGCAGCAGGTCGCGCGCGGCGAGCATCAGCACCGTCGTGCCGGCGCGCGGCAGCAGCGCGAGCGCCGAGCGGCCGGCGCGCTGCGTGCGCCCCGTCTTGTCGAGCAGCACGAACGGCAGCTCGGGCAGTTGCCATTCCTGCGAGGGCACCGCCGGATCACGCGGTGGCAATAGGACGATCAGCGTGCTCAAAGGCCACTCTCTCTGTGGATTGCGTTGTTCATAGTTGGTCTTGTACCCGCACGATACGCGTGGTGTGAGTTAGCGGATCGCGATAGACGAGCGTCGTGCGATCCACTTCGGCGCGCTCGTGCTGCACACTGCCGTGGACTAAAAAGTAGCTCGAGTTGACGTCGAACTCATTCGGATCGATCGACACCGATTGCACACCGGCGGCGGTCAGCGCGAGCTGCACGTCGCCGGCGTTGCGGAAAAACACGGTCTGGCGCCGCGCGACGAGTGCTTGCGCCTGCGACACGGTCATGCCCGGCACCACCGCCGCGATCACTTCGGCCGACGCGGTGTTCATGTTGATCGCGGTGGTCGTAGGCAGCACGGTGACGAACGGCCGCAGCTTCGCGACGATCTCCGGCGTGTAGCCCGGAATGTCGAGCAGCGAATCGACGCTCGTCATCAGCAGCGGCGCGACCGCCACGTTGTCGTCGCCGTCCTCGATGCCGGGCTGGTTCGTGAAGTTGCCGCCCGTCATACCGCCGCCGCCGCCCACTTGCGGCGTGCTGCTGATCGACGTGCCGGTCTGAAAGCGCGTCGCCGATTGCGACAGCCCCGCGCGCACGTGCAGCGCGGTCACTTTGGCGAGCTGCCCGCTCAGGCCGAGCGACACCAGCAGGCGCTGGTACGCGGCCATCTGCTCGGCGCTGATTTGCGTCACGCCGGGCGCCGGACTTGCGACCAGATTGCGCAGATTGAATCGGGACTGCGCGTCCTCGATCGAGCCCGACAGGTAGGTGGCCGCGCCTTGCTCAGCGCGTACCTCGCCAATCTGGCCGAGAAAATCCGACAGCCGGGTTTTCGCGATCGGCACGCCCCACAAGCCGCCCAGATACGTGATGCCAGCCGACGTATCGCCTTCGGACCGCAGAATCAGCCGGGTCCAGTCGAGCGCGCCGCGCGCGACCCATTGCGCCTGCGACAACAGCCGCTGATTCTCGATGCGCCGGATTTGCACCTGCTGGCGCCACAACATGCCGGACACGAGGATCGCCGACAGCGCGACGACGAGCAGCGCGCTGATGATGGCCACACCGCGCTCGCGCGCGCCGGCCACGCGCGAACCGGATGCCGACTTTTTCGACGGCGACGAGGAGAACGTCATGTCATTCTCCGACCAGAAAAACGCGCGTGACCGGCCGCGCGAGCGATGTTGCGCCGATGCTGACCTCGAGCCCCGTCACCGAGCGCGGCATCGGCGCGTTGCCGAGCTGCGGCACCTTCAGGTTGTTGACGGCCTCGGTCATCGCGGTCTGTACGTCGTTCATCCGTATGGTCCAGCCGAGCTTCGGCACGTACATGCGCGCCGAGATCGAGCCGACGCCACCCATCAGCGGCACCGCGCTCCAGCCTTCGTCGCTGCCGTGCAACGCGCGCCGCAATTCGCCGACGTTGCCGAGCGGCGGCGACGCGTAGCGCACCACGCGGCCGTTCGAGATCTGATAGCGCACCACCTGCAGACGCGGCGCGGTGGCCGGCAGCACCATGTGCCGCACGATCTGCAGCGCGTTGCCGGACACCGAGACCGCGGCCTGGCCCGATTCGTCGTCGCTGGCGGCCTGGCGTGCGTCGATGCGCATCTGGTCGAACAGCTGCGCGAACACGCGTTCGTCTTCCATCGCGTTCGTGATCGTCGTGCGGCCGCGGATGATCTGATCGAGCCCGCGCCATGACAGCACGGCGATCACCGCGAGGATCGCGATCGCGACCAGCAGTTCGATCAGCGTGAAGCCGCGCGCGCCATAACGGCGACGGCGCTCACAGCGAGCGGTTGTTTTCATTCGCGACCACCGTGACCATCTGCGCGAGATTGCCGGACTGCCCTGGCATCGTCACCCTCACTTCGACACGGCGAAACACCGGATTCGGCGTCGCCGTCACATGCTCGGTACAGCGCAGTTGCAGATTGCCTTGCGAGCAATCGAAGCTCGTCGAGCCGATGTTGGGCCATGCATGCTTCAGATGAAGGTCCGCGAGCGCGTTGTCCGCGCTCCAGCCGGCGAGCAGACGCCGGTGCAGATCGGCTTCGCCGCTCGCGAGACTGCCGACCGCGCGCAGCGACGCGGCAAGCGCGATCGCGATGATGGCGAGCGCGACCAGCACCTCGATCATCGTGAAGCCACGCTCCTCGCGGCACCCGACATCGCGCATCATGAAGAGGGAAGGGGCACGGACCGACCTGCCGTAGCGAAGCATCCGCATCTCAGCGCACCTCGTAGCGGCCATTGCCGGTACCGACGATCGTCGCCTGGCCGGCCGCCGAAAACAGCGTGACCTGCACCGGCACGTCGATCGCCTCGGTACCAAACACGATGCGATCGGCGTGCGAATCCGAGCCCGGGTAACTGATCGCGACACTGGTCACGCCGCCTTCCCACTGACGCGGTCCGAGCAGATCGTCGCGCAGCGGACGCCAGCCGTCCTGGGTGCGCTGATCGAAACGGAAGCCGCCCTCGAACGGCTGCCACGCGATCGGCCGCGCGCGCACCTGCGCTTCATCGCCAGCCGATTCGAACAGCAACGCGAGACGCTGCGCTTCCTCGTTCAGATCGGTGCGCGGATTGCGGGTCATCGTGACCGCGGTCAGCGACACGAGCAGGCCCGCGATCACGAGCACGACCATCATTTCGAGCAGCGTGAAGCCTGCCGCGCGGCGGCGGCGCAGGCGGGAGCGCGGCCGCGAAGCCGTACACGGAGTGTCCACACGGGACTTGCAAGCGGACGTGCGCATAGTGCCGGCCATCGACGATCAACGGAAATTCATACAGCAATGCATCGGTGAAGCACGCACGCTTGCACGCGCCGCGAACATAACGGCGTGGCGGGCACGGCGCCTGGCGAAACAAGCGGCCGAACCGATGGCAAGGAGGGCGCGTGCATGAACATCATCGAGTCTGGCGGGATGCCAGGTTCAGCCTGTTCATTGCCAGGACCCGACGTCGGAGTCGTTGCCTTCGCCGCCCGGTTTGCCATCGGCGCCGTAGCTGAACACATCGACCTCGCCGTGCACGCCGGGATTCAGGTACTGGTACGCATTGCCCCACGGATCGTTCGGCAGACGCTCGAGATAGCCGCCGTCCTTCCAGTTGTTCGGCACCGGGTCGGTGGACGGCTTTTCGATCAGTGCGTGCAGGCCTTGCTCCTGGGTCGGATAGCGGCCGTTGTCGAGGCGATAGAGCTTCAACGCCTGCATCACGGTGCCGATGTCCTGCTTCGCGGCAACGCGCCGCGCTTCGTCCGGACGGCTCATGATCTTCGGCACGATCAGCGCGGCGAGAATGCCGAGAATGGCGATCACGACCATGATTTCGATCAGCGTGAAACCGCGTTGACGACGGCCGCGCGAACCCGCGTTGTCAGCGCGGCGAATGGTCGACAGTTGCATAGGTTGCTACCTCTTTTCAGGTGAAATTTTCGGCCCGGCTTATCAGATTGAACACGCCGGGCCGTCATTTTAATGTCATGCAGTTGAAGGGTTTCAACCCACCGCAATTTTCACAATAGTCCGTACAATGTGCGCATGAACGCCATCCAAATCCGCCTCCTGTCGCTCGCGCTGTTCGCCGCTTTCTGCGCGACGCTGACCTACTGGGTCATCACGCTCATCACGTTGTCCGGCGCGCCGTTGCCGGCTGCGGCGGCGCATGCGCAGGTCTCGACCGATCAGGCCGCGACGCTGTTCGGCGGACAGCTCACGCGCAACGTCAATCAGGACATCCATCTCTTCGGCATCCTCGCGTTGAGCGAAGGCGCCGCGGCGATCGTCAGCGTCGGTGGCGAGCCGCCGCGCGCGGTGTCGCTCGGCAGCACGCTGATGCAAGGCACCAGGCTCTCCGAAGTCCGCGCCCGCTCGATCATCATCGACCGCAACGGCGCCCACTCGGAAATCTTCCTGCCCGCCAACTCCAGCGGTCCCACCATTTACGTGCGCTGAAACCCGAAGCGGTTGCGCGGCTGATACCGCATGCCGCGCAAATCCTTTCTCTTCCTTCCTCTCGCTACGACGACTACTACTGCACGAGGTTGTTCAGTTCGATGATCGGCAGCATCACCGCGAGCACGATCACCAGCACCACGCCCCCCATCGCCAGGATCAGCAGCGGCTCCAGCAGGCTCGTCAGGAACATCGTGCGACGCTCCAACTCGCGCGCTTCGCCATCGGCCGCGCGATCGAGCATCGTCGTCACGTCGCCGGTCGCTTCGCCCGAGCGGATCAGGTGCACGAGCACCGGCGGAAACGTCTTCGTGTTGCCGAGCGCGCGCGACAGCGACGTACCTTCGCGCACTCGCACGATCGCGTCGTCGATGTTCTCGCGCATCGCATTGTTGCTGAGCGTTTCGGCCGCGGCTTGCAGCGCGCGCAGAATCGGCACGCCCGCCGCGGTCAGAATGCCGAGCGTGCTGGCGAAGCGGACCGTGTTATAGCCGCGCACGAGCTTGCCGATCAGCGGCGCGGTCAGCAGCCAGCGGTCGAAGGCGAGCCGTGGGCCCGGTTGCCTGAGGGTCGCGCGCACCAGATAGACGACCACGATCGCGCCGATCAGCATCGCCCACCACCAGTGCCGCACGAAGCCGGACAGCGCCATCATCACGATCGTCAGAAACGGCAGTTGCTGCTTGGTGCTCGCGAACACGTTGACGACCTGCGGCACCACATAGCTGAGCAGGAACGTGACGATGCCGAACGCGATGATCGTGACGATCGTCGGATACGTGAACGCCAGCACGATCTTCTGCTTCAGTGCATTGCGCTGCTCGATGTAGTCGGCGAGCCGCGACAGCACCAGGCCGAGCTTGCCCGTATGTTCGCCGGCCGCGACGAGCGCCCGGTAGATCTCGGGGAAGTCCTTCGGATGCTGCTGCAGCGCATTCGCGAGCGAATGACCGCCGAGCACTTCGGCGCGAATCGCCGCCATCAGCTCGCGGATGTAGTCGCGCTCCGACTGCTCGGTGAGCACCGCGAGCGCTTCGTCGAGCGGCAGACCCGCGATCAGCAGACTCGCGAGCTGCCGCGTCAGAATGGCCTGCTCGCGCTGCGACAGACGACGCCCGAGCGCGAGCCGCTGATTGCGCTCGCCGCGGGTGCGCGACGCCGCCGGTTCGACGACGAGCGGAGTGAGTCCCTGCGAGCGCAGGTTGGTGCGCGCGCCGCGCGCACTGTCGGCGTCGAGCACGCCTTTTTGTGCCTTGCCCGCCGCGTCGATCGCTTCGAAACGGAATGCCGGCATGCGCTTATGCTCCGCCCGTCACGCGAATCACTTCTTCGAGCGACGTCAGTCCCGATGCGAGCCAGCGCTCTGAATCCTCGCGCAGCGTGCGCATGCCGTGCGCGCGGCCCGCTTCGAGAATTTCGGCGTCCGCCGCGTTGCGGTGGATCAGCGAACGGATCGTCTCATCGATCAGCAGCAGCTCGTAGACGCCGCGCCGTCCCGCGTAACCGGATTGGCCACAACGGTCGCAGCCGACCGGATGCCAGCGCTTGCTGCCGTCCTCTTCCGTGCGCTCTTCGCGACACACCGGGCACAGCCGCCGCACGAGCCGCTGCGCGAGCACGCCGAGCAGCGACGAAGCGAGCAGATACGGCTCGACGCCCATGTCGGTCAGACGCGTGACCGCGGATGCCGCGTCGTTCGTGTGCAGCGTCGCGAGCACCAGGTGGCCGGTCAGCGACGCCTGCACCGCGATCTGCGCGGTTTCGAGGTCGCGGATTTCACCGATCATGATGACGTCCGGATCCTGACGCAGAATCGAGCGCAATGCGCGCGCGAAGCTCATGCCGATCCGCTCGTTGACCTGGGTCTGGCCGATGCCGGACAGGTCGTATTCGATCGGGTCTTCCACCGTCATGATGTTGGTGGTCGCCGTCTCCAGTCGCGACATCGACGCATACAGCGTCGTGGTCTTGCCGGAGCCGGTCGGGCCCGTCACGAGTACGATGCCGTGCGGCTTGCCGATCAGCTTGTCGAACTTGCCGAGCGTGTCGGATGCCATGCCCAGCGCTTCGAGATTCAGTCGCGCCGCGTCTTTTTCGAGCAGCCGCAGCACCGCGCGCTCGCCGTGGCCGGTGGGCAGCGTCGATACGCGCACGTCGACCGGACGACCGCCGACGCGCAGCGTGATGCGGCCGTCCTGCGGCAGACGTTTCTCCGCGATGTCGAGCTGCGCCATGATCTTGATCCGCGAGATCAGCGCGCCGTGCAGCGCTTTTTTCGGCCGCACCACGTCGCGCAGCGTGCCGTCGACGCGAAAGCGCACCACGGACGCATTCTCGAACGGCTCGATATGAATATCCGATGCTTGTTCGCGCGCCGCTTGCGTGAGCAGCGCGTTGATCATGCGGATGATCGGCGCGTCGTCTTCCGATTCGAGCAGATCCTCGACCTCGGGAATGTCCTGCATCAGACGCGACAGATCGACTTCGCCTTCCACTTCACCGACCACCTGCGCGGCGCTGCCGTCCTGGCGCGCATAGGCCTGGTTGATCGCCTGCGCGAGATCGTCGGCGGGCACGCGCACGACCGATACCGTGCCGTAGTTGCGCGCGATTTCGGCAAGCGCGGCTTCGCTCGTGCGCTCGCTGATCCAGACTTCGAGGCTATCGGCATACTGATGCGCGACCAGGATCTGGCCGCTGCGCGCGAAACCGTACGGCACGAGCCGGGCGGCGAGCGGCGAGGGTGCCGCGCGCTCGCCGGCGGCGGCGGCGCCGTTCAACAGACCTTGCGATGGCGCGGTTTGCGCGGGCGTCTGCGTCACGGACGCGCTCCCGGCGATACTGTACTCGGCACCACTCCGCTGGCCGGATCGACGACCGCCGGTTGCGGCACGGTTTGCGGCATCGTTTGCGGCACAGGTTGCGTGGTGGGCTGCGCGTTGGCTTGCGGCACGGCCTGCGGCGGTACCTGTTGAGGCACCTGTTGCGGTGCCTGCTGCGGCATCATCTGCTGGCGGCGCATCTGGTTCAGATCGAACAGGTTCAGCGCCGGCACACCGCCCTGGCTCGGGCCGAGCGGCATCGGCGGCACGACCGGATCGTCGCGATCCCTCATGATGTTGTTGTCCGAACGGTACGCACCCTGCACGCCCTGGATGTAGTCGTAGCGGTTCGCCGTGACGGCCTGGGTGGTGTCGTGATCGGCGAGAATGACCGGGCGCAGGAATACCATCAGGTTAGTCTTGTCGCGCGTCTTTTGCTCGGAGCGGAACAGCTGGCCCAGCCACGGAATGTCGCCGAGCAACGGCACCTTGCTGTTGCTGACCTGGTAGTTGTCCTGCATCAGGCCGCCGAGCACGATGATCTCGCCGTTATCGCACAGCACGGTCGACTGGATCGAACGCTTCGTGAATTCCGGGCCCGCCGGGTTCGTCGCCGCGTTGTTCGTACCGTTCACGATCGCCGAATCTTCCGTGTAGAGCTGCAGCTTCAGGATGCCGCCGTCGGTAATCTGCGGCTTCACGTGCAGCGTCAGACCGACGTCGACACGGTCGAACGTGTTGAACGCCGCGCTCGTCGTGCCGCTCGTCAGGTTCGAGTACGAACCGGTCTGGATCGGCACGTTGGTACCGACGATAATCTTCGCTTCTTCGTTATCGAGCGTGATCAGGTTCGGCGTGGACAGCACGTTCGCGTCGGCGGTCTGCGACAGCGCCTGCAGCAGCGCGCCGAGACCCTGCACGCCGAAAATGTTGTGGATCCAGCCGACGTTCAGGCCCTGTTGCAAGTTCGAGGCGCCCAGTGCCGTAGCGAGACCGCCGGTCGAGCCGGCAGCGGCCGCGGCCGCCGTCAGGTTGACGATGCTGTTGCCCGAGCCCGTCGACAGGTTGGTACCGGCATACAAGTTACCGTTCGCGACCTGCCACTGAATCCCGAGGTTGCCGCTCGTATTCGAGTTGAGCTCGACGATCAGCGCCTCGATATACACCTGCGCGCGACGTGCATCGAGCTGGTCGATCACCGCGCGCAAGTTGCGGTACGTCGCTTCGGGCGCCGTGATGATCAGCGAGTTGGTTGCGGGATCGGCCGTGATCATGCCGCCGCCCTGGTCTTCGCTCTTCTCCTTGTCTCCGCCGAGAAAGCCGCCACTATTACTATTCGAGCCCGAGGCGCCGCCGCCCAACGGCGAGTTCATCGAGCTGCCGCCGAGTCCGCCTGACGGCAACGGCGGCGTGCCCGACGTGCCCGTCGAATTGCTGGCGTTCGACAGACCGCCGCCGCCACCGCCACTGCTGTTCTGGTTGAACGAGTTCGCCTCGTTCGCGCCGCCCGACGAGCCTTCGCCGCCGCCCTTGCCGAGCATGTTGCGCAGCGTGCGCGCGAGCTTCGTCGCATCCGCGTTGCGCAGCGGCACGACGTGAATGTTGCCCGGCATCGTGGTCGGCACGTCGAGCTGTTTCGCGAGCTCCTTTGCCGCCGCGAGACGTGCCGTGTTCGATGCGCGCATCAGTAGCGAGTTGGTGCGCGGATCCGACGCGATCGACACCTTCAGCGTCGCGTCCGTACTGCCTATCGCGCCCGGATCGAGCATCTTGTTCATCTGCTGCGCGATGTCGATCGCATTCGCATTCTTCAGCGGCACGACCGCCACCGACTGGCCTGCCGCGTTATCGATGCCCGCGATGATCTGCGCGATGCGCCGCACGTTGTCGGCGTAGTCGGTGACGACGATCGTATTGTTGGCGGGGTAGGCCGCGACGGTGTTGTTCGGCGAAATCAGCGGACGCAGTACCGGCAGCAGGTTGTTGGCCGATTCGTTCCTCAGCGTGAAGACCTGCGTGACGACCTGGTCGCCGCGCGCCGTCGGCGCGTTGCCGACGTAGGTCGGCACGCCTTGCAGCTTGGCGTCGGCCTCGGGCACCACTTTCAGCACGCCGTGATCCTGCACGAGCGCGAAGCCCTGCATGCGCAGCGCGGACTCCAGGGTTTTGAGCGCCTGATCCTCGGGTACCGCGTTTTCGGACACGAGGTTCAGTTGCCCCTTCACCCGCGGATCGACGATGATCGTCTTGCCGGTCGCCGCGCCGATCGCCTTGGCGACCTGGTCGATGTCGGCGTTGACGAAGTTGAGTGTCACCTCTGCCTGTGCTGTCTGCGCGGTGATCAGTCCAGCCACCAGCAGCGCCGTTGCCACGCGACGCAAAGCCATACAATTTCTTCTCATGGAATTTGATATCGATGCCGGCAGCCTCTGCCACCGACGGTCATGCGATGCGGACCTGGCAGCAAGCTACCGCCCGGTCGGTCTGTGAGCCGGCCCCAAAAGCGAGTTTCGCTTCGAGCTCCAGCGTCCCGACGTCCGAAAAAAACGAACAGTAACAGCTTTTCATGTCGGATTTGAAACAAAACAAGGGGCCTCATGCGAATCCTTAGGGATCGCAGGGTTGTCATTAAATTGAAAGCTAACCGCCACCGTACACAGACGCCATTACCCGGCTTTGTACGGTCTTATGTCGGTTAGCCAACTTGACGAAGGTCGGACTGCCGGTATGATACGAGCCGTTCGACTCACTGTTATGTGTTTGCTGACGCGGGTTTTCCCCGATGCTCGACAAATGCCCGGCCAGCTTGCCGTTGCGGCCGAAATGCGGCCGGCAAACTGCCTTACCGATTCTTACCTCGGGTTTATCCAGTCCTGTTGACCGATGAAAAGTCCGCTCGTCACCGTCGCCGCCATGCTCGCGCTGCTCGTCGCAGCCGGCTCCGCGCGCGCCGACTGCTTCGACGAAGCGGCGAAATATCAGAAGGTCAACCCATTGATTTTACGGGCTATCGCGTGGCAGGAGTCGCACAACCGGCCGGATGCGCAGCACAAGAACGCGAACGGCTCGACCGACTACGGTGTGATGCAGATCAATTCGGTGCATCTGCCGGTGCTCGCCCAGTACGGGATCTCGCAGGGCACGCTGATGGAGCCGTGCAAGAACGTTTATATCGCGGCGTGGCATCTGCGCCGCCAGATGAACAAGTACGGCAATACCTGGCAGGCGGTCGGAGCATACCACTCTGAGACGCCGGCGTTGCGGGACAAATACTCGCAACAGATCGCCGCGATTCTGCGCAGCTGGAAGTTGATGCCCGCGCGGTAGGCTTGTCCAGCGCTGTCGCTCGCGCAGGCCGCGCCCGTTTTAATGCACAATGCGGCTTCATGCTGCTGTCGCGCCGTCGCAGCGACGCCGACCATTTGGCCACGCCCCCGGCACGCCTTTCAATCCTCCCGTATTCCGTACCGCGATGAACCAGCCGCTATTGCCCATCACCGTGCTCTCCGGTTTTCTGGGCGCCGGCAAGACCACGCTCCTGAATCACATCCTCGCGAATCGCGCCGGTTTGCGCGTCGCCGCGATCGTCGACGATCTCGCCGCGGTCAATATCGACCCGACGCTCGTGCGCCAGGCGGCCGACCTGTCGAGCGTCGACGAGCAGGTCGTTGAACTCGAGAACGGCTGTATCTGCTGCACGCTGCGCGACGAGCTGCAAAACGAAATCCGTCGCCTCGCCGGCGAAAATCGCTTCGACGCGCTCGTGATCGAATCGAGCGGCATCGCCGAGCCGATGTCGAGTGCCGAAACCATTACATTCGAGGGCCACGAAGGCGCGTCGCTCGGCGACGTCGCGCGGCTCGATACGATGGTCACGATCGTCGATGCGTTCAACTTCCTGCGCGATTACGCGTCGGCCGATGCGCTCGCCGAACGCGGCATCACGGTCGACGAAGACGACGACCGTACGATCGTCGAATTGCTGATCGAGCAGATCGAGTTTTGTGACGTGCTCGTCGTGAACAAGATCGATCTCGTCAGCGCCGACGAGCTCGCGCGTTTGCAGCGCATCCTCGCACGCCTGAACCCGCGCGCGGTGCAGCTCGTGAGCCGCTTCGCCGACGTGCCGCTCGACCAGATCGTGATCACCGGACGCTTCGATTTCGACGAAGCGTCGAATGCGCCGGGCTGGCTCGCGGCACTCGAGCACGAGCACGGCGGTCAACACGGCCACATGCATCGCAGCGAAGCCGACGAATACGGCGTCGGCCATTTCGTCTATCGCGCACGCCGGCCGTTTCATCCGCAGCGGCTATGGGAGCTGCTGCATCGGGAGTGGAAGGGCGTACTGCGTAGCAAGGGATTCTTCTGGCTCGCGACGCGCAACGATATCGGCGGTTCGCTGTCGCAGGCCGGTGGCGCTTGCCGGCACGGTCCGGCGGGCATGTGGTGGGCCGCGCAGGATCGCAGCGAATGGCCGGCAGGCGACGACGAGCTGGCCGCCGAAATCGCCGCCGACTGGTACGGCGCGCCGGACGATACCAGCATCGGCGATCGTCGTCAGGAGTTCGTGCTGATCGGCGTGGATATCGACCCCGCCATCTGGCGCGCAAAGTTCGACGCCTGTCTGCTCACCGACGACGAATACGCGCTCGGGCCGCAAGCCTGGCAGCAGTTCCCTGATCCGTTCCCGGCGTGGGAGTTCGACGACCACGATCATGATGATGATCGCGGCCATCATCATCACGGGCACGGCGACGACTGAGAACATGGCGGACATGACCACGGCGAGAACGCGCATCGTCATGACTGAACGAAGCACGTCCCGCGCTTGAACCATATGCATGGACGAAAAAAAACCCGCCACTGGCGGGTTTTTCTCGCGGGTGTCAACTGCCCGGCAGGAATCTGCCTAGCGCTTGTTGACCGAGTCCTTGAACGCCTTGCCTGCCGTGAATTTGACGGTCTTGGCAGCCGGGATCTTGATAGTTTCGCCGGTCTTCGGATTACGACCCGTACGCGCTGCGCGCTTGCCCGAACCAAAGCTACCGAAGCCAATCAACTGGACCGCCTCACCCTTCGACACAGACTTCTTGATCACTTCAAGCAACGTGTCCAGCGTTTCACCGGTTTGAGCCTTGCTGGCGCCCGTCTGTCCTGCGACAGCGTCGATCAGTTCCTGTTTGTTCATTAAGGTTCCTTTCTGAGTTTAGGTTGATACGAACAGCGCGACCGCGCCGATTATACGTGCGCGCGCCGCGCCGTCGAGCAGCTGCGGCCCTGATCCTGACGATCTCCCGCGCCGGACAAAACCCTGTTCGGCGGCCGTGCTGCCGCTCCCTTCGCGGCGCTTGCTATGATAGCGCAGCGCAAACCCAATCAGGATAAGGGTTTCGAGGAATTGCACGGTTTTCGGGCCGTTCTTGCAAGGAAATCGAAATTTTGCCCCTCAGCACCCCCTAAACGAGGGCTGAAACCCAGTCCTGGCGGGGGTTAGCGTTGGTTTTTGCCAACGCAGCAAAGCGTCTAAATGCGTCCTGATGGGTCTTTTACGGCGACTCGCGCGCAGCGCGCGCCGGCTCGAACCATCGAACCCGCTCTTTCGAGCGACCTTTTGAGCGTGTTTTCCCGTCGCGCATGACCGATCCGCTGATCCCCGCCGTCCTCGCTTTCCGCGACAACGGCAGCCCCTTTTCACCACACTACGACGACATCTATCACAGCGCCGTCGGCGCGCTCGAGCAGGCTCACTACGTCTTTCTGCGCGGCAACGAATTGCCCGAAAGATGGCAGAGCCGCCGTACGTTCACCGTGCTCGAAACCGGCTTTGGCATCGGCATCAACTTTCTCGTCACGTGGGCCGCATGGCGCGCCGATCCGGCTCGCTGCGAGCGGCTGCATTTCGTGTCGACCGAAAAGCATCCGTTTAGCGCCGCCGATCTGCGCTGCGTTCACGCAACGACGATCTCCGATCCGCTGATCGCGGGGCTCGCGAACACGCTCGCGAACGCTTGGCCGATGCTCGTGCCCGGCACGCACCGGCTCGAATTCGAAGGCGGCCGCGTCGTGTTGACGTTGATCTTCGCCGATGCGCTCGACAGCCTGCCCACCTTGCGGCTGCGTGCCGATGCGTTCTATCTGGATGGCTTTGCGCCCGCGAAAAATCCCGAGCTGTGGAGCCCGGCGATCTTCAAGGCGCTCGCGCGCGTCGCGGGCGATGACGCGACCTTCTCCACCTATAGCAGCGCGGGCGACGTCAAACGCGCATTGACGCAATGCGGCTTCGAGTATCGCAAGGTCGACGGCTTCGGCTGGAAACGCGCGATGCTGGTCGGTCGCTTCGCGCCGCGCTGGCGTGTGCGCCGTTATGAGCCGCCCGCGCCGTTCGGGCACGACGAACGACACGCGGTCGTGATCGGTGCGGGACTGGCCGGCTGCGCGGTGATCGAGCGGCTTGCGGCGCGCGGCTGGCGCGTGACTTCGCTCGAGCGGCATGCGTCGGTTGCACAAGATGCGTCTGGCAATCCAGCCGGCGTATTCCACCCAATGATTTCGCGCGACGACAGCGTCGCGTCGCGCGTCACGCGGGCGGGCTTTCTGTACGCGCTCAATCGTTGGGCCGCGCTCGAAAGTGCAGGGCATCGGCTCACGCGCGGCGATCGCGGTCTGCTGCAGATCGCCGCGGACGACGACGAGGCGCGCGCAATCGGCGAGGCCATCGGCGCGTTTCGCTATCCGTCCGACTACGTGACGCCGGTGTGCGCGTCCGATGCCGAGCGACTCGCCGGTGTGCCGCTCGCGCGTGGCGGCTGGTTCTTTCCGCGCGGCGGCTGGATCGATCCGGCTTCGCTGTGCGCGGCGCAATTCGCATCGGCAGGCGGCTTGCTCGAACGACGCTTCGGTGTCGACGTCGCGCGGCTCGAACGTTCCGGCGATCAGTGGACCGTCTTCGATATCGCGGGAAAGGTAGTCGCGCGAGCGCCGGTCGTGATCGTCGCCGGTGCGCATGAAGCTGCGCGCATCGCTGGCTTGCGTCATGCGCCGACACGCAGCATTCGTGGTCAGTTGAGCTTGCTGCCGGCGGGTACCGTCGCGCCGCTTGCGCTGCCGGTGATCGGCGAGGGCTACGCCGTGCCGCTCGCGAACGATGTCACGCTGACAGGCGCGACCTATGAACTCGACGACCCCGACACGTCGCTGCGCACGGACGGTCATCGCGAGAATATCGAGCGCGTCGCGCAGATGTTGCCGTCGTTCGCAAGCGCACTCGATGCCGCGCCGCTGACCTCGCTCGCCGGACGCGTTGCGTTTCGCTGCGTGACCTCGGATCGCATGCCGATGATCGGCCAGCTCGCCGACGAAGCCGCTGCCGCCCGCGATGCTGCCCGCCTGCGCGGCGCATGGCCGCTCGATCTGCCGCGTCTCGACGGTCTGTACGGCGCATTCGCTTATGGTTCTCGCGGGCTGGTGTGGGCCGCGCTCGGCGCTGAACTGATCGCCTCGCAGATCGAAGGCGAGCCGTGGCCGCTCGAACGCGATCTCGCCGAAGACATCGACCCTGGGCGCTTTCTGCTGCGGTCCTTGCGACAGGGAACGATCGGTTAACCGGCTTCGACCATTGCGAAGTTATCTCTGCGCCCGGCACGTTAACTCCGCCCGCCCTGTAAACAAGGTTAACCAGGACTCCGGCTTATCCACTGCGACCTGTGGATAACCGCGCGGTTAACCGGCGCAAGTCGTGTGGAACCATTGTGGACGTAAACGGGGTAACTGGGACATCGCGAAAAAGTGCGAAAAGTTGCTCGCGTATACCGGCAGCGGCCGCACATGCTGTGCATCCGGTTATGCGGCCGGGAACTCGATGATTTGTTTCGGTAAACACAGGTTATCCACAGAAACCGAGGCAGCTTGTTAACTGTTACTACGTATACATACGGTAAACCAGTAAACAGCAAAGACGGGGGCTAACGCCCCGCCTATCGGGCTAGCTGAGTTTCGTTCGAGTTCGCGTAAACCGGATCGCTCGACGCGCTGCGTTAACGACAAAACCGCGCATCGAAATCACCGAAGCGACGGTAACACCCGGGAGCGGATTCGCCGTTCGCGACGTGGTCGAAACTGATGCGATACCTCGAAAAAAGGTCGCTTTTTCCGTTCACTAGGAAAATAACGTTCTTTTTTACCGTTTTGCCTGCGAGTTAACGTCTTTTCGGTCAACCCGGAAAAAGCTATGGCACAATCCCCGTTTTTCCGCGTCGTGCCACAGCAACTGACGGCACGCGCAGCAATGGAACGGTGCCGGTCAAACAGAATCTGATTCAAGGTCGACGGCGTTCCTTCAGCGCGCCTGTTGCTACTGCCGCATCCCGTGTATGTGCCTGACTCCGTGCGGTTCTTCGCGGCCGTGGCGCATTCCGATCATCCGATCATTGAAACCTCGCAACGCTGATTTCGCGAAGCGCTTGCGACAACGTGCGCTCCCGATGCGCTCGTGACGGCGTGCGTGTGCGCCGGTTCGTGTCGTCTGCCGTTGCTGCCAAGGAGAACCCATTACGATGAATTCGGCGTTTTCGTTTTTGCCAGCGTGGCCGCTTTCGCCCGACGCCATTTTCTGGGCGGGTCTTGCATTGCTTGCCGCCGGTCTGTGCGGCGAGCTTTGCTATCGCGCGTGGCGTTTACCGCGCATTTCCGGCTATGCGGTGATCGGACTCGTGGCCGGCGCGGCAGGCTTTGGCGTGATCGATGCGGATTCCGCGAGCGCCGCGCGACCGCTGCTCGACGTCGCGCTCGGCCTGTTGCTGTTCGAACTCGGCAGCCGGCTCGATCTGCGCTGGATCCGCCGCAATCCGTGGCTGATTCTGTCGAGCGTCGCCGAAGCCACGCTGACTTTCGTGCTGGTGCTGCCCGTGTTGCTGTTTCTGCACGTGCCGCTGATGGTCGCGACCGTACTCGCCGCGATCGCGATGGCGACATCGCCCGCGATGGTGATCCAGCTCAAAACCGAACTACGCGCCGAAGGCCAGGTCACGCAGCGTCTTCTGACCTTGACCGCGCTGAACAGCATGTACGCGGTCGTGATCGAAAAGCTCGTGTCGAGCTGGCTGCATCAGGAGGTTTACGGCAACGTGTTCGCGACCATCCTGCAGCCGTTGTACCTGCTGGTCGGCTCGCTCGTGCTCGCGTATCTGCTCGCGCGCACCTGCACGTTCTTCTATCGGCGCCTGAACATGCAGGACGAGCATTCGTTCGTGGCGCTGTTCGGTCTCGTGCTGCTCGCGATCGCGATCGCGCATCTGTTCAAGCTGTCGACGATTCTCGCGCTGCTCGCCGCGGGCATCATCGTGAAGAATCACGAAGTGCGTCCGCAGTTGTGGCCAGAGCATTTCGGCACCGCGGGCTGGCTGCTGACGGTGATCCTGTTCGTGCTGACGCTGACGTCGTTCGAATGGAAGCACATCGCGTTGGGCGGAGTCGCCGCGCTGGGTCTGATCGTTGCTCGCCTCGTCGCGAAGCTGGTCGGCGTGCTGGCGTTCGCGAAGCCGAGCGGCCTGAACTTGAAGCAGGGCATCGCGCTCGGCCTGTCCTTGTCACCGATGTCGGCGCTCGCGTATCTGCTCGTCGACGACACGTACAACCTGTATCCGAACTTCGATCCGCAACTGCGCGCAATCGCTATGTGTTCGATTTTCGTGCTGCAGATTCTCGGGCCGTGGCTCGTCTATCGCAGCCTCGCGCTCGTCGCCGAGCGGCGCGAGGGGTAAGCGTGCAACGCGCATGGGCTGCCATGCGCGTTTCACGAACCCGTCTTTCAATTCCTTCGCCTCAAACGACCTGACTCAGGGGACGCCATGTCACTCGAACCCTTCATCGACTCGAAACCGTTCACGTTCGGTATCGAGCTCGAAATGCAGATCGTCAATACGCACGACTATGATCTGACCAAAGCCGGCACGGATCTGCTGCGCCTCATCAAGGACGAAAAAATCCCCGGCAATATCACGCCGGAAATCACCGAAAGCATGATCGAGCTGTCGACCGGCATCTGCACGTCGCACGAACAGGCGGTCACCGATCTGCGCAAGATTCGCGACACGCTGGTGTCCGCGGCCGATCATCTGAACGTCGGTCTGTGCGGTGGCGGCACCCATGCTTTCCAGCAATGGAGCGAGCGGCAGATCGTCGATACGCCGCGCTTTCAGTATATTTCCGAGCTATACGGCTATCTCGCGAAGCAGTTCACCGTGTTCGGCCAGCACGTGCACATCGGTTGCCCGAATCCGAACAGCGCGCTGTATCTGCTGCATTCGATGTCGCGCTTCATCCCGCATTTCATTGCGTTGTCCGCGTCGTCGCCTTTCGTACAGGGCGTCGATACCGGATTTCATTCGGCACGTCTGAATTCCGTGTTCGCGTTTCCGCTGTCGGGCCGCGCGCCGTTCGTGCTGACGTGGGACAGCTTCGAGGAGTATTTCTCGAAGATGGTCCACACGGGCGTGGTCAACAGCATGAAGGATTTCTACTGGGATATCCGTCCGAAGCCGGGCTTCGGCACGATTGAGGTCCGCGTGATGGATACGCCGTTTTCGGTGGATCGCGCCGCGGCGATCGCCTGCTACATCCAGACGCTCGCGCGTCATTTGTTGCTCGATAAGCCGATCATGCCGCAGGAAGACGACTATCTGGTCTACACGTTCAACCGTTTCGAAGCCTGCCGGTTCGGACTCGGTGGCACCTGCATCAATCCGCAAACCGGTGAACGCAAGACGATTTCCGAAGATATTCTCGAAACGCTCGAACAGATCGGACCGCATGCGGAAGCGCTCGGCTCGGTGAATGCGCTGGCCGAAGTCGGCGCGATCGCGCGCGGTCAGGTCAACGACGCGACGTGGCTGCGCAGTGTGTTTGCGCAGGAAAAGTCCTTGCACGAAGCGGTACGCCAGCAGTGTCTGCAATGGCGTGCCTAGTCGCGAAGACTTCATGAAACCGTTTGCGTGCGCCAGCTACGCGACGTTCCGACGAAACCCGCCGCGTGCGGGTTTTTTTTCGTAAGAAAATTTTTATGGTTTTTCGCGCGCGCAACCCTTCAGGTTTTTCGAAAATTTACGTATACCAGCGTAGTAGTCGTAAGCAGGCATTGCCAAAGGCTGTGGACAACTGAATAATTTCCTGCAAAGTCAATGCGCTGGGGAAATGATAACTGGGCTCGTAAAACGGGCTCCGGCCACGCCTGGCAAGCGCAACCGAGGAAACGTTCAACACGCTGCAAGTGCTTGTTGCAAAACGGTACACAGGCTGTCCAAACGTTTTCCCCTGCTTATCCACAGCTCGCGTTGGATAAGTTAGCTGTACGATTAGCCGCTGTCGCATAGAATGTCGTTTTTCGCCGCCTTCGGCTTCCAAGACGGTGTATTTTTGAGATAGTACAAACGGTTTCATCCGCGGTTGGACGAAGCTACCCCACACACGCAACGGGTGTACTCCGGCAGGCAGCCGCCGGCATTGCACCAAAGCGGTAAATAAACGAATCGAAGATTATGAGCGAAGGCGTATACGGAGAACAGGCAGCCGGGCGAGTGACCCACAGCCTCTTGCGATTGAGCACGGCGATGCGAAGCCAGGCTTGGGAATGGGCGGAAGGCGCAGGCCTTACGCCGACCCAGGGCGAGATCCTCGTGCTGTTGATGCAACGTAAGGGGCCGATGCGTCTCGGCGAAATCGCGCGTGAAACGGCGCTGACTGCCGCGACCACCAGCGATGCGGTCAGCACGCTCGAGACCAAAGGCCTCGTCGAAAAGCGTCGCGCACTCGACGACGGTCGCGCGCTCGCGGTACGTCTGACCTCGCGTGGCCGCACCGCTGCCAAACGCGCCGCGCAATGGCCGGACTTCCTCTCAAAGGCGGTCGGCACGCTGCGCGACGACGAGCAGTCCGTGTTCTATCGCACGCTGCTCAAGACCATCTATCAGCTCGAAGCGCAAAACACGATTCCGTCGCATCGTATGTGCCTGAGCTGCACGCATTTCCAGCCGAGCAAGAATCCGAAGAAGACGCCGCATCACTGCGCGCTGCTCGACCTGAACATGTTGGACACCGATGTGCGTCTCGACTGCTCCGTGCATGAAACGGCGGACGTCGCCACCCAGAAGAAGACCTGGAAGATCTTCGCCCAATAACCGGCGTCTTGCTGGGCAATCCGCTAACATGGCCTGGCCGGCGACGGCGGGCGGTATGCGCCGCCTGCTTGCCGGCTGGTGCCGTGCAAGGATAAAGTCGTTGGCGGCAGGTCGTTAGTCAACCTGAAGATAGGGCAGGCCGATGAATCGGGAAGTACTCGCCATCCGCCATGTGCACTTCGAGGATCTGGGCAGTCTCGAGCTCGTGCTCGGCGAGCGCGGGCGTCCGGTCCGTTATCTCGATGTGGGCGTTGCCCGTATCGAGGCGCCCAGTCCGGTTGCCGCGTCGCTGATGGTCGTGCTGGGCGGCCCCATCAGCGCTACCGACGACGCGCTGTACCCCACGCTCGGGCCGCTGCTGTCGTTGATCGAAAAACGCATCGCGGCCGGTTTGCCGACACTCGGTATCTGCCTTGGCGCACAACTGATCGCGCGGGCGCTCGGTGCGCGCGTCTACCCTGCGGCTCAGGCCGAACTCGGCTGGACGCCGCTCACGCTGACCGATGCCGGCCGCGCCTCGCCGCTGCGTCATCTCGATGGCGCTCATACCTCGATGCTGCATTGGCACGGCGACACCTTCGATCTGCCGGCCAACGCGACCCGTCTTGCATCGACCCCGGCTTGCGAGAATCAGGCCTTCGCATGGGGCGATCACGTACTGGGCTTGCAGTGTCATCCCGAGATCCGCACCGATCGGTTCGAACCTTGGCTGATAGGGAATGCGAACGAACTCTCGGGCCACGGCATCGACGTGCGTCAGTTGCGCGCCGACACCGGCCGATACGGTCCCGTGCTCGAAGCCGCCGCGTGCCGCATGTTCGGCGAATGGCTCGATCACGTCGAGACGCAAGCCTGAATGGCTAGCCGAATGGCGACGTGAGCGTCCAGCCAGGTGCCACGTTCATGCAGTAAACCGCGTGCGGTGCTATCCTCGATCGCTCTCGGGCTTTCACTGGGCGTAATCCATGAGCGCGCTTTTCTCTCCGCTCACGCTGCGTAGCGTGACGCTTCCCAATCGTATCGTCGTCTCCCCAATGTGCCAGTACTCCGCCGAACGCGGCGAAGCGACCGCCTGGCACATGATTCACCTCGGCGGTCTCGCGCTGTCCGGCGCGGGCATGCTGTGCATCGAAGCAACCGCCGTCGAGCCGGACGGGCGCATCACGCCCGGCGATCTCGGCTTGTGGGACGACGCGACCGAAGAAGCGCTCGTGCCGGTGCTGGCCGCGATCCGCAAGCATTCGCACGTCAACGTGACGATGCAACTGGCGCACGCGGGCCGCAAGGCATCGAGCCACGTGCCGTGGGAAGGCGGGCAGCTGATTTCGGTGTCGCAAGGCGGGTGGCTGCCGCATGCGCCGTCGGCGCTGCCGCACAAGCCGGGCGAGGAGCCGCCGCTCGCGCTCGATGTCGTCGGCCTGAACCGGATTCGCGAGGCGTTCGCCGCGTCCGCGCGGCGCGCCGCGCGTCTTGGCATCGATGCGCTCGAAGTGCATGCCGCCCATGGCTATCTGCTGCATCAGTTCCTGTCGCCGATCGCCAATCAGCGCACCGACGACTACGGCGGCTCGGTCGAAAACCGCATGCGTTTTCCGCTCGAAATCTTCGACATCGTGCGTGCCGCATTTCCTGCCGACAAACCGGTCGGCGTGCGCGTGTCGGCGACGGACTGGGTCGAGGGCGGCTGGACGCTCGAAGACACGATCGCGTTTGCACACGAGCTGGAAAAGCGCGGCTGCGACTGGATCGACGTGTCGTCGGGCGGTGTCTCGCCGCTACAGCAAATTCCGCTCGAGCCGGGCTATCAGATTCCGTTCGCGAAAGCGGTCAAGCACGCAACCGGTCTGACGACGATCGGCGTCGGACTCATCACTGATCCGCTGCACGCCGAGCAGCTGATCGAAGCGGGCGATGCCGATCTGATCGCGCTGGCTCGCGCGCTGCTCTATAACCCGCGCTGGCCGTGGCACGCCGCCGCTAACCTCGGTGCCACCGTCGAAGCGCCGCCGCAGTACTGGCGTTCACAACCGCGTGAGCAGAAAGCGCTGTTCGGCGACATTTCGTTTGGTCAACGGTGACACCCGTCGCACGTTGAACGAACGCATCGGCTGACGGTTGAAGGAAGCCGTGGACAACGTGTAGGATGCCGGTTGTGGCGCGGTGCGCGTCGCAAGTCGACGCGGCGCTTTCAGGGCGCCGCGTTTGCTATTCGCGTCAGAAAAAAGCCGCGCGCACGACGCGCCTGACGATTGCCAGATTTGATTCCCCAGTTCTTCACAAGGATTCATTCAATGAATTCACGCAGGATCGCCGTGCGCCGTTCGGGTGTGCACGGCAAAGGCGTGTTTGCTCTCGAACCGATCGCGGCCGGCGAGCGACTGATCGAATACAAGGGCGAGCGGATTACCTGGAAAGAAGCGTTGCGCCGCCATCCGCATAATCCGGCTGAACCGAATCACACGTTTTATTTCGCGCTGGATAACGGCAAGGTCATCGACGGCAAGGTGAACGGCAATAGCGCGCGCTGGATCAATCATTCATGCGCGCCGAACTGCGAAGCCGAGGAAATCGACGGACACGTGTACGTGCATGCGCTGCGCGATATCGCGGAGGGCGAGGAAGTCTTTTACGACTACGGCCTCGTGATCGACGCGCGTCAGACGAAAAAGCTGAAAAAGGAATACGAATGCCGCTGCGGCGCGCGCAAGTGCCGCGGCACGATGCTGGCGCCGCCGCAGAAGGGCAAGGGCGGCGGCAAGTTGGGTAAAGGCGCCGACAAGGGCGAAAAGTCGAGCAAATCGGCGAAGAAATCGAAGAAGAAATGAGCCGCGGGTCGGTGCGCGGCGGTAGCTGTCTGCGCTGATCGAAGCGCTGAGGCGAACGCCGCCGCGGCAGCCGGGCAAACCTTCTACAAATCGACCGGCGCCGAGCCGAGTGCGCCGGTTTTTTCGTGGCGCGCCGTGCGTTGGCATCGTTGGCGGTGGCAGCGCCTGCGGACGCACCGGGCGGCAGCAACGGAATCCTCACGATAAAGCGTGCGCCGCCCTCCGGTGCGTCCTCGTAATGCACGCTGCCATGATGCAGCACCATGATGTCGTGGACGATCGCGAGGCCCAGACCCGCGCCGCTGTCGACGCCCGCCTCGGTCTGCCCGTCGCCGCGGAAGAATCGCTTGAACAGATCCTCCTGCTGCGAACGCGGCACGCCCGGCCCGTTGTCTTCGACGACGATTTCGGCCATGCGGAGATCGTCGATCAGCGTCTGCGAAACTGTGACCGTGATACGCCCGCCGTCGACCCGCGAAGGCGGCACATACTTCAGCGCGTTATCGAGCAGATTCGCGATCACTTCATGGAGCAGCACAGGGTTGCCGCGCGCCATCAGCGGGTCATCGTTCGACGGATCGTCGAGGCGCTGGAAGCCGAGGTCCACGTGTACCGGTAGCGCGCGCGGCACCCATTCGGCGCCGGTGTCGAACGCGAGCGCGGCCATGTCGACATTGACGAAGCGGGCCGCCTGTTCGCCTGGCTCGGCGCGCGCGAGCGACAGCAATTGATTCGACAGCCGCACGGCGCGATCGGCCGCGGCGCGCAGTTCGCGCACGGCAGCGAGCGTCTGCTGCGGATCGCGTGCGACGACCGCCTGCTCCGCATGCAGCTTCACGGCGGTGAGCGGCGTGCGCAGCTGATGCGCGGCATCGGCGATGAATTTACGTTGCGCATCGAGAGCGGCTTTCAGACGATCGAGCAACGCGTTCAGCGCGCCCGTCAGCGGACGGATCTCGTCCGGCACATAGGTTTCGTCGACCGGCTCGAGCGACGTGTGCGTTTGCCGGTTCAGCGAATCGGCGAGCGCCGTCAGCGGATTGAGCTGCTGATTGACGACGCGCCACACGATCACCCAGCCGGCTAGCAGCAGCAGCAATAACGGCATCATGATCGCGATGAGGAACTCGGCGGCGATGCGGAAGCGGTGATGCACGGGCTGGCCGACTTCGACGACGATCGGATTACCGCTCGGCTGATCGACGCGCACCTGAGCGACCCGCACGGTCACGCCTTCGTGCTGCGTCTCGAACACGTACGCGTAATGCATGCGGCGCACGTTGGTGCCTTGCAGCGGCAGATTGTGATCGCCGGCGATTTCGGTGTCGCCGGTGCTGATCCGGTAGACCAGGTGTTCGACCGGGTCGGAGAACATCGCCTGCGCGAGCGGTGGCACCGTGATCGGCGCTTCCGGTCCGGCAATCTGGATCTGTTTGGAGATCGCGGTCGCGAGGTCCGCGAGCGAACGGTCGACCACGTGCTGCGTGTACTGCCATGCGAGCCAGTAAGCGATCAGGCCGCTCATCAGCGCGAGCAGCGACAGGGGAGCAGCGAGGCGCCGCAGCAGCGTGCGGCGCAGACTATTGGCGGCCGGCTGGTGCATGATCGAACGCGCGGGAAAGTTGTGACTGCGGCGGCAACTGCGGTAGTAATGGCGCGAGGCGCCTTGAGACGGCCCGGAGCCCGGCACAAGGCGCCGCGGGCACAGCCGATGCGCGGCGCCGCTCCGGGGCCGTCAGGCCGCGACGCAATGCGCGGCCTTCACGACGATTATGCGGCCTGGCGAATTTCCTGCAACAGGTAGCCAAAGCCACGCACGGTGACGATTTCGACACGGCAGTTCTCGAGCTTCTTGCGCACGCGGTGCACGTAGACTTCGATCGCGGTATCGCCGAGGTCGCCGCCGAAGTGTGTCAGATGATCCTGTAGTTGCGCCTTGCTGACGACGCGTCCATGACGCAGCAGCAGCATTTCGAGCACCGCGAATTCGCGCGGCGACAGTTCGAGCGGTTTGTCGTCGTTGAAGATGCGGCGGTCGACGCCCGACAGCCGCACGCCGCCCAGCGACACTTCCGGACGCGGCATGTCACCGTGCGGACCGCTGCGGCGCATCACTGCGCGAATACGCGCTTCGAGCTCGGCCGGCTCGAACGGCTTCAGCATGTAGTCGTCCGCGCCCGAGTTCAGGCCTTGCACGCGGTCGTTCAGTTCGTCGCGCGCGGTCAGGATGATCACCGGCGTGTGACGGTTGCTCTGGCGGAAACGCGACAGCAGCGTCATGCCGTCGATGCCCGGCAGACCCAGATCGAGGATCACGAGTTCGTGGCGATTTTGCGTGAGGGCCTGCTCGGCAAAGATGCCGTCATGGACCATGTCGACGGTGAAGCCGGCTTGTTCGAGACTGCTTTGGATGCCGCGTGCGATGGGGCGGTCATCTTCGATCAGAAGGAGTCGCATGGATTTCGCTCAATTACAATGGGTTTAGGCGTTTGGGCAAGCGGTTCGCCGGGGCGCCTGCTACACAGCCAGCGTGCGAAGCGGCGGCAGACGCGCCACGAAGCAGCTGTCGAGCCGAATCGAAGCACCGTGCCAGCCATCACGAAGTCATGTCCGAGATCAGCATTCACGAACTGGAAGCCGCGATCAACTTCTGGCGCACCCGCTCACCTTCAAGCGGCGACGAACACGTTCTGTGCAAGGAGGCAAGCGCGCTCTCCAAGCCGTATGCGCTGCTGATTGTACAGCGTCAGCAGTCGCTATCACTCGATCGTTTCGACCCGATTGCAAGGCAGGCCTGGGAAGCTTACGTTCAACTTAAGAATAGCCTGTAGAACTGAAGGTTTGCCTAGGGAATTGCCTGCATTGTCCTTTCATGGTCACCTGATTACGCGGCGAATTATGCATAAACACGCGTAAAGGCCCGTAATTATTTGTATTACATAGTAATCCCGTCGATGAATGCGGCAAGCGCGATGTCGCGTTCGGTCACGCCGTTCGCTTCATGGGTGGAGAGCGTGATGCCGACCTTGTTGTACACGTTGAACCACTCGGGATGGTGGTCCATCTCCTGCGCCTTGATCGCGACGCGCGTCATGAAGCCGAAGGCCTCGTTGAAGTCGGCGAACTCGAACGCGCGGCGAATCGCATCACGCTCAGCCACGCTTTGCCAGCGATTCAGTTTCGCCAGTTGCTGGGTTCGCTCGTCGGACGTCAGTTTCTGAATCATGGTGTTACCTCGCTCGTGGAACACACTCGCCGGCAGGCGGACGAATCCGTCATTTTTTCATGGTTGCGCAACGCTCGCCGCACACTGGGCCGGATCGGTTTGCGATGGCTTTTCGTTCAAACGTCGCCGCCGGTGTTCCAACCCTCGCGGGTTCCACGCGTAATCGCGCAATCGCCGTCGAACAGGTCGCCCGCCGCGTAGGCAGGTGCGTTGGCGAGCTTCGTCAGCAGCGGCGCGAAGTCGGTTTGCGCGACGTGGAAAAGTTGCGCGAAGTCATCGATGACGAAATAGGTTTGTTGGAACGTATCGATGCGATAACGCGTGCGCATCACGCGTTCCAGCGCGAAGCCGAGTCGGTTCGGCGCTGCGCTTCGCCTGCTATGCAGCGTCTCCGCCTTGCTCGAAACGATGCCCGCGCCGTAGATCTTCAGGCCGTTCGGACTCGCGTCATCGCGGATCAGTCCCAACTCCACTGTGTACCAATAGAGCCGCGCGAGCAGCGGCAGCGGGCCGTAGCGCTCAAGCGGCTGATCGATCGTGAAGTCGGCTTGGGTCTCGAGACCGGTGTCGAACTGTTCCTTGAGTTTGGCGTTGCTGGCGGTGGACATGGCGAGGCTGCTGCAAGACGAATTGCATGAAATTGGTGTATGCGAGTGTGGAGCGGAGCACGTGCGGAAGGGGCGCAAGTTTCGCGTATAAGCGGGTTGACATGCGACAATCGTGTGTTAAATGACAAATTAATGCGGGATTTCGCCATGCTTGAACTCGACCACTTCGATCTCGCGCTGCTCGACGTGCTGCAGCGCTTCGGCCGCGCCACGCATCAGCAGTTGGCGGAGCAGGTGCCGCTGTCGCCGTCGCAGATCGGGCGACGCCTGCAACGGCTGGAACAGGTCGGCGTGGTGGATGGCTATCGCGTCGTGCTGCGGCCCGAAAAGCTTGGGCTTGGTGTCACCGCTTTCACGAGCCTGAAGCTGAAGCATCACGGCGATTCGATCATCGAGCAGTTTCAGCACCAGATTGACTTGCTGCCCGAAGTGCTCGAATGTCACGCGGTCGTCGGCGATGCCGACTATCTGCTGCGCATCGTCGCGCCGGATCTGAATTACCTGTCGACCTTCGTGATGAAGAAGCTGATGCGCGTGCCGGGTGTCGATAGCGTGCGCTCGAATATCGTGCTGACCACGTTCAAGCGCAATGGGCCGTTGCCGCTCGGGCATCTGGCGCCGGGGGCGGCGGCGGTTTGAGGGTTCGAAGCCGTTGCCGGCAGTGCCGACTGACAGCAAGAGGGGAGCCGCGCATGCCTTGCCGCGGCTCCTGCGGTGACGGGATCTCTATGCCGCCCGCTGCGGCTCGTCGTCGGCATTCAGCAGATCGACATACGCGACCGGCACCAGATCCGCTTCCGATACGCCAAGGCGCTTGAACATCGCTTGTGCTTCCGCGTGGCCGCCTTCTTCGTCGTCGTCCTGCGCGAGCACCACTTCGAGTTCGACGAAATCGCCGAGACCGTCGACGCGATCCAGATGAATCCGCGTGCGCCCGCTCAGATATACGTGCCGCTCTTTCGAGACGATGCCGCGCGTGGTCAGCGCGGTCGCGAGCAGCGCATGCATCGCTTCGGGATTCGTCACCGGACTGCGCGTGTAGTACGACGCCTTCGGGCCGTCGCGGTCGTCGCGCTGATAGAAGATCAGCTCGGCCGGCGTGCCGTCGTCGAACTGGCGCAGCTTCAGGCGGCCGCGCGGCACGTCGTAGAAAAAGTCCTGCTGGCGGAAGATCAGCGGCGCGTCCGTCGCGAGCTGTGCGGCGCGCTCGCGCAGTTGGTCGAAATGCTGGGCGCGGGCTTTGATTTCGATGTTGCGTGCCATGTCAGGCTCCTGTGGATGGGGGAAGTGACCGGCGGCTCCGGAGTTGCTGGTGTTGCCGGGCGGAGGCCGCCGGGAAGGACGAAGCCAGGCGGAACGGAAGGTGCGAGGGCGCTGCGCGAGCGCAAACCGACAATCTAGCAAAAATTTCGTGACGGAGCGGTTTCAGCTCGGCGAACAAGTGGGAGAGGGCGGGCATTAGCGAGACTCATATCGCAACGCGTCAGACCGTCCCCGCTCAAATCGCCCACTGCTGTTCGATCAGCTTCAACGCCGCCGCGATCGCTGGCTCGTCCTTGCGCTCGTCGAGCGTGATGAAGCTCAGCTGCGTCGGCACCGTTATGCCATCGACGATCGTCAGCGCGTGCGCATGCGCCTCCGCGATCGCGGTTGCGTCGCGCGCAAGCGTGAGACCGACGCCCGATTTGACCAGATCGAGCATCGACGGCTCCTGGTCCACCTCGGCCACCTTGACCGGCTTCACACCGGCTTCGCCGAAACGGCGCGACAGCAGCCGGTTGTGCGCGGACGCCGGCGGCGTCCAGATCCACGGCAGCGCCGCGAGCGAGCGCCAGTCTCGCGCACCCTTCACGCGATCTTTCCAGCCCGCCGGCGCGAGCACGCGATACTGGAAATGCGTGAGCGTGACCGCGTGAAACGTGGCGCCGTCGCGCGTCTCGTCGTCGGCGGGCAGGCCAATGTAATAGCCGACGTCGAGCTCGCCCGCGCGAATCTGTTCGCGCACCCAGCCCGACATGCCGTGGCGCAGCGCGGTTTCGATCTGCGGCCAGGTCTCGACGAGCTGCTTCAGGAAACCGCCGAGGCGCAAAAACTCGGGGTCGAGAATGGTTCCGATGCGCAGGCGCCCGCGTACTTCCTGGCGCAGCGTCTGCGCCGCCCGCTGCACGTCGGCTGCCGCGCCGAGCGCGCGTTCGGCATGCGGCAGCAGCGCCTGGCCGTCGCGGGTCAGCGCGAGCCCGTGCGAAGTCCGCGTGAACAGCGTCACGCCGAGCGTCTCCTGCAAGTGCTTGATTTGCAGGCTGACGGCAGGTTGGGTCAGATGCAGTTGCACCGCGGCACGCGTAAGGTTGCCCTCGCGTGCGACGGTGACGAAGGCCCTAAGGAGAGTCAGATCCATATGCTGATATTAGCGCGGCTTATGGCGCAGTTGAGCATTACTCATTGGATTTGTCGCTCGTAAGGGCCGTACGCTTGGTGTTCAGCACGCTTGTGCGCGCGGCATCGAGCGCGAAGCGGAAGATTTCACAGGAAAGAGGAACGAGATGAGCGAGACATATTCCGACGCAACCGCGCAGGACGAAGCCGCACGCAGCGCGGCGAGTGCACGCGCGCTGAGCCATTTCATCAACGGCAAGACGGTCGAAGGCACGAGCGGGCGCTTCGGCGACGTCTTCAATCCGGCGCTCGGCAGTGTCAGCGCGCGCGTGCCGCTCGCGAGCGTCGCCGAGGTGGACGCCGCGGTCGCTGCCGCCAAAGCCGCGTTTCCCGCCTGGAGTGAAACCGCGCCGATCAAACGCGCGCGGGTGCTGTTCAAGTTCAAGGAACTGCTCGACCGTCATCACGATGAGCTCGCGGAGCTGATCACGCGCGAACACGGCAAGGTGTTCTCCGACGCCAAGGGCGAGGTGATGCGCGGCATCGAGATCGTCGAATTCGCGTGCGGCATCCCGAATCTGCTGAAGACCGATTTCACCGATCAGATTGGCGGCGGCATCGACAACTGGAATCTGCGGCAGCCGCTCGGCGTGGTCGCGGGCATCACGCCGTTCAACTTCCCGATGATGGTGCCGTGCTGGATGTTCCCCGTCGCGCTCGCGTGCGGCAACACCTTCGTGCTGAAACCGTCCGAACGCGATCCGTCCGCGTCGAACCGGCTCGCCGAACTGCTGAAGGAAGCCGGCCTGCCGGACGGCGTGTTCAACGTCGTGCACGGCGACAAGGTCGCGGTCGACGCGCTGCTCGTGCATCCGGAAGTCAGCGCGCTGTCGTTCGTCGGCTCCACGCCGATCGCCGAATACATCTACACCGAAGGCACGAAGCGCGGCAAGCGCGTGCAGGCGTTGGGCGGTGCCAAGAATCACCTCGTCGTGATGCCCGACGCCGATCTCGATCAGGCCGTCGACGCCCTGATCGGCGCCGCCTACGGCTCGGCCGGCGAGCGCTGCATGGCGATTTCGGTGGCGGTCGCGGTGGGGCATATCGCCGATGAGCTGATCGAGCGTCTGACGCCGCGCGTGAATAGCCTGAAGATCCTCAACGGCATGGAAGCGGCGGCCGAGATGGGGCCGCTCGTCACCGGCGCGCATCGCGACAAGGTGCTCGGCTATATCGACGCTGGCGTCGCCGCGGGCGCGAAGCTCGTCGTCGATGGGCGCGGTCATCAGGTCGCGGGGCACGAGAAGGGTTTCTTCCTCGGCGGCACGCTGTTCGACGACGTGTTACCCGACATGAAGATCTACCGCGAGGAGATTTTCGGACCGGTGCTATGCGTCGTGCGCGTGCCCGACTTCGCCTCCGCAGTCGAACTGATCAACGCGAATCAGTTTGCGAACGGCGTGTCGCTGTTCACGTCCGACGGCGGCATTGCACGCGCGTTTTCCCGGCAGATCGAGATCGGCATGGTCGGCATCAACGTGCCGATTCCGGTGCCGATGGCCTGGCATTCGTTCGGCGGCTGGAAGAAGTCGCTGTTCGGCGATCATCATGCGTACGGCGAGGAAGGCGTGCGGTTTTATACGCGCTACAAGAGCATCATGCAGCGCTGGCCTGACAGCATCGCGAAGGGCGCCGAATTCACGATGCCGGTCGCCAAATAAGCTGGCGGCTTTACGCGGCGTCAGTCGGCAAGCGCGCCAGGAAAAACAATAAAAGCGCAATAAAAGCGCAATAAAAGCGCTTCGCGGCGCACGCGTGGAAGCGATCGAGCAGCCACGCGTGCGCCGCAAAAATGCTTAGGAGGCTGAACGATGAGTCATACCGACAGTACGCCTCGCGCCGCACGGCGACTCGAAGGCGAGTTCGACTACGTCATCGTCGGCGCGGGTACCGCCGGCTGCGTGCTGGCGAACCGGCTCACCGAAGATCCCGACATCCACGTGCTGCTGCTCGAAGCCGGGGGGAAGGACGACTATCACTGGATTCACGTGCCGGTCGGCTACCTGTATTGCATCGGCAATCCGCGCACGGACTGGCTGTACAAGACCCAGGCCGAGCCGGGTCTGAACGGCCGCACGCTGTCGTATCCGCGCGGGCGTGTGCTCGGCGGCAGTTCGTCGATCAACGGCATGATCTACATGCGCGGTCAGCGGGAAGACTACGACGAGTGGGCGCGTGTGACGAACGACGGCACGTGGTCCTGGAACGCGGTGCTGCCGGTCTTCAGGCGCAGCGAGGATCACCACGGCGGCGCCAACGAAGCGCACGGCGCGGGCGGACCGTGGCGCGTCGAGAAGCAGCGCCTCAAATGGAAGATTCTCGAAGAGTTCGCGCAAGCCGCGCAGCAAACCGGCATCCCCGCCACCGACGATTTCAATCGCGGCGATAACACTGGTGTCGGCTACTTCGACGTCAACCAGAAGCGTGGCATTCGCTGGAATGCGTCGAAGGCATTTTTGCGGCCCGCGTTGAAGCGGGAGAACCTCACTGTCATCACCGGTGCCCACACGCAGCGTGTCGTGTTCGATGGCCGCCGCTGCACCGGAGTCGAATATCGTGGCGGCGAGGTCGACTATCTCGCCAAAGCGCGTTGCGAAGTGATCCTTTCCGCCGGCGCGGTCAACTCGCCGCAACTGCTCGAATTGTCCGGTGTCGGCAATGGCGCGCGTCTGCAGAATCTCGGCATCGAGGTCGTTCAGGATCTGCGCGGTGTCGGTGAAAATCTGCAGGACCATCTGCAACTGCGCATGGCGTATCAGGTGCAGGGCGTGCGCACGCTGAATACGATGTCCGCGCACTGGTGGGGCAAGCTGATGATCGGCGTGCGGTACGCGTTGTTTCAGAGCGGACCGATGTCGATGTCGCCGTCGCAACTCGGCGCGTTCGCGAAGTCCGACGCCGACGATCGCTCGCTGTCGCGACCCGATCTCGAGTATCACGTGCAGCCTTTGTCGCTTGATCGCTTCGGGGAACCGCTGCATCGCTTCAATGCGTTCACGGCTTCGGTGTGTCAGCTGCGCCCCACGTCGCGCGGCAGCATTCATATTGCGTCGGCCGATGCTTGCGCGCCACCGTTGATCGCGCCGAACTATCTGTCGACCGACTACGACCGTCGCGTCGCCGCGAACGCGCTACGTCTGACGCGTCGCATCGTCGCGGCGCCCGCGCTCGCGCGCTATCAGCCGCGGGAGATCCTGCCGGGCCTCCAGTATCAAAGTGAAGAAGAATTGCAGCAGGCCGCGGGCGCGGTCGGCACGACGATCTTCCATCCGGTCGGCACCTGCCGCATGGGCACGACCGACGATCCCGCCGCGGTCGTCGACAACCGGCTACGAGTTATCGGAGTCGAGGGTTTGCGTGTCGTCGATGCGTCGGTGATGCCCAACATCACGTCAGGTAACACCAATTCGCCGACGCTGATGATCGCCGAGCGCGCCAGCGACATGATCCGCGAGGATCGCCGCGCGCGCGTGAGCGGCAGCATGGCCGCGCATGCCGGTGTTGCCGCGTCGATGTCAGTTGTGTGACATGACTCCGTGAGCGCATCGGTCAGGTTTTACGCCGCGTACGTGAAGCGTGTGAACCGCGCGTCACATACGCACGGCGCGGGCCTCGTTCCCTAAGTGCAAATCCCAATGATTGCGCTGCATCATTGGCGCGACAATGGCAGCCATGCTGCGTGCCACGCCATGGATTACCGTACGGATTGGTGCAGCACGCCAAGGAGCGGCAAGGGGTGCCGCAAAAACAACAAGTCGCGCAGAGCTTCGCGCGGAAAGATCGTAGTGCTTCGCCTTACTCCGTATGGAAGGGAACATGATTCTCGGCGATACGATTCTCGAAACGCGCGGCCTCACCCGCGAGTTCAAAGGCTTTGTCGCCGTGAACGGCGTGAACCTGCGCGTGCGCCGTGGCTCGATCCATGCGCTGATCGGCCCCAATGGAGCGGGCAAGACCACCTGCTTCAATCTGCTCACCAAATTTCTCGAACCCACCGCGGGCCAGATCGTTTTCAACGGTGTCGATATCACCGGCGAACGGCCAGCTCAGATCGCGCGGCGCGGCATCATCCGTTCGTTCCAGATTTCCGCGGTATTTCCGCATCTGACGGCATTGCAGAACGTGCGCATCGGGTTGCAGCGCTCGCTCGGCACCGCGTTTCACTTCTGGAAGAGCGAGCGTACGTTGCGCCGTCTGAACGATCGCGCGATGGATCTGCTGACCCAGGTCGGCCTGACCGATTTCGCCGATGTGTTGACGGTCGAACTCGCCTACGGCCGCAAGCGCGCGCTCGAAATCGCGACGACGCTCGCGATGGAGCCGGAACTGATGCTTCTCGACGAGCCCACGCAAGGCATGGGTCATGAGGACGTCGATCGCGTGACCGCGCTGATCAAGAAAGTGTCGGCCGGACGCACGATCCTGATGGTCGAACACAATATGAATGTGATCGCCGGTATCTCCGACACGATCACCGTGCTGCAACGGGGTGAAGTGCTCGCCGAGGGCAGCTACGCGGAAGTGTCGAAGAATCCGCTCGTGATGCAAGCCTACATGGGCAGCGCTGACGCGGCGCTCGCCGGAGCCCACGCATGAATACGACGGTCGAGCGCGAAGGCCTCGAAGCGAACGAAACGAAAAGCGGCGCACCCGCGCTGGAAATCGCGGGACTGCAAGCCTGGTACGGGGAATCCCACATTCTGCACGGCGTCGATCTGTCGGTCGGCCGCGGCGAGGTCGTGACGCTGCTCGGACGCAATGGCGCGGGCCGCACCACGACGCTACGCGCGATCATGGGCCTCACGGGTCGCCGTACCGGCTCGATCCGTATCGACGGACGCGAAACCGTCGGCTTGCCCACGCATCGCATCGCGCATTGCGGCATCGGCTATTGCCCGGAAGAGCGCGGCATTTTTTCGAGCCTGTCGTGCGAGGAAAATCTGCTGCTGCCGCCGCCCGTCGGCGACAAGGCGCGCATGATGTCGCTCGAGGAAATCTACGCGATGTTCCCGAATCTGCACGAGCGGCGCATGAGTCAGGGCACGCGGCTCTCGGGCGGCGAACAACAGATGCTCGCGGTCGCGCGGATTCTGCGCACTGGCGCGAATCTGCTGCTGCTCGACGAAATCTCGGAAGGGCTCGCGCCCGTGATCGTGCAGGCGCTCGCGCGCATGATCGTTACGCTGAAGGCGCGCGGCTACACGATCGTGATGGTCGAGCAGAACTTCCGCTTCGCCGCGCCGCTCGCGGATCGTTTCTATGTGATGGAGCACGGCATGATCGTCGAGCATTTCGGGGCTAGCGAGCTCGAAGGCAAGATGCCGGTGCTGCACGATTTACTGGGCGTATAGACACGGACACACGCGCGCCCGACTGCCTCTGATAACCACAAGCGAAGAACCAGGAGACATGCATGAAAAAGAACCCACTCGCGCGAATTGCCTCACTCTGTTTCGCAGTCGCCGCCGGCACCGCACTGACGCTGGGCAGCGCGCAAGCGGCCGACGATGCCGTGAAGATCGGCTTCATCACGGACATGTCGGGGCTGTACGCGGATATCGACGGGCAGGGCGGTCTTGAAGCGATCCGGATGGCGGTCGCCGACTTCGGCGGCAAGGTCAACGGCAAGCCGATCACGGTGCTGTACGCGGATCACCAGAACAAGGCGGACATCGCGGCATCGCGCGCTCGTGAGTGGTTCGACCGCGACGGCGTGGACATGGTGATCGGCGGCACGAACTCGGCGACCGCGCTGTCGACTAACACCGTCGCGGGCGAGAAGCACAAGGTCTATATCAGCGTTGGCGCCGGCGCCGATACGTTGACCAACGAGCAATGCACGCCGTACACGATCCACTACGCATACGACACGACCGCGCTCGCGAACGGCACGGGCTCGGCCGTGACGAAGCAGGGCGGCAAGACCTGGTACTTCCTGACGGCAGACTACGCATTCGGCAAGGCGCTCGAAAAAGCGACCGCGGAGGTCGTGAAGGCGAACGGCGGCCAGGTGCTCGGCGAGGTGCGTCATCCGCTGTCGGCGTCGGACTTCTCGTCGTTCCTGCTGCAGGCGCAGGCGTCGAAGGCACAGATCCTCGGCCTCGCGAACGCGGGCGGCGACACGATCAACGCGATCAAGGCCGCGAAGGAATTCGGCATCACCAAGACGATGAAGCTCGCCGCGCTGCTGATGTTCATCAACGACGTGCACAGCCTCGGTCTCGAAACGACGCAAGGTCTCGTGTTGACCGACAGCTGGTACTGGAACAAGGATGCCGACTCGCGCAAGTGGTCGCAGCGCTACTTCGACAAGATGAAGAAGATGCCGTCGAGCCTGCAGGCTGCCGACTACTCGGCGGCGATGAACTATCTGAAGGCGGTGCAGGCGGTGGGCTCGACCGATCCGGACAAGGTGATGGCGCAGTTGCACAAGACGAAGATCGACGACTTCTACGCGAAGGGCTACATCCGTCAGGACGGCAGCATGATCCACGACATGTACCTGATGCAGGTGAAGACGCCGGCCGAATCGAAGGAGCCGTGGGATTACTACAAGATCACTGCGACGATTCCGGGCGATCAGGTCTTCACGACCAAGGCGCAGACCCGCTGCGCGCTGTGGAAGTAAGCGCGGGCGCAGTAAGCGGTCGAGGACCGCGCAGACCTGAGAGAACCGCCGGCGCTGCAGGGGCACGTGCTGGCGGATGACCGTTTCAGATGCCGCACGCGACGGGCAGCGTCGCCGCTCGTCGCGTGCCGGCCGGATCGTGCGTCACCGATCTCACCTTGACGATGGCTTGAAGGGCTAAGGGCTTCAATGGACATCTTTGGCGTTCCGCTACCGGCGATGCTGAGCCAGCTTCTGCTCGGGCTCGTGAACGGCTCGTTCTACGCGATTCTGAGCCTCGGGCTGGCGATTATTTTCGGCCTGCTCAACGTGATCAACTTCGCGCATGGCGCGCTGTTCATGCTCGGGGCGATGCTCGCGTGGATGGGGCTGTCGTATTTCAATCTGCCGTACTGGGTGATGCTCGTGCTCGCGCCGCTGATCGTCGGGCTGGTCGGCGTCGCGATCGAGCGCTCGATGCTGCGCTGGCTTTACAAGCTCGATCATCTGTATGGCCTGTTGCTGACGTTTGGCCTCACACTCGTGATCGAGGGCGTGTTCCATTCGATCTACGGCTCGTCGGGCCAGCCGTACGATGTGCCGTCGGCGCTGTCGGGCGCGACCAATCTCGGCTTCATGTATCTGCCGAACTATCGCGCATGGGTGGTGGTCGCGTCGCTGGTCGTGTGCTTTGCGACCTGGTTCGTGATCGAGAAGACGCGGCTTGGCGCGTATCTGCGCGCGGGCACCGAAAACCCGAAGCTCGTCGAGGCGTTCGGCGTCAACGTGCCGCTGATGATCACGCTGACCTACGGCTTCGGCGTCGCGCTCGCGGCGTTTGCCGGCGTGCTCGCCGCGCCGGTGATTCAGGTCTCGCCCCTGATGGGCCAGTCGATGATCATCACCGTGTTCGCGGTGGTCGTGATCGGCGGCATGGGCTCGATCATGGGCTCGATCCTGACCGGCCTGATGCTCGGCGTAGTCGAAGGACTCACGCGTGTGTTCTACCCCGAGGCGTCGGCGACCGTCGTCTTCGTGATCATGGCGCTCGTGTTGCTCGTGCGTCCGGCGGGTCTTTTCGGCAGGGAAAAATGATGCAGAGAAAGGTGCTCTACGGTCTGCTGCTGATCGTGCTGCTCGCGGTGCCGGTGCTCGGCATCTATCCGCTCTTCGTGATGAAGGTGCTGTGCTTCGCGCTGTTCGCGGCCGCCTTCAATCTGCTGATCGGCTATACGGGTTTGCTGTCCTTTGGTCATGCGATGTTTCTCGCGTCGGCGGGTTACGTGACCGGCTATGCGATGCAGACGCTCGGCTTTTCGCCGGAACTCGGCGTGCTGAGCGGCACCGCGGCGGCGACGCTGCTTGGGCTCGTCGTCGGCTTCTTCGCGATTCGCCGTCAGGGTATCTACTTCGCGATGGTGACGCTCGCGCTCGCGCAGATGGTCTACTTCGTGTTCCTGCAGGCGCCGTTCACGCACGGGGAAGACGGTCTGCAAGGCGTGCCGCGGGGCAAGCTGTTCGGCGTGCTCGATCTCTCTTCGGACGTCGCGCTATATTTCGTCGTGCTCGCGGTGATCGTCGCGGCTTTCCTGCTGATCGTGCGGATCGTGCATTCGCCGTTCGGGCAGGTGCTCGTCGCGATCAAGGAAAACGAGCCGCGCGCGGTGTCGCTCGGCTACGACACCGACCGTTTCAAGCTGCTCGCATTCATCCTGTCGGCCGGCATTGCGGGTCTCGCGGGTTCGCTGAAGGTGCTGGTGCAAGGCTTCGAAACGCTGAGCGATGCCTATTGGACAATGTCCGGCCTCGTGATCCTGATGACGCTGGTGGGCGGCATGGGCACGCTGTTCGGGCCGTTGCTCGGCGCCGCGTTGATCGTGTCGCTCGAAGACAGGCTCGGCGATATCGGCTCGGCACTCGCGTCGATGACCGGCATCGACTGGTTCCGCTCGCTCGGCGAATCGGTGACGATCGTCACCGGGCTGATTTTCATCGCGTGTGTGCTGGCGTTCCGGCGCGGCATCGTCGGTGAGATCGTCGCGCGAGTGCGACCGTTGCGGGCTTGAGATTGGCTGTTTGATCCCGCCCGCGTGGTCGCTCGCTTGATGCAGTGCGATACGAAATTGCTTCGACGTCCGATCTAATCGCGGCTCGTGCTGAAGGTCCGCTGGATCAGGGACTCGGGCGAACCTGTGGCAAACCGTGCGACGAAATGCGCCCTACGCGCCCCAATCCGGTGCCGCAGTGCACCACTAGGGTAATTGCTAGTTGTGACTGTTGGAGTGGTCGTTTAATCTTCATGCAGTTCTGATGCACCACGAATTTGCAGGTGGAGAACGAGGAGACAAGTGAGGCACTCAGTGCCCAGAAGAAAGCGCTGTTGGATTGATATCCAACAGCGCTTTTTTATTTGTGTTTATCGAATTTTTTGACGCGATCTCCCGGCTATTTCACGCGCCATTTTTTACTCTCCGTTAGCCGCTGAGGTAAACATCACAAGCCTGCGAAACGCTTGCAGCACGGCGCTTGCGTCCGCTACACTCGCTATTCACCGACCATTGGGTTGGCAATTAAATCCGTGGATTTAATTGCAATTGAATAACGGGGTTAATAGAGGAGCAGGATGAAGTCGGCATTGCGTTGGATCAGCGCGGCATTGGTCGCCACAGGGGTCTCGGCTGCCTGGAGCGGCCATGCATTCGCGGACGTGAAAATCGGCGTCACCGTGTCGGCAACAGGACCGGCCGCATCGCTCGGCATTCCGGAAAAGAACACGATCGCGCTGCTGCCGAAAGAAGTGGCGGGCCAGAAGATCGACTACATCGTCCTCGACGACGCAACCGATTCCACCCAAGCGGTCAAGAACGCCCGCAAGCTCACTAGCGAAGACCACGTCGATGCACTGATCGGCTCGACCGTCGTGCCGAACTCGCTCGCCATGATCGACATCGCTGCCGAAACCTCGACGCCGATGATCTCTCTGGCCGCGGCCGCAAGCATCGTCGAGCCCATGGACGCGAAGCGTGGATGGGTCTTCAAAACGCCGCAAAACGACATTCTGATGGCCACGGCGATTGCGCAGCACATGGCCAATCACGGCGTGAAAACGGTCGCGTTCATCGGCTTTTCCGACGCGTACGGCGAGAGCTGGTTCAAGGAATTCAGCAAAGCCGCTGACTTCGCGAAGATCAAGATCGTCGCGAACGAGCGCTTCGCGCGCAACGATGCATCGGTCACGGGCCAGGTGCTGAAGATGATGTCGCAGAACCCGGACGCGGTGCTGATCGCCGGTGCGGGCACGCCGGCCGCGCTGCCGCAGAAAACGCTGAAGGAGCGCGGCTACAAGGGCAAGTACTATCAGACGCACGGCGTCGCGAACAACGACTTTCTGCGCGTGTGCGGCAAGGATTGCGAAGGCACGTGGCTGCCGGCTGGCCCACTGCTGGTCGCCGAGCAACTTCCCGAGGCGAATCCGGTGAAGAAAAGCGCGCTCGCGTACAAGCATGCGTATGAAACGGCATATGGCGCGGGGTCGGTGTCGACGTTCGGCGGTCACGTATGGGACGCGGGTCTGCTGCTGCAGCATGCGATCCCGCTCGCGTTGAAGAAGGGGCAGCCAGGCACGCGGGCATTCCGCGAGGCGCTGCGTGCCGCGCTCGAAGGCACGAAAGATATGCCCGCGTCGCACGGCATCTTCAACATGAGCGGGAACGACCATGCCGGCCTCGATCAGCGGGCGCGCGTGATGGTGCAGATCGTCGACGGCAAGTGGAAGCTCGCCGGCGACTGAGCGAAGGCTCTGCGCCACGGGACCTCATCGAAAAAGACGCGTGCAGTTGACGCGTCTTTTTTATTACCCGGGCCAGGTGTCCGCATCGCGCAAAAATGTGGTTTCGCTGCTTCAGGACAAACCCGCATTTGGCGCACGCTCTCTTGACCGTCGATAATGCAGAACGCAAACTACTAACATATTAGTGGTTTATGAAATGCCTGGTTGGAATAAAGCCGCGGCACAGAAACGCGGTGTATGACGCGAATGCGTACTCGCGCGACGCGAGAGAAGCGGTACCCGACGCAGTGGGGGAAGGTATGCGCGCCGAGCAGGGAAAACCATGCTTGGCACACCTGAACCCGCTCACTAGATTCAAACACCCGGCCCAGCAAGCCGGTTTACACATAGGCGCTTTTCAAAGCGTTTGGAGACTCGCAATGAAAAAGACAAGGCATTGGGTACGCACCGGCATCGCGATGGCGCTGATGTGCGGCGCGGGGGCTGCATTCGCGCAGGTGAAGATCGGCGTCACGTTGTCGACGACGGGGCCGGCCGCCTCGCTCGGGATTCCTGAAAAGAACACAATCGCGTTGCTGCCGAAGGAGATCGGCGGCAAGAGCGTGCAGTACATCATCCTCGACGACGGGTCGGACACCAGCAAGGCCGTGCAGAACACGCGCAAGCTGATCGACGAAGACCACGTCGACGCGATCATCGGCTCGACCGTCACGCCGAATTCGCTCGCGATGCTCGATCCGGCCGCTGAGGGCAAGACGCCGGTGATCTCGCTCGCGGCATCGGCCGCGATCATTCAGCCGATGGATGCGAAGCGCGCATGGGCATTCAAACCACCTCAGAACGACAGCCTGATGGCCGAAGCGATCGCCGATTACATGCAGCATCACGGCGTGAAGACGGTCGGCTTCATCGGATTCTCGGACGCATACGGCGACAGCTGGAACACGACGTTCGACGCCGCCGCGAAAGCGCACAACCTGAAGATCGTGTCGAACGAGCGCTTCAACCGCACTGATGCATCGGTGACGGGCCAGGTGCTGAAGACGATGGGCGCGAATCCCGACGCGGTGCTGATCGCGGGCTCGGGCACGCCGTCGGCGCTGCCGGCCAAGACGCTGAAGGAGCGTGGCTACAAGGGCAAGATCTATCAGACTCACGGGGTCGCGAACAACGACTTCCTTCGCGTGTGCGGCAAGGATTGCGAAGGCGAACTGCTGCCGGCCGGTCCGATTCTCGTTGTCGATCAATTGCCGGATTCGAACCCGGTGAAGAAGTCGTCGGAAGCCTATAAGAACGCCTATGAGAAGGCCTATGGCGCGGGTTCGGTCGCGACCTTCGGCGGCCACGCATGGGATGCCGGCCAGATGTTGCAGGCTGCGATTCCGGTCGCGCTGAAGACCGCCCAGCCGGGCACGCCGGAGTTCCGCGCGGCGCTGCGCAACGCGCTCGAAAACATCAAGGAGCTGCCAGTGTCGCACGGCATCATGAACACCACCGCGAACGACCACAACGGCCTCGACCAGCGCGCACGCGTGATCGTGCAGATCGTCGACGGCAAGTGGAAGTTGCAGAACAACTAAGACTATTTACAAAAACAAGTAGCGGTACGCGCCTCTCGCGCAATCTGCGGTGCATGACGCCGCATTGCCATTGTGTTCGACGACAATGGCATCGACCGCCGCGCCGCGTCCCGGCGCGGCGGTTGTCTTTTAAGACATGCAGATCGATGGCCGGCTTCGCACCGCGCCGTCGCGACTGTTTCCCAGTTTTTCGATTTCGACGCTTCAGGACGAGGAAGTATGGATCTATCAATTGCGGCGATCCTCGCGCAGGACGGCATCACGACCGGCGCGATCTACGCGCTGCTCGCGCTTGCGCTGGTGCTGGTGTTCTCCGTCACGCGGGTGATCTTCATCCCGCAAGGGGAGTTCGTTTCGTACGGTGCGTTGACGCTCGCCGCACTGCAAACGCAGAAGTTTCCGGCCACCTGCTGGCTGTTGATGGCGATGGGCGCGGCATGCTTCGTCGTCGAGACGGCGGCCGTGTTGCGGCATGCTGAGCGGCGTCGTCATGCGGCGCGCACGCTGCCCGTGCTGGCGGGGAAGTACCTGCTGTTTCCGATCGCGGTCTACGCGCTCACGCGCGGCATCTTCCTGCAGCCGCTGCCGATGATCGTGCAGATCGCGCTGACGCTGCTGATCGTGATTCCGATGGGTCCGTTCGTGTATCGCCTTGCCTACGAGCCGATCGCGGAGGCGACCACGCTGCTGCTGTTGATCGTCGCGGTGGCCGTGCATTTCGTGATGGTCGGTCTCGGCCTCGTGATGTTCGGCGCCGAAGGCTCGCGCACCAACGCGTTTTCCGATGCGACGTTCAACATCGGCACGTTGTCGATCTCCGGCCAGAGCCTGTGGGTAATCGGCACCGCGGTCGTGCTGATCGGCGCGCTGTATTTGTACTTCGATCGCTCGATCTCGGGCAAGGCGTTGCGCGCGACGTCGGTGAACCGGCTCGGCGCGCGGCTCGTCGGCATCGGCACCACGCAGGCGGGACGCCTCGCATTCACGCTTGCGGCGGGGCTCGGCGCACTGTGCGGCATCCTCGTCGCGCCGCTCACGACGATCTACTACGACTCGGGCTTCCTGATCGGTTTGAAGGGCTTCGTGGGCGCGATCATCGGCGGTCTGGTCAGCTATCCGCTGGCGGCGGCCGGCTCGATTCTGGTTGGTCTGCTGGAGTCGTATTCGTCGTTCTGGGCTAGTGCTTATAAGGAAGTGATCGTTTTCACGTTAATCATCCCGGTGCTGCTGTGGCGCAGTCTTGCGAGTCCGCACGCCGAAGAGGAAGAGGAGTGACACGATGAAACGAATCATGCAAAAGAAGTTCTTCTGGTTGTTCCTCGTGGTGCTGTTCGCTTTGCCGGTTCTGCCGCGTCCGATCCATGTACCCGAGTACTGGGTCACGCTGCTGAACTACATCGGTCTCTATTCGATCGTCGCGATCGGCCTCGTGCTGTTGACCGGCATCGGCGGGATGACGAGCTTCGGGCAGGCCGCGTTCGTTGGCATCGGCGCGTATGCAACCGCGTATCTGACGACGAACTTCGGCGTGTCGCCGTGGCTCGCACTGATCGCGGGCGTGATCGTCACTGCGCTGGTTGCGCTGATGCTCGGTCTCGTGACGATGCGCCTATCCGGCCACTTTCTGCCGCTCGGCACGATTGCGTGGGGGCTCGCGCTGTTCTACCTGTTCGGCAATCTCGACATGCTCGGCAAGTACGACGGCATCAACGGCATCCCGGTGTTGAATGTTTTTGGGATCAACCTCGAGTCCGGCCGCCATATCTATTACCTGATCTGGGTGGTCGTGCTCGGTGCAGTCGTCTCTGTTCAGAATCTGCTTAATAGCCGGCCGGGTCGCGCAATCCGCGCGTTGCGCGGCGGTGGTCTGATGGCCGAGGCAATGGGCGTCAACACCGGCTGGATGCGCGTCGTGATTTTCGTCTATGCGGCGGTGCTTGCGTCGGTCTCGGGTTTTCTGTACGCGCACTTGCAGCGCGCCGTGAATCCGACGCCGTTTGGACTGAATCACGGCATCGAGTTCCTGTTCATGGCGGTGGTGGGCGGCGTCTCGCACGTCTGGGGCGCGGTGCTCGGCGCGGCGATCCTGACCGTGCTGCAGGATTATTTGCAGACGCTGCTGCCAAAACTGCTCGGCGAGAACGGCAACTTCGAAGTGATCGTGTTCGGCATCATCATGGTGCTGCTTCTGCAGTACGCGCGGCAGGGCGTCTGGCCGTTCGTCGCGCGCTTTTTCCCGCGTGGCCCGCGGGCGCATCTCGCCGATCACGCGGATCCTCTGCCGCAGCGCAACAAGCCACAGACCGGCGAAGACCTGCTGACGGTGAACAAGGCGCGCAAGCAGTTCGGCGGTCTCGTCGCGGTGAGCGACGTCAGCTTCGAGGTCAAAGCAGGGCAGATCATCGGGCTGATCGGACCGAACGGCGCGGGCAAGTCGACGACCTTCAATCTCGTGACCGGTGTGCTGCAGGCGACAAGCGGCGAGATCACGTTCCGCGGCGAGCGCATCGATGCGCTGAGTTCGCGTCAAATCGTCAAGCGCGGCATCGGCCGGACGTTCCAGCACGTGAAGCTGCTGCCGGGTATGACCGTGCTCGAGAACGTCGCGATCGGTGCGCATCTACGTGGCCATGCGGGCGTGTGGCGCAGTGTCGTGCGGCTGAACAGCTCCGAAGAGCAGCGGTTGATGGCCGAAGCCGCTCGGCAGATTCGCCGCGTCGGCCTCGAACAGCACATGTATGACGAAGCGGGCAGCCTGGCGCTTGGTCAACAGCGGATTCTCGAAATTGCGCGCGCCCTGTGTTGCGACCCGACTCTGCTATTGCTCGATGAACCGGCCGCTGGTCTGCGGTATCAGGAAAAGCTTCAGCTCGCCGAACTGCTGCGCAGACTGAAGACAGAAGGGATGAGCGTGCTGCTCGTCGAGCACGACATGGATTTCGTGATGAATTTGACGGACCGGCTCGTGGTGATGGAGTTCGGCACGCGGATCGCTGAGGGCCTGCCGCAGGAAGTCCAGCAGGATCCGGCGGTGCTCGAAGCGTATCTGGGTGGGGTGGAATGATGGACGACATGACAACGACCGGCGTGGCGGCGGCGGGACCGATTCTCGAAGTGAGCCAATTGTCCGTCCGCTACGGCAAGGTTGAAGCGCTGCACAATGCGGCGATCAAGGTGCGGGCGGGGCAGATCGTCTCCGTGATCGGCCCGAACGGCGCGGGAAAGTCGACGCTGCTGAATGCGATCATGGGCGCGTTGCCGACGTCCGGTCATGCGAAAGGCGCGGTTTCCTATCAGGGCGACGACGTCAGCGCGATGCCGGTCGAAAAACGCGTTGCGCTTGGAATGTGCCTGGTGCCGGAAAAGCGCGAGCTTTTCGCTTCGATGACCGTCGAGGACAATCTGCTGCTTGGCGCCTACCGGCGCAAGCGAGCAGGGGAGCGCAACTTTCTCGATCAGCTGGAACCGGTGTTCGAACTGTTTCCGCGGCTCAAGGAGCGGCGCAAGCAGGCGGCCGGCACGCTTTCCGGCGGCGAGCGGCAGATGCTCGCGGTCGGCCGCGCCCTGATGGGCAAGCCCGATCTGCTGATGCTGGACGAGCCGAGCCTCGGTCTCGCGCCGCTGATCGTGAAGGAAATCTTTCACATCATCAGCGCGTTGCGGCAGACGGGCGTCGCGACGCTGCTGATCGAGCAGAATGCGCGCGCTGCATTGCAGATCTCGGACTACGGCTACGTGCTGGAAACCGGCGAGTTGGCACTGGAAGGACCGGCCACCGACCTCGCGCAAAATCCCCGGGTGATCGAAACCTATCTCGGTCTTGCCAAAAAGGTCGCATAAGCCCGCACTTATTTCGCTGATCGCTGTCTCTGGAGGCGGTGTGTTTCACGTGAAACACACCGCTTTTTTATTGTTTCACCATTCGACGAAATTCGGGCCGAAACTGAACCCGTTATAATTCGCCCATACATTTCTTTTGAAGGCTCACGCGACGATCTGGCGTGAGATCCCGCGATGCTTTTTCCCACAGAATTTGACGTAATCGTCGTCGGCGGCGGTCATGCCGGCACCGAAGCTGCTTTGGCGTCGGCGCGCATGGGCAACAAAACGCTGCTTTTGACCCATAACATCGAGACCCTTGGTCAGATGAGCTGCAATCCGTCGATTGGCGGCATTGGCAAAGGCCATCTGGTCAAGGAGGTCGACGCGCTCGGTGGCGCCATGGCGGCCGCTACCGACGAAAGCGGCATCCAGTTTCGGATCCTGAATTCGTCGAAAGGACCGGCGGTCCGCGCGACGCGCGCTCAGGCTGACCGCGTGCTGTACAAAGCGGCGATCCGCCATCGTCTAGAGAATCAGCCGAACCTCTGGCTATTTCAGCAGGCCGTCGACGATCTGATGGTCGAGGGCGACCGCGTGGTCGGCGCCATCACGCAAGTGGGTATTCGTTTCCGGTCGCGCGCGGTGGTGCTGACGGCGGGCACGTTCCTCGACGGCAAGATTCACGTAGGGTTGAACAACTACACCGGCGGACGCGCGGGCGACCCGGCTGCGGTTTCGCTGTCGGCGCGGTTGAAAGAGCTGAAGCTACCGCAGGGCCGGCTTAAGACCGGTACGCCACCGCGAATCGACGGTCGCACGATCGACTATTCGCAGCTCGAAGAGCAGCCCGGCGATCTGGACCCGGTGCCGGTGTTCTCGTTCCTCGGGCATGTCGAGCAGCACCCGCGCCAGGTGCCGTGCTGGGTCACGCATACAAATCAACGGACACATGACATCATTCGCGGCGGTCTCGATCGTTCGCCAATGTACACGGGCGTGATCGAGGGGGTGGGGCCACGCTATTGCCCGTCGATCGAGGACAAGATTCACCGGTTTGCGTCGAAGGAATCGCATCAGATCTACCTCGAGCCGGAAGGTCTGACGACCAACGAGTTCTATCCGAACGGGATCTCGACGAGCCTGCCCTTCGACGTGCAGCTCGAGCTGGTGCGTTCGATGCGCGGCCTCGAGCATGCGCATATCCTACGCCCGGGCTACGCGATCGAGTACGACTATTTCGATCCGCGTGGCCTGAAGGCATCCCTGGAAACGAAGGTGATCAGTGGCCTGTTCTTCGCCGGACAGATCAACGGTACGACCGGCTACGAAGAGGCAGCTGCACAGGGCACGCTGGCCGGCATCAACGCCGGTCTGTTCGTGCAAGGCAAGGAAGCATGGTGTCCGCGTCGCGACCAGGCTTATCTCGGCGTGCTCGTGGACGATCTAGTCACGCGCGGGGTGTCCGAGCCGTACCGGATGTTCACGAGTCGCGCGGAGTACCGTCTGAGCTTGCGCGAAGACAACGCCGACATGCGGCTGACGGAGATCGGGCGCGAACTCGGCGTGGTCGATGACGCTCGCTGGGACGCCTTCAGTCGCAAGCGTGACGCTGTTTCACGTGAAACACAGCGCTTGCGTTCAACCTGGGTCAATCCTAAGACCTTACCGGCAGAAGAGGCGACCGCCTTGCTTGGCAAGCCAATCGACCACGAATACAGTCTCGCGGACCTGCTGCGTCGTCCGGGCGTCAGCTACGACGGCGTCTGCGGGCTGCGTGACGGCACTTGTGGCGCGCCCGAAGCACTTGCGGAGGACCCCGCGCTGCTCGCGCAAATCAAGGAACAGATCGAAATCGGCATTAAATATCAGGGCTACATCGACCGACAGGCCGGTGAGATCGAACGCAACGAGGCGCAAGAGAACACGCGTCTGCCTGAAGGGCTGGACTACACCGAGGTCCGTGGGCTGTCGTTCGAAGCTCGCCAGAAGTTGATGCAGTTCCGGCCGGAAACGATCGGACAGGCGTCGCGTATTTCCGGTATCACGCCTGCCGCCATCTCGCTGCTGATGGTCCATCTGAAGCGTGGCCTCGGGCGTCGTCCGTCGAAGTCCGCCGAGCCCGGCGCCGACAGCACGCCGGTGGTTCAATGACGGCAGCGCAGAGGGGAATCGACCAGCAGGCCTTGGCGTCATTGCTGGCGGACGGTGTCCGTGAACTTGGTCTCGAACTCAGCGACGCGCAGCAGCGCAAGTTGCTCGATTACGTCGCGCTGCTCGCGAAGTGGAACAACGTCTACAACCTGACAGCGATCCGCGATCCGAGGCAGATGCTAATCCAGCACATTCTCGATTCGCTATCGATCGTGCCGCACCTGGCGCCGCGCGGGCCGTCGTCGGTGCTCGACGTCGGTTCGGGCGGGGGGCTGCCGGGCATCGTGCTCGCGATCGTGCTGCCCGATTGGACCATCACGACGAACGACATCGTCCATAAGAAGACTGCCTTTCAGTCGCAGGCGAAGGCGGAACTGGGCCTCGCGAACCTGTCGGTTGTGACCGGTCGGGTGGAGACGCTGCGGCCTGGCGCCGAAGTACCGGCAAAGTTCGACGTAATTGTCTCGCGCGCGTTCGCAGAACTCTCGGATTTCGTTACACTGGCCCGTCATCTGGTTGCGGAGCAGGGCGCAATTTGGGCGATGAAGGGTATGCGGCCGGATGCCGAAATCGCGCGTCTGCCGGCGGGCGCTCACGTGGAACAGATCATCCGGCTGAACGTGCCGTCGCTCGACGCCGAGCGGCATCTGATCGAGGTGCGAGTGGACCCCGAAAGCTGACGGCCGCTTCGGCCTGTCAACACCCTCAACGATTTTCACTTCATCCAAGCAGCAAAAGGGACACACCAACGATGGCAAAAATCTTCTGCGTTGCGAACCAGAAGGGCGGCGTCGGCAAGACGACCACCACAGTCAATCTGGCCGCGAGCCTGGCAGCGCAGGGACAGCGAGTCCTTCTCATCGATCTGGACCCGCAAGGCAACGCCACGATGGGCAGCGGTATCGACAAGGCCGAATGTACGAACACGGTCTACGAGGTGCTCGTGGACAACGTGTCGGTGGCCGATGCGCGCGTACGGCCCGAGGCGGTCGGATACGACGTGCTTCCCGCGAACCGTGAGCTCGCGGGCGCCGAGGTCGAACTCGTCAGCATGCAGAATCGCGAGCGTCAACTGAAGGCGGCGCTCGCCGGGGTCGAGGGCGAGTACGATTTCGTGCTGATCGATTGCCCGCCGGCTTTGTCACTGCTGACGCTCAACGGACTATGCGCCGCGCACGGCGTCGTCATTCCGATGCAGTGCGAATACTTTGCGCTAGAAGGGCTGTCCGACCTCGTCAACACGATCAAGCAGGTCCATGCGAATCTGAATCGCGACCTCAAGGTGATCGGTCTGCTGCGCGTCATGTTCGATCCGCGCATTACGTTGCAACAGCAAGTCTCGGATCAGTTGAAAGAGCACTTCGGCGACAAGGTCTTCGACGCGGTGATTCCACGCAACGTGCGATTGGCCGAGGCGCCCAGCTACGGGCTGCCCGGTGTGGTGTTCGACAGGGCGTCGCGAGGCGCGCAGGCGTACGTGCAGTTCGGCGTCGAAATGATTGAGCGGGTGCGCGCGCTGAATGACGCGCCCCAGGCATCCTAAGCGGATCGAGGAAGCACGATGAACGCAGTAGCAAGAAAGAAGGGACTGGGCCGCGGTCTGGAGGCATTGCTCGGCGGCACCGCCGATATCACCGAGGCAGCGGTGATCGACGGCGCGCCGAATGTGTTGCCGCTCGGCAAGATGCAGGCGGGCAAATACCAGCCGCGCACGCGCATGGACGAAGGCGCGCTGCAGGAGCTTGCGGCGAGCATCCGCGCGCAAGGGCTGATGCAGCCGATTCTCGTGCGTCCGATCGCGGCGGACCGCTATGAGATCATCGCGGGGGAGCGGCGTTTTCGCGCGGCGCGGCTCGCTGGCCTCGACGAGGTGCCGGTGCTTGTGAAGGACGTGCCCGACCAGGCCGCCGCGGCGATGGCGCTGATCGAAAACATCCAGCGCGAGGATCTGAATCCCCTCGAAGAGGCCCAGGGTATCCAGCGCCTGCTCGACGAATTCAATTTCACGCATGAGCAGGCGGCAGAGTCGGTGGGCCGCTCGCGAAGCGCGGTGTCGAACCTGCTGCGTCTGCTGAACCTTGCGACACCGGTACAGACGATGTTGCTCGCCGGCGATCTCGACATGGGCCACGCTCGCGCGCTGCTCGCCGTCGATGCCGCGACACAGATCACGCTGGCCAACCAGGTCGTCAACAAGCGCCTGTCTGTGCGCGAGACGGAAAAGCTGGTTGCGATGACCACGAAGGTGACGCCGGCGGCCAAGGCCCGCGCGAATCCGGACGGCGGCCGTGACACGCGACGCCTGGAAGAGGAACTGTCGGACCTGCTGTCCGCTACGGTGAAAATCAAGCTCGGCCGACGCGGTCGCGGCCAGGTGCTGGTGGACTTCGGCGATCTCGACGCGCTGGAAGGCATTCTGGTTCGTTTGCGCGGGAACGCGAACGTCTGAGCACAGATTGGCGCTTAGCAGGCAAGAGTGGTGAACGGCTGGCGGCCTGTGCATGAGCACTGCCGCGAGTTGGTCTACCTCGGTGCGAGCGACTATTGTGGATTCCAAAACAACCGATGCACGAATAATCAGGAATCCTAGCTTCAGACGCTCCACATTCACGCGATAATCATCCTGACGAGCCGCTATCAAAAGCGACCCGATCATCATCGAAATTTGCGGTGAGGCTGATTCAGCTCATTAGAAGAGCTATCCCGTTCAGCCCTTAAAAAAGAGGCATTTGTTGCATTTTCGAGACGTCTGCCGCTGCGTCGGAACGCACTGCCAACGAGCTTCGATCCACGTGACCACCCGCACGGGTTTTGCCGCCCCCCGCCCGCCTTACATTTGACGTGTTTCGCGTCGTTAGCGTACGTTTTACCGCATCGTGAAGGGAAGTTTCACGCGGCTATAGGCTGGCCTAAAGTCTTGAATTGCCTGCAACTATCGCTTACAATCGCCCGGATTTAATTGCACGGCAACCCCGTAAGCGCTGCGTAAACTCGCGGGCTGAACGAGACTTTCGGAACATTGCGATGGCGGTCAAAACGTCGAATCTGTCGCCGGAGAATGGTGACGACAGACACCGCGCTGAACGCTCCGCACCCGAGATGTCCTCCAGTCGGCAGTTCGATCCGGCCGAAGCGTGGGATGACGCGCAGGAAGATAACAATATCGTTCCGCTCACGCGGGCCGAGGCGGAAAAGCTGTTTGGTCCCGGCGTGGGTCGTCCATCGCGCGTAACGCCGTTCAGGGTCGTCGCAGCGCAAATGGTTTTGTCCCTGGTCGCAACGCTGTTGTGGTGGCTGTTCTACAAGCCGCCGGGCGCTGCTGCGCTGTCCGCGTTCCTCGGGGGGGCGATCTGTTGGGTGCCGGGCGCGTTGTTCGCGGCACGACTGAAAAAGCAGGGCGGCGCCGAGACCGTGATGAGCTGGATGATCGGCGAAGCACTCAAGATGGGGACAACGATTGCGATGTTTGTCGCAATCGCCTTCTGGTATCACGACGTACGCTGGATTCCGCTGCTCGTGACCTACCTCATCGCGCTGAAGACTTACTGGATCGCCTTGGCGTGGCGCTAAGGTAGCAGCACAAAAAACAGCAGCAAAAAGAATTTAAGGCCGGCGCGCAGCGCCGGCACGGGTGTGCGGGTGAGACAGGGCCCGCACCCGGCGCGTTCCCGCAACACAGTGTTCCGGCGGGAGCGGCCTCGAACGATTTTCGACAATTTGGGTGGCTTTAACGATATGGCAGCTAGCGAAGGCACGCGCGCAATGGATCCGTCCGAGTACATCGCGCACCACTTGCAGAACTTTTCCACCGCACACCAGACGTCGATTTTCGACATCCATGTGTGGAATCTCGACACCCTTTTCTGGTCGATCGTGTGCGGCCTCGTCACGATCTTCGTGCTGCATCTGGCAGCCCGCAAGGCAACGGCCGGCGTGCCGGGTCGCTTCCAATGCGCGATCGAAATGCTTGTCGAAATGGTCGAGGATCAATCGAAGGCCATGATCCACGGCTCGCGCACCTTCATCGCGCCGCTCGCGCTGACCGTGTTCGTCTGGGTCGCGCTAATGAACTCACTCGACTTCATTCCCGTCGACCTGCCGGGCCGTGTGATCGGCTGGCTGGGTCTGTCCGAAGCCATCCCACACCACCGCATCGTGCCGACCGCCGACCTGAACGGCACGATCGGTATCGCGCTCGGCGTGTTCGTGCTGATGATTTACTACAACTTCAAGATCAAGGGCGCTGGCGGCTTCGTGCATGAACTGCTGTCCGCTCCGTTCGGCGCGCATCCGCTGCTGTGGATCCCGAACCTCGCACTGAACATCATCGAGTTCGTCGCGAAGACGGTCTCGCTCGGCATGCGGTTGTTCGGCAACATGTACGCGGGCGAACTGTTGTTCCTGCTGATTGCCCTGCTCGGCAGCCTCTGGAGCTTCGGCGCGGACACGACGGTGCTTGGCTTCATCGGCCACGTGGTCGCCGGCACAGTGTGGTCAATCTTCCACATCCTGATCGTTCTGCTGCAGGCGTTCATTTTCATGATGCTGACGCTGGTGTACATCGGCCAGGCACACGACACGCACTAACCTGCGTTGTCGGCAAAGAATCGTAGTTTTTTAAATCCCAGTTCCAACCAGTTCTAAAAGACTTTTCACAAAGGAGTGATCATGCAAGCTTTCATCGCCAACATCCAGGGTCTGACCGCCATCGGTATCGGCATCATCATCGGCCTGGGTGCTATCGGCGCCTGTATCGGTATCGGTCTGATGGGTGGCAAGTACATCGAAGCATGCGCCCGTCAACCGGAACTGATGAACCCGCTGCAAACCAAGATGTTCCTGCTGGCTGGTCTGATCGATGCGGCGTTCCTGATTGGCGTTGGTGTGGCAATGCTGTTTGCGTTCGCGAACCCGCTGCTCTCGAAGCTGGCAGGCTGAGGTTCCTCGGAGGTTTGCGCCTGAGCTATAACAGGTAAAGGCGCAGGGCGGAACGGGTACTGGGGCGCTGATCGAGCAGAATCGATGAGCGCCTTGCCGTTTCACTTTCCGAACTAGCAACGTTTAAGGAAACACCGTGAATCTCAACGCAACCCTGTTTGCGCAAATGGTCGTGTTCCTGATCCTCGCGTGGTTCACGATGAAATTCGTGTGGCCGCCGCTGATCAACGCCATCGACGAGCGCGCGAGGAAGATCGCCGACGGTCTGTCCGCCGCGGAAAAGGGCAAGCAGGAACTCGAAGCCGCTCACAAGCGCGTCGACCAGGAACTGGCTCAGGCTCGCAACGACGGCCAGCAACGCATTGCCGACGCTGAAAAGCGCGCCGTCGCAGTCGCCGACGAAATCAAGGCTCAGGCGCAGGCGGAAGCCGCCCGCATCATCGCGCAGGCGAAGGCCGACGCGGATCAGCAAGTCGTGAAGGCGCGCGAAGCGCTGCGTGGCGAAGTTGCTGCACTCGCTGTGAAGGGCGCTGAACAGATCCTGCAGCGCGAAGTCGACCAGGCGGCTCATGCTGACCTGCTGAATCAACTGAAAGCCGAGCTCTGATCATGGCCGAACTTGCAACCATCGCCCGTCCGTACGCGGAAGCGCTGTTTGGCGTGGCCGAAGCTGGTGACATCGCCGCCTGGTCCACGCTCGTGCAGGAGCTGGCACAGGTTGCGCGTCTGCCCGAAGTGCTGTCGATCGCCTCGAGCCCGAAAGTGAGCCGTGCCCAGGTAAGCGATCTGCTGCTGGCCGCGGTCAAGTCGCCGCTCAAGGACAACGCGCAAGCGAAGAATCTGGTGCAGATGCTGGTGGACAACCATCGCCTGCAGCTGCTGCCGGAAATCGCCTCGCAGTTCGAAGAGTTGAAGAACGCCCGCGAAGGGGCAGCAGATGTGCTGATCGTCAGCGCATTCCCGCTCGAAGGTGCGCAGTTGAACGAACTCGTCGCAAGCCTCGAACGCAAGTTCAAGCGCAAGCTGAAGCCGACGGTCGAAGTCGATCACTCGCTGATCGGCGGCGTACGCGTGACGGTCGGCGACGAAGTGCTCGATACCTCGGTCCGCGCGCGGCTCGCCAGCATGCAAACGGCCCTGACGGCCTGAAGCGCTTCGCGTTTTAGCGGCTGGCACGCAACAGAATTGACTATCAGGAGCGAATAATGCAACTCAATCCCTCTGAGATCAGCGAGCTGATCAAGAGCCGGATCCAGGGCCTTGAAGCGAGCGCAGACGTTCGCAACCAGGGCACCGTGATCTCCGTGACCGACGGTATCGTGCGTATCCACGGCCTGTCGGAAGTGATGCAGGGCGAAATGCTCGAATTCCCGGGCAACACCTTCGGTCTCGCACTGAACCTCGAGCGCGACTCGGTCGGCGCCGTGATTCTGGGTGAATACGAACACATTTCGGAAGGCGACATCGTCAAGACGACGGGCCGCATTCTGGAAGTGCCGGTGGGTCCGGAACTGCTCGGCCGCGTGGTCGACACACTCGGCAACCCGATCGACGGCAAAGGCCCGATCAACGCGAAGAAGACCGATGCAATCGAAAAGATTGCTCCGGGCGTGATCTGGCGTAAGTCGGTTTCGGAACCGGTCCAGACCGGTCTGAAGTCGATCGACGCGATGGTGCCGATCGGCCGTGGCCAGCGTGAGCTGATCATCGGCGACCGCCAGTGCGGCAAGACCGCGGTCGCAGTCGACGCGATCATCAACCAGAAGGGCAAGAACCTCTTCTGTATCTACGTCGCGATCGGCCAGAAGGCTTCGTCGATCATGAATGTGGTGCGCAAGCTGGAAGAAACCGGCGCGCTGGAATACACGATCGTCGTGTCCGCTTCGGCTTCGGAATCGGCCGCGATGCAATACCTCGCGCCGTACGCCGGCTGCACGATGGGCGAATACTTCCGCGATCGCGGCCAGGACGCGCTGATCGTTTATGACGACTTGACCAAGCAGGCTTGGGCATACCGTCAGATCTCGCTGCTGCTGCGCCGCCCGCCGGGCCGTGAAGCTTACCCGGGTGACGTGTTCTATCTGCACTCGCGTCTGCTCGAGCGTGCTGCTCGCGTCTCGGAAGAGTACGTCGAGAAGTTCACCAATGGTGAAGTGAAGGGCAGGAGCGGTTCGCTGACGGCACTGCCGGTCATCGAGACGCAGGCAGGCGACGTGACCGCATTCGTTCCGACGAACGTGATCTCGATTACCGATGGCCAGATCTTCCTTGAAACCGACCTCTTCAACGCAGGTATCCGCCCGGCAATCAACGCCGGCGTGTCGGTGTCGCGTGTGGGTGGCGCGGCTCAAACGAAGGTCGTGAAGAAGCTGTCGGGCGGTATCCGTACCGACCTGGCGCAGTACCGCGAACTCGCTGCGTTCGCGCAGTTCGCATCGGACCTCGACGAAGCGACCCGCAAGCAGCTCGAGCGCGGCCGCCGCGTGACGGAACTGCTGAAGCAGCCGCAGTATCAGCCGCTGCAAGTGTGGGAACTGGCTGTGTCGCTGTTCGCGGCGAACAACGGCTATCTCGACGACCTCGAAGTTGCTCAAGTCCTGCCGTTCGAAAAAGGCTTGCGCGACCACCTGAAGTCGAGCCATGCTGACCTGGTCAAGCGTATCGAAGATACCAAGGAACTCTCGAAGGACGACGAAGGCCTGCTGCACACGGCCGTCAAAGACTTCAAGAAGTCCGGCGCTTATTGATCCGCGAGTGATCCGCAAGGCATAAACGGACCTTGAAGCGGCGCGGGCCGCATGCGAATGCTCCCGCGCTACTTCGGCCGCATTGCATGGGACCCGAGTAAGCGCTAAAGCGCTAACTCGGGCCGACAAAGGAGCAAGCAATGGCTGGAATGAAGGAAATTCGCGGCAAGATCAAGAGCGTGCAAAACACGCGCAAGATCACGAAAGCGATGGAGATGGTGGCCGCATCGAAGATGCGCCGCGCTCAGGAGCGCATGCGCGCTGCTCGCCCGTATGCCGACAAGGTCCGCGATATCGCCGCGCACATGAGCCGCGCGAACCCGGAGTATCGTCACCCGTTCATGGTGTCGAACGAAGGCGCGAAGGCGGCCGGCATCATCCTCGTCACGACTGATAAAGGTCTGTGCGGCGGGATGAACACCAACGTGCTGCGTGCGTCGCTGCAGAAGTTCAAGGAACTGGAAGGCCAGGGCAAGACGATCGAGGCAACCGCGATCGGCAGCAGGGGCTTGGGCTTCCTGAACCGACTGCAGGCGAAAGTCGTGTCGAACGTCGTGCAACTGGGCGATACGCCGCATCTGGAAAAACTGATCGGCGCTGTGAAGGTGCAGCTCGACCTGTACTCGGAAGGGAAGATTTCGGCGGTGTACCTCGCGTACACGCGCTTCGTCAACACGATGAAGCAGGAGCCGGTGATCGAGCAACTGCTGCCATTGTCGGCGGACCAGTTCGAGCGCACGGAAGAAGACGGTACGACGCCGAGCACGCAGTGGGACTACATCTACGAGCCGGATGCGCAGGCAGTGGTGGACGAACTGCTGGTGCGTTATGTCGAAGCGCTGGTCTATCAGGCCGTCGCGGAAAACATGGCATCGGAGCAGTCGGCCCGCATGGTCGCGATGAAAGCCGCTTCGGACAATGCGAAGACGGTCATCAACGATCTGCAGCTCGTCTACAACAAGAGCCGTCAGGCCGCGATCACGAAAGAACTGTCGGAAATCGTCGGTGGAGCGGCGGCCGTCTGACCCCGGTCAGGCAGGTCGTTGCGTGTGCGCCCGAGCGGCGCACCCATCGGAGAAACTGCGCCTTTGCGCGAGTGAAGAATTGAGTATCTAAAGGAAAAGCGATGAGTACCACTGCTTTGGTAGAAGGCAAGATCGTACAGTGCATCGGCGCGGTGATCGACGTGGAATTTCCGCGTGAAACCATGCCGAAGATCTACGACGCGCTCATTCTGGAAGGTTCGGAACTGACGCTCGAAGTCCAGCAGCAGCTGGGCGACGGCGTGGTCCGTACCATCTGTCTGGGTGCTTCGGATGGTCTGCGCCGCGGCACGATCGTCAAGAACACGGGCAACCCGATCAGCGTGCCGGTCGGCAAGCCGACCCTCGGCCGTATCATGGACGTGCTTGGCCGTCCGATCGACGAAGCCGGCCCGATCTCGAGCGAAACCACGCGTGCGATCCACCAGAAGGCTCCGGCGTTCGACCAACTGTCGCCGTCGACCGAACTGCTCGAAACCGGCATCAAGGTTATCGACCTGATCTGCCCGTTCGCGAAGGGCGGTAAGGTGGGTCTGTTCGGTGGCGCCGGCGTGGGCAAGACCGTGAACATGATGGAACTGATCAACAACATCGCGAAGGAACACGGCGGTTACTCCGTGTTCGCCGGTGTGGGCGAGCGTACCCGCGAAGGGAACGACTTCTATCATGAAATGAAGGACTCGAACGTTCTCGACAAGGTCGCGCTGGTGTACGGCCAGATGAACGAGCCGCCGGGCAACCGTCTGCGCGTCGCGCTGACCGGCCTGACGATGGCCGAGCACTTCCGTGACGAAGGCCTCGACGTGCTGTTCTTCGTCGACAACATCTACCGTTTCACGCTGGCCGGTACCGAAGTGTCGGCACTGCTCGGCCGTATGCCGTCGGCAGTGGGCTATCAGCCGACGCTGGCTGAAGAAATGGGCAAGTTGCAGGAGCGTATTACGTCGACCAAGACTGGCTCGATCACGTCGGTGCAGGCCGTGTACGTCCCTGCAGACGACTTGACCGACCCATCGCCGGCTACGACCTTCGGCCACCTCGACGCAACCGTCGTGCTGTCGCGTGACATCGCTTCGCTCGGTATCTACCCCGCGGTGGACCCGCTCGATTCGACCTCGCGTCAGATCGACCCGCACGTGATCGGCGAAGAGCACTACTCGATCACGCGCGGCGTGCAGCAAACGCTGCAGCGCTACAAGGAACTGCGCGACATTATCGCGATTCTGGGCATGGACGAACTCGCGCCGGAAGACAAGCTTTCCGTCGCGCGCGCTCGCAAGATTCAGCGTTTCCTGTCGCAGCCGTTCCACGTCGCTGAAGTGTTCACGGGTTCGCCGGGCAAGTACGTGCCGCTGAAGGAAACGATCCGTGGCTTCAAGATGATCGTCGAAGGCGAGTGCGACCACCTGCCGGAGCAAGCGTTCTACATGGTCGGCACGATCGACGAAGCGTTCGAAAAAGCCAAGAAGATCCAGTAAAGGTCGGGTGTAACGAAGCGGGCGCCGACCTCGCGCATCACGGCTGCCAAAACGGTAGTGTTGCGCAAAGCCAGCGTCTTTGATTACGCTCAACCCGCCTTGCATGGGACGGGAGTCAGCACTCAAGCGCTAACTCTCGTCGACAGGAGTCGACACATATGGCAACCATTAAAGTAGACGTCGTCAGCGCGGAAGAGGAAATCTTCTCGGGCCAGGCGAAGTTCGTCGCGCTGCCAGGCGAAGCGGGTGAACTCGGCATTCTGCCGGGCCACACGCCGCTCATCACGCGGATCCGTCCGGGTGCGGTGCGCATCGAAGTTGAAAACGGCGAAGAAGAGTTTGTGTTCGTCGCCGGCGGCATCCTCGAAGTCCAACCGGGTGCAGTGACGGTTCTCGCCGACACCGCGATCCGCGGCAAGGATCTCGACGAAGCCAAGGCCGAAGACGCACGCAAGCGTGCGGAAGAGGCGCTGCAGAACACGGGCTCGAACCTCGAGTACGCGACCGCACAGGCGGAACTCGCGTACGCGACGGCGCAACTCGCGGCAATCCAGCGTTTGCGCAAGCTGCGCGGCCAGCACTAAAGCAGCACGTAGTAGAAGAAAGCAGCCTGCGCGGCTGCTTTTTTTTTGATAGCTAGTTGACGTTTACGTAAAGGTCGGCAAAATCCACGAGGTTGGAGTAACGGACGGTCACCGCTCGCCGCGCTCGATGCGACGCGGTGCGGGTAAGACTTGATGCCGGCCGGATACGCGCCGGTGCACAATCGATTTCAAATTCATTTCAATCGAGCGCGCTTGCGCTCACGGAGACAACACCATGGCAACGCATAGCTCGGGAGAAGGTGCGCTCATCGAACCCGCGGATGGACTGTCGTATGTGCGCGGGTCGACTGAAAATCCGTTGAGCGAAGCGACCGTCGGCGAGCTTCTGCGCGACACCGTTGCGCGCTTTCCCGACCGGCCGGCCGTGGTGTTTCGGGAGCAGCGCATCCGCTGGACGTGGAGCGAATTCGCGCAGGAAGTGGATGTGCTTGCGTCCGGGCTGCTTGCACTCGGCATCGCGAAGGGCGATCGCGTCGGCATCTGGTCGCCGAACCGCGTCGAGTGGCTGCTGACGCAGTTCGCGACCGCGCGTATCGGCGCGATCCTCGTCAACATCAATCCTGCCTACCGGCTCGCGGAGCTCGAATACGCGCTGAACAAGGCCGGTTGCAAGACGATCATCACCGCCGAGCGCTTCAAGACGTCGATGTACCTCGAGATGCTGCAGGAACTCGCGCCCGAATTGGCGACGCAGCCGCCGGGTGAACTGCATGCCGCGCGGCTGGCGGAACTGCGCTACGTGATCCGCATGTGCGACACGGAGACGCCAGGCATGCTGAGCTTTTCCGACGTGATCGAGCGTGGCCGTGCGTCGTTCGACGCCACTCGGCTCGATGCGATCGGCGCGACGCTGTCGTGCCGGGAGCCGATCAACATCCAGTTCACGAGCGGCACGACGGGCAATCCGAAGGGCGCGACGCTGACGCATCGCAACGTCGTGAACAACGCGCGCTATATCGCGATGGCGATGCGGCTCAGCGAGCAGGACGGCCTGTGCATTCCAGTGCCGCTGTACCACTGCTTCGGGATGGTGCTGGCGGTGCTCGCGTGCGTGTCGGTCGGGGCGAACATGGTGTTTCCGGGCGAGGGCTTCGATCCGGCCGCGACACTCACCGCGACCGCGGAGGAAAAATGCACCGCGCTGCACGGCGTCCCGACGATGTTCATCGCAGAACTCGACCATCCGACCTTCCCCTCGTACGACTTCTCGCGGCTGCGCACCGGCATCATGGCGGGCTCGCCGTGCCCGATCGAGACGATGAAGAAGGTCGTCTCGAAGATGCACCTGAGCGAGATCACGATCGCCTACGGCATGACGGAAACCAGCCCAGTCTCGTTCCAGAGCTCGACGACCGATCCGCTCGACAAGCGTACGACGACAGTCGGGCGCATCCAGCCGCATCTCGAAGTGAAAATCGTCGATCCGCTCGGCAATATCGTGCCGGTCGGCGAAACGGGCGAGCTATGCACGCGCGGCTACTCGGTGATGCTCGGTTACTGGGGGGAGGAAGCGAAGACGCACGAGAGTATCGTCGACGGCTGGATGCACACGGGCGACCTGGCGACGCTCGACGCCGAAGGCTATTGCAACATCGTAGGCCGGCTGAAGGACATGCTGATCCGCGGCGGCGAAAACATCTATCCGCGCGAGATCGAGGAGTTTCTGTTCCGTCACCCGAAGATCCAGAGCGTGCAGGTGTTCGGCGTGCCCGATACCAGGTATGGCGAAGAAGTATGCGCGTGGATCGTGCTGCGGACCGGCGAACAGGCGACGGCAGAAGAAATCCAGCAGTTCTGCCAGGGACAGATTGCGCACTACAAGGTGCCGCGATATATCCGCTTCGTCGATGAACTGCCGATGACCGTGACCGGCAAGGTGCAAAAATTCGTGATGCGCGAACGGATGATCGGCGAGTTGAAACTCAGAGAGCACAAGACGGCATGACGCCACCGCAGCACGCTGCGCAGCCAAACATGCCAAATAGGTACGGTAGAACCGGAATTGCGCGGCAAAGATTCGTCGCGCGCAAACGTTTGAGCAGGCGAAAAAAAAGCGGGCCTGGAGCCCGCTAAAAACCACACGCTACGGGGTTAGCGCGAGGAGACCAAAGATGGGACGGTAGTCACGACGACCCTGCGTCGATGACGGCCCCAGCAGGGATGCCCCTTTACAGGGCTTCGGCAAGCGCCGACCGGCAAGTGCATCGTATCCGCTCACACCACGCACACAGCCACATCCGTGTTGAAACCGTTGAGGGCATTGTGGGCGAATTACCCTAGGAACGCGGTAACAAAGTGTTTCAGGTTGTAACGCCCGCCAGATAAGGCGCTGCGGGATTTATTGCCAAAATGAAACCTTTAAAACGTAGTTATTACCGATGACTATGCCGCAATTTAATACGCATGATTGATGCCATTCATGACGCCTGGTGCAGCAGAAATTGGGTCACTCATCAGCGTGAAATGGTTGCGTCTGCAGCGTTCGAGCGACGAATTTCCTGCGGAACCAGCGCTGTGACCCTGCCCCGAAATACATCGCAATTCGATGAAAAACCTGTGGTGCAATGCAGCAAAGCGAATCCGCTTGTGCAGCGTATTGGAAAGGGGCGCATCGCTGCACCTTGGACCTGACCCGGACAGTTATACGACCCGACCACGTCGCCCTTCGTTACATCATCGCCGGCACCCAAATCTCCAGGCGCGCGCAGGCCCCCCTCGCAATCAGTCAGCAACTGACGGCCTCCAACGGACACGGTCGGCTTACTTCAACCACTTGTCCGAGATAGCCTGATACTCGCCGGTCGCTCGAGCGAGATGCAGCCACTGATCGACGTATTGCTGGAACGCGACATCCCCGCGCGGTAGCAACCAGGCCTTCTCGCCGTACTGGAACGGCTTGTCCGGATGCACCGAGCAGAGGCCGGGAGTGAGTTTCTGCTGCAGCAGCGTTTCCGACGCATCCGTCACCATCACGTCCGCCTTGCCCGCGAGGATCTGCTTGAAGATTGTCACGTTGTCCGGATAAACGGTCACGTTTGCGTGTGTGAAGTATTGCTTCGCGAACTTCTCGTTGGTGCCCCCCGGATTGACGATCACTCGTGTGGACGGTTGATCGATCTGCGCGACCGTCTGATATTTGTTGACGTCGTCGCAACGGACGATCGGCGTTTTGCCGTCGATCATGTAAGCCTGTGTGAAGAACGCATGCTTCTGGCGCTCGAGCGTCGGCGACACACCGCCAATGCCGATGTCGCACTTTGCGACGAAGTCGTTCATCAGGTTCGACCACGACGTCTTGACGAACTCGACCTTCACGCCGAGCGACTTCGCGAGCGATTCAGCCATGTCGATATCGATGCCCTCGAACTGGCCATCGCCCCTGTAGAACGAATACGGCTTGTAGTCGCCGGTAGTGCAAGCGCGCAGCGTGCCGCGGCTGATGATGTCGTCGAGCCTGGACGGCGCGGGCGCGGCGTTTTGCGCGCTGGCTACGCCGACGTGCATCAGGACGCCGGCGAGCGCGCCAAGCATTGCGAGTGCTGCCTTCTTCATCGAGTCTCCTGGTCGTGTGTAGTGTGTAATTCATCGGCAATGCTGTCGGATAGTAGCTTGGCAGGGCGGGCTTGAACATCGGCCGTTCAGCCAGGGCGACCCGGGCAGCGGAAGACATCGACCCTGACCCGTGCGGGCAGTGGCGGGCGGTAGTTGATCGAGGTGCGTCCGAGCTGCTTGCCGCCCGCTTCCCACGACGCGCCGTCGCAACATTCATTACCCCGCGACGCGCGATGTCCGGAGCCGCCTCCGGTAAAATGCTCCTTTGCCCTCAGCTCTTCAGTCGCACGCAACGTGGCCCATCAACTCCTGAACGACACTTTTCTGCGCGCGCTGCTGCGCCAGCCCACCGACTACACGCCGATCTGGCTGATGCGGCAGGCTGGCCGCTATCTGCCGGAATACAACGCCACGCGCGGCCGCGCGGGCAGTTTCCTCGGTCTCGCGAAGAACCCGGCTTTCGCGACGGAAGTCACCTTGCAGCCCCTCGATCGCTATCCGCTCGACGCCGCGATCCTGTTCTCCGACATCCTGACCGTGCCCGACGCGATGGGCCTCGGTCTCGAGTTCGTCAATGGCGAAGGGCCGAGATTTGCCCGTCCGGTGCGCACCGAAGACGACGTCGCGCGCCTGGCGGTGCCCGACATCGACGCGACACTGCGCTACGTGACCGACGCCGTGCGTGAAATCCGCTCGGCGCTGAAGGACGCGCAAGGCCGCCAGCGCGTGCCTCTGATCGGCTTCTCAGGCAGCCCGTGGACGCTCGCGTGCTACATGGTGGAAGGCGGCGGCTCGGCGGACTTTCGCACCGTCAAATCGATGCTATACGCGCGTCCCGATCTGCTGCAGCGGGTTCTCGAGGTCAACGCGCGCTCGGTCGCGGCATATCTGAACGCGCAGATCGAAGCTGGCGCGCAAGCGGTGATGATTTTCGACACATGGGGCGGAGCGCTCGCCGATGGCATCTATCAGCGCTTTTCGCTGCGCTACATCGAGCAGGTGGTCAGCCAGCTGAAGCGCGAACACGACGGCGAAAAGGTGCCCGTCATCGCGTTCACGAAGGGGGGCGGCTTGTGGCTCGACGACATCGCCGCGAGCGGCGTCGACGCGGTGGGCCTCGACTGGACCGTGAACCTCGGCAAGGCGCGCGAACGTGTCGGTGGCAAGGTGGCGCTTCAGGGCAACATCGATCCGTCGGTGCTGTTTGCGCCGCCTGCCGCGATCCGCATGGAAGCGCGCGCGGTGCTCGACAGTTTCGGCAACCATCCTGGCCACGTTTTCAATCTGGGTCACGGCATTTCACAGTTCACGCCGCCAGAGCATGTTGCTGAACTGGTCGACGAAGTGCATCGTCACAGCCGCGCTATTCGTAGTGGCGCACCTACGCCCGCGTGAGTGTGTAATCATTACCGTTTCTTGTTGCGTCGCAGCGAATTGGGCTCTCGCCCTAAGGACCGCAGCTCCGCGAATAGGCCGCCAGATGGTGGTCTTACGAAAGTCAAGGGTTGACTTATGCACACTTCGCACGCTGCGGCGCGGTAGAGACTTTAATCGTGCCCCGACCCTTGCACATGCTCGGCGCATTTGATCTGAGCCTTGTCCGGCAAGGGTTTGCGGGGCGCGTGATGAAATGTGCGGAATCCCACACAAGGCCGTCGCCGCGCCGTTTGCGGCCCGTCGAAGCGAAGTTCTCAACAAAGTTATCCACAGGGCCGCGAGCCGAGCGCAATTGTTCAGTCGAATCCAAAACTTAGCGGTGAAATTAAGGTTTTACTTTAACTTCTACGGCTTCGCGTCCCATGCGACCCACCTCGCGCCGCGAGTTGGCCTCGTGCCGGCTCATCCTCAGCGCCACGCCGAGTGAACGAAATGTTCGTCCGCGTCGCGCTCGACCATCCGCTGCCGACCCTGTTCGACTACCGCTGCGACATCTCCGGGGCGGCTGTCGCAGGCACGCTCGTCAGCGTTCCGTTTGGCAAGCGGCACGTGGTGGGGCTCGTTTGCGAAGTGACCGCTCACAGCGACGTGCCGGCCGAGCGCCTGCGTGATGTGGATGAGGTCTGCACGGCGTGTCCGCCGGTGTCGACAGATTGGCTCGCGCTCGCCGCATTCGCCGCGGACTACTATCAGCGCGGTCTCGGCGAAGTGGCGCTGCCGGGGCTGCCGCAGGCGCTGCGCGACGCGTCGCGCTGGTCGCGGCTGTTCGCCCCGGAAGAGCGCTATCGGTTGACGGCCGAGGGCCGCACGGTATTGCCTGACGCCTTGCCGGCCCGCGCGACCGCGCTCCGAGCGCTCGCGCAAGCGCTCGCTCAAGCCGACTTCCTCCTCGCTGCCGACGCCCGCGCACTGCATCCGAAGGCGCTGGCGACACTCGACACATGGCAGACGGCAGGCTGGGTCACGCTCGATGTGATCGACGCCGCCACGGTGCCCGCCGCCGCGTCGCTGCCGAACATGCCCGCGCCTGCCCAGCCAACCCTCACCGACGAACAGGCGAGTGCCGTCGAAGCGATCCGCGACGCCCACGGCTTCGCGCCGTTCCTGCTGCACGGGGTGACGGGCAGCGGCAAGACCGAGGTGTATCTGCGCGCGCTCGCCGCGATTCTGGCCGGCAAGCCCGATGCGCAAGCGCTCGTGCTGGTACCGGAAATCAACCTGACGCCGCAGTTCGAGGCGGCGTTCCGCGCCCGCTTCGCCGCGCTCGACGCCAGCGCGATCGTCACGCTGCATAGCGGCCTCGCCGAAGGCGAGCGCGCCCGCAACTGGTTCGCCGCGCACACCGGCCGCGCGCGCATCGTGCTCGGCACGCGGCTCGCGGTGCTCGCGTCGCTGCCGCGGCTGGCGATCATCGTCGTCGACGAGGAGCACGATCCGGCCTACAAGCAGCAGGAAGGCTTGCGCTATTCGGCGCGCGATCTCGCGATCTATCGGGCGAAGCAACTCGGCGTGCCGGTCGTGCTTGGCTCGGCGACGCCGTCGCTCGAGAGCTGGTGGCAGGCAGATCAGGGCCGCTACGAGCGGCTCACGCTGTCGCGCCGCGCCGTCGCCGAGGCCGCACTGCCGAGCGTGCGTCTCATCGATCTCGAAGACGAGCGCCGGCGCGGGCGGGCATCGATCGAAGGTTTGTCGGGCCCGTTGATCGCCGCGATAAAGGCGCGGCTCGAACGCGGCGAGCAGAGCCTCGTGTTCCTCAACCGCCGTGGCTACGCGCCGCAACTCGCCTGCGACGCGTGCGGCTGGGTGGCCGGTTGTCCGCGCTGCAGCGCCTACGTCGTGCTGCACAAGCCCGAGCGCGCGCTGCGCTGCCATCACTGCGGCTGGGAGTCTCGTATCCCGCGTTCGTGCCCGGAGTGCGGCAACGTCGATATCGCACCGCTCGGGCGCGGCACGCAGCGCGTCGAGGAAACGCTTGCGAGCGCGGTGCCGGGCGCCCGTGTGCTGCGTATCGACGCCGACAGCACGCGCCGCAAGGGAAGCGCGCAGGCGTTGTTCTCGGACGTGCACGCGGGCGAGGTCGATATTCTGGTCGGCACGCAGATGATCGCGAAGGGACACGATTTCCAGCGCGTGTCACTGGTTGGCGTGCTGAACGCCGATACCGCGCTGTTTTCGCATGATTTCCGCGCGAGCGAGCGCCTGTTCGCGCAGCTGATGCAGGTGAGCGGCCGCGCGGGCCGCGCCGGTCTGCCGGGCGAAGTGCTGGTGCAGACGCGCTATCCGCGTCACGCGCTGTATCACGCGCTGTGCCGTCATGACTACGTCGGCTTCGCCAATGCGACGCTCGCCGAGCGACGCGACGCGCACCTGCCGCCGTTCGTCTACCAGGCGCTGTTGCGCGCCGAAGGCCGCACGCTCGAAGCGGCGCTCGCGTTTCTGCAGCAGGCCGCCGCCGAACTTGCGCGGATTCCTGCCGCCGGGCGCGTCACCGTCTACGACGCAGTGCCGCTCACGATCGTCAAGGTGATGCACGTGCATCGCGCGCAGCTGCTGATCGAATGCGCATCGCGCGCGGCGCTGCAGGCTACGCTGCGCGCGTGGCAGCCACTGTTGCGCGCGCTCAAGGGCGTGCTGCGCTGGAACCTCGAAGTCGATCCGCTCGACATCTGACGCCACGGGCCAGATGACGCCCGCCATACTTCTTTGAGTCATATCCATAGAGCGAATGATCGTTTCGCTTTGCGATCCCGCTCGCCTATAGTCGCCAAATCGGCGAATTTTGGGGCTAAACGACAATAACTTCGCGCCGATGCCACTCAACTTTCGCGGGGCATGTGCAATGAGCGACACCCATCACACCGTGCCGGAGGGCGCCGCGCCGGGTCAGCGGCAAGGTACACAAGACGCGCAAACCGCACGAGGCAGCGGCTTTTCGCTGACCGAAGACTGGCTCGCCGCGGGCGTCGGCCTGCTCGTGATCGTGATCGCGTGGGCGCTGTTCGCGTCGGGCAGCAGCATCAAGTGGCTTGCGGTCGCGCCGGCCAAATGGTCGAGCGTCGCGCAGGCCGCGCAGGACATCGGCAAGCATCTACCCAACTACCTCGCGCTATTCGCGACATTCGCGGTGCTGTTCGGCGCGAGCGTCGCCCTGCTCCGGCAGCGCGTTGGCGCGTTTCTCGCCGCCTTCATCGTCGTGTTCGTCGCTTCCGCGCTGATTCTGACGCTCGGCGCATGGGTCGACGCGTCCAGGTACAACCTCGAGCCGCCGCTCGTCGCGCTCGCGCTCGGGCTGCTCGTGTCGAACCTGTTCACGCTGCCGGAGTGGCTCGCGGCCGGGCTGCGCGTCGAGTTTTACATCAAGGTCGGTATCGTGCTGCTCGGCGCGACGCTGCCGTTCACGCTGCTCGTGTGGGCCGGTCCGGTCGCGGTCGTCCAGGCGAGCATCGTGTCATTGGTGACGTTCTTCGTGATCTTTCTCGTTGCGCGAGCATTCGGACTCGATCGACGCTTTGCCGCCGTGCTCGGTGTGGGCGGCGCGGTGTGCGGCGTGTCGGCAGCGATCGCGATTGCCGGCGCGGTACGGGCGAAACGCGAGCAGGCGTCGGTCGCGATCACGCTGGTCGTGCTGTGGGCGATCGTGATGATCTTCGTGCTGCCGTTCGCGTCGCGCTCGCTCGGACTGCCGACGGCCGTCGCCGGCGCCTGGATCGGCACCTCCGAATTCGCCGACGCCGCGGGCATCGCCGCCGCCCAGGCCTACGGCGATTTCGCGCGCCACGCGGGCGGCGCGATCGCCGGTGCGCCGGAAGCGTCGTTGCAGGCCTTCACGCTGATGAAGGTGGTCGGCCGCGACATCTGGATCGGCATCTGGGCGTTCGTGCTCGCAATCGTCGCGACGACGCGCTGGGAAGCGCAGGACAGCGGCGTCGCCGCGCGCGCGAATGCCGGTGAGATCTGGGCGCGTTTCCCGAAGTTCGTGATCGGCTTCGTGATCGCGTCGGCGTTGGTCACGTGGATCGCGAGCCATTATTCACTCGCCGATTACCGTAAGGTCGTCACGCCGGAGTTCGTCGCGCCAATCACGGTGCTGCGCACGTGGGCGTTCACCTTCTGCTTCCTGAGCATCGGTCTGACGACGCACTTCCGCTCGCTTGCCGCGACCGGTCTGAAGCCGTTCCTCGCGTTCACGGCGGGCGTGGTGGTCAATATCGCGATCGGTTACGCGCTGTCCGCACACGTGTTCGCGTCGTACTGGAACAGCCTCGGATAACGCCGTGAAGATTTCGATGGATCGTGGCGCCGGCGCTGCGCCATACATAGGCGCCGTAGAGCGCAACTGCGCGGCGGACGCGCCCTGCTGCGCCGCATGCCGGCATCGCGTGAGCGAACGGAATGCGCTCGAGCAGCGTATCCCAGGCCTTGCCGTGTTCAGTTCAGGGTTCGGCGCGAGCGTCGCCGATAGCCGACTGTGTGGTCTGCATGACCAGTTGGTATCGCCCGGCGATGTCTGTGCGCGGTTCGAGCCGGTTGCGCCGTCGCTCGGGCCGCGCTGATCCAACAGCGATCTTCAGGCGCAAATCCCCGCGCCAATCCAGTCGCGAATCCCCACACTCGCGCGCATCCGGCTTCATGAGCCGTTGCGCGCCCTCTCCTGATCTCAGTCGTTCAGCGCGTTTCGCGTATTGCCCGCCGATCCACGCGAGGCCGCGCTCGCACGCTTGCGCTCCTCTTCGCGCCGATTCGAGCCCCTTGTCGCGCCTCGAATGAAAAACACCGCACAGGCCGCGCACATCGCCCAGATGCCCAGTATTACCAGCCACTTTTCCATTACACCAACCCTCGAGAACCCCGTTTATCTTTTCTGCGTGCCCTGAAACCGACGTTTCGGGCCGTCCGTCATCGTGCTTCTGTATATCGGCGCGCGAAGTCGTTTGATAAGGCTTATTTCAAAAAGAATCACGCCAGGGAAAGTACCGATCGAAAACACCCCGGTCCGACTGTCGGTCACCGCCCGGAAACCCCTGTTCCATAAGGCTTCCGACGGGGTGCAACCAACCTGCCGATTTGGTTGCACCTTTTTATTTGGAGGCGTACGATTCGCCCAACTTTTAGTCTTTCGCCAGGCTCGCGCCCGGTATCAAAGAAGGAAACATGGCTAGCACCACTCTTGGCGTCAAGGTCGACGACCTCTTGCGTTCCCGGCTCAAAGATGCCGCCACCCGCCTCGAGCGCACCCCGCACTGGTTGATCAAGCAGGCGATTTTCGCCTACCTCGAAAAGATCGAGCACGGCCAGTTGCCGCCCGAACTGTCAGGCGCGGCCGGCACGGCCGATCTCGCCGACGGCGCGGCGGTCGAGAACGAGGAAGACGGCGCATCCCATCCGTTTCTCGATTTTGCGCAGAACGTGCAACCGCAGTCGGTGCTGCGCGCGGCGATCACCGCCGCATATCGCCGCCCTGAACCCGAGTGCGTGCCGTTCCTGCTCGGCCAGGCGCGTCTGCCGGCCAACCTCGCCGGCGACGTGCAGGCGATGGCCGGCAAGCTCGTCGAAACGCTGCGCTCGAAGAGCAAGGGCGGCGGCGTCGAAGGGCTGATCCACGAATTTTCGCTGTCGAGCCAGGAAGGCGTCGCACTGATGTGCCTCGCCGAGGCGCTGCTGCGCATTCCCGACCGCGCGACCCGCGACGCGCTGATCCGCGACAAGATCAGCAAGGGCGACTGGAAATCGCACGTCGGCCAGGCGCCGTCGCTGTTCGTCAACGCGGCGACCTGGGGCCTGATGATCACCGGCAAGCTGGTGACGACCAATAGCGAGACGAGCCTGTCGTCGGCGCTCACGCGCCTGATCGGCAAGGGCGGCGAGCCGCTGATCCGCAAGGGCGTCGACATGGCGATGCGCCTGATGGGCGAGCAGTTCGTGACCGGCGAGAACATTTCCGAAGCGCTCGCGAACAGCCGCAAGTACGAGGCGCGCGGTTTCCGCTATTCATACGACATGCTCGGCGAAGCGGCCACCACCGAGGCCGACGCGCAGCGCTACTACGCGTCGTACGAGCAGGCGATCCACGCGATCGGCAAGGCCGCGGGCGGCCGCGGCATCTACGAGGGCCCCGGCATCTCCATCAAGCTGTCGGCGCTGCATCCGCGCTACTCGCGCGCGCAGCAGGAACGCACGATGAGCGAGCTGCTGCCGCGCGTGCGTTCGCTCGCGATCCTTGCGCGCCGCTACGACATCGGCCTCAATATCGACGCCGAAGAAGCCGACCGCCTCGAACTCTCGCTCGACCTGCTCGAAGCGCTGTGCTTCGATCCGGAGCTGCAAGGCTGGAACGGCATCGGCTTCGTCGTGCAGGCGTATCAGAAGCGCTGCCCGTTCGTGATCGACTACCTGATCGATCTGGCGCGCCGCAGCCGTCACCGTGTCATGGTGCGGCTCGTGAAGGGCGCGTACTGGGATACGGAAATCAAGCGCGCGCAGGTCGACGGCCTCGAAGGCTATCCGGTCTACACGCGCAAGGTCTACACCGACGTGTCGTACCTCGCCTGCGCGAAGAAACTGCTCGGCGCGCCCGATGCCGTCTATCCGCAGTTCGCGACGCACAACGCGCACACGCTGTCGGCGATCTATCAGCTCGCAGGCAATAACTACTACCCCGGCCAGTACGAGTTCCAGTGCCTGCACGGCATGGGCGAGCAGCTCTACGAAGAAGTCACCGGCCGCGACAAGCTGAACCGCCCGTGCCGCGTGTACGCACCGGTCGGTACGCATGAGACGCTGCTCGCGTACCTCGTGCGCCGGCTGCTCGAGAACGGCGCGAACACGTCGTTCGTGAACCGCATCGCCGACGAATCCGTCGCGATCAAGGACCTGGTCGCCGATCCGGTCGAGGAAGCGTCGAGGATCGTGCCGCTCGGCGCGCCACACGCGCGCATTCCGCTGCCGCGCAATCTGTATGGCGCGCAACGGCTCAATTCGATGGGCTTCGATCTGTCGAACGAGCATCGGCTCGCGTCGCTGTCGTCGGCGCTGCTCGCGAGCGCGCATCATCCGTGGCGCGCCGCCCCAATGCTCGAAGACAACCAGATCGCGGTCGGCGCCGGGCGTGACGTGCGCAACCCGGCCGACCAGCGTGATCTCGTCGGCACGGTCGTCGAAGCGACGGCGGAGCATGTGAGCGCCGCGCTCGGCCATGCGGTGGCCGCCGCGCCGATCTGGCAGGCGACGCCGGTCGAGGCGCGCGCGGATTGCCTCGCGCGTGCCGCGGATCTGCTCGAAGCGCAGATGCACACGCTGATGGGCCTCGTGGTGCGCGAAGCGGGCAAATCGCTCGCCAACGCGGTCGCGGAGATCCGCGAAGCGATCGACTTCCTGCGCTACTACTCGACGCAGATCCGCGACGAGTTTTCGAACGACACGCATCGGCCGCTCGGTCCGGTGGTCTGTATCAGCCCGTGGAATTTCCCGCTGGCGATTTTCATGGGCCAGGTGGCCGCCGCGCTCGCGGCCGGCAACACGGTGCTCGCGAAACCGGCCGAGCAGACGCCGCTGATCGCAGCTCAAGCGGTGCGAATTCTGCGTGAAGCGGGCGTGCCGGCGGGCGCGGTGCAACTGCTGCCGGGCAATGGCGAGACGGTCGGAGCCGCGCTGGTCGCCGATCCGCGCACGCGTGCGGTGATGTTTACCGGCTCGACCGAAGTCGCGCGTCTGATCAACAAGACGCTGTCCGGCCGACTCGATCCGGATGGCAAGCCGATTCCGCTGATCGCCGAAACCGGCGGCCAGAACGCGATGATCGTCGACTCGTCGGCGCTCGCCGAGCAGGTCGTCGCCGACGTGCTGCAGTCGTCTTTCGACTCCGCCGGTCAACGGTGTTCGGCGTTGCGCGTTCTTTGTCTGCAGGACGATGTCGCGGACCGCACGCTCGAAATGCTGACAGGCGCGATGCGCGAGCTCGCGCTCGGCAACCCGGATCGGCTGTCGACCGACGTCGGCCCGGTGATCGACCTGGACGCGAAGCGCGGCATCGACGCCCACATCGCGGCGATGCGCGACAAGGGCCGCAAGGTCGAGCAATTGCCGCTGCCGGAGGGCGCGACGCAGGGTACTTTCGTGCCGCCGACGCTGATCGAGCTCGACAGCATCGACGAGCTGAAGCGCGAAGTGTTCGGTCCGGTGCTGCACGTGGTGCGCTATCGCCGCAGCCAGCTCGACAAGCTGCTCGAACAGATTCGCGCGACGGGTTACGGTTTGACGCTCGGCATCCACACGCGCATCGACGAAACGATCGCGCACGTGATCAGCCGCGCACACGTAGGCAACATCTACGTGAACCGCAACGTGATCGGCGCGGTGGTCGGGGTGCAGCCGTTCGGTGGCGAAGGACTGTCGGGTACGGGGCCGAAGGCCGGCGGTGCGTTATATCTGCAGCGTCTGCTCGCAACGCGTCCGGCTGGTTTGCCGAAGTCGCTCGCGCAGGCGCTGGTGGTCGAAGTACCGCAGGCGGCGCAGGCTGCAGAACAGGGCGACAATCCGGCGGCCGCGCTGACCGCGTTGCGCGACTGGCTGATCGCCGAGCGCGAGCCGCAGCTTGCCGCGCGTTGCGACGGCTATCTGTCGCATGTGCCGGCGGGCGCGACCGCGGTAATGTCGGGGCCGACCGGCGAGCGCAATACGTACACGCTGGGCCCGCGCGGCACGGTGCTGTGTATCGCGTCGACGGCGAGCGGCGCGCGCGTGCAGTTCGCGGCGGCGCTGGCTACGGGAAATCGTGCGTTGTTCGAGGGCGCGGCCGGTGAACAATTGGTTTCGCAATTGCCGGCGTCGCTGAAGGCCCACGCGAGCGTGAAGAAGAGCGCCGACGCGCCGTTCGACGCCGTGCTGTTCGAAGGCGACAGCGATGAGCTGCTCGCGCTCGTGAAGGAGGTCGCGAAGCGCGCGGGGCCGATCGTGTCGGTGCAGGGCGTCGCGGCCCGTGCGCTCGCGAGCGGCGACGAGGACTACGCGCTCGAGCGTCTGCTCACCGAGCGCTCGGTCAGCGTGAATACCGCGGCGGCAGGCGGCAATGCGAATTTGATGACGATCGGTTGAGCGAACCTCGGCGATTTATTCAATAGAAAGGAAGCGGCGCGGCGACCCCGACACCGCTTCATCCACACCTGGTATCAAGGAGAACCTATGCAACACAAAATGAAACAGCTGGCAGGCGCAGCTCTGGTTGCCGCCATGTCGCTGGCGGGGACGGCCAACGCTCAATCGACGGAAGACGTGAAGATCGGTTTCGCCGGTCCGATGACCGGCGCACAGGCGCACTATGGCAAGGACTTCCAGAACGGCATCACGCTCGCGGTCGAAGAGTTCAACGCGACGAAGCCGGTGATCGGCGGCAAGCAGGTTCGCATCGTGCTCGACTCGGCCGACGACCAGGCCGACCCGCGCACCGGCACGACGGTCGCGCAGAAGCTCGTGGATGATGGCATCAAGGGCATGCTGGGCCACTTCAACTCGGGCACGACGATTCCGGCCTCGCGCATCTACGCGAACGCGGGCATTCCGCAGATCGCGATGGCGACGGCGCCGGAATACACGCAGCAGGGCTTCAAGACAACCTTCCGCATGATGACGTCCGACACGCAGCAAGGCTCGGTCGCAGGCACGTTCGCGGTGAAGAACCTCGGCATGAAGAAGATCGCGATCGTCGACGATCGCACCGCTTACGGCCAGGGTCTTGCGGATCAGTTCGAGAAGGCTGCGAAGGCGGCAGGCGCGACGATCGTCGATCGCGAATACACGAACGACAAGGCCGTCGACTTCAAGTCGATCCTGACCAAGCTGAAGTCGTCGAACCCGGATCTGATCTATTACGGCGGCGCGGATTCGCAAGCAGCACCGATGGTCAAGCAGATGAAGCAGCTCGGCGTGAAGGCGCCGCTGATGGGCGGCGAAATGGTCCACACGCCGACCTTCATCAAGCTCGCCGGCGATGCGGCGAACGGCACGGTGGCTTCGCTCGCCGGTCTGCCGCTCGAAGAAATGCCGGGCGGCAAGGCATACGTCGAGAAGTACAAGGCGCGCTTCAACGAAGACGTGCAAACGTACTCGCCGTACGCGTTCGATGGCGCGATGGCGATGTTCACCGCGATGAAGAACGCGAACTCGACCGATCCTGCCAGGTACCTGCCGGTGCTCGCCAGGACGTCGAAGCCGGCCGTGACGTCGGCCAACCTCGCGTACGACACGCGCGGCGATCTGAAGAACGGTGGTATCACGCTGTACAAGGTCGTCGATGGCAAGTGGACGACGCTGCAAAGCGTGGGCGGCAAGTAAGTTTTTTGCTGACTACGGTTGATAATAGAAAACCCCGCTCCGGCGGGGTTTTTTTATGGGCGGCGCATTCGACACGCTGTCAGGCCACGGGGCGATTTTCACTGCCCGCGCATCTTCCTCCCCTGCTCACGAATCATCTCGAGCGTCGCCGCGGGCGTGCTCGCTTCCTGCGGCATGCGAATTTCGATCACGGCCGGCAACTGCGATTCGATCGCGCGTTGCAACGCCGGCAAAAAATCCCCGGTACGTTCAACGGTTTCCCCATGCGCGCCGAACGATCGCGCGAATGCCGCGAAGTCCGGATTCTTGAGCCCGGTGCCATGCACGCGATGCGGATAGTGTCGCTCCTGATGCATGCGGATCGTCCCGAATTGGCTGTTGTTGACGACGATGAACAGCACGCGCAGGTCGTACTGCATCGCTGTCGCGAGCTCCTGCGCGGCCATCATGAAGCAGCCGTCGCCGGCGAGCGCGACCACCGCGCGCTGGGGATACAGCGACTTTGCCGCGAGCGCCGCCGGCACGCCGTAGCCCATCGCGCCGCTCGTCGGCGCGAGCTGAGAACGGAAGTGCCGATACGAGAAATGCCGATGCAGCCACGTCGCGTAATTGCCCGCGCCGTTCGTGAGGATCGCGTCGTCGGGCAAGTGGGCGCGTAACTGCTGGATCACTTCGCCCATCTGCACGTCGCCGGGAATTGGGCGCGGCTCGCGCCAATCCAGGTACGCGCGGTGCGCTTCTTCAGCGGCACCCGCCCAGGCGAGCCTGCCGGACGACGACGGTTCCAGTTCCGCAAGCATCGCCGCAAGCTCAGGCATGCCCGAGACGATCGGCAGATCGGCCGCATATACGCGGCCCAGTTCTTCCGCGCCCTGATGCACGTGCACGAGCGTCTGCTTCGTCTTCGGGATGTCGAGCAGCGTGTAGCCGTTGGTCGTCGCTTCGCCGAGGCGCGGACCGAGCGCGAGCAGCAAGTCCGCGTCGCGAATGCGCTGAGCGAGCGCCGGATTGATGCCGAGACCGACGTCGCCCGCATAGTTCGGATGCTCGTTGTCGAAGGTGTCCTGGAAGCGGAACGCGAGGCCAATCGGCAACTGCCAGTTTTCGATGAAACGCCGCAGGTCCGCGCACGCGGCCTCTGTCCAGCCGCTGCCGCCGGCGATCACCATCGGCCGTTGCGCGTCTTCGAGCAACTCGCGCAGCTTCGCGATCTGCGCGGCCGATGGCGATGCCGCCACGCGGTGATAAGCGGGTGCGCCAGGTACCGCGTCGCAGGCATCGCTCAGCACGTCTTCGGGCAGCGCCAGCACGACCGGCCCGGGCCTCCCCGAGGTGGCCGTATGAAACGCATGGCTCAGATATTCGGGGATGCGCTTCGGGTCGTCGATCTGCGCGACCCACTTCGCCATCTGACCGAACATGCGCCGGTAGTCGATCTCCTGAAAGGCCTCGCGATCGAGATGTTCGCGCGCGCACTGACCGATCAGCAGAATCATCGGCGTGGAGTCCTGAAACGCAGTATGAACGCCGATCGACGCATGCGTCGCGCCCGGCCCGCGCGTGACGAGTGCGACACCCGGGCGGCCGGTCAGCTTGCCGAGCGCTTCGGCCATGTTCGCGGCCGCGGCTTCGTGACGGCAGACGACCGTCTGGATGCGCCCGGTTTCGTCGTGCAGCGAATCGAGCACGGCGAGAAAGCTTTCGCCGGGGACGCAGAACACGCGCTCGACGCCGTGTGTGAGCAACGCCTCGACGACGAGGCGCGCGCCGGTCGTGCGTGCGGTATGGGAAGCGATAACGGAATTGGAAGCGGAATTGGCAGCGGGAGCATTCGGCAGCGACATTGCGAAGAAGCCTCCTGGCAGTGCGTGGGTGCGTTGGGACGGAGCCGCATCGGCGGAACGTGCAACAGCGGCCGATGGGCACTTCGACAGCTTACGCCGAGCACGTGGGCGCTGTCATGGCGCAGCGCAACTGTTCGATCGGCGTGCGCGCAACACGATCGCGCAAATGAAAACGCGAGCCGCAAGGCCCGCGCTTTTCCGATGCGATCGCACGCAATTGAATACCGCGCTCAGCGACTCAACACTCGACGATATTTACCGCGAGGCCGCCGCGCGACGTTTCCTTGTACTTGGTCTTCATGTCCGCGCCGGTTTCGCGCATCGTCTTGATCACCGAATCGAGCGACACGTAGTGGCTGCCGTCGCCGCGCAACGCCATGCGCGCGGCATTGACCGCCTTCACCGATGCCATCGCGTTGCGCTCGATGCACGGAATCTGCACCATGCCGCCGACCGGATCGCAGGTGAGCCCGAGGTTGTGCTCCATGCCGATTTCCGCGGCGTTCTCGACCTGCTTCGGCGTGCCGCCCATCACGGCGGCCAGCGCGCCCGCGGCCATCGAGCATGCGACGCCGACTTCACCCTGACAGCCCACCTCCGCACCGGAGATCGACGCATTCAGCTTGTACAGGATGCCGATCGCGGCGGCCGTCATCAGGAAGTCGATCACGCCCTGCTCGTTCGCGCCCGGCATGAAGCGCGTGTAGTAATGCAGCACCGCCGGAATGATGCCGGCCGCGCCATTGGTCGGCGCGGTGACGACGCGCCCGCCCGCCGCGTTCTCTTCGTTGACGGCGATCGCGTACAGGTTGATCCAGTCGACCATGGACAGCGGATCCTGCAACGCGCGCTCAGGGTTGCCCGTCAACGCGCGATACAGCTGCGGCGCGCGCCGCTTCACCTGGAAAGGTCCGGGCAAGTGACCATCGGCATCGGGATTGTTGATGCCGCATCCGCGCGCGACGCATGATTGCATCACGTCCCAGATCTTCAGCAGACCCGCGCGCGTTTCTTCCTCGCTGTGCCAGACGCGCTCGTTTTCCCACATCAGCTGCGCGATGCTCTTGCCGCTCGCCGCACACAGCGCGAGCAATTCGTTGCCGGTACGGAACGAATGCGGAAGCTGATCGACGGCGCTCAATACCTTCGTGTTCGGCGCGCCGGCCGTCACGACGAAGCCGCCGCCGACCGACAGATAGGTCGACTCGCGCAGCGTCGCCCCTTGCGCATCGAAGGCGAATAGCTTCAGGCCGTTCGGATGCTCGGGCAGCGCCTGACGATAAAACGCGATGTGCTCTTTCTGCACGAAGGGCACCTCGTGCGTGCCGAGCAGCGCGAGTTGGCGCGACGTGCGCACTGCTTCGAGCCGTTGCGCGATCGTCTCGGGATCGACGGTGTCGGGCGCGTCGCCCATCAGGCCCAGCATGACGCCGCGATCGGTGCCGTGGCCCTTGCCGGTCGCGCCGAGCGAGCCGTACAGCTCCGCTTTCACCGACGCGGTGGAAGCGAGCAGCCCGTCGCGCTCGAGTCCCTGGACGAACATCAGCGCCGCGCGCATCGGCCCGACCGTGTGCGAGCTCGACGGACCAATGCCGATTTTGAAGAGATCGAAGACGCTGACTGCCATGTACTGCTCCCTGCCTATAGATAAAGAGTTTAGCGCGCCGGCAGCGGCAAGCACACGGCGAGCCACGCGGGCGGCGTCGGTGCGAGCTGCAGCGCGACTGGCGTAAAGCGTCCGTCGAGACGGGCCGCCAGGTGAAACAGTTCCGTCGCGTTCTTCGGATCCCACTGACCCGAATAGCCGGGCAAGCCGGCCTCGCGACGTTTTGCATCGAACGCGACGTTCGAATGCACGAATTCCTCATGCGTCTGACCGCCGGTAGCAAACGGCACGAGCCAATTCAGCGCGGCGAGCAGCGTCGCGCCGTTCGCGCCCTTCTCCTGCAGCCAGTTGCGGTTGTGGCGGCGCGCGGCGAGCGCGGCCGTCACCAGCGGTTGCAGATCGTAGGTCACGTAGTGCAGCGCATCGCGCTCGCCGAAGTCGATCGTCGAGCCGTCCGGGGCGATGTTGTCGCCGATATGCTCGACGAACAGCCGCTGCGCGGCGTTGATCATCTTGCGGTTGTCGAGCGTGAATGCCGCCATCGCGATCAGCTTGATGCGGTGGCTTTGCCAATTGTTGCGGAACGTGCCCGTGAGCGGCCGCGGCTGCGCGTCGATCTGCGCGATGTAGCCGTTCGCGAGCTTCGTCAGAAACGCCATCGCCGCGTTGCGCGTTTTGACGGGCAACGCGCTCGCGGTCATGTCGTACGCGAGGATCAGACCTTCGAAACGCGTTTCGTCGATCGGATCGAAGCTCGGCTGATAGGTCGTGACCCACGCGTACAGCAGACGGTCGACGAGCTTCAGGAAGCGGTCGTCGCTGGTCGCGCGCCACGCGAGCGCGGCGTCGCGCAGCAGGTCGAGATCCTTCTCCGCTTCGACGCTCTGATCGTAGATGCCCTCGTGCGGCAGCGTGCCCTCGGTGTGCAATTTGGCGAGCGCATGCGGCTGCTCGTTCAGATGTGCCTGCACGTTGGCGACGAGCGCCTTGACGCCGGGGTCGGCATTGGTGCGCTCGCTCGTTTGCAGCGCCGGCGCCGCGCAGAAATTCATCGCGGCCTGCGCCGCGCGCAGCGGCAGCAACGCGGCCGCTGCGGCCAACAGTACCGCGTAAGCGGGCCGCCACGGACGGACGCCTGCCGCCTCGGCCCGGCTTTGCATCAATCGCACCTTTCGCGCCATGCGAAACTCCTCGTTAGGCTGATTCGGTGTGTGATGTTAGCCGGTTGCGGCTTTCAACGACAGGACCGCGGGTGGACCGCTCGCGGACGCCGACGGACCTTCGCAGCGCCGCGCATGACGTCTGGCCGACTCGCGCTGCTTACTCGTAATCGGCGATCGGCACGCACGAGCAGAACAGGTTGCGATCGCCGTACACGTTGTCCGCGCGACCGACCGGCGGCCAGTACTTGTTCGCGATCAGTGTCTTCAGCGGGTAGGCGGCGGTCTCGCGCGCATACGCGTGCTTCCAGTCGTCCGAGATCACGACCGCCGCCGTGTGCGGCGCGTGCTTCAGCGGATTGTCCTCGCGGTCCGCGCGGCCTTCCTCGACCGCGCGGATTTCCTCGCGGATCGCGATCATCGCCTCGATGAAGCGGTCGAGCTCTTCCTTCGACTCCGACTCGGTCGGTTCGACCATCAGCGTGCCCGGTACCGGGAAGCTCATCGTCGGCGCGTGGAAGCCATAGTCGGCGAGGCGCTTCGCGACGTCGTCGACGGTGATGCCGCTCGTGTCCTTGATCGGACGCAGATCGAGAATGCACTCGTGTGCGACGAGGCCGCCGGGGCCCGAGTACAACACCGGATAGTGCGGCGCGAGCTTGTTGGCGACGTAGTTCGCGTTGAGGATCGCGGTTTCGGTCGCGGCGGTCAGATTCTTCGCGCCCATCATCGCGATGTACATCCACGAGATCGGCAGGATCGACGCCGAGCCGTACGGCGCGGCCGACACCGCGCCGATGCCATCCTCCGAGCGCTGGTAGCTCGACGAAGTCTGGTTCGGCAGGAACTGCGCGAGATGCGCGCCGACCGCGACCGGACCGACGCCCGGTCCGCCGCCGCCGTGCGGAATGCAGAAGGTCTTGTGCAGGTTCAGATGCGAGACGTCGCCGCCGAACTGACCCGGCGCGCACAGGCCGACCATCGCGTTCATGTTCGCGCCGTCCACGTACACCTGGCCGCCGTGCGCATGCACGATCTCGCAGATTTCGCGGACGTTCTGCTCGAACACGCCGTGCGTCGACGGGTACGTGATCATGATCGCCGCGAGCTTATCGGCGTGCTGCGCGGCCTTCTTCTTCAGGTCTTCGATATCGACGTTGCCCTGCGCGTCGCATGCCACGACCACGACCTGCATGCCGGCCATTTGCGCCGACGCCGGGTTCGTGCCGTGCGCCGAAGCGGGAATCAGACAGACATCGCGATGCGCTTCGCCGCGCGACGCGTGATAGGCGTGGATGATCAAAAGACCCGCGTACTCGCCCTGCGAGCCCGCGTTCGGCTGCAGCGACACGGCCGCATAGCCGGTCGCGGCGACCAGCATCTCTTCGAGCTGATCGATCATCTCGCGGTAGCCGACGGTTTGTTCGGTCGGTGCGAACGGATGGATCTGGCCGAACTCGGGCCAGGTGACCGGCAGCATTTCCGACGTCGCATTCAGCTTCATCGTGCAGGAGCCGAGCGGGATCATCGAGCGATCGAGCGCGAGGTCCTTGTCCGACAGACTGCGCAGATAGCGCAGCATTTCCGTTTCCGAATGATGACGGTTGAACACGTGATGCGTCAGGTACGCGCTCGTGCGTTCGAGCGCGGCCGGCACCGACGCGGAGTTCGATGCGTTGAGCGCGGTGTCGAGCGCGTCGACTTGCGGCACGTCGCTCGTGAAGGCCGCTTGAGCGAACACCGCGAGCAGGTCGGCCAGATCGTGGCGCGTGGTGGTTTCGTCGATCGACAGGCCGACTTGCGTCGCGCTCACGTGGCGCAGGTTGATGCGCCTGGCCGTCGCCGCGTCGTGCAGCGCTTGCGTGCGTGCGCCGGTGTCGAACGTGAGCGTGTCGAAGAAAGTTTCGTTGACGAGCTTATAGCCAAGCTGCTTCGCGCCTTCGGCGAGCAGCGTGGCGATGCGATTGACGCGCAGTGCGATCGTCTTCAGGCCACGCGGGCCGTGATAGACCGCGTACATGCTCGCCATGATCGCGAGCAGCGCCTGCGCGGTACACACGTTCGAGGTCGCCTTCTCGCGGCGGATGTGCTGCTCGCGCGTTTGCAGCGCGAGACGCAGCGCGGGGTTGCCTTGCGCGTCGACGGTTACGCCGACCAGACGTCCCGGCATTTGCCGCTTGAATTCGTCGCGCACCGCGAGGTACGCGGCATGCGGGCCGCCGAAGCCGACCGGCACGCCGAAACGCTGCGTATTGCCGACCGCGACGTCCGCGCCCCATTCGCCCGGCGGCGTAAGCAGCGTCAGCGCGAGCAGGTCGGCGGCGACGACGACATGGCCGCCCGCCGCGTGGATCGCTTCGGTCAGCGCGCGGTAGTCGCGCACGTCGCCGTTCACGCCCGGGTATTGCAGCAGCACGCCGAATGCGTTGGCGTCGGCGGCTTCAGCGGCCGGGCCGACTTTCACTTCGATGCCGACCGGCGTCGCGCGCGTCTTCACGACCTCGATGGTCTGCGGCAGCACGTCGTCGGCAATGAAGAACACGTTCGACTTCGGCTTGCCGACGCGTTGTAGCAGCGTCATCGCTTCGGCGGCGGCGGTCGCTTCGTCGAGCAGCGATGCGTTCGAGATCGCGAGGCCGGTCAGGTCGGTGACCATCTGCTGGAAGTTCAGGAGCGCTTCCAGACGGCCTTGGGAAATCTCAGGCTGGTACGGCGTGTACGCGGTGTACCACGCCGGATTTTCGAGCACGTTGCGCAGGATCACCGTCGGCGTATGGGCGTTGTAATAGCCCTGGCCGATGTAGGAGCGGAACACCTGGTTCTTGTCCGCGAGCGCGCGCAAGGCGGCGAGCGCTTCGGCTTCGCTCTTCGGTTGCGCGAAGGGGCCGAGCGGCAGCGTTTCGGTGCGGCGGATCGTCTTCGGGATGACGGCGTCGATCAATGCCGCGCGCGACGCGAAGCCGAGTGCTTCGAGCATCGCTTGCTGGTCGGCCGTATCCGGGCCGATATGCCGTTCGGCGAAGGCGTCGTGCACTTCGAGCGCGGCGAGCGAGAGAGGAGTGCGGTTCATCAGACGATCCGGGTGTTCGAGCTTCATGGGTGTTCCTGGCGGCGCGGCGCGCCGTTGTGCGAGCGCCGCGCCTGACGGTTAAAACAGAAGGCGACTCAGGCGCCGATCGACTTCGCGTAGGCCTCGGCGTCGAGCAGACGGTCGAGCGACGCATCGGCGGCCGGCTTGATCTTGAACAGCCAGCTGTCGTACGGCGTGCTGTTGACGGTGTCCGGCGAGTCCGCGACGGTCGTGTTCGCCTCGATGACTTCGCCCGAGACCGGCGCGTAGATATCGGAGGCGGCCTTCACCGATTCGATCACGGCGACTGTGTCGCCCGCGGTCACGGACTTGCCGAGTTCCTGGACTTCGAAGAAGACGATGTCGCCGAGCGCTTCCTGCGCGTGGTCGGTGATGCCGACCGTCAGCGTGCCGTCCGCTTCGGTGCGGACCCATTCGTGCGATTCGGTGTATTTCAGTTCGGCCGGGATGCTCATTGGATGCTCCTGAACGGTATGTTCGGTAGTGTTTGAATGTAGGGGCGTGCGCCGGCCGCTTAGACCGCCAGCACCTTGCCGTTGCGCACGAACGGCAGTTTTACCACGCTTGCGGGACAGGCTTTGTCGCGAATCTGGACGTGCACGGTGTCGCCCGGCTGCACGCCCTTCGGCACGCGCGCGAAGGCGATCGATTCCTGCATGGTCGGCGAGAACGTGCCGCTGGTGATTTCGCCGTCGCCGTGCGGCGTGACGACTTTCTGATGCGCGCGCAGCACGCCCGCGGCCTTGCCGTTTTCCTTCAGCAGGATCAGGCCGACGAACGCGGCGCGCGAGCCGTCGGCTGCGAGGCTGCTCTTGCCGACGAACTCGCGCGGCGAGGCCAGGTCGACGGTCCATGCGAGGCCGGCGTCGAGCGGCGAGACATTGTCGTCCATGTCCTGGCCATACAGGTTCATGCCGGCTTCGAGGCGCAGCGTATCGCGCGCGCCGAGACCGGCCGGGCGCACGCCGTGGGCCGCGAGCGCATTCCACAGCGCTTCGACGTGGGTAGCCGGCACGATGATCTCGAAGCCGTCTTCGCCGGTATAGCCGGTGCGCGCGACGGTCAGCTCGCCGAACGGCGTGCCGTCGACGCGCGCGGCGTTGAACGGCTTCAGCGTTTCAGTCGCGGCGCGCGCGGCCGGCACGGTTTGCCAGGCCTTTTCGCGTGCGTTCGGGCCTTGCACGGCGACGATCGCCAGATCGCGGCGCGGCGTGATGGTGAGACCGAAGCCGCCCGCGTTGAGCTGGCCGAACCAGGCGATGTCTTTGTCGGCGGTGCCGGCGTTGACGACCACGCGGAAGTGGTCTTCGGCGAAGTAATAGACGATCAGATCGTCGATTACGCCGCCGTTCGGATTCAGCATGCAGGAGTAGAGCGCGCGGCCCGGCGTTTGCAGCTTCGCGACGTTGTTCGCGAGCGCGTATTCGAAGAACGCGCGGACGCGCTCGCCGGTGAAGTCGACCACGCACATGTGGGACACGTCGAACATGCCGGCGTCGGTGCGCACCGCGCGATGTTCCTCGATCTGCGAGCCGTAGTTGACGGGCATGTCCCAGCCGCCGAAGTCGACCATGCGAGCATTGAGCGCGCGGTGAGCGGCGTGGAGCGGGGTGTGTTTGAGTTCGGTCATGGGGCCTCGGGCATCTCGCGAAACAAAAAAGGCCATGCGGCGCACTGCCTCGCGGCCGTGTGCCTGCGAGCGTGGTTCTGCATGACCCCTCTGTCCTCGATACCTGAGAGATTGCGCCGCCGCGACTGGCTCAATGAGCTCGATCCGTCACGGTGAAACGCGCGCCCCTTCGGTGGGCAGCCTGCCTGCGGTGCACGAGGTGCGACGCGGATGGCTACTGCCGCTCTCCAGAGTGCGAAAAAGCCGCCGGAAGACGGGTTTTTCGACGCGGTCGGTCCTTTTGCCTGAGAGTTTGCGGGTGTGCCCCTTCGGCGGCGCGGCCTGCGATTTTTCGCCTGCCAGCACGCTCTCCCGACGCGTGCGGCGAATTTACGCGACGGGCCGGGGCTTGTCAAATAAAGGCCCGGGAGCGGTGTGGGGCCGGCTGTGGCTGTTCGGGGGCGTCAAAAAGAAAAGCGCGGACCGTGGTGCCCGCGCTTTTCAGTTGCTTCTCCCGGTGCCATCCGTGACCGCACGATGAGCGGTAGTGGGGGCTCACCTGGTGGCTCGTTTGCCGATTCGGTTTGCCCACTTGTTCGCTGACTCACTCGCCGATCGCGTGAGCCGCATTGTCCAGTTCCTGATTCAGCACGCGCTGTTCTTCCGCGGACAAACCGCCGCCATGCTGGGCGGCCATGTCATGCGCTTCCTGGCGGATCGTCTCGAGACGGTGATGCAGCGCGGCGCCTTGCGGCGGCGGGTAATAGCCCTGATTCACGCGGTTATCGATACGGTGCGCGAGATTGTCGATGCGGCCGTCGACCTGATGCAGACGCTGGTCCGCGATCTGCTGCGGAGTCGGGCCCGGATGCGGCGCCGGCGGGGGCGTTACCACGCAGGCGGCGACGGAGCCGAGCAGCGCGCATGCAACAAGGGCACGGATGATTCGAGACATGGATTCTCCCGGAGTCGTTGTCGTGTTGGGTTGCTACCTCACTAGCAACGGCTGACGAAGAATGCCCGCTGACTCTGCAGCGGGCGAATTTGTAACGTTATGTTCCTTTCCGGAGCGTCAGGAAAGCCCGCGCCGACCGCCTTCGCGGCGCTAAAGGCGGTCCCGTTTTTGGTACACAGATCGTGGTGGTGCGGTGTCGACGCGCAGCGGGGCGGGGTTCAGCGAATCCGCTCGAACGGCAGTCGCACGCCCTGCTCGGAACTGCGCGCGGCCAGCTCGATGATCGTCATCACGTCGACCGCGTCGCGCGTGCTGATCGGAAATGCGACGCGGTTCTGGATCGCGTCGGCCAACGCAATATAGAAGCCTGCGTACTCGCCGTTGCGGGTCGGCAATTCGCACTCGACTTCCTCGTCGCCTTCGAGCACGCGCAGCACGCCGGGGCTGTTGCCGGCGCCGAAGCCTGCGTCGCCGGGGCGCAGGCCCGCTTTCAGCTGATCTTCCTGGGTGTCGAGGCCGTACTTCACGTAGCTGCCGCGCGTGCCGTGGATAGCAAAGCGCGCTCCCGGCAACGCGGTCAACGCGCTTGCGTGCAGCACGACCTCGAACTCGTCGTAGCCGAGCTGGATGTGCACGTAGTCGGGTGCACTTGCGTCGTCGCGATGGGTGCGCACCGTCGCCGATACGGTCTTCGGCGGGCCGAAGAGGGCGAGCGCCTGGTCGATCAGATGCGGGCCGAGATCGAACAGCAGACCGCCGCCGCGCGTCACGTCTTCGCGCCAGCGCTGACGCACGCCCGGCCGGAAGCGGTCGAAATGCGATTCGTACTGCGTGAGGCGACCCAGTTCCACGCGCGCGAGCAGATCGCGCACGGTCAGAAAATCGCCGTCCCAGCGGCGGTTATGAAAGGGCGCGAACAGCTTGCCGCGCGCGAGCGCGATATTGGCAAGCGTGTGGGCATCGGCGGCGCTCAGCGTGACCGGCTTGTCGACGACCACGTGCTTGCCGGCTTCGAGCGTGCGGCGCGCGAGGTCGAAGTGGGTGTCGTTGGGCGTCGCGATCACGACGCAGTCGATGTCGTCGAGCGCGAGCAGCGCGTCGAGATCGGCGACGATTTTCGCGTGCGGATAGTCGGCGTGCGCGCGCTCGGATTGCCCGGTCGCAATCGCGGCGACCCTCGCGCGTCCGCAGTGTTCGATCACCGGTGCGTGAAACGTCGCACCGGCGAAGCCGTAGCCCATCAATCCAATTTTCAGCAATGCGGACATGCGAGTCTTCCTGGAGGAGCGGCGCGCCGCCTTGCCACCGCGGCGGCGGCGCGCAATCTCATCATTGTGGCATTTGTGGGCTGGACTGGGGGCTGAGCATGACGGCCGGCCTTGCGCGCAGCCCGTCGGGGCGTCCGAACCATCGAGGCATCCAACGAGGGCGTCCGTCGCGGTGGTCATCGCAGTGGCCATCGCAGTGGCCATCGCAGTGGCCATCGCAGTGGCCATGTTAGCATCGCACCTCTCGCGCGCATTGCGCCGCGCAGCATGCCCCGGGCCTTTGGCCGGCGCCACCCGCCGGTCCGACCTCAGCGGCCCTCAACCGCATTACCCATCCACAAACGATGTCCGCAGGCCTGAACCCCGCTCAAAGTGAAGCGGTCCGTTATCTCGACGGTCCCTGTCTCGTGCTCGCCGGCGCCGGCAGCGGCAAGACGCGCGTGATCACGCAGAAAATCGCGCACCTGATCGAAGCGAAGGGCTTCGAGCCACGCCACATCGCCGCCGTCACGTTTACGAACAAGGCCGCGGCGGAGATGCGCGAGCGCGTCGGCAAGCTGCTCGAAGGCAAGACGCTGACCGCACCCGGCAAGGAAGGCCGCAAGGTGCCCGTGAACCAGCTGACGGTGTGTACGTTCCACTCGCTCGGCGTGCAGATTTTGCGTCAGGAGGCGGAGCATGTCGGCCTGAAGCCGCAGTTCTCGATCATGGATTCCGACGACTGCTTCGGCATGATCCAGGAGCAGGTCGGCTCGACGGACAAGGGCTTCATTCGCAAGATCCAGTCGATCATCTCGCTGTGGAAGAATGGCCTGATCATGCCCGAGCAGGCGATCGCGATCGCCTCGACCGAGGACGAGCATCAGGCGGCGATCGTCTATCGCAACTACGTGGCGACGCTGCACGCGTACCAGGCGGTCGATTTCGACGATCTGATCCGCCTGCCCGCCGAACTGTTCGCGAGCAACGAGCAGGTGCGCGACCGCTGGCAGAACAAGCTGCGCTATCTGCTGATCGACGAGTATCAGGACACCAACGCATGCCAGTACGAACTGGTGAAGCTCCTGGCCGGCAAGCGCGCGGCGTTCACGGCGGTCGGCGACGACGATCAGGCGATCTACGGCTGGCGCGGTGCGACCCTCGAAAACCTCGGCCAGCTCGGCAAGGATTTCCCGAACCTGCACCTGATCAAGCTCGAACAGAATTACCGCTCGACGGTGCGCATCCTGAGCGCCGCGAACAACGTGATCGCGAACAACCCGAAGCTGTTCGAGAAGAAGCTGTGGTCCGAGCACGGTATGGGCGACACGATCACGGTGACGGGCTGCAACGACGAGGAGCACGAGGCGGAGTCCGTCGTGTTTCGGCTGTCCGCGCACAAGTTCGAGCGGCGCACGAATTTCCGCGACTACGCGATCCTCTATCGCGGCAACTTCCAGGCGCGCATCTTCGAGCAGGTGCTGCGGCGCGAACGGATTCCGTACGTGCTGTCGGGCGGCCAGTCGTTCTTCGATAAGGCCGAGATCAAGGACATCTGCGCGTACCTGCGTCTGATCGCCAACGCGAACGACGATCCCGCGTTCATCCGCGCGATCACGACACCGCGTCGCGGCGTCGGCAATACGACGCTGGAGGCGCTCGGCGCGTTCGCGGGTCAGGCGAAGGTGTCGCTGTTCGAGGCGGTCTACATGGGCGGCATCGAGGCGCGTCTGTCGCCGCGTCAGATCGAGCCGATGCGCGCGTTCTGCGACTTCATGCAGCGCCTGACCGACCGCGCGGAGAAGGACGCGGCGGGCACGCTACTCAATGAGCTGATGGAGGCGATCCACTACGAAGCGTATCTGTACGACGCGTTCGACGAACGCCAGGCGCAGGCGAAGTGGCAGAACGTGCTGGAGTTCATCGAGTGGCTCAAGCGCAAGGGCACGAAGGAAGAGCCGGAGCACGGCAGCGGCAGCGAAGCGACCGGCTACGACACCGCCGACGGCTTCGACGACACCGGCAAGAACCTGCTCGGGCTGATCCAGACGGTCGCGCTGATGTCGATGCTCGAAGGCCGCGAGGAAGATCCGGATGCGGTGCGGCTGTCGACCGTGCATGCGTCGAAGGGGCTCGAGTATCCGCACGTGTTCCTGGTCGGCGTCGAGGAAGGCATCATGCCGCATCGGGGCGGCGCGGACGACGAGCCGATCGACGACGCGCGCATCGAGGAGGAACGCCGGCTGATGTACGTCGCGATCACGCGCGCGCAGCGCAGCCTGCATCTGAACTGGTGCAAGAAGCGCAAGCGGGCGCGGGAGACGGTCGTCTGCGAGGCGTCGCGCTTCATCAACGAAATGCTGCTCGACGATGCGCCGCCGCCGACACCGGAAGAAGCGCCGATGTCGCCGAAGGACCGGCTCGCGAGCCTGAAGGCGTTGTTGCAGAAGTCGTGAGCGGGCGGGACTGCAAGTGCCCGCCAGGTACGTTTGCTTGCGATTGCACATAAAAAATCCCTGCATCGCGTTAGCGCATGCAAGGATTTTTCATTTCAGCGACGACCGATGCCGCGTGCTTTACTTCACCGCGCTGACCATATAGTCGACCGCAGCCTTTACGTCCGCATCCGATGCGTTCGAGCCGCCCTTCGGCGGCATCGCGCCCTTGCCGTGCAGCGCGTAGTTATAGACGGTGTCCATCGGGTCCTTCAGGCGCGGCGCCCATGCTTCCTTGTCGCCGAACTTCGGCGCGTTCAGCACGCCGGCCGCGTGACAGGCCTGGCATACCGACTGATACAGCGCTTTGCCGGCCTGCGAGGCGTCCGCGCTTTGCGCGCCACCTGCTGCCGGGGCGGGAGTCTGCGGCACGTTGGCCATTGCGGCCATTGCCGCGGCGGCCTGGGCCGCGCCCGCATCCGATGCACCTGCTGCACCGGATGCCGCTGTCGCACCGGATGCCGCGGCCGCGCCCGCCGCCGGCTGCGCCGGCTCGGGGAAGCTCGCGCCCGAATTGTTCGCCATATAGACCACCGCGCGCGCGATCTCGAAGTCACTGTAGTCGTCGGGGCTCGTGCCGCCGCGCGGCGGCATGGCGCCCTTGCCGGACAGGGCGGTGTGCCACAGCGTGTCGAAGCCCTGCGCGATGCGCGGCGCCCAGTCGGCGGTGTTGGTGAATTTCGGCGCGCCTGCGGCACCCGACGCGTGACACGCCGAGCAGACCGCCTTGTAGACTTCCTCGCCGCTCTTGTAGACGCGCGGTGCGTTGGCGTCGCGAATCTCGACTTGGGCGATCGGATGGATGCGGGAGGTGACTTCGGCTTCGGAGAGAGAGTCGGTGCCGGCGCCGGTGCGCGTCGAATTATCGACGTAGACGGCGAGCAGAACGATGATGACGATGGGCACAGCAAACCCGGCGATGACCGCGGCGATAAGCTGTGCTGGGGTTTTGATCGGGGCTCCGTGTGGTGCTTCGCTCATGCTTGTCTCGTCTCCGTGGGTGTGTGAGCGGTACAGCGCGACGGCAACTTCTTGTTCTTTATCAGCCACGGACGATTATAGACGTAAGCTTTCGGCGGCGGCGAGGGGGCCAGGACGGTGTTCAGCAGGCGTTTACCCGGATCGGCATGGACGATGGCAGGGGTCGAGGAAGACGCTGGGATGGGCGTCGGAGGCAAGGCAATCGCATTAGGACATCGTTAACCGACGGGTCTTAGCAGGTTAGTGCTTGTAAACTTCGGGGTGAAGGGCGTTTACTCTTGATTTTTGG